>CAKUWP010000001.1:0-297708 GCA_934699525.1 uncultured Bacilli bacterium
GGAAGTATCCATTTGCAAGCTCGCTAAATGATGTTTAATATTTTGTCAGAATTGTCCAACAAATGGGTAACGCATCAGATCCCGGGCTTTTTCATCCTATTCTTCTTTGAGGTATTCGTGGATCCGCTCCGTTCCCAGTTCTTGGAACGTGATCATATCGAATTGGCCGTGGATTTCCTTCAGCTGATTCTCGTTATGAATCGTCCATACGTTCATAAGACGGCCCTTCTTCCTTTCCTTTTGGTATTTGGGAGTGATGAGAAGGCATTCTTCCACATCCAAATATTCGAAGCATCTCCGAAGGCGGAAGACCCATTCGCTATTTTTGCAGACCAATAGCCCACGGGTGAAGGGGCTTTTACGGCAGCAATATAAAGCCCGCGGATCAAAGGAAATCAAAGTGATGCGCTTCTTGTTTTGAACGGAACGAAGCACTTCCATCGCCTTTTTGGCCAAGGGGCGGAAATTCTTTTGATGAACTTTGAGTTCCACCACAATCGGGGTCTTTTCCTGAACGAAATCTAAAACCTCTTGGAACGTTGGAACCACTTCTCCGTCGAGAAGGCGATATCCATTTCGGATTTCTTCCAGGGTTAAATCTTCAATAATTCCTTCTTTCCCCGTCGTGCGTTTTAAATTGTCGTCGTGGCAAACCAAAAGCTCGTTGTCCTTCGTCAAATGGATATCCAGTTCGATGGCATAGCCATTCTCTAAAGCCGCCTTAAAGGCGTTCAATCCATTCTCCGTTTTGCTTTCATCGTGCAAACCACGATGGGCGATTCCTTGGAATAAAATAGGGTCAAAGTCTTCCCGTTTTGCTTTTTTTACCATAATAGTTCCTTTATTCGGTGATGTTGCTTAGCATCAATTTTAGACGATTTTCTTGATTAACGCTTGTGCTGGATGCATCAAAATCCAAGGGAACGATGTTCGCGTCCGGACAAAGTTCTTTCACTGGACGAATCATCCCCTTTCCCACGATGTGGTTGGGGAGGCAGCCAAAGGGCTGAACCACGACGATGTTTTTCACGCCGTGGGTCGCATAATGGACCATTTCAGCAGGGATTACCCACCCCTCTCCCATTTTCACGCCTAGATTAATGACTTTTTTGCCACATTCTGCGATTTCTTCAAAGTCCGCATACGGAAGGAAGGTGGTTCCTTTTAGCATCTTCGCCGCCTTGTCGTTTAGACGTAAACAATGACGGTAGAAGGGTTTTAAAAACGGCATGATCGCCCGGTTTCTTCCATAATAATCGTGGTCGATGAAATAATTCTTCATGCAGTAAAGGACAAATTCGTTTAAAGAAGGCAAGGTGGGTTCGGTTCCCGCATGGAAAAGATAATCCACCAAATGATTATTCGCGTAAGGAGAATATTTCACGTAAATCTCCCCAACAATCCCTACACGGGGTTTGCGGTTCGTTGCAGGTGGGGCAAAACGGGCAAAGGCCTCCAGGATCCATTTCTCGTTTTTCTTGGTCTTAAAATAAGAGGGATGTCCCAATTGTTTTTGGAGTTTATCGATACACGCTCCCGTTACTTTCTTCACTTCTTCTTCCTCAAAATAGGCGCGGGATTGCATTTCGAGGTTCATCAAGAAATCCCCGTATAGAACGCTTTGATAGGCGGCACGGATAAAGCCAAGGGGCATGGGAAGGGCCGTATCCTTGGTTAAGCCAGAAAGGTTAAAGGACAAAACGGGGACTTGGGGAAATTCCTTTTCGAAGGCTTTGCGGAACAAGGAAAGATAATTGGAGGCTCGACATCCCCCGCCGGTTTGAGAAATCATCACCGCGGTTTTGTTTAAATCGTATTTTCCCGTCCGAAGTTCGGCGATAAAAGCCCCACAGGTAATGATGACGGGATAGCAAGCGTCGTTATGAACCGCGGTGAGGCCATCGTCTTTCGCCTGACGGCCCGTCGGGGTGACGATTTGCACGCGGATGCCAAAGCGCCTTTCGATTTCTTTGGCGATCAAAGCAAAATGAATGGGGCACATATCCGGGATCAAAACCGTATAGTGCTCCTTCTTCATCTTTTTGAATAAGGCGTTTCTTTGTTTAATTTCGGGATCCATGGTCTTCCCTTTCTTCCAAGGCGGCGAGCAAAGAACGAAGGCGAATCTTCACCGCGCCGAGGTTACTGATTTCATCGATTTTGATTTGGGTGTATAGACGTCCTTTTTCTTCAAGGATGCGACGGACTTCGTCACTTGTAACGGCGTCAACGCCGCAGCCAAAGCTCACAAGTTGAACGAGATTCATATCTTGGTTTTGGGTGCAGAGGTTCGCGCAGTCATAAAGTCGCGCATGATAAGTCCATTGGTTAAGGACGTGGGGGCGAATTTTAAGGCCAAAGCGTAAGGAATCTTCGCTTAATACGGCGACGCCTAATCGATCGAGTAAACGGTCAATTCCATGGTTAATCTCAGGGTCCACGTGGTAGGGACGCCCCGCCAAAACGATGATCGGCATCTTCTTTGCCCTAGCTTCTAGTAGAATCCTTTCGCCTTCTTGTTTGCAATCTTCCCGGTATTTTTGGAGTTCATCCAAGCCAAATTGAAGGGCGACTTTGACTTCGGTTTTTCTTACGCCGAAGCGCTTTAACGAATCATAAAGTTGGTTGACTGCGCTAGAAAAGGCGGGCAGCTCTACGAAGGGATCTAAGAAATTTTTCTTGTTGAGGCGCGAATCGTTTTGGCGTAACAGCTCGCCATAATAAGCCACAACTGGGCATTGGAAATGGTTGTCTCCCCGTTTCTCGTCCACGTTATAGGATTCGCTGGGATAGAAGATGAAATCCACCCCTTGCTTTATCAAATAATCGACATGACCATGGAAGAGCTTCGCCGGATAGCAAGCCGTATCACTAGGAATCGTTTTTTGGCCAGCGCGATACAAAGCGCGGTTGGAATAAGGGGATATGACCGTTTCAAAACCTAGTTTTTTAAAAAACGCATCCCATAAGGGCAATTGCTCATACATGCATAAGGCGCGGGGCAAGCCAACTTTGGCGCAGGGGTAATCCGGTTGTGGAAGCCTTTCTTCCAAACGTTTTCTCTTGTAGGCATAGATATCAAGGGAATCATCCCCGCCGCTTTTTCCTTCTGGTTTATCGCATTTATTCCCAGATAAGAAGGTTTTGCCATTGGGGAAGCGGAGCATGCTGAGGGAACAATGGGCGGTGCAACCATGGCAAGTCACGTGGCGAGAGGTATAGGAAAATTCCCCAAGAGCTTCTTTGGAAATCAAACCGCCTAAACCGTCTTTTTCTTTCGCGTATAGAGCCGCTCCATAAGCCCCCATCAGGCCTGAAATCGGTAGACGTATCACTTCTTTTCCGATTTCTTGCTCAAAGCAACGGAGAACGGCGTTATTTAAAAACGTGCCGCCTTGGCAAACGATGTTCTCACCTAATTCTTTCGCCGAACGGACGCGGATGACTTTATAGAGGGCGTTTTTCACAACGGAACGGGATAAGCCCGCCGAAATATCCGCCACGCTTGCTCCTTCTCGCTGGGCTTGCTTCACGGAAGAATTCATGAATACCGTGCAGCGGGATCCCAGTTCCACGGGGTTCGGCGCGTAATAGCCGGCTTTGGCAAAATCTTCGACTTCGTATCCAAGGGAGGCGGCGAAGGTTTGCAAAAAGGACCCACATCCCGAAGAGCAGGCTTCGTTGAGCATAATGGAATCGATCGCCCCACCATGAACCTTAAAGCATTTGATGTCTTGTCCCCCAATATCGATTACAAAATCAACATTCGGGCAGAAATGTTTGGCGGCCCGGAAATGGGCAACGGTTTCTACCAGCCCATAATCTACGCCCAGAGAAGAACGGATCATATCTTCTCCATATCCGGTCACGGCGCTAGAAACAATATGGCAATTCTGGCCAATGATGTCATAAATCTTTTGGATTTCTCCTGCGATTTTTTCAATGGGAAGGCCGGCGTTGGAGGCATAGCTTTGATAGAGGATTTCTTCGTTTTCCCCCAGTAACACCAACTTGGTGGTCGTGCTACCCGCGTCGATTCCTAGATAGGCTTTTCCTTCATAAGTGGAGAGGTTTCCCCGGGGAACATCAAAACGTTCCTCGTGACGTTTTAGCCACGTCTTGAATTCCTCTTGGCCGGAGAAAAGGGGTTTTCCAGAAATCACTTGTCCGAAGACATCGGCGGATTCTAGCTGCCGAATTAAGGTAGACAAAGAGAATACCTTGCCCGCTTTTTGGGAATATAAAGCAGCACCTCGTGCGACAAAAATCGAGGCATCTTCTGGATAAATCGCTTCATCTTCTTCTAGATGGAGACGGTCCTTGAAGGCTTTGCGGAGTCCTTGAAGGAAGAAAAGCGGTCCTCCTAAAAAGAGAACGTGCCCTTTAATTTCTCTTCCTTGGGCAAGGCCGGCAATCGTTTGATCGGCAACCGCGTAGAAAATAGAAAGGGCGACATCTTCTTTGCTGGCACCGGAATTCAAAAGGGATTGGATGTCGCTTTTAGCAAAAACGCCACAGCGAGAGGCAATGGGATAGGCCTTTTGGGCGCGAAGAGACAACTCGTCCATCTCGGAGGGGGTTAAATGCAAAAGGGTGGCCATTTGGTCGATAAATGCCCCGGTTCCCCCGGCGCATTGGCCGTTCATTCTCTCTTCTAGGCCGCCGGTGATGAAGATGATTTTGGCGTCTTCTCCCCCAAGTTCTATCGCGCAGTCTGCGTTCGGATAGAGGACTTTAATCGCGTAATAAGACGATTGCACTTCTTGAACAAATGGAATACCCGCTCGTTCGCTTAGGCCAAGCCCTGCCGACCCCGTTAAAGAAACGTTGAGAGGAATATCCCCATACTGTTCTTCGATTTCTTTTAATTCTAAAAGGGTCGTCTCTTTGACTTTGGAGGCGTGGCGAAGATAATTGCCGTAAAGCAAACTCCCACCCACGTCGAGCAAAACGGTTTTGACGGTGGTCGACCCTACATCAATTCCAAGGCTATACAAGGACTTTTCCATACGGGAAACATTGTATACGAATTGAAACGAAGGGGAATAAAAAGCGTTTCCACGAAGGAAACGACTTTCTTAGCGAATATAGGCGCGATAGGAAGTGACGTCTTCTATCACTTCTCCATCGATTTGGAGGCCGCAGGGACGATCGAATTGAACTTCGATTTCCTTACCTTGGACGCAGTAGACGTTCTTTTTGGCCCGGACATGGGTTCCTTTGAATATTTTGGGGAATAACATTAAAGTGCCAAGTTTTCCTCGTCCATGGATAACCACCAGGGACAACAAATGGGAATTCCTCTTTTGCATTGGGGCAATCATCATGCCGCCGCCATAATAACGCCCATTCATCGTCGAAGCCAAATAAGAACGGGAAATGTTGACTTCCACCCCGTCGACTTTGACTTTAGCAAGGCGAGGAATAAAGCCGTGGAAAAGCAAATGGATGGTGATTTTGGAATAATCAATGTCTTTTTCTCCGCGGGACTTTTTCCGTTCCGCTTCCACGCAACACTCC
This sequence comes from uncultured Bacilli bacterium, assembly GCA_934699525.1. Classification (GTDB taxonomy): domain Bacteria; phylum Bacillota_I; class Bacilli_A; order RFN20; family CAG-826; genus Alloenteromonas. Next base: position 5,521 of record CAKUWP010000001.1, read on the forward strand.
CCATCGACCCCAAATCCAATGCCGTTAAGGAAGCGATAGGTTTTTCCTTTGACTTCGATGAACGGCAAATCGGTGAGAAAGCCATTCAAAGGGACAAGACCCGTTTTGGGGTCTTTATGCTCTTCAACGTCTTTTAAAAAGTCATTGCTGGTTCCAACAGGGCAAAGCCAAAAGGGGCAAGGGAGGGAGGCGTCTTCGATTAAATTGACAAAATGATTCAAGGCGCCATCTCCGCCCATCAAGACGACGTTGTCCTTTTCGGACAAGCCCTTCAAAAAGGTTTTAGGATCCAATTCTTGTGCGGATTTGGCTTCTAAAGCAGGGAATGTCTCTTGAAGGGAGGGGGGAATAGCAATGGCGTTTTCTTCGCCACTTCCTCCATCGGCTTTTTCGTTATATAGCAAAATATTCATAGGGTTTCCATTTCGCGTTGCGCTATTTTAGCACTCCTTTTAAAAGAAGATAGGTATCGTTTCCACCACCTTGGCAAATTTCGTCTACAATAGTCCCATAAATAAGAAGAAAGGACTCTCTTATATGGCCTGTACCACCATTTTAGTCGGAAGAAAAGCGAGCTACGACGGCTCCACCCTCATTGCTAGAAACGATGATTCTCCTAGCGGCATCTTCATGCCCAAAAAAATGATTGTCGTTACCCCCGATAAACAGCCTAAGCATTATCATTCCCGTTTATCCCATTTAGAACTCGATTTGCCGGAAAACCCCTTGCAATACACCTGCACGCCGAACGTCCCAGAAGACGAGGGCATTTGGGCGGCAAGCGGGGTCAATTCCTTAAACGTTGCCATGACGGCCACCGAGACAATCACGAGCAACCCCCGCGTTCTTGGGGCCGACCCCTTGCTTGGAAAAAGCGAGAAAAACGGAGAAAAACGCTATAACGGCATCGGCGAAGAAGATATCGTCGCTTTGGTTTTGCCTTATATCCACTCCGCTAAAGAAGGCGTTTTGCGTTTAGGACAGTTGCTGGTCGAACACGGAACCTATGAATCTAATGGCATCGCCTTTAGCGATAAAAATGAGATTTGGTGGTTAGAAACCATCGGCGGTCACCACTTCATCGCCAAGAAAGTCCCTGACGATTCTTATGTAGCGATGCCCAACGCCTTTGGGCTCGACCGTTTTGATTTTGCCGATGCTTTTGGCGAACAAAAAGAGCATATCTGCTCCCCGGATTTAAAAGTCTTTATCGAAGAAAACCATCTAGACCTCAGCTTAAGCGAATCCTTCAACCCTCGTGCTGCTTTTGGCTCCCATAGCGATTCCGATCACGCTTATAACACTCCGCGTGCTTGGTATATCGAACGATATTTCAGCGGCAAAAAACACTCCTTTGATGGACCAAGCGCGGAATTCACTCCCCTTTCTGACGATATTCCTTGGTGCGATACCCCCGACCGAAAAATCACCTTGGAGGACATCAAATATCTTTTGTCTTCCCATTACCAGGGAACTCCGTTTGATCCCTATGGCAAGAACCACGAACCTCATTGGAAAGCCCCGTTCCGCCCGATTGGAATCTCCCGGACCGACGACTTGTCTCTCATCCAAATCCGTCCTTATCGTGATGACAAAATCGCAGCGATTCAATGGATTGGCTTTGGTTCCAACATGTATAACGAATTGCTACCGATTTATACCAATGTGGAGGACATCCCCACGTATTTATCCAAGACGAGCCGCGCTCCGGACACCTCCTTCTATTATTGGAACATCCGCCTTATCGGCGCGCTAGCAGATCCTTATTTCGCCACAACCGAAATCTTCGTGGAACGTTTCCAAGAGGAAGTTGCTTCCAAAGGACACGCGTTAGTTCGTCTTAACGATGAGGCTCTTTTAAAGGGCAAACGCGCGGAGGAAGCCAATCAAGAAGTCGCGGACATGGCCAAAGAAGCAACCGAAAGGCTATTAAGCCAGGTTCTCCACGAAGCCAGCATGCACATGAAAAACGGATTCAGTCGTTCGGATCACTAAGGCGGTACTCCTATTCGCGGGCTTCGGCCCGCTTTTTTCTTATGCCGCTTTCTTTTTGGCAAAACGAGCAAGGAATTCCTTCCACGTTACCCGTTTATCCGCAAGTTGAACAATCCAGGATTCGCGAAACAAAGGCAGGGTGAATAAACACACCGGCCACATATGGGATTCAATGGCGTTTCGTTCCACGGCATTGAGTCCAAAATCCTTCAAAGCGTTAATGGCGGCATAAACCCCGTGTTTGGTTGCATGGTGCTTCGGGTGTGGCTTCACGTGCCAATCGTAAAGAAAATAATCGTGAAGCAAGGAAGCGCGAATTAAGGACGACGGATTAACCTTCACATGATTTTTAAAGGCAAACTCCATGGCTTCAAGGCACACGGACAAACAATGATCATAGGTTGAAACGTGGCCGTGATGAGGAATATCACGAAGAGCCAGGTAACGTTCGTCCTGCAATATCGGCTCGGCAAACCGGGCAAAATCGGCATCTTTATCCAGCAATCTACGTTCGAATTTCTTTTTCATGGATATATAGATTAGGCTCTTTGTCAAAAAATGCGACAAAAACGATAAACTTGTCCTACCATCAAAACTAATTTTACTTTTTAATACATTGTATATTTGGATGGTGCAACCAAAAATCGTCTTTGTATAATTGTACCTTGAGACAGGAGAAAGGCTCTTATCATGAAAAACCGTTACGTATCAGCTCTCATTTCTTCCAGCCTATCGATCGCCCCAATGGTGATCGCCATTTTGATTTTATCTTTGACTGGAGTTACCAACATCAACGCCATGCGTCCCGATGGGTCCATGGATTGGTCGAATACGTGGCTTTTGCTTATCGGTCTTTTCGTCTTGATCCTCGGCCTTGCCTTGTTCCAAGTCGGGACCGAAACCGGCCTTTCCAAAGTCGGGGAATACATGGGCAGCTCTTTGTCCCAACAGGAAAATATTTTCATCGTCATCTTGTTTGCCTTTGTTTTGGGCACCTTAATCACCTGTGCGGAACCCTCCATTCTTATCACGTCCAAGCAAGTTACGATCATCCCTGGGAACGAATGGCTCAATACTCTTGTATTAATCGGGGGCATCGCCCTCGGCGTCGGAGTATTTGTCGTCATTGGCATTCTTCGTATCATTTACCACAAGCCCTTGAAACTCTGGTACTGCCTCTTCTACGCGATTGTTTTCATGATTATTTGCCTCATCGCGATGGATCCAAGCAAAGCCAAACTCTTGCCGTTCATCTTTGATGCGGGCGGAGTGACTACCGGCAGTGCAACCGTCCCCTTTATTCTTGCGTTAGGAGCCGGCGTTGCTGTGGTTCGCGGCGGCAAAAACGCGACGAATGACTCCTTCGGTTTGGTTGGCTTGGCTTCCGTTGGCCCAATCCTTTCCACGGCAATTTTGGTCATGATCAAGGCCAACGTTCCTGATTATGTTTATCCCACCGCAGACACGAGTTCGATTGCAATGAAGTTTGCTAACGCCCTCTTCCCCATCAACGGAAGTTTAGGATCCATGATTGAGGTCTTGATTGCTTTAGCCCCTATTCTCGTCATCTTCTTCATCTACGACATATTGTTCATCCACCTCCCCCGCCATTCCATTTTCAAATTGCTGATTGGCTTTGGAATCTCTTATATCGGTTTGGTTCTCTTCCTCTCCGCGGCCACGGCCGTTATGACTCCGATTGGATATGTAGTCGGAGAAGAATTGGGCTTTAAACCTGCATGGGCCATCTTCTTCATCACCTTCGTCCTTGGCCTTGTCACAATTCTTTGCGAACCTGCGGTCCACGTTTTAACGGGCCAAATGGAGACCATTTCTGATGGGCACATCAAGAAAACATCGGTCTTGTTTGCCTTGTCTTTAGGGGTTGGCGTTGCCATTATGCTAGCGGCCATCCGCACCTACTACCGCTTCTCCATCCTTTATTACATGGTTCCGTTATTTTGCATCGCCTTGCTGTTATCTCTATTCACCCCTGACATCTTCACCGCGATGGCGTTTGACTCTGGCGGAACGGCTAGTGGCCCGATGTCTTCTTCTTTCATTCTTCCTTTAATCATCGGCTTAACCAAATCCAGCGCGGAAAACGCAGGGGTTGTTCCGGATTTTTATTCCAATGGTTTTGGTGTTGTTGCTTTAATCGCCACAACCCCAATCATTGCGATACAATTGCTTGGAATTTCTGCCAGCGTCAAAGCTTCGAACGCCCGCAAATACATGGCTCGCCTTACTTTCAGCAAGGACGATGCCAAAATCATCCATTTCGAATAAGGAGGCCATATGGGATTCTTTAGAAAAAAGAAAGAAATGCGACGCTTAGCGTCACTACCAGAAAACGACGGGGAAATTAAAAAGCTCTCCCTCTTCGTCACCATCGTTTCTAGGGGACAAGCTGATCCGGTCGTCCGTTTATTCGAAACGCTTGGGGTATCCGCTCAATTCGTAGAAAACGGGGAGGGGACCGCCCAAAGGGAAATTCGCAATATCCTCGGCATTGAGGACGACCGCAAATCCATCGTCTTCTCCTTCATTAAACGCGACGCGATTCCCGAAGCGTCCAAGGAGCTGGAGGCCTTCTTCCTCTCCTCGCCCAAAAATAAGGGCATCGGTTATTCGATCCCCATCAATTCCTTAATCGGAATGCAACTCTACCGCTTCCTCGCGGACACCCTATAATAAGGAGAAACCACCATGCAAACACCATTTGAAGTCATTCTCGTCCTCGTCAATTCCGGCTTCTCCGAGACCGTTATGAATGCGGCTCGCGAAGAAGGCGCCCACGGCGGAACCATCATCCATGCCCGCGGGACCGGGACCAAGGAAATGGAGAAAAAATACGGCATCATCATCACCCCGGATAAAGAAGTGATCATGATTCTTGTCAAATCCACGATCCGCGACGCCGTTTTAAGTGCTGTTTATCATGCGGCTGGCCTAGGAACCGACGGAAAGGGCATTGCCTTCTCTTTGCCGGTAGAATCCGTTGTCGGACTTAAATTCGACGAAGCAAGTGAGGCCACCGAGGAACAAAAGGAAGCCCCTTCTTCCCTTGCCGCCAAGTAAAGCAAAACCTCACGGAGAGCATTAAGCTCTCCTTTTTTCTTTCCTCCAACGGAGTACAATAAGCTCATTATGAGAAAACAGTTCGACAAGCCATTTGACTTTAAAGGTGCGAAAGCTAACCTCTCCCGCGAGGGGTATTTTGAATTATTCGGGTTTACCATCTTCGACATCATCCACATCACGATGGCAGTGGTAATCATCATTCTCGCCTGCGTGACGAAAGGCGAAGGGTATTTGGACGAAATCGGCATGGAGATGCTTTCTTTGATCTTCGCCATCATCCTCATCGGATTTGTTGATGAGATGGCGGAGAAAGAAGAAAATGGCCATGGAAATCGTTATTTTACGTTCGCTTGGCTTGTTTGCTCTGGCGCTTTGCTCGCCCCCGAAGCCTTCCGCTTCCCTTTGCAAGTCGCCGGGCCCTTTGATGAAGATTCCGCGGTTTATTTTGTGAAATTCGGGTTCACTTGCCTTGGCATGTTCTTCTTCTTATTCTCCTTGTTCACCAAGAAGCATTCCGACGCCTGGTTCCTCTTTATCGTTTTGGGCGTGCTTTGCATCGGCACGTCCATCCCCTTCAGCATCTGGAGTTTATGGATCGAAGAGGAGCCAATGATTGCAGGGGTAGAAACCGTTTCTTCCCTAGCCCCGGTTGCTCCGATCATCTTTACGTTCTTATCCTTCCACAAGAAAAGAAGGAACCCCCATATCCGTAAGCACTTGGCAAAACCGCAGGAAGTGAAAACTGAGGAATAAAAAAATACGGGACTTGGCTGAACCAGGTCCCGTTTTGCTTTGGTTTTAAACCGCGTTAGGCTTGTTTGACGACGGTGACAATATAAACTTCCTCGCCATCATCGATTTGAACCGTGATGCCGCTGGCAGAGGCGCTTTTGACCGTTTTGATGGTTTCCATTTGGTCCTTCCACCCATCTTTGGGAAAGGAAAGGACCCCCGCTGCATAGGTCCAAGTGAAGTCATATTCGCCGCCATAGTATGAGGCTTTGAATTTGCCGGTTCCATCCGCGTTAAAAACAAAGCACGGAACGTTTTCGTCTTCAGGCTTCCAAGTGCCAACAAGCCAAGAAACGTCTTCCTTTTCTTTGGTCAATGTCCACGTACGGGTCGTATCATATCCATCTTCATCGTCGAAGGTTAACGTGGCCTTGAATGAGGCTGCATTCGCCGCAAGAGTAATCGACTTGATGGTGTCAACGTATCCCGAGGACGGGCATTTCCAATTGGAAAATGCAATGGCAACCCCATCGTAAGTCCAATTGAAGGTAGCCTTATTTTCCAAATCGTCATCAATCACAAGCAACACATCGCCCGTTTTATCTTTGTTAAAGGTAAACGTGACATCGTAGGACGAACTGGAATAGCTCCATTTTCCAACAATCCAGGTCGTATCCACTTCGGGGGCCGGTTCCTTGACCGTGATTTTCACGGCTTTGCTGGTTTTGATGCTCGGGTTGGCAACACTATGGAGGGTAATCTCCGCTGTACCAGCCTTCAAAGCCTTGATTTGGACGCTTTTACGGTCCGCGGCGATGGAAATGACTTGCACTACATCTGGAGCGCTAGAAACGGCCTCAAACGCCTCTAAAGAGGTTTCGGGATAGAATTCCACGCGGAGATTCGCTGTATCACCGGGTTTGAGTGTGGATTGATCCGTGTAGAGATAGAGAGCTTTTAAAGTGGGGCTCGTCACCGTAACGGTTACTTCCTTCGTTACTTCTCCTAGAGGATCGGAAATCGTAAGCTTCGCGTTTCCAGGTTTAAGAGCTTTGACCGAACCCGTGAAGGAATCCACGGAGATCACTTCCGGATCCGAGGTGGCGATGATTTTGATGTCGCGATCATTGATGGCAGTTGCAGGTGAGACTTTCTCCAAATGGAGGCTCACATAAGATCCCGCTTCTGCTTTTAAATTGTTCGCTTGGTAATCGCTATAGGAAGAAACGTAGAATTCATCGATGGAGGAAACAAAATACGGGGTGGGGTCAAATTCGTCTCCGCTAGGTTTTTCAGAAAGAAGTTCGGCGATTTTAACGCTGGATTGTTCTGGCTTTTGATCCGTATCAATCGGGGCCTTTTTCTCCGCGTCGAAATTATCCTCACCCCACTTATTTTGAGTTAACGTTCCGCCTAAGAAAGTGTTGGTTGCAGTTTCAAAACGGAGAGCTCCCTCTAAAATCGATGTTCCGCCTAGATAAGAGGAAAGGGTGGCTGTATATTCCGTTCCCACTTCTTTCACCGATAAGGAAGGATTGTGCTCGAACAAAGACGTTAACGAATCTTGGAACCAATTCGCATTATAACGGGGCTCAGAAAGTTTTTCTTTCCATGCGGATTCCGCGATTTGGGTATTGCTATCGGTGACTTCGGCCACGATGTGCTTTTTTCTTGCGTGAACACCGACATAATTTTCAATGTCAAAGAAATCGTTTCCTCGCTTTCCTTGATAAATCAGCATATTCACAGCACCTTCTTCTTCGAAGGTGGCTTTCCCGCTGACCCAAATGTCATTTTCAGAGAAGAGAACGCGGCCATTAGCCTTCGTATCCCCCTTCTCTTCAAAGTCAAAACCGCAATAAGAGGTGGCTTGGACATTAGCAAGGATCTCTTCGACGGTCGAGGGTAAAGTCGAAGCGGAGGTTTCACTCGTTTTTTGAGAAGCATCCGTATCTTTCGTGTTAGACGAGGTGACGCCTCCTTGGCTCCCGCCACAGGCAGCAAGACCCATAACGGCGGAGACGCCTAGAATCAATAACGTTTTCTTTTTCATGGGAATTCTCCTTTAAAAATCAACGGGTACCACGGTTTCGCCAAAAGAACCGTAAGTGAGCGTCGCGGTCCCTTGTTTGTTATTTTGGTAATCGTAATAATCGATTTCCGCATTCACAAATGCGCCTTTGGCGTCCAAATTGAAGCGAAGTTCCGAAACAAAGGAAGCATAATAGCTAGCTTCCGTATAGGGAACGAAGAGCAAAATGACGTTTTTCTCAATGCCGGGACGGCAGGTGAATTTCTTCCCGTCCTCTGAGACGAATAGCTCCGGAGCAAAGGAACTAAACGAGGGGAAGAGGTCCGATTCCGAAATCGGATTCTCATCGTAAATCGTCACTTTTTGTTCGCCGGAAGAATTGGTGGTAACGGAAAATTCATAGAATCCGGTCCCCACTTTGGTAGCGCCATAGGAATTTACACCATCCGTCGCATCGCTATAGACGCACTCGGGGGTCGCGTAATAATGGCCAACAGCCTTGCCTTCCTGTGTTTCTAAGTCCGTCGTCACCGTGTAGTTCTTGCTCTTTAACTGACGGCCAAGGTTATATAAGCCAAGCTCCAACGTATCATGGACGCTTTCATGGGCATAGGGTTTGATATCGGGGATCTTGCCGACTTCGCCCCAGTTAAAATGAAGTTCAAGTCGTTGGCTGCTATAGACGCCGCCAATCGAAGTCGAAGCCGAACTGGTAAAGATGGTGACATCGCTTAATTTTCCGTCTTTTAAGTCGAATAAGACTTTTTGAGCGGAAATGTTTTGCTGTGTTAAAGACAAAGCGAAAGTTTTGGCTACCTGGGGCTTCAAGAGGAATTGACCATTTAGCGAGACGAAATCCGAATATTTGAGGGATTTCATCGGGGAATCAAAATGTTCGTTAAAAACCAAGGATTTTCCAGTGGACGAGCTTTTAACCACATCATCCACCACTTGGTTTTGAACTGTTAAGCCACGGCGGTAAGTCAAACCGTCTTCTTTGGCAAAATAGGTAGCGGACACCGTGTCGTCAAAAGGATGGCCGTCGCCGATATCATAATGGTAAACGACTTCGCTAGAGAGGATGCCTTCGCTGAAAACGTTATGAAGTTCATAACTAGCGAATTCCTCTCCCCCTTTTCCACTAGTCAACGCGTCGAAAGCAGTATAGGCGGTTCCGGTAATCCCAAAGGAGTTTTCCCTGGCAAAAGTCAATGCATCCGCCAAACCTGTTCCACGTCCGCTAGAAGAAGCGTCGCCTCCACCGCAAGAGGCTAGAAGAGTTACGGAGGCAAAAGATAATGCAAGAAATGAGGTAATTTTATTCATATCTTCTCCTTAGTCTTGAATCGGCAACGCCGGCAATTTCGTGGTTCCGATATTGGTTAGGGAATAAGTGAAGGTGTCTTCGTACGATCCCGTCGCATCGAAGGCAACGGTTCCCCAAGAAGTAATTTTGTTTTCTTCGTTGAGTTTAAAGAACACTTTTTTCGCAACATAATACGCGTCTTGACGATCGAAGAACGGCGAAGTGATTTTGCGGATGTCGTCCACAACACTTCCATTGGTCGTAGAGAAGGAACCATCCTTCCCCTTAACAAAGAATTCCGGGGCAAATCCTAGGAAATTCGGTTCGAGTTGAGCGCGGGTTTGTTTCCAATATTGCGAAGTCTCCTCCGTGAAATAGGTCACTTTGCCCATGTCTTTCCCGGTAACGTAATGTTTGTAACGATAATATTCGCCGTCGTCACGCTTCTCGTAGCCGATTTTATAGGTATCGAGAGCAGCGCGGAATTCGCTGTAGAAGCCATCCGCCGTCGCATAGTTATCGTATTGGCCGCCGTATTCCCCACTCGACTCCTCATCCACCGCATGGATTGTGTAATTCCCACCAGAAATCGTTTGCTGGAGATCCGTTAAAGCAGCTTTAAGGGTATCGTGCTCATCACGATGGGCTTTAGGCTGAATTTCCGTTTTTTCAATATCGCCTGGGAAAATAAGACGGAAGGAGGCATCGTAGAAGAATTCTGCAGCGTTATAAAGACCATCGGAACGCGGTTCGGTGGTAATGTCAACATCGGCAAATTTTCCATTGGACATGGAGAAGGAAACATCCAAAATGCTGGTGGGATAGAAGTGATATTGGCTGATGCTAGTAATGCCCATCATCCCTTCAAAATATTTCAGTTTTTCCGTTGTTAAGTAATAACGCCCTTCTACTAATTCAAAGTCGCTAACCTCCAACTTCGCAAAGGGATTGGAAAGGTATTGTTCATAATTCAAAGGTCCTTTTTTGCTGTCGGCGACCGCCGTATCTCTTGGGGCAACGAATTCGGCGTTTTCCACCGTGTTTTCTAAAGTCAAACGATCGAAACTGATATTGCCGGCTTCATTCGGGACGAAGGTGTAGTCATAAGAGACATCATAATCCAACGATTCCCGGTAGGTTTTCTTCCATTCTGCAAACCCTTTGCCAATGGTCAAATCCACCGTTCCTTCGTCGTAAGAATCTCCATCATTCACATAAACAGAGGTCAAAGACCCCGAAAAGGCGACGGATTTTTGAGCAAGCGTCAAAGCTTTGGCCAATTCGCTTTCATCCACGGATTCGCTGGTTTTGCCGGATTCGCCTCTGCAAGAAACTAGCGAAAGGATTAAGGCTGTCGAAAAAATAACTAAACGATTTCGATTTTTCATTTTCTGGTTCACTCCCATATCCGCTTGATTTTGATACAAGGAAAAAGATTGTCAATAGAACTTTTCACAAATATGCTTTGGCCTCAGCAATAGGGGCAAAATAATGGGAAAATGTTATTCCGCTTCTTCCGATTCTCTATCTTCATCGCCGTCCTGCATTCCAATGGATTTTGCATTTGAAATCTCATCGGACTCGGAGTCGCTGAAATCGATTTTTTGGACTTTTTCAAAGCGTTGACCGATTTTTTGAACCGTTGTATCGAAGCTTCCACTTTTCTTCGTAAGGTTTTGAATCCCGTCGTTTAGGCTCTTCCAACGAGGGATGAAGCGTTTGAATTCGGTACCCAAAGCATTGAGGTGTTGATTAATTTCGGCGATGCTCTTGCTTTTTTTGGCGTCAATTTGAATGACACGGAATGAGGCAAGCAAAGGTTGAAGAATCGTCGGAGAAACCAATACGACATTTTTCTTTTGGGCATAATCGATCAAATCGGGGAATTCGTTATGGATATAGGCGAAGACACCGTCATTAGGAACAAACATAATGGCATTCGAAATTGTTTTTCCTTGAATAATATATTTGGAGGTTTCGTCGATGCGTTGACGGGTCGCGGTTTTGAAGGCGCTGCGAGCTTGTTTCTCCTCGTCTTCGTTTAAATGGGTGGAACGGTCAAAGAGTCGATCGTATCCCGTCAACGAGAATTTGCTATCGATGCAAACCATTTGATGGTGAGCTTCTCCATCGAGAAAAATCACAGCGTCCGGCTTTAATTGAGGCTCTTCCCCTCGCGCTTCCTGCAAAATGTATTGGGTGTCATATAACGTGCCTTTCGAACCCTGGAATAGATTGTCTAATAGCAGTTCCAACTGGAATTCCCCATAACGGCCGCGTTTTTGATTGTTGGATAAAACATCCTTTAAGGAAGTAATTTCCTGTTGAAGACCATCAATGCTTTTCTGGGCTTCTTGCACCATGCCTAGTTGCTTTTGAAGGTTAACCATGGACTCCGACGTGCCTTTAAATCCATCCGACAAGGTCTGATTCACCTTTTCGTTGATGGATTTCATCGATTCGTCCAATTTGAGGTTCATCGCATTGATTTGGGCTGTCACCGTTGCCCCGATGGTTGTTTGGAAATCATTGAGGCGCTTAGTATCGGATTCCGTCAAATCCTTCATCGATTTTTGCATGGCGTTCATCTGTTCCATGTTTTTGGATGTGATATCCCCAAAACGTTTGGCAATCGTCTCATTAATGGCCTGGACTTGAGCATTTAAGTTGGAGTTAACCGTTTGTTGAAAAGCATTCATTCGTTGATTATCCGACTCGGATTGAGTCTGCATAGCTTTAGCAATTTCCACCATTTGGCCTTTCAAGCGGGCTTCTGTTCTCGCTTCGATGTCGTCGCTAAGGCTTTTGATGTTCGCCTTGATTTCCGTCGAACTTACAATTTGACTCTTTTCTAAATCCTTTAAGGCTCGCGGATCAATGCCTGAATCGGAAGTTCCTGTTCGTTTAAAAATCAAAACGAGCAATAAAACTACCACTCCAATAACAGCAACCGAAGCAAGAATTAAAATTGCAATTTCCATCTACATGGCTCCTTTTTTCCTTGTCCTTCCATTGTAGGGTGAAAATTCAATTCGCCAAGGGGCAGGAAAGAAAAAAGCAGATTGTGTTCGCTTCCAAATGATTGCTTATTTCGCCAGGCCCTTCTTCTTTAGATACTCATAGAGTTCTACGCCCAGTTGATGGTGCCCCTTCACGTTAGGGTGCAGCCCATCCACATAAAACTCGCTAGGTCCAGCAATTCCTTTCGGCGGAGCCGGAAGTTTGGTTTCTAAATACTCGATTCCGAAAACATCGCATTCTTGGCGAATGGCCTCACGGTATTCTTCCAGTGGAGGGAAATCTTTCCAGGATTTGCTTCCGTCCCCATGAACACTATCCTCATCTTGACGGGGAGTGAGGATAACAAAACAAATCTGATCCTTTTTAAGCCCTTTTTTGGTTAATAAATACGTGATTAATTCGTGAAGAGCCCCATAAAACGTCCACCTGGTCTCATCGCCCATTTGGCCCAATTCCGCATCTCCATGGCCAAAATCATTGGTCCCACCGAACACGAATAGGAAATCGCAAGGATTCATCCAACGCGCTCGAAGGATAAATTCTTCGTCCGGATTATTGTTCGTGCTGGCGTGTTGTTTGGCAATGCGCGTCCCGCCTACGCCATAATTTCCTTCTTTTGCTTTAGCCAAGCGGCAGCAAACGGCGGAATAAATATTTTCGGGGCAGTCGGCTCCGGCGCCTTCCGTGATCGAATCGCCGAGAAAATTAATGACGAGAGGTTTCATAAAATTATTCTACCTCAAAGCATGTCTCGTTTTGTTTCAGATTATTCGCTTTTCACGTCGAAAAAGCCGATGCAACAAAAACCGAACCCACGAGGAGTTCGGTACTTTGCAATTGGTGACCCGTACGCGGTTCGAACGCGTGAATGTATCCTTGAAAGGGATATGAGTTAACCGCTTCTCCAACGGGCCACAAGATGGCGCTCAGCATAGGATTCGAACCTACAACCGATCGGTTAACAGCCGATTGCTCTACCGTTGAGCTAGCTGAGCGCATTGCGCAATAAATCGCGCTTGAAAATATTAGGTGTTAGCAAAACTAAATGCAAGAGGAAGATGAAGGGAAAAATCGATTTTTTTCATTTTTGGCTTCTTCCACGAAAAAAGGCGCCTATTTTCAGCGCCTCGATGAGAATCTAACGGAGATTATTTCAATCCCTTTTCCGCCAAACGACGGGCAATTTCGGCATAAAGTTCGCCAACCGTTTTGATACCGGTTAGTTTTTCGGCGTCTAGGCCGACTCCATAACGATCTTCAAGATCGAAAGAGAGTTCCATTACGTCTAAGCTATCGAGCCCCAAATCCTTCAATGATTTGGTTTCCTCGACGGTTTTCATACCGAGTTTTTCCGCGAATGCGGCTTTGATTTCATCTAATTTGGTCGTTTCCATATGCAGCCATTATAGCAAAGACGCGATGGAATGTAGAGAAAAAGCGATTTGGCTATATCCGCATCGCCTTTTCCATTTTAATTAGCCGTTATAAGCAACAGTCTTAGGGGCTTGAAGATAACTTTCCTCGCTATTGACCTTTTGGGTGATGGACGAGGTGTCGTGATTAATCGCGGCGGTAATGACGCCCGCGGCGGATCCAAAGACGACGAGAAGCATAAGCAAACCTAAGAGCTGACCTTTAATTTCTGACATTATTGTTACTCCTTTCAGAATTATTTCGGTGCGATATGAAGGAATAACCCCTTTTCTTTCTTTTTATCAGCCGTCGGCAACGAGGCTGATTTCAGAATCGACCCTCTTTTCGATGGTCTCGCTTGTTTTGGTGAAAATGCCCATTAAGGTTCCACCGATAGCGCCAAAAACGGCTAAAACAAGCAGCATTCCAAGCAATTGGCCTTTTATCTCAGACAATCCAACACCTCCCTTCTAATTTTTATAGAAACCAACGACGCAGCTTCGCGTAACCGCGATCTTCATCGTGGATTTCTTAATCACAAGTGGCTGGTACTCCTTCTCCAGCCGGTAAACGTAGGTCTCCCCAATAGCAGGGGTACCACTGGAAACGGACACGAAATTTGCTCCGTTATTTTCAACAAAACTCAAGGTATCCTGGCTGATTTGACCTTCGCGAGATATCCTCTGATTCACCGTCAAGCTCATCGCGTCCAGAGTTTGGTAGGTGGCATTGATGAGGCACAAATCCCCGCCAAGAAGAAAGACGGAAACCAAGAAGACCGTGGATAAAAGCATGGCTAATTTATAAGACATTCATTGTTTCCTCCATGACTTGCAGAAGGGTTAACGACAACGTAATCATTGAAATGGCGCTGCCGGCTAGAGGCAAGAACGATAAGGTTTGCAACCGTTCGAGTCGTTTTTCCTTTTCTAATACGTGTTTTTGATCGCTTAGTTTTTGAAACAATCGATTGAACTGGGCGACATAAAGGCCACCCTGCCCTTCTTCAACCATTTGATAGACGGAAACCATCACTTGCTTTACGGCAACGTCGGGGAAGAAAGAGGCAAACTGAGCATAAGGCTCAACGCTTTTATCTTGCTCAATATCTTCCAATAATTGGCCGATTTTGCCTTTTAAATCATCGGAAGCAAATTCTTGCAGAGCCCCCAAGGCGCGAAAAACAGTAAACCCGTCCTCCACGTAGATACCAAAAAAGGTAAAAAGGGAAACAAATTCGTCCATCCGCTGCTGCTGACGTTTTAGAATCGTTCGGGCATAACGGCTGAAATAAAGATAAACGAAGAAAACCCATCCGATGAAAGGCAATAAGAGGTAATAACTCCCGCCAAGAAAGAAATACAGTCCAATCTCTAAGCCCACAAAAACCAAGCTCAGAAGAGCAAACTTGAGAATCTCGCGGCCAAAGTGAAGGCCAAGCTCTGCCATTTGTTTTTTAATCTCTTTCACGAACATGCCCTCCTTTTTTGAAAATTTCCATTACCCGAATTTCCGTATAGAAAGACCCATAAATGAGCAAAGAAATAAGCATGAACAGGAAATAAACCATTAGGCATCCAAGATAGACGGGGCTATGTTTAATGCTGGCGAAGAAGCTTGATAGCCCGAAGCGAAGGAAAACCATAATCCCCGTAGATACCGCCCAGAGCAAAAGGTATTCGAGAAGATTTCGCGCTCCCGTTTTTTCTTTTTGACGATTCGTTTCTTCTACGCGGGTCACTTCTTCTAGCAACGACCCGCTTAACCGCAAAACATCGCCGCCTTGGTTTGCATATAAATCCAGAACGCGCAAAAACATGGTATAGATGGAGACCGAGAAGTAATCTTCCATATATTTGGCCTTCTCTAGCGGATCCATCTCTTGGATGGCTTCCACCACTTCTTTAAGTTTTCCCGTTACCCCTTCGGTAGCGGAGTCAAAACTAAGCCCATAAGAATGAGTAGCCGATAACGAAATAATATAGGAATTGATAAAGCGGTAGGCTTCGTGGGATCTTCTTTTTCGATCCACATATTTGTCTAGCATTGGGACCAGGCCTAGAAGGGTGATAAGCAGATAGGCGGCTAACACCACACCAGTAACAATCCAGTTTTCGCTTGCGGCATAGCAAGCAAAAGCAAGAAGCAAATCCACGACGATTCCCGGAATCAAATACGGGCTCATAATAGGCCTCCTTTTCGGGACGAAAGCATTCGAATGGAACGCGTGGATTCTTCCATTTCTCCCACTTCATCGATATAACGAACCACCCGGCCGTCGCGAAACACTTTTTTGAGGTAAACCACCAAGGAGAAATGGTGATAGACATCCGTAAGAACCTCATCGAAAACAAGCTTGTCATTGGCCATAAGAGCCATGCGGGCAATTCGTTGGGGGACAGAGTAAATATCCTTTGCGTGCAGCGTGGTCATAATGGGGTGGCCGCTCATCACGCAGTTCAAGGCGTCCAGCATCTCAGCCCCACGGCTTTCCGCGACCAAAAGATAGTCTGGATTATTTCGAAGGGCGTTGCGAATCAAAGAGGGGAAAGAAGCATCTTTGATCCGATCATCCACCAGCCAACTGGTCAAATCCAAACGAGAGGAGGAACGGCTCATTTCTAGCTCTTCGACATTATCAATGACGATGACGCGAGTCGCGGGCGGCAAATGCATCAATAAATATTTTTGAAGTTCCGTCTTCCCTGCCCCGGTTTCTCCGGCGATGACAATGCTTTTTCTTTGGTGAATCGCATCCATCAAAATCGAACGAGACCCTCCCCAAAACTCTGTATCGTCATCTAAAATGGCGCTTCCTTCTTTTCCAATACGTAGCGAGAAGGAATAAACGCGTTCGTCTTTGACGCGAACAATGGACAAGAAAGTCGCGTTCAAGCGATATCGAGAGAAACTGACGTCGAGAATCGGATTCATATAGGAAAACTGTTTGTCGCTAAAATTGGCGATTTGACGCAAGAAATCCCCTACGGCGGAATTGGCAATTTCCTTTTCGTATTTTTGTCTTCCTAAAGCAGAATCCTCGTAATAGAGTGCTTCCCCATTGAAACTAATATCCGTTACGGTTGGCACTTGGAGCAGTTCAGACAAAAAAGAAGATTCCAAAAATGCAGTTAAACGTTGATTGGTCGTCATGCGTGATCCTCCGTGATTTTTTCAATCCGGAACGAAGCCGTTTTATTGAGGATTCGAAATCCTAAATCAGCACGAAAGGCAATTTTTACCGACGAATACCCATTTGTATAGGGAATGCGATCGCCGAGAGTTACCGTGTAGGTGGTAGACCGGCTATAGGGGGCCATGTTGTTTTTTACATAATCCGCTAAAGAGGCATTCAAAGCCCCCGAATCAAAATGAGGGATCGTTACATATTGGTTGCTATCAAAATTGGAGACGCTGGTCTCGATGACGGCCCCATATAATCCAAGAAACCCTCGGTTCCATCCGCTCCAATTAAACCCTTGAACGAAGGTAGAAAGGGACACAAGCAAGAAGCATCCGGCAAAAAGCAATTCTCCCATGATTAACGGCCTCCCAATACGACTCGATACGTTCCTTGCGCTCCTGCAAGGCCGTATTGATGGTTGACATCATAGGAGCGGACCCGAATCCAATCTTTTTCATTCAATAGAAAATCAAGCTGCCATGAGTAAAGGGAACTGGATTCCCCCGTTCCTAGTGGCATGGGCAGATAACGAGTGGCCATCTCTTTTTTCGATTTAGGGGCTCCTTTTCGCAAAGCTCCGGTAGAGCGATTCAGTGAGAAGGAATTGCTTAAGAAAAATTTGGTTTTTCTCGATATCTGAACCGGGGTGAGATTGAAACTAAAAGACGATCCGGATGCATCCATTTTGTCCGCGGCTTTTGCATATTCTTTCCCATGTCCAAACACGGTGACGGAAGCATCGGAAACCCGCACTTGTTCTTCCCCATTGTTCTCCTTGCGAATTCCACTGATTTCCATCTGAAAAGCTCGCAAATATTGTGATGAATTAGAGGAGAGGTTCCCGAATTTATAAATAGGGGTTAACGGCATCAGTTTTTCAGACTTATTGAAATCGTAGGAACTGCGGCCAGGATCAAAAGTTGAATCCGCGGTTACGACAAAGGGGTTTTCTTTCGTGTAATAAGGGTCGCCAGGTCCATGGTGCATCGTTTTACGAATCACGATTTGCGAACTTTGATTTTTGTCGAATCTTCCTTGCAAAACAAGATCGACATTCCAAGTCGAATAAGAGGCGATTCCATTCGTTGGGAAACTTTTGTTCAAAGTGAAATGAGCCCCGCCTTTTGAAATGGTAAAAGGGATTTCACCCTTAGCAGGCCCGTAAGTATAAAGAGTCGAGGAAAATTCCATCAAGGTGAGGGTATACCGAATGAAGGTAACCGGCTTAGACGTCGTTGCCCAGCAATCAAAATGCAACCGAGCCGGTTGTCCTTTCACTACTTCGTCCATCCAAAATTTATAGGAATAAAGCGGTGCTTCTTGAATAACGGCAGAGGCGCAAGCCAAATAGGCAAACGGCAACGCTAAAGCTAAAATTCCCTTTTTCATGCAAGCACCCCCTCGTCATCGGCAAAGCAGATTAAATGAACGATCAACGACTTTTCCAGGGCGTTGAATTCCTTCATGGAAACATCGGGCAAATACCAAAAAGGGTAATAAGTTCCATTTTCCAATAGATTGATAATCAAAATTTTCCGTTCCAAAGGATTCAATTTCCAAAAATAAGTCTTCACTCGAGAAAGAAATCTCGCTTCAGGCGTATGGCTTTTTTCCGCTAAGAACTCATCGGATAGGTCATAAATATGAGAACAAGAAGGCTTGCCTAGTTTGACTAGGCTAACCCCATATAATTTTTGGACCTTTTTCTCTACATCCATCCGATTCAAGAGATAGTTCATTTTTGCTGCCTCCACGTATACTTAGAAGGTGAAAAAAAGAAAATTTTGTCGAACTATTTTTTCGGTTTCGGAAAAAGAAAAGGCGTAATCGATTAAATCGCTATAAAAAATTTACAATTATTTTTGTTGGTTTCCACCGAGCAATTCTCTTTGTGGTATCATACCTCAACTATGATTTTACTCGTTGGCGCTAGCGCATCCGGAAAAACGGAAATTGCGAAATATTTGCAAGCTCATTATGGCATTAAAAAAGTAGTCACTCACACAACTAGGCCCATGCGAAATGGAGAAAGACAAGATGTCGATTACCACTTCGTTAGCAAAGAGCAATTTGATCAATTGAAAAAAGAAGACTCCTTTGTTGAGACCACGCACTATAACGGAAACGAATATGGGTCTTCCAAAGCGGAAGTCGCCGACAATAAAGTCCTCATCGTAGACCCAACCGGGTTACAAGCTTTCATAAAATTGAACAATCCAAGAATTATTACTTTTTTTCTAGAAGCCAAAGAGGAAACTCGTCGGAAAAGAATGGTACAACGCGGTGATGAAAAATCCGCCATCGAATCCCGGATTCAAAACGATAAAAAAGAATTCGCTTTAAGCCGTATCGGTCATCCAGATTTCATCTTAACAACCGATCAAGACAGCGTCGAAAAATTATCCAACGATATCTTGAATCTTTATCAACAAAAGCTTAGTCTTCTTTAACAATACGTCGCGGGTGATAAACGATTTTAAATTCATCCACCGTATAGGCAGAAGCTTTTAGGACGCTAATGGTAAGCTTCCCATATTCCAAGGAGTCCCCCACCTTGCCAAATCTACCCAGCTTATCATTAAACCAACCGGATAGGGTTTCGTAGTCTTCGTCAATCTCTTCTTCGTCCAAGTGAAAGGTTTCAAAAAATTCGTCAATAGACATACGTCCTTTGGCGTAATAAATGTTTCTTCTTTCCCCTTTTCTCACCGTTAAATCAATGGGCTCGGACTCGTCCCACAATTCCCCTACCAATTCTTCTAGAATATCTTCTAAGGTAACAATTCCTTCCGTCCCACCATATTCGTCCTTGACCACGGCAATATGATGCTTGCTCTTTTTCATCAATTCCAAAATCAATGAAATTTCCATGGTCCGCGGAACTTCAAGAATCGGAAGCATCAAACGATCAAAGGACAGCTTTTGTCCATTGATAATCGCTCTTTGTAGCCCCTTGACGGGAATATACCCAATAATGTGGTCGTAATTTTTCCGATAAACAGGGATGCGTGAATGGCGGAATGCCCCTTCTTTTAACACGTATCGATTCAAATCTTCCGTAATTTCAATTCCTTCAATGCGAACACGCGGCGTCATAACCTCGTAAGCACAGGTGTCTTTAAACTCGATGGAGTTTTGAATAAGTTCGCTTTGGTCGTGATCAATAAACCCTTCATCTTCAATATCATCGACCATCGCCTGCAATTCTTCGTCACTAGCGGGGGCATCTGCAGGCGCGAACTTTAAAAGAGGCTTAGTCATGAGATTCGCTATCCAACTAACCGACTTAGAAATCGGGAAGAAGGCGTATTCGAAAACAAGGAGGACAGGAGCAGACATCATGGCGATACGATAGGAAAAATTCTTTCCAAAAGCTTTTGGAAGAATCTCGCCAAAAACCAATAACACCGCTAACATAATCAGCGAAATGTAGGTGGAACTCATGGGGTTATTGGAAAAAGGTTCCAACAAAGAAAGAGCCGCAGCAAGGGAGGACGCAAGAATATTAACGAGGTTATTGCCGAATAAGACCGTTACAATCGTCTCATCGTATTTTTCCGCGTAACGGTATGCTCTCTTAGCTACGGAGAATCCTTTGTCCATCGCCGTTTTCAATTTTCTTTTGTTCACAACAGAATAGGCCATGTCGCATGCCGAAAAGAACGCAGAGAAGACAAGCAAAACGGCAATTATGGCGAGATACAAAATTCCCTGGGGGTTCATTTCTTTCCCTCCTGAAGTGGGACAGTATTTTCGCCAATGTTGCCAACCAATTCTTCCAACACGTCTTCTGTAGTCACCATACCGATTATTTTCTTGTCTTTGCGAACAAGAGCAATTTGAGTGTGGTTCTCTCTAAAGCCATCAATTAGGTCATCAATTTTAACGGTCGGTTTAACAAAATAAGGCTTTTGCACATAAGGTAGATAGGAAACGCTAGGATCGTGCAAGTAAGCAGCGAGAAAGTTTTTAACAACAAGAACACCAATCATGCGGTCCGGCGTTTGGTAATAAATTGGAATGCGCGAATAGGGACATTTCTTCAAAAATTCAATAACAGCTTTTGTGGTGAGTTTTTCGCCATTCAGCATGGTCATGCGGCTTAACGGAGTGAGAACTTCGCGAATTGCCGTATCTCCAAAGTCGATAGAATTGACAATAATATCCGATTCGTTTTCTTCCAGTTCCCCTTCTTTTTCCTTTCTCTCAATTTCCTGTGCAAAATCCTCATCTGTAAAATCCGCCTCGGGTTTTGCACGGAAAATTTTACGTGTTAACCATTCAAATCCACGGAAAACAAGAGAAATCGGGAAGAATAAAATGACAAAAAATGCTGTCGGGAAAGCAACAACCCTCGCCACAATGTTCGGAGCCCTTTTAGCCACGAACTTGGGAATGGTATCGCCAAACATAAACGTAATAATCGCCATGACAATGGAAGCGATTAGGGATACCACGGAATCGTTTAAGATGCCATGGAACAAATGTAAGAATAAAAATGTGGAGACCGTAGAAATCAAAACCGCAAATAGGTTATTCCCAATTAAAACGGTGATTAAAGTGGTTTCAAAGTGCTCGTATAATTTTACGATTAATTTCGAGGAAGTCTTTCCATCTTCGGCTTCGATTTGGAACTTGTATTTATTTAGGCAGGCAAAGGCTGTTTCAGTAGCGCTATAGAATGCGCTCATCAACAAGAAGAAAAGCAGTAGGATGATACTAGCCCAATCAGGGAGATCCATCCAACCACTTCCTTTCCGCCGAAATTTCAGCGCGAAGATATTAGCAAATTTCTAGAAAAATATAAAGAGGTGCTTCTTTTACACCGTCTACGGAATAAAAAAGCGGGCTCGACGGCCCGCATAAATATAAGGAATTAGTCTTCGTCCGAATCATCCATGGTTTCGGCATCCGGCTCTGGAATTTCATCAATCCAATTTTTGGTTTCCACCGCTCCTTGCGTCAAGCCATTTTTCTTCATGACGTCGGAGATCAAATCCTTCGCTCGTTTCATTGAAAGGTCACTCTTCACTTTGAATACGAGAGGGATATCTGCATAAACCTTCTTATGGCTTACATCCTGGATGGGAAGCGGAGAATTCGCATAGTCTTTGGGATTTAAAGCAAAATAGAGCTTTAAGGCTTTGCCAGCAACCGTGATGCGAACAAAGGTGACTTTGTGCAAGCGGAAGGTATCCCCCTTGTTGGAAATTCGGCTCTTCACCCCGTAAGACATAATTTCCGATTTCAATTCATTGTAATTTTTTGCCATGCTGGGTTCAGCGAATTTCATTCGGGTTTGGAACGGGATACGAATGATTTTATCGTGGGGAGGCAAATCGGGATTCACGGCGCCAACCACGCGTGGCTTCGAAACATCTTCTTTTTCTTCCTTGGTTGTCGGGGCAGGTTCTTCTTTTATTTCCTTTGCTACTTCCGCAGGCTTATCCGCGGAGGAGGAAAGAACCACGGTAATTGGTTGAACTTTCGTATCGGCTAACGGAGGTACATCTTTCATTTCTTGGCGGATGATTTGTCGAACAGAAGCCGCGGTAAGAGTTTCGCGACTCTTGCTATCTCTCCGATCAAATTCTTCTTTCATGATTCCACGAATGTCTTCTGCGGTGAGGACGGGTTTTGGTTCTGGAGACTTCTCGGCAGGGATTGCTTTATGAATTTCTTCAGAAATCATTTTGCGAATGTCTTCCACTTTTAAAGACTGTTCTTCTTTCGTTGGAACTTCGATCGTTTTTTCAACAGGGGCAGGGGTTGATTTTGCTTCGGCAATAATAGAACGGACATCCGCTTCGGTTAAAACGCTTGGGGCAGGTTCGCTTTCATCCTCGATGATGATATCACCCTCTTTATCAGCGTCGTGGTTCTTCCGCAGCTCTTCAGAAAGAATCTTGCGGACATCTTCCGCGCTTAACGGTTTTTCTTCTTTTGAATTAACGGGAGAAGGAACCGAGATGATAACGGGCTGCTTTTCTTCTTTTGGCAAAAGTTCTTCACGTACAATCTTGCGGACATCTTCCGCGCTTAGCGGCTTTTCTCCCGAGATAGCTCCTTGAATTTCAGAAACAGGGACGGTGGAGGAAGATGGCTTAGAGCTGGCCGTAGCATCAGGAGAATACGTATTGATATATTGGACAAGAAGGGGGCCCTGGATTCCGCTAGGGTTCGGCACGAAAGTAGAAGCAGGGACGGCGGAAGAGGATTCGGCAGAGGGTTTCGAATGATCCGGTTTCTTATCCTCGCTAGAAACGTTTGTTTCATCGTCATGAACAATAATGACGGAAGGGTTAACGGCAGACACCTCTGGCTTAGAAGCAGCGGCAGGTTTTGCCTTCAGACGAATTTTCTCCTTTCCAGAAGCGGACATATCAATGACATAACCGATAAAGGAAAGAAGGAAGCCGAACATACCAAGCAAAATGCTTACCAAAATAAACACGGTCCATCCATTGCCCAATAGATGAGCCTTTTTAGCATCGATGACAAGGCCGACTAAACCATAGGGGCCCCAAGAAGAGAAACTGCTTTCCAAGGAGGAGAACTTTGAACCAAGAGCCCAAAATGGTCCTTTGGTTAAATCCCATCCAGGTTGAAAAGCCAAGGCACAGAAAAATAGAAAGGTTAAGAATTCAACCAGGAATAGAATTAATCCTCCAATGGCGGCTTTTCTTTTCCGCAAAGAGGCAACAACAATCCCAGCAATCCAAAAACACAATAAAATGACAAAGGCAACCAGCCAAACGACTTGGATAAATTGAACGTTGGGGAAGGAAAATAGGCTTTTAAAAAGTTCGCCAAATCGGGAGCCAAGCCCCGTCAAGGTGTAAAGAGCATCCGGACCCATGAATAACGGAATCAGGAAAAGTAGGCACATCGCGAAAATAGAAATTCCGAAGCCCACTAGAGATAAAATTAGAGATGATTTTTTCATACTTCCTCCAATACTTGGCTTTGGCAAATTATATAGTTCTCTTGCGTGCGCGTAAAGCCTTTAAAAAACGTGCAAAAACGCAACAAAATAGAAATTTATTAGGTTTTTGCACAATAAATTTATTCAAAACGAAAAGAAAAAATGAGCCGAAACCAGCTCATTTCCATGGATTGAAACAGAAAATTAGGCAGCGAATTCCGCTTTTTCAATAACCACTTTTTGTAGGGGGCGATCGTTTCTGTCGGTCTTCGTGGAAGCAATTTTATCTACGACTTCCATCCCTTGAACTACGTGTCCAAAAGCGGCGTATTGGCCATCCAAGAACTCATCGTTGGCATCGCAGATGAAGAATTGGCTGCTGGCGGAATTGAACAATTGCGAACGAGCCATGGAAATCACGCCACGCTTATGGGAGATCGTATTGTTAACTCCGTTCACTTTGAACTCGCCTTTGATGTTTTTGCCACTTCCGCCACATCCGGTTCCTTCCGGGTCACCGCCCTGAATCATGAATCCTTTGATGATGCGGTGGAACGTAAGGCCATCATAAAACCCGCTCTTAACAAGTTCCTCAAAATTTTGGCAAGTGATCGGGGCAGATTGATGGTCCAACTCCAACTGGATATCGCCGTAGTCTTTAATGTGAAGAATAATCATTTTTTGTCCTCTCTTCGATTCGTTACTATACGCTATTCCACGTAATCTATCACAAGATTTCCATCAACATAGGATGCCGTTCCCCTTGCACCCGTCTTAAAAGGCATTGAAGGAGAAATGTGTCCAAGGTCTACATCGAGCAAAATCGGACATCCCAAATCACCCAAAATATCCATTACAGCAGAATGAGGGGTTACGCCAAAAAACTCTTGCTTCATGCAAAGAGGTCTTCCCATTAAGAAGCCGATTGCATTGTTGAACCACCCCGCTTCTTTTAATTGAAACAGGGCTCTGCGAATTCCTAAAGGAGATAAATCGCAAGCTTCCAAAAACCAAATGATTCCTTCTGGATGTTCTTCCTCAAATTCTTTTACGCGGTCGTATTTCGTTCCACATAGGCCAACCAAACAATCAAGACAGCCGCCTAAGAAAGTTCCCGTAAACGGACCCCGATAGTTAGAGGGGGTAATCATCTTGGTTTGTGACAATCGATAAGGCAATAAAGGACGTGAAGGATTGGAATGGGTAATGGAATATTTGGGGTATCCCTCAAAATGCTTTTCTCCCCTTAACATCGCCATCGCATCTTTTTCCGAAAGACGAAATTTCTTTTGGAAAAATTGTGGGGCGCAAGGTCCATAAATCGTCATAAGATTGGATAATGTAGCCAAGGTAAACGTGAGATTCGTATTATCAGAAAAACCCATAAACCATTTAGGAGGCAAATGTTTTATGGCTTTAAAATCGATGAAGGGCAAAATTTCATTCATCGTTTCCCCACCCCCAACCGAAAGCAGCAACGAGCAATCCGAAGAATAAGCTTCCATCCATTCCCGGGCTCTTTCTTTAGGCGAAGCGCTAGAAGCTACTCCGTCATTGCGATGAACGCAAGCGCCTTCTTCAACCTGATGCCCCATCTTCTCCCATTGCTTCTTTGCAACCGCCGCTCGTGTTTCATAAGGCTCTGTTGTCACCCCAAAAGAAGGGGCCACCCAAGTAATTCGATCCCCGGGCCGAATAAATTTAGGCTGATTCATACGCATTCCTCTCACTCGGCCACAATATAACTTTCTCTGCAGCAATTAAAAAGCCCGACTTATCCAAATCGGGCGAAAACAAATAGACGTACCCCTTATTTTTCTTCTTTATGCAAGATAGAGGCGTGGACAAATCCCTTGAACAAGGGGTTGGGTTTCATCGTGCGAGAAGTGAATTCAGGATGGAATTGGCACCCAACAAAGAAGGGGTGATTCTTTAATTCCACAATTTCTGCAACGTGAAGTTCGGGGTTAATGCCCGAAACAACCATGCCGTGGTCTTCGAAATCTTTTTGATAAGCTTTGTTGAACTCATAACGATGACGATGACGTTCTTGGATTCGAGGCGAAGCATAGCATTTCATGGCCAAGGTATCCGCCTGCACGTCACAATCATAAGCGCCTAAACGCAACGTTCCACCCATATCAATTCCTTGATACTGATCGCGAAGAATATCGATAACGGGGAAGGGGGTTTGGGGATCGAATTCCGTGCTGTTGGCTTTCTTCATTCCCAAAACATTTTCAGCGAATTCGATGGTCGCTAGCTGCATGCCAAGGCAAATGCCAAGATAAGGAACCTGATTCTCTCTGGCGTAACGAATCGCAATTTTCATGCCGTCAGTTCCGCGTTGCCCAAATCCGCCAGGAACCAAAACGCCATCACACCCCTTTAGCATGTCTGCCACGTTGCCTTCTTGGATGTTATCCGATTGAATCCAACGAATATGAACCTTTTCTCCATAAGCATATCCCGCGGAGAGCAAGGCTTCACGGACAGACAAATAAGCGTCGTGGAGTTGGACATATTTGCCAACCAAAGCAATCGTCACTTCCCCTTTTAATTTTTGAACTCTCGACACGAATTCTTCATAATCCGCAAGCTGAGCCAAAGGGAGATTCATTCCAAAGTGGTGGGCAACATATTCATCGATTCCTTGAGCGTGGAGGCGTAAAGGCAATTCATAAATGCAGGGGCAATCATCCGCCTCAAAAACGCCGGAATAGGGAATATTGCAGAATAAAGAAACTTTCTTCTTGGTTCCTTCATCCAAAGGAACTTCGCTACGAAGAACAATGGCATCCGGCTGAATGCCTAGTCCTGCAAGTTCTTTGGTGGAATGCTGGGTGGGCTTGGTTTTGCTTTCCCCGGAAGTGCGAAGATAAGGCACCAAGGTATTATGCAGGAAGAAGGTATTTTCGATGCCGAGTTCGAGACGCACTTGGCGAATCGCTTCCAGGAAAGGAAGAGACTCAATATCCCCTACTGTCCCGCCTATTTCCCCAATAACAATGTCCGCACCGGTTTGTTTAACGGCTTTATATAAACGCGATTTGATTTCATCCGTGATATGGGGAACTACTTGGACGCAACCGCCCAAATAATCGCCATGGCGTTCTTTTTGAATAACGCTGCTATAGACCTTGCCAGAGGTAACGGAAGACAATTTAGAGAAATTTTCATCCACCCAACGTTCATAATGGCCGATATCCAAATCGGTTTCACCGCCGTCTTCTGTTACATATACTTCTCCATGTTGATAAGGGGACATGGTTCCGGGGTCAACATTAAGATACGGATCGAATTTAATCATGAAGACTTTAAGGCCTCTTCTTTTGAGAAGCATGCCTAAACTAGCGGCGGATATCCCCTTGCCTAATGAGGATACGACTCCGCCCGTAACGAAGATGTATTTTGCCATAGTGAGCTCCTTACTCCTAAAAACAACGGAGAAATTTTACTCTTCCCATTTTCGATGAAAAGAATTTTTTCACATTTTTTTCAATTTCATGACAAAGAAAAACGCGTGCCACAAGACACGCGTTAAGTCACCTATTTGGTGACCCCAACTGGAGTCGAACCAGTCATTGAACCTTGAGAGGGTTCCGTCTTAACCGATTGACCATGGGGCCATTACGGCAACGCAAATTTAAGCATGAAGCATTTCTCTTGGCAAGATTTTTTTGTTTATTCCACGCTTTTGAGGGATTCCACCATTTTTACATGCCGAATTCGAAGGGCTAAAACAAAATTAATGGCCAAAACCACTACAGCGGTAAGGAGGAAAGAATAAACATAGGATAAAGGGTTAATCCAATAAAGATACTCCACCACTTCTACTTGGTTGGTGCCTAAAACGCCTAAAAGGAACGGGTATCCTAATGCCAATCCAAACGCCACGCCAATCAAGGTTAAGACCATGGCTTCTGTCAGTAAGGAAAGAGTGATTTCGCGGATTCGGAAACCCAATACTTTAAGGGTTGCAAATTCGCGTATTTTTTCGCGGAAATTAAGCAGGGATAGGTTATATAAAGCCACAAGGGCCAGCAGGATGGCAAAAATCTTGACGGCATTGGTCATCACCAAAACCGAGGACATGGCGCTTCCAATATATTCCTCCCACTCCTTTTGGGTTTGAGATTCACTAACAAAATCCAAGGTTTCTAGTTTCTTGTCCAGCTTTTCGACGTAGCCGTCTTTGCAATCCACTAACGCTCCATTGTATTTAACATCCACGTCCTTCAAGAAAGGAGAATCGGCATGGATCATGATTCCATGAAAATAGAAAGCCTCATAGACCAATCCCACGGGGGCAGTATAGGTTTTTCCATCAAAATCAAAAGTTAATATGTCCCCCACTTTCGCTCCCGCCAAACGCGCAGCTTTCGTCGACATCGCTACTTCGTTTTTGTCGAAGCGGAAATCAAAATGTGTAGTATCAGGAGCTAACACGGTTAAAGAGCGTGTAACCCGCGTCCCATCAGCGACATAAAAGGTGGACGCACTTGCACGAGTGGGTTCTAGATCTACGATTCCCTCCATGCCCGTGATTCCCTCTTTGGCCTCGGAATAGGATAAAAGTCGGGAATAAGTAAGGGTAATATCGTCATTACGGAATGTTGTAATGTCGCTTTCGATGCCATGAAATACCGTATCTTCAATCCCAAAACCACAGGTAAGCAAAGCCGTGCACCCAAGGATTCCCATGATAACCATTACGGATTTTTTCTTGTCCAAACGAATATTCCGCAAAGCCATTTTCACGGATAAAGCGCATACACGTCCCCGTCCTTTTCTTTTGGTAGGGCGCAATTTTAAATCCGGAGGTTCCGGTCGCATCGATTGCGAGGGCGGAAGTTGAATGGTCTTTCGGCAGACAAGGTAAGTCGTTAAAGCGGTGACGAGCAAAAAGATGAGTGCCGTTGCTATCCCTTCCCAAAGAGGGAAGACATACTTTGGAGAAGGCAGCGCATAGAGAAGACTATATTTATTTCCTAATATTTTCGGCACGATGATTGGCCCAAGAATTTCCCCAATTAACGTCCCTAAGAATACCAAGGAAAGGGAAATCAGTTCGTAGTTCCCATAGATTTGTCGATTGGTTACTCCAATCGCCTTCATCGTTCCAATTTGGGTCCGCTCCTTCACGATCATCTGGGAAAGCGTTGTTAAAATCACTAGCACCGCCACTAAAAAGAAAACCGCAGGAAAGACGAAAGTAAATTGCCTTGCCTGAGTTACGTCAGCGTTCAGAGTCGCATAAAACGGCATGATATTTCGATCGGCAAGAAGATAGAGATTGTTGTTTTCCTTCCCGTCGAAATAGTGCTCAATGTCTTTTTTAATTTGAGGGGTTTCCTTTTCGTCATTGGCCTTAACAAGATATTGATTGGGATTTAAAAACCTATCCTCGGAGTCGGAGAAAAAAGAAACCATATTTGGAAGCTTACTTAATATAAGATTGCAAATAAAAGGTCGGTAATTGGTTTGAAGCAAGGAATGAAAGGTCTCGCAGAACAAGGCGTCGGAAACTAGGCACACGGAGCTGTTATATGTCGATTTTGTAATGTTTTCTGGATACGACATGAAGCCCGTAACCTTCATTTTCAAAACGATTTCGCTTTTCCCTAAAACATTTGCCCCACCTTGAGCAAGAAAAGTCGGGTTATTGAGTTTTTCGAGGGAAGCTTTGGATTCGTCATCGAGATAAGAGGAAAAATTAAAAGCGACATTAATTTCTTCCCCCAAGCTAAATTTCCCTGGGTATTGTTCTCCTTCTTTTTGTTGGAGTTCCTTATCTAAAAGTAGATAGGAATCAGAAAGGGGGGCGTCATTAAGGGTGATAACATCATACGGACAATCCAAGGTAGGCCACGAGGGCATCGTGACACAGTAGACGTCTTTCTTTGCAATCATTGCAGGCAAATAGGTTCGTCCTTCTACCTGCCCTCTATCTCCTACAATTCCTTGTAAAGTTTCTTCATCTACTTCATCGTAACTTTTCGTTGTCAACCATAAAGAGGGCAAATGGCCTTTTTGATAGACTTTTTCCACTCGAGATTCAAACGAATCCGCATTGGCTCCAAGGCCCACAAACAAAGTCACGGCAATCGCCCCGATAGCAACAATGCTTAAAAATTGAGCAATGCCGCTTTTAAGAGAACGAAAAGCACTACGAGCTAAGATGGAGGAAGTGGATTTCTTTTTCACCAGGCAATTTCCTCCGGTGGAACAGGATGGGCATTTTTACTGTCTTCTATAATCTTCCCATCCTTCATTCTTAATAGGTGAGTCGCGCATTGGGCGATACTGGCGTTGTGGGTAACAACAACCACGGTTTTCTTGCGTTGAACCGAAGTATCAAAAAGAAGTTTCAAAATGGAAACTCCTGTTTTGGAGTCCAAGGCTCCCGTAGGTTCATCACAAAGCAACAAACGAGGATTTTTTACTAAGGCTCTAGCAATGGCTACACGCTGTTGTTCCCCTCCCGAAAGTTGAGAAGGGAAATTGTTAATCCTTCCTTCAAGCCCTACTTCCTTTAGCACTTCTTCTGGGTCTAGAGGATCTTCAGCAACCGAGGCCGCCAATGCCACGTTTTCATAGGCCGTTAGATTAGGGAGAAGGTTATAAAATTGAAAAACAAAACCGATCTCGTTCCTGCGCAAGCGCGCTAAGTCCTTCTGCGTATTCGAAATCACCTGTCCATGAAGCGTATAACTTCCTTTGGTTGACATATCCATTCCGCCTAAAAGATTTAGCAATGTGCTTTTCCCCGCACCGCTTGCCCCAAGAATCACATTGAAGCTTCCTTCCTCTAAGGAAAAAGAAACCTGATTCAGTGCAATTACTTGGTTATCTTTTCCTTCGTTATAAATTTTGGAAAGATGGGAAACGATTAATTCATCCATAAAGATATTTTCTACCAAAGGCACAATAAACGCCACGAAAAAGAAAAGACGTCAAGAAGAGTTCCTGACGTCCATTTTTCCTTTGCTTTTTATTCGCCGAGTTTCCTAGCGATTTCAAGCATTCTTTTTTGGCAAGTTTCCTTTCCAAGAATCTCAATAATCTCGTGAAGGTTTGGAGATTGAGTGCCACCAACCAAGGCGATACGAATGATTTCTGCCACATCGCTAAGCGAGCCTTTGAAGGCAGATGGATCTTTCTTGTAGTCCTTGTTCGAGGAAGCAAATCCCAGCTTAGAACCAATTTCCTTGATTTGGTTAAACCATGTCATTTCATCCACGCCAAACGGCATTTCGTTCGCTGTTTTTTCCAAAAGTTCGGCAAGGAGTCCTTTAGTGAACTTTTCTTGGAAAGGCAAAGGCGAAGAAATAATCTTTTCGTATTCATCTTCGAAGAAGAAACGAATAAGGGGGTAAATATCACTATATTTGGCGTAGTCTTTACGAGGATTTGGGCGATCCTTTTCAATGTTGAGAATCTTTTTAAAGTAAACCGGATCAGCCTCAATACGTTCCGCAAAGGCTTGGTCGTGTTCCTTTGCCCATGTCAAAACGTTGTCAAACTCCTGATCCACAGGCATCTTCGCCAAAATTTCTTTAGCAAAATAATTCAGCTTATCTTCGTCAAATAACGCACCATCTAAGGACATTTTCTTGAGACGGAACGGGAAAGCATTTAAATCGAAGCTCTTGTTGGCAATCGTCCATTCCTCAAAATTGGAATTGGCAATCGACATCAAATAGACCTTTAATGCTTCTGGAGCATATCCTTTTTCTAAGAAATAGCTGACGGCAGCTTCCGGGTCTTTGCGTTTGGATAATTTTCTTTTATTCCCATGATCCAATTTCATGATGGAAGGAATATGGGCATATTTCGGTGCTTTCCAGCCCAATGCACGGAACATATCCAAGTGAATCGGAGTCGAAGGAATCCACTCTTCTCCACGAGTGATGAGAGTAGTATGCATGAAATGATCGTCGCAAACGTGGGCAAAATGATAGGTGGGCAAGCCATCCGACTTCAAAATAACAACATCGGTATCATTATCTTGTAATTCGATTTCGCCACGAATCGCATCGGTGAATTTCGTCTTCTTATCATGATCACCCATGGATTTGAAGCGAATAACCCAGGGGGTTCCTGCTTGGATTTTGGCAATACGCTCTTCTACCGATAAATTGCGGTCGCGCGCGTAAATCCCATAATATCCAGGTAACACCTTGCTTGCTTCCTGTGCTTTGCGGATTTTATCGAGGTCTTCCGGGGTGCAGAAATCGGGATAAGCTCTCCCACGGCGAATCAATTCCTTGATCACCGCACGATAGATATCGCGACGTTTGCTTTGTTGATAAGGCCCATAAGCGCCTTTATCGCCTTCCGGCCAATAGCCTTCATCGGCAACGATGCCAAATTTTCCAAGTTGATCAATCAATTGATCCGCGCTGCCGGCAATGGTGCGCTTGGTATCCGTGTCCTCAAGACGGAAGAAATAAACGCCTTTCGACTCCTTGGCAATCGTATAAGAAATTAAGGAAGTAAATAAGGAACCCGTGTGGAGGAAGCCGGTGGGGCTAGGGGCAAAACGGGTAACCTGCGCGCCTTCAGGCAAATCGCGGGGTGGATATTTCTTTTCTAGGTCCTCGATCGTCTCGGTAACGTCGGGGAAGAGGAGCTCTGCTAATTCTTCGTTGGTAGCCATTTTTCAAACCTTCTTTCCAATCCGCAAAATTATAGTCAAAAGAAATTTCATCTTCCACTTGAAACGGCATTTTCCTCTATATATAATTACCAAGCCTTCGATAAGAAGAGCATGCAGGCGTAGTTCAGTGGTAGAACATTACCTTGCCAAGGTAAATATGCGGGTCCGATTCCCGTCGCCTGCTCCAATCGAAAATCTTGCCCATGATGTGGGCATTTTTTATTTCCTTCAGCCCACAGTTCGTCTTATCATAATGCAATGATTGATTTACATGTGCATTTAGACGGATCCCTCAACCGCCAAATTTTGAAGAAATTATGCGAGTTGAATCATCGAGATCCCCGTGAGGTAGACAACGCCCACATTTCCGTATCCAACCAAGGGACACTAGAAGACTATCTAGAATGCTTCGCCTTCCCTTGTTCCCTTATTCAAACGGCCGAAAGCATCACCTACGCTTTCTATGCGTTTTTCGTGGAATTGCACCGCCAAGGACATCTTTACGCTGAAGTCCGCTTTGCCCCCGCTAAAAGCTGTGATAACGGTCTTGAACAGGCTCAGGTTGTTCAGGCGGCCATCCAGGGCTTAGAAATTGCCAAACAGGAAACGAAAATGCCGGGAAATATCATCCTTTGCTGCATGCGTTCCTTCCCCAATGAGGTCAACATGGAAACCGTGCATATTGCCAAACGCTTTCTTGGGCGTGGCGTATGTGGAATCGATTTAGCCGGCCCGGAAGTGGGCTTCCCCAACGAAATGTACGCCCCGATTATGGCGGAAGCTCGAAACCTGGATATCCCCATTACGATTCATGCTGGGGAAAATCTTGGGCCTGAAAACATTTGGGCCGCAATTCGTCTTGGAGCAAAGCGTATTGGGCACGGCATTCGCGCGGTAGAAGACCCGCTTCTTCTTGCCTTCTTAGCCCAAACGAAAATTCCATTGGAAATTTGCCCCACTTCAGAACGCGATACCCACTGCATTCCCTCCTTAGAGGCACTTCCCATCCGAAAGATGATGAAAGCGGGCTGCGTTCTAACCCTTGGCAGTGATGATCAAACCGTCAGCAATACGACCCTCTCCCACGAAATGGATTTGCTTCGATCTATCCACGGCTTAACCGAAGAGGAGTTGGATGAACTAGAACGTAACAGCATCGACGCCGCATTCCTAGAGTCCGACCAAAAAGAATATCTCTTCGAACTCTATCGCAAAGAAAAAGAGCAAGGAAATTAATCCTTACTCTTTTTTGTTGGAATCCTCATCGGAATCTCGTTCCTTGGATTTTATTTTTTGTACGTCTTCCACAGACTTTTTGAAATCCTCTAAACTCTTCTTCATGGTATCCAAATCTTCTTTTTGGATTTTTTCTTGCCCCTCTAATTCTTGAATCGCTTTTTCCGCGGCTTCCAAAGAATAATTCATGAAGAAAACTTCCATTTCGTTATAAATCAGACTGAGGCCAACCGTATAGAAAGGAAGATAAGCGCTCATCGTTATGCTCATGCCGACCAAGCCAAATGCCCAAAGTAAGAAGGGATCGTTTGTAAGAAGCATACCCAGTAGCATGCCTCCCCATAGGCCTACGGCAAATAAAGGAAGCAAAGGCCAGGACAAGCCCCAAGTCTTCTTATAATAAAGAGCGCGATTCCTACGAAGCGTATCACGATATAAGGCCAACTCCATTTTAGGAGAATTTGTCTGGACGGATGCGCATAGGTAAGCATTCATCGCATAGAAAGACAGTCCTTGCAAGAAGGATAAAACCCCAAAGAAGAAAGCAACGCATTGCGTCCACATAATAAAGGAGGAAAGGATGTTATTCCCTTGGATGAATTGATATATATCCAGGACAGAGGCGTTATTTAATAACGATTGAAGTTCATTCATTGCCAAGGTAAAACCCGGCCAAATGGCTTCACCAAAACCAGAAAGAATCGACCCCGTGACGAAAGAAGCAAGAGCAAAAACCAAAACACCGCGGAACAAATTCCTTAGCATTCGGAAGCAGCCAAAATAAGAGGGGGAGAAATAATTTCTAAAAATGGCCCAGACATTTACGTTTTGGAAGGTAAAGTCCTTTTCCTGGGTGAATCCGCCCGTGCTGGCGATCAGCATAAAAAAGCCAGGGGCAATCAACAAAGGAACCGTAAAAAATAAAGTTACGGGACTTAAAAAGCACAGCAAAGCCGTTAAAAGGCAAAGGACAAAGAAGAAAAGCGTCACCGAATAAGCTTGGTGATAATGGCCGTGTAAGAGTTGGTTGGTTTTTTGAAAATAAGAAGTTTGCTTAAGGTTCATTGCGGTTGTTCATTTTAATCGAATAAACATCTTCGGCAAGAAGTTTCGCCATGTCAGGATCAATGGGGGCGATGGGTTCGCTTTCTTTTCTATCGATGAATTTCGGGAATTGGCGGAGGGATACAAAATATCCGAGTTCCGGGCTTTGTTCAAAAGGCGTGTAGAAGCAATCGTCGTTGACCAAAACCACCGGCAGGATAATATGCGAGTCGATGGGTCCAAGCAAACGGAGTCGTTCCGCACGCAGCCGATTATAAATCAAGGGGTTCTGAATATAACGAGATTTGCTCCCCGAGCAATAAAGCCAGCTTTGATCGTCCGGATTAGAAAGCAACGTCCCATCGTAAAAACGATCCCGAACGACATAGACGTATTTGTCGCCAATAATCACGTGATCGATATGGAACGTTTCTGCCCCAGCCGTTTTTCCTTTGAAATCGTTAATCAAATAAAAATCGTGGTCTAAAACAACTTGATTCACTTTGCGGTAATACATTCGTATCGTCCAGCGGCGAAACAAAAACCGCTTAACCGGTCCATAGGCGACCCACAAAAAATAAGCGCAACCGCAAAGAATTAACGCAACAATATATATGGTAAGACGGAGTTCAAAGCTCATTCCGCGAAACGCTCGGCCGTGGCAATGCCGATTTCGGCCATGGTCACCAAGCCTGTTTGTCTTTCCTCTGCGGAAAGAATCTTTTTATTCACAAAAGAATCCGAGACGGTGAATAAGGCCATGGCCCTTTTGCCTGCCAAATGGGCATTGCAATAAAGAGCATAGGATTCCATTTCAACGCCAAGTAATCCAAGGGCAGCCCAGGTTTTCCAGGCTTCCTTGTCATAGTCATAGAAAACATCCGCGGACAAAACATTGCCAACGTGGACTTTCTTTTCTAATTTCTTGGCTGCTTCATAAGCAGCAAGCAAGCAATCGAAATCCGCGATGGCGCTATAGGTTCCGCCTTTTAATTCGAATTGGGAAGACCAATTGGAATCCGTGCAGGCGCCTTGAGCAAGAATCACATCGCCGACTTCAATGTCTTTGTTGTAGGATCCGCAGGTTCCGACGCGAATGATGGTCTCAACGCCAAAGTTTTCATAAAGCTCGTGGGAATAAATTCCAATGCTCGGCATGCCCATGCCGCTGGCCATGATAGAAATGCGCTTGCCGTTTTTGGTGAATCCCGTGTAACCGAAGACGTTACGAACTGACGTAACGAGTTTGGCGTCCGTCAAAAACGTTTCCGCCATCCATTTCGCGCGGAGCGGATCGCCGGGCATTAAAACCACTTTCGCAAAATCGCCAAGATTGGCACCAATGTGGGGAGTAGACATCTTTTATTACCTCTTTTCTATTAATTTAGTTGATGTTTTTTCACTTTCCATCGCCATGAAATCCATGAACGTATCTAAGAAAGCATCCGGAGCAACAGGGTTTAGTTCCCCTTGATAAGCGATGGAAATACGACCCGTTTCTTCCGAAACAACAACCGTAACGGCATCGCAGATTTCACTAATGCCAATCGCAGCGCGATGGCGAGAGCCGTATTTTCCCGTTAAAGGACGGGTGGTAGGCGTGTAATAAACGCTGGCCGCGACAATTTGGTCGTTGCGAATCACAACGGCCCCATCGTGCAGACGTGTTCCGGGATAGAAGATCGTTTGAAGCAATTCGGCGGAAACCGGCGCCTTGATCAGAGTGCCCGACTTCATTTGCTCATCCAATGAATCTTTGCGTTCGAAGGTGATGATGGCGCCAATCTTTTGTTTGGACATCCATAAAACGGCATCACGAACTTTGCCATAGACTTCTTCTCGATCAAAGAGGGCTTCCCCTTGTTTTTTCGAAACGTTGCGGCGGAAGGACACGATAGAACGGCCCTTCATATTGTTGGCGACCAAAACGCGGGTTTCAGCGCTATTAATCGTAAGGAAGAAGACAAGTCCTACCGTAAACATGGCCACCGCAAAATAAAGCAAGGGATCCACGCCGAAGAACCAGCCAAAGAAAATCAGTACTTCTGTAACAATGAGGTACACGCGCACGAAAAGTCGACGCAAAAAATAAAACAAAGCAACATCAATGAGTGGTGGAATGATAAGGCAAAGAATCAGTCCGACGATAGAAACTGGATTGCCCATGTCGAGAAAGGGAGCCATGTAAATACCTCGAAACGCGCGACAATAAAAACCGCGCCCACTCAATGATAGTGGAGGAAAATGGAAACCGCAAAGAATTACGAAAAAAATAGTAAAATTTTCATAGAATTGCGGGAAATTTTATCCAAATTGTCTAGTGGCCCCTTTTATGAGGCATATTGGGTTTAATAAACCCGCAAAAAAGAAAATCCCGACGTAAAATCGGGAAGAATGAGATGCGTGAAACAGCCTGCTTTATACAGTACACCCTTAAAAAGTGCGTACAACTGAAAAGGGCTATGTTTTCAATATGCCAAGTTCATCACGCTTAGCATTTATCGCCGCATATGTGTTTTTTGCATGTTCTCCAAGAGAACCTGCGATTGCGGTAGTCTACTTTAAGGTTACCGGTGCAAGAAAAATTGACCTCGGTGCTATTTTTAAAATAAAATGTTAGCAAGCCAGCATCCCACAAATATATTAATGTGGATAACATACACATTTATTTCTAGGTGAATTTACTAATCATTGCCTAAAGGAGGCTTAAGCATGAATAGAAGTCAAAAGTTATTACCATACCTAGCGTTAATCGCCTTTTCATTAGTGGGATGTGGTTCAAATAATAATTCATCCACGGAAGATAATTCTGGTGGTAGTAGCGTTCCCCCAATAGTTACCGAAACTACCTTTACAATCACATGGAAGAATTATGATGGGGCAGTTTTGGAAACTGATACCAATGTTAAACAAGGGAGTCTCCCAACATATGATGGGGCGACACCTACCAAGCCAAGTGATGCAGAATATAAATATACTTTCAAAGGATGGGATCCCGAGGTAAAAATAGCAACTTCTGACCAGGTTTATACCGCTACTTATACTTCCGAGAAAATATCTGTTCCGGAAGAAACATATACCATAACTTGGAAGAATTATGATGGGACAGTCCTGGAAACCGACAATAACGTTAAGAAAGGGGCTCTTCCTACTTATGGTGGGGCGACGCCAACTAGACCTGATGATTCCGAATATAAATACACATGGAGTGGATGGGATCCCGAGGTTGCTGAAGTCACCAAAGACCAGGTTTACACCGCTACTTTCACTTTAGAAAAACTTATCAGCGATGAAGAAAGATATGCAACAAAGCCAATCGTTTCTAGCGATGGAAAAACAATCAAATATGGTTTGTATCCTCAGACAAATGTTAATGACGAATCGCTAGTCGCAAGTTTAAATTCCTTAACGACTGCCGAATCAAATGGCTGGTATTTATTTGATGGCGGATATTACGCTAAATTGATCGCAACCCCAAGAACCGATAATTACAAATTCGATAACGGTACACTCATTGTAAAGAAAACTACATATTGGTTTAAATGTGAGCCCATTGTTTGGAAAGTCCTTAGTAACAATGATGGGGAATGTTATGTTCTCTCAAGCGCCTCATTAGATGTCGGTAAGTATTTTAGTTATCCAGCAAATAGAACAATCGATGGTCAAACAATCACGTCAAGCAACTACAAATATAGTGATGTTCGCAAATGGTTAAATTCCGACTTTTATAACTCCGCTTTTGCGCTTGGCAATAGCCATATTGAAACGACAAATGTTGATAATAGCGCGGCTACCACAATAAGCGATACTAATACTTATATATGTGAAGATACCCAAGACAAAGTATTCTTGCCAAGCTATAAAGACTACACAAATAGTTCCTATGGCTTTTATAAAGCAATGGGTGCAACCGAAACACGATACAGCAAAGCAACTGACTGGACAAGAGCCAGAGGTGTTTCACTAGCTACTCAAACTGGAGAATATGCATATAATGGCTATTACTGGACTCGTTCTCCGGATAGTGAGCGTCCAAGTTTTGTTTGTTACGCCAGTTATGATGGTTGGCTAAAGCATGATTTTATACATTCTGATTGGCAAACATACCGCCCTGCTCTTACAATTAAAATTGTATAGTATAATTTCAATAAGAAAATACAGCCTACATCATCTAAATCATTGGATGTTTTTAACGCAAGCGTGTTTTATTGATTCTCCACTTTTTTGGGGGGTCGAATTTGACCCGGTACGAACCTGTTCGACTCTATTCGAACTTACGTTCAGGATATTCAATCCTAAAGAGCAAAAAACCGACCCTATAGCAGAATCGGTAATCAGTTAATTGGAGCACCCTGCGGGAATCGAACCCGTATATTCGGCTTGGGAAGCCGATGTTCTACCACTGAACTAAGGGTGCGCGTTTGTAATTATAGACGTTTTTCACCCCTTGTCTACTGACGTTTTCTTCGATACCGGACTCGGACATCTTTGATTTCGGCCAATTCTTTGGAAAAGGCGATTGCCACTTCTTTTGTTGCAAATCCTCGCAAGAGCCGCCCGGATTCAAAGCGAACCTTGAATGGCCCTTCTGGATAAGAAGAATAGCGATGCAAAAGCTGTTCTTCTTCCGTTAACGGCGGCAATTTTGCCACTACTGGTCCGGAAGTAACCTCTATGGAAGCAGGGGATTCACCCTGCGATTCTTCTTTTACGTTGCTGTGGGCAAAAGAAATAATGGCTTCGTTAGGATCCTTTTTCGGTGCTTCACCCCTTTTCACTTCTTCCATAGAAGCAAATAAGACATTTGGCTCGCCGTTTTGCGATTTGGTTTTTGCCAATTCTCGAACTTCCGATTCGTGATTGGCGGCGTCTTCTAGGAAATTAAGCAAAGAGAACACGCGATGCCAAGCAATAAAAGGACCAACAAGAATCAACGTGCCAAACGTGGACCACATTGCAAAAGAAAGACCGGATAAACGTGGAGAACCCACCTTCATCTCTTTAGCAAATCTCCCTAATTTAGAGGCAAGGCGAATTTGCCAAACAAACGGAGCAACCATAAAGGTAGCCCAGCCTAGCACGTACCAAGGCCAATAACGCGGAGTGGTCTTATAATCGTCGTGCCCAATGACAAGGTGGTTCATCTCTTGATCCACGCGAGACAAAACAACGCACCCATAGATGCCGAAGGTAATGACATTAAGGAAGCAAAACGGTATGGCCTTTCGATGAGTATAAGGGTATTTCATAGAATGAATCCATTCTAGGCCAACGGTACGAAAAAAACCACCCGAAGGTGGTTCATTTTCATCATGGTGGGTGCTACAGGGATCGAACCTGTGACCTCCTGTACGTCAAACAGGTGCTCTCCCAGCTGAGCTAAACACCCATGATTTTGAAGGTACCGCTTTAAACGGCTTCGTTATTATAGGGAAGGGCAACTTGCCTTGCAATAAGTATTTTCAGTTTTTATCAGAATTTTTTCTCCAATGCGAAACAACGGATAAATAGCCTTGTTTTCGAACGACGGTCTATAAAGCGGAGACTTGCAGAAAGTTTATGCTTTTGGGAAGCATAGCCCCACCTTGACTACTTGACCCCAGTTTTTTCTTCTCTACCTTGGTCAGTTGCGGAACGCACCTACATTGTCTCGTCCAAAAATAGGCGTCGTCATTCTCCTTATCAGCGTAAATATCCGCCTGTATTTTGGAGTGACTTAGCCCATTTTAGTAATCGTGGTATCGCAATTTCAGGGGCAAAAGAAAACCCCTTGTCGGTTTTGTCATTTCTTGCCGGAAGAAGCGTTGACTGTCGCATCGATACGTTTTTGTTTGATTTCTTTGGAAATTTCCACAAGCAAACCGCGCTGTCCCTCGCTTAGTTCCAAGAGCGGGACAAAAAAAGTTTTTCCGTTCATTGTGGTAATCTCAGCCAAATCTTTTTTGACGGTAATGAGGTTTAGGTAGCCCGAGTCCTCGTAAGGCTTTCCTCTGCGAGTCGTCGTCAAAAGATATGCCCATTCGTTGTTGTCTAGATTTTTGTCAAAAACGATACGTACTTTTCCAAAAAAACCTTTATTAAACTTGGTAAAAAACAGCACTGCGGGCGAGGCCAGCACGGACAATACTCCGCAAACCACAATCGCTATTCCCAAAATATTTTCCCAAGGAGGGATATAACTGCCGTCAATCCGTACTAATGCAACAAATATACCTACCACTATTCCGACTAAGCCAAGCAAAAACAATGTCAAAAAAGCCTTAAGTTTGGTGCGAATGGTATCCTTTGTTTTACCCTTGTAATCTGCATTAAACTCAATTTCAATTTGCATAGTTAACTCGATTTTTTGTTTAGCGTAGTCCCGCTGCGCTTTTAGACGTTTTGTCACGTTTGCCAACAAACGTTACTTACAATAGCAACCCGAAGGTTGCATTACAAACCCTAAAATACTTGTACTTGTTGCTTTCGCACGATCTCACGCAACATAATCGTCCCCAAAAGAATAAGTGCGGAACATACATGAATATTGTCCACAATATCAAACTAATAATACCGCTTTTGGAATGACGTTCTATTGTAGCATCCAATAACAAACAACTCTATTTAATTTGCTCCGCACAAGCGTTGCGCCGTACTTGAATGAACAAAGAAAAAAGGCTTGATAACATTGTATCAAACCTATGCTTTCTTTATGGTGCCGACTGGGGGAATCGAACCTCTAACCTACGCATTACGAATGCGTTGCTCTGCCAATTGAGCTAAGTCGGCGCGGTAAAAACTATACCGATTTGCTTCCCATAGTTCAAGACCCCAAAATAAACTGCGAATTCTATTTGTTAAGTC
Organism: uncultured Bacilli bacterium; assembly: GCA_934699525.1. Classification (GTDB taxonomy): domain Bacteria; phylum Bacillota_I; class Bacilli_A; order RFN20; family CAG-826; genus Alloenteromonas. The sequence goes on from CAKUWP010000001.1 coordinate 46,998, forward strand.
CGTTCATACGTTTGAAGCGGAAATAAGTCCCGCAATATAAAATGTCCACCGTTTCCCAGCTACAAGAAATGGAGGACACATCATGGTACCACACTGGAAACACCTCCTCCCAGGGCAGCGATTTTGCAGAATTAAATCCGACGAAGACGTTCCAACGTGAAATTCACGGACAAGGACATCAAAACCTCAGAACCCGGCAATAAGAACAGCGAAAGAAAAACCATCCAATCGAATACCGTTGCATATCCAAAGATATCTATCGACAAAACCGCAATGTAAAAAGCGTGGCTCAGCGTCAGCATCGATGTAAATAGAATGCCGTAGATACGAAGCTTTTTAAAATTGTCGGTAAGTCCACGCATATAGCGACGAGAATTCAAGTAGAAACATACCCCCACATATATCTGCCCAGCAATAAAGGCAACCTGTAAAAAAGTGAGGGCAATCACAGCAGGATTCATCGTCATGATGTTTGCAATGCAGGCAATCACTCGAACAAAGCAGGAAAGGATTTGATCCGCAACAATCAAGAAAACAAACATCAAAATACCCTGATAGGCATAAGAATCGTTAGTGATATTGCAGAAGAAAATCGTCGCATAAGCAACGAAAACAACGATCATGTTCCAAACGCTGAATTCATCTTGCGTAAAGAAGGCGATTCCCGATTGGACAAGGCCCATAATGTAATAAGTAAAGAAGGCGATTAACGCCAAGGAAGCAAAACTAATAGCCAAGATTTTGTTTTTATACAATTTAAAAAACCGACGAAATTCCATACCTCATTATTCTAATGATGCCCCCTCCATAAGAAAAGGAATATCATTTCCCCATGGTTAAGCCAGTATTTACGTTTGGTCTCCCGTCGGATGCCAAGGCACTACGAGAAGAGGTCTTTGTCCAGGAACAGGGTTTTCAAAATGAATTTGGGCCCGAAGATGACCGTTGTTGGAGTCTCGTCCTTTATCTTGATGATCATCCTATTGCCACGGGGCGAATTTTAGAAATCGACCCAGAAACCTATCAAATCGGGAGAGTCGCGGTGAAAAAAGAATTCCGTGGGAAAACAGTCGGGACTGCTATTTTAAAATTCCTCACCGCCAAAGCTCGGACATTAGGAGCCAGGAAAATGGTTTTAAACGCCCAATTGGACAAGCTCCCCTTTTACGAAAAAGCGGGATTTGCCGTCTGTAACGACGGTTTGATCAATTTTGATGAGGGGAGGCCTCATGTTTGGATGGAGAAGATCCTGGTTCGTCCGAAGAAAAAGAGAAAAGGGTTTTAACCAGCAAATTAGGATGATCTTCTGGCAGATGGCATTTAAGTACGCCGTCGCGATAAGCGGCAGCCTGATAATATTTCGGACCAGAAATTCCTAGGTAATAAGTTTCTCTTTGGAACGCGATTCCAAACGGGGGTTTTTGGAGATCGATCCCTTTCGTGCCAAGACGAATAACAGGCGCCTGGGATTCAGGAATTTCGGTATCCCCGATAGCAAAAACAAACACTTGGCCTAAAATCGAAATTTCGCAAAACTCGTCCTCACGTAAAGTTTTCATTCCCTCGTTTTTGAGGAACAACGCATACACGTCCCGCCCCTTTTCTTGAAAGCCAACGCCAAAAACAACGGAGGAATTCTCCGATAATTTACGCAAGGACTTTAGGGATTCTTCCCAATCCTTTTCCTGAAAACGGCGTAATGGAAATAAAACCATAGTCGCATCCGTTTTCTTCTCCACCATATGAAGGTAACTTGCAATATTTAGGAAGGCACTAACGGCATCGGTTTCTAATTCGGTAGCGCACAAAGCAATTTTCATCCTCGGGATTATAGCCTTGAAAAGGCTTTCATGATAGTGCCACTAACCATAGAAGCAGAAAAGCGTATAATTCGAGTTTCGGAGGCATGTTATGCTGAATTTTCTTTCGTTATCTCTTTCCGGAACCGCGGATCCATTTGCCGGGAAGTTCTATTTGATCCTTTTGCCACTAGGTCTAATCCTTCTATTTGGCAAAGTGTTTTCCCTCATTATGGGCAAACTCAAAGTGCCCGAAGTCGTGGGTTATCTTTTGGGCGGTCTCGCCGTTGGGCTCTTCTACTTCATCCCCTCCGACAAGAACTTCATTTTGAATTCTACCACCACCAACGGAATCAATGATTTGGCCAAAATCGGCGTGGTCATGATCCTATTCTCCGCCGGTGTTGAAACCAATCTTCAAACCATTCGCAAGCAAGGTTTGGCTTCGATTGTCATCACAAGCCTTGGCGTCCTGTTTCCTTTAGGTTTAGGTTTTCTAACCGCGTTCATGTTCCGCGTCTACGGCAACATGGACCAAGCGTTCTATCAAACCCTTAACGAAAGCGGCGTTAATCCTATTTATAGCGATATCTATTACGGCGTTATTCTAACTGCCACCAGCGTTTCTATCACCGTTGCCACCTTAAAAGAACTCGGCAAATTGAACGGGGACGTAGGTACCGCACTTGTTTCGGCTGCGATTCTCGACGACGTCATCGGCATCATTCTTTTGTCTGTGATTTTGTCCTTGTCGGGCGGAGGCGAGGCGTCTGAATTCTGGGTTATTCCTACAGGAGAAGGCTCTTTAAGCGTTTTGTGGCTCATTCTCATCATGGCCGCTTTCTTTGCGATTTCCATCGGCATGGGTATTGGACTACATAAACTCTTTGACTGGATGGGCAAAAAATGGCCCCACCACCGTCGTATTCCGATGTTCTCTTTGGCCTTCTGCTTCTTATGGGCATTTTTGGCTGAGGTATTCCACATCGCCGATATCACGGGAGCCTACATTGCTGGTTTGATTCTTTCTAATACTTCCGCCGCTCATTATATCGATCATCGCACCGATACCACGATGAACGTGATTTTCACCCCGGTCTTCTTCGCTTCGGTTGCTTTGAAAATGTACCAGGCGTTTGGGTTAGACGGCAGCGGGTCTGCGGTTTCTGGATTCGATCCGATGTTCCTAGTCTTCGGATTTGTTTGGGTCGTCGTCGGCTTAGCCGGCAAATTCTTGGGTGCAGGATGCGGCGGATTGCTTACCAAGTTCCACCTCAAAGACAGCGCGGCTATCGGCTTAGGCATGATGGCCCGTGCCGAAGTCTTGATTGTTACCGCCCAAGAAGGCGTGGATAACGGCCTCGTGAATTCCAACATCATTCCGTTCACGCTTGGACTCATTATCGTTAGTTCCTTCATCGTTCCGATTTTGTTACGTGTTCTTTATAAAAACGAAAAGCCAGGTAGCGGTTCTACGCCAAACCAAGTTCAGAAAGCCTAAGCTAATAACAACAAAAAGAAGGGGGACATCCCCCTCTTTTTTGATAAATATGCTCCTTGCTTATTGTTTGGAGAAGACAGCAGCCAAGGCCTCTTCGTCAAATTCTTCTTTTTGTTTTCTACCAATGGGTTTTCCTGCGTTTGCTTGGTTCAATTGGTCAGTGAAGACACAGGCCAAAACATCAATGGCCAAGTTTTCTACCCCGTCATTATTGACGATTAAGTCCGCATACATGGAGGAGGGTTTTACGATTTCATCATACATTGGTTGAACCGTGTGGAAATATTGATTCACAATGCTTTCATAGGTTCTTCCCCTTTCCTTGGAGTCGCGAATCATACGACGAAGAAAACGTCTTTCCGCGCCGGCATCAATAAAGACACGGAGATCAGCCAGTTCTCTTACATTTTTATCCACCAACGCCATAATCCCTTCCACAATAATCAGGTTCTTGGGTTCCACGTATTCTTCTTTATCCGCACGGGAATGGGCTACGAAATCATAGGTTGGCTTCCAAATGGCTTTTCCTTCTTTTAATGCACTTAATTGTTTTCTTAAAAGGGGCCAGTCAAAAGCTTTAGGATGGTCGTAATTCACCTGGAGACGTTGCTCCATGGGGACATCTTTTTGATCCTTGTAATAATCGTCTAACGTAATTCTCGTCACATTTTCTTCGCCTAGCCTAGCGATAACATGCGCGGTAACATAACTTTTTCCGGAGCTCGAACCTCCGCCGACGAGAATCATTCTTGCCATATCTACAATCTCTCTTCCGGGATTTAATTATAAGGCATTTACGCCCTTTTTCGAATATAATCAGCACCAAAAGGAGACAAAGGAATGGAATCAAAAGCCTGGAATTGGTCTATTGCGGACAAAACGCCTTGGAGGGAGCCTTCCAAGGAAGTAGTCGCCATCGCCTATCGGTGGAAAAACAAAGGTTTTAAAGAAGTCATCGACTATGGTTGTGGTTTAGGAAGGCATAGTCTCTTCCTCGCTCAAATGGGATTTCATGTGAAAGGGTTTGATTTGAGTCCGGAAGCCGTAGAAGAAACCAAAAAGAGCATGAAAGAGGCGGGACAGGTAGGCGAATTCAAACTAGGTGATATCAAGAAAGCTCCTTTTGAAGATGGGTGCGCAGATGCGATTCTTTCCTTTCACGTGATCTCCCACACCGATTCAAAAGGAATCTTAGAAGTCGTGAATGAACTTCATCGGCTTCTTGTTCCAGGAGGGGAATTCTTTGTAGACCTCTGCGCGAAAGGGGAAGGCTTTGCCACCGACCCTCGTCGTCGGATTGACGAGAATACCTTGGTCTCCGATGAGCCAGGCCCTGAGCAGGGAATCCCCCATTTCTATGCATCGAAGGAACAAATGGAAGACTTGTTTCGCGACTTTAAAATCCTCAATTTAGAGCGAGTACGTGCCTACGTCCTCGACGGAAAGATTAGTTCGCGAGATCACTTCTATCTCCTGGGTCGAAAAAAATAACGACAAAAAAATCGCCTTCATCTTGTCGACGAGGGCGATTCTTTTTGTGTTATTTGTCTTCTGCAGGAGCTTTGGTCAAATCGACGAGTTTAGGTTGGCCGTGAAGGAAATTGCGAGCACTGTTGGCAGCAGAAGTCGCCGCTTCCTTGGAATCATAGGTTTCCCCAAAGACAAGGTCCATTCCGTTATCGCTATAGACTTTGAATTGATAACGGTTTTGCTTATCGCAAACAATCGAGATGTTGCCTTTCATCGCGTTATTGGCAACGCTCTTCAAAGCGTTTTGAAGCGCAGCCTTCGTAGAATAGGCGGTCGTGAGGAAGAGAAGCTCGCTATTGGATGCGCGGAGATCGCCGACCCACTTGCCGTCGTCATCCTTAAACACCTCAATCTTGCCATTGGGTTTGGCTTCCACTTCCTTAAGTTCTGCACGCCATTCACGAATTTCGCTTTCCGGAATTTCCTCTAAGTTCTGGACGTTGTCCGTATCATAGAAACGAAGGGTGCTGTCGAGGGCTTTTTGGGCTCCTTCAGCATTGGGGTAAATTTCCCCGGCTACGATAAGGCGAGCGTCATTGGCCGTGAAGATACGGAATTGAGCACGTCCTTTTTTATCCGTGAAAATGCGATGCGAACCATTTGCAGCGTTTTTGCGGAAGGTTTCAATACCTTTGACGGCACCTTCGCGAGTCTTATAGGGGCGAGAAACCAGCAAGATTTGTCCGTTGTTGGCTTTCAAACGATATTTGAAGAATCCAGCAGCGGGGTAGACTTCGTATTTTCCGACGACTTTGTTTTTTGCTTCGGATTCAGCGGGGGCTTCAACGACCGGCTCGGGTTCTGGCTCTTCCGCTTTTTCTTCTTCAACGGGTTCTTCCTTCGCCTCTTCCGGCTTCTCTTCTTCTGCAGGAGCAGCCGCTTCTTCTTGGACTTCTTCAGTTACTTCCGGTTCTTTTTCAGCGACAGGTTCTTCCGCGGGAGTTTCAGGCTCTTCCGCCTTTTCTTCTTCGACGGGTTCTTCCTTCGCCTCTTCGGGTTCCGCTTCTTCGGTTTTTTCTTCTTCAGCGGTTTCGGGTTCCGCTTCTTCAGTGGGGACGGTTGCTTCAACAGGGGCAGCGTCTTCAATCGCGGCGGCTTCTTCTTTTCCCTTTTGGCAGGGGAAGATCACGCCGCAAAGGAAACCAACAAAAGCCAAAGCCAAAACCACAAAGGTAAGGGTCAAAATGGTAGCGGCTTTCCCATCGGCAGCGATACGAGACAAGCGCCAATCAATCATGCCAAGGCCTGCAACCGCAGCGCCAAGGGTCGTCAAAGCATTCGCGGCGAATTTCGTATTCTTTTTGGCGAGCCCAACAATCAATACAACAAGCGCGCCAATCAATCCGCCATAAATCCCGGCACAAGCCACGGTGACGGTTTTCCCCTCCGACACGGAGAAGGACAAAGCCTTGACGAATAACGTCATCGAGTCTTTTTCATGGCCAACAACACCAAGAATAACGCTTATGATGACGGTCAATGCAAGCAAGGCATAGGTGAGAATCAACTTCTTTTTCTGCATAAACAGACCTCCATATGGTTCATTTTGTCCCACTTCCCTTAAAAAGGGAAGAAAAATCGTTTCAAAAAAAGCATCTTCATGGCTTTTAAGGATCAAATTCCTTAGACTAATGGCGCAAAAACGAAGGAGTGTCCCCTATGAATCGATTCGAGGCAGCACAAATCTTTGGTCTACTTTCTGATGCTGATCAATTAAAAATCGTCAAGATGGCCTATAGCCACGGCATCGTCACCTTAAACGGAATTGTGGAGAAAATGGGAATTGGCGAAAACGAAGCTATGCAAAAAATCATGACGCTCGTGGACGGGAATCTTCTTGTCGTCGCTAGCGATGGATACGCCGCCAACAAGCCCCTTTTAGAAGAGGTCATGGGATTTTTAAATCACGCTTGCGGCGGCCACTGCTCCTGTCATCACGATGAGCATTAAGCCCGGCGACCCATCAAAACCAAAATTAAGAGAACAAGCGAAGCAATTTCGATTAGCAGAAAAGGAACGAAGAGGGCATATCGCCATGCCTTGCTTTTCTCTCGGAAGACAAACCGTGACAAAGCAAAATCAAGCATCGCGAGCAAGAACAAGCAGAATCGGTGCGAAGAGCCCCAAAGGCCTGCTTGGGGCAACAAAAATCCCAAGAAGGCGACAATGGTCTTCCATAAGCCGTCGATAGCAAAGCCACGGCTAAACATCCACCCCATTCGTTCATCTCTGCCATAAAACGCAAGGAGAACGCCAGCAACATAGCAGAGCAATAAACCAACAGGAATCAAAAGATAGAATTCTTCACAAGGGATTCTTTCGCGATTAAATTCCAATAGAGCAATCGAAAAAGCGAACAAGAAGCATGGCAAAACGATGCAAAAAGCATAGAAAACGCAAACAGCCGGTGTGCTCCAATAAGAAACAACGGAATTACGAACCTTTTTCCCTACCGGTGGTCTCTTTCTCGTTTTCCCTTTTCCAAGGAAATAAAGATCGGGGGAGGAAGTCTTTTCAAGAATTCGGCGGCTTCGTGGCGAACGGAAGAATCCTTCCATCAATTTGTTGAATTCTTCTTTCGATTCCTCGGGGACGTTATTTTGAATTCGAAGTAAAGCGGATGCGCAACGTTCTAAATCCAGTTGCTTTTTTCCATCGTGGAATAGCCCCAAGAGCAAGGGGCGGAGCAAAGGAGACAAATTCCCTTCACTCAACGCCAAATCCAAAATCAAGACCTTAATTTGGAAGGGAGTTTCGTTGAAAAGCGCATATATGGGTTCCCTCTTTTTATCGAGCAAGCGAGAATCGACGAGCAAATGAGCAAAGAGTTTTAAGGTAAAAGGATCTTCTTCCGCCAAAGATTTTTTCCATTCTTCTTGATGAGAGGAGAAAAATTCTCCGTCATCTTTTTCCATGTGATCCCAAAAATAAAGGAGGCGGAATTCTTCTTCGGTTTTTGGAGTTGAAAACAAAGGGCAATCAATTCGATTTAAAGGGAGTTGGTCACGCAATGCAAATAGAGGTTTAGCCTCTTCGTAAGTCCCTTGCGGGCCGACGGCATGATAACAAAGGGCATTAAAGGCGGACGTCGTCTCATCTTGAAGACACTTGAAAGCCAAAACCACTTGAGGATCTTCCTTCAAACCTTCTTCTTTATAACGGGACGCTAGGGCCAGCATGGCATTCAAGCGTTCCAAATCTTCTTTTGGGGCCGAAGCGGAAAGCATGGAAAGGGCGACGGAACAAAAGCATTTCTCTTTTTGTTCTTTTTTCGCTTCTTCATCATGGATTCCTAGTGGAAGCGTTTCCCATTCGGAAAAAAGGGTGTTTAAAGACTCGGGATTTTCGAAAGAATTAGGGAGAGATTCCACTTGTTTGCAATGGATTTGCAGGCGATTCCATAGGGCCATTTCCTTCCAATCCACAGCATAGGGGTGGTCGTTTAATAGCGAAGAAGCTAATGCAAGAAGGGCATCGGCCTGTTCTTCTGCACCCACCCAATTCTTTTCGCTATATTCTTTTTGAATGGCTTTTAGCAAGGATAGAGCTTGGTTCTTTTGCTCTTCCATTTCTTGTAAACGTTGTTCTGCTTCCTTTGCTTCTTGAAGGAGTTTTTTTAACGAGGTCGTTTTCTCTTCTAAGGCGTCGCATTGGGCGCTCACTTCTTTTAAAAGGGAAAGTGAGCGAGAGTAAGTCAAAGCGCCTGAGGTCTTATCCATTTTCTCATCCATGGCTATTGTTCCTCCGGCGTCAAAGTCAAAAGAAGGTCCTTCAACTGGCGGTCTAATTCATTGAATTCTTGAACCATTGTGGAAAAGCGTTGCATCGCTTCGCTTTGTTTCGATGCAATATCTTGGGATAAAGCATTAAGGCGGGAGACTTCTTCTTTTTCTTCCATCGTTATTTCTCCTCCCATCCTAAATCTTTAAAAGCACCGCGTACGGAGTCGCAAACTTCCTTTTCTTTGACGGCTTGGCTTTTCTTCCCTGCGTCAAGGCAGCGCTTCGTCATTTCTTCGATTTCTAGCTTCGCGGCCTGCACCGTTTGTTCTTGCTTCTCTAGGTAGATGCTTAAAGGAGCCGCCATTAAGGCGTCGGCCTTCGCCACCATGATTTTCAAATCCTTCTTTTCGTCCATGGTTCACCTCACGCCTGGGGCAACTTATTCTTTTTCCCCGACAAGACATCCGCGAATTGGCTTTGGATATTCATCACATCTTCCACCGTTAACACGCCAACGAGAATCAAATAATCGTAATAAGCTAAATAATATAGAAAAGGAAGATTTTGCTGAACATCCGCTGGGTAATGCAAAGACGGGGAAAGCAATTCGCCGGAAACTTTTAAAGCCTCCATCAAACGGCTATATTCTGGGGTTCTTGTTCCGTTGCTTTCCACGAAACCATCAATGAGCTGAATGAAACGAGATTGATTCTTGGGATCCATCACGTTTTCCGCTTGGGATTTGATGATATCGATTTGGGAGGGGGACAAATACTTTCCCGGGGTGAATTGATCGTCGTTCATTCCTTCTCCTCCTTATAAGACCGATTGCCGTATTCGGCTTCTAATTGTTTCACAACTTGGGGCAGTTCTTCAAAAGAGGCGATTCTACCTTCTGGCCGCACGCAAACGCCGTATCCGTAATCGGCGTGAATAAACGGGAGATTGGCTTCGTGCGTTTCGACTTCATCTCCCCGTGTATCACCAATATAAATGGCTTTTTCAACTTGGTTCTTTTTCATCAACGCCAAGATGGTTTCATGCTTCTTTCCGTGAGTATCCCCCCAGCAAAGAAAATCGGAAATCGTTCCTTCAGGCAACAAAGGAATGAAGTTTTCAATATAGCCCTTTTGGCAGTTAGAAACGATATAAAGGGGGTATCCCCATTCGCGAAGAAGCAGCAAAGTCTCCCTTTCTTTGGGGAACAATCGCCCGGGGTGGTCTTTGAGATACGCGGTTTCGGAATCTAAAAATAACTGGGCAAAAGCATCGCGTTCTTCTTTCGTTTTTAACTTCGGGGCGACCTCTGACACGATTTGATCCATCGTTTTGCCCATTTCCGCGCGAACATCCGCCTCGCTTAAAAAATAATCGGGGCCAAAACGTTTTTTTCCTTCTTCCGTCCAAATTTCCGACACCGGAAGTGCGGCGTCCCAAAGGGTACCATCTAAATCAAAAATCAAAGCAACGCGATTCATGGTTACCATTATAAAGAAAATGGAAGAGGAATGACACACGCACACGGGGGAATGCGCGTGTAAATAAAGCCCCATTTTGGTATAGTAACGAAGCAGGTAAAAGAATGGACGAGGAATTTAATCATCTATCCACGGATAACACGGCAACGTCCTTTTCCAATTCTCCAGACAACACCGCAACAAGCGATGAATTAGACGCCCCTGCGGTTTATGACACCAAAAAACGGACGAGCTATGCTATTTCTAAAGCCGTGACAGTGGGTTCGGTTGCCCTAACGATGGTAGCAATCGGGGCCACTTTGCTTAGCAGTCTCACCAAAGCAAAGCCCTTCGTCAACGTGGATAACATCGCTTTTGTAGCATCGACCAAGACGCTGGACTATCGCTTCTCCACCTTGAACGCGAGCGGTTATAGCGTCTTCTTCACCGTGACTCTTACCGATTTGGACTCTCCTATTTTTGACCTGAACATCACGGAGACAAAAACCTATTCCGGAAGCATCGATATTCCCCAAGAAGGCAAAGGCCTGTGGCACATTTATTATGCGGAAAATCTAGAAGGGCAACGCACTGAATTAAGAAAAGGAACATTTGAAGCAAAATTCTAAAAAGGAGGCTCAACATGGAAACACAAGAAACGAAGAAAATGGAAAAGCAAGGAAAGGCAAAATTCAGCTTAAAACAATGGTGGAAAGCCAAAACTAGGGCAAAAAAGGTTACTTTTGCCGTAGAAGTTTTATTCTTCCTAATCTCCATCGCCGTGGGATTGATTCTCGTATATTGCCGTCAAATTTTCGGCAACGAAACTGGCGACGCCATCTTAGGAGAAGGAATCGAAAACGGATGGATTTGGATCGGCAAGCGGCTTGGCAATAGCGGCATTCAATGGTTGCTAACCTTCTTGGTCGTCGTCATTGCCTTCATGTTTGTCTTCGTCTTCACCGCGATTGTTCGGGCCTGCACGAGCAACGGAAGAAAAACTCAGACGGTAGGATCCCTTATCTGCTCCCTTATCAAATATATTTCAATCCTGGTAGGAATCGGCTTCGTTTTAGCCATTTGGGGAGTGGACGTCACTGGTATTATGGCGGGGGTGAGTATTGTAACCCTCATCGTTGGCTTAGGTTGCCAGTCATTAATTCAGGATGTCGTCAGCGGGTTATTTATCGTTTTCGATGATTATTTCGCGGTCGGCGATATCGTCATCATCGATGGCTTCCGTGGAACCGTTCATGAAGTTGGACTCAAAACGACCAAACTCATCGACGCGGGTGGCAACATCAAATCCATCACGAATAGTTCCATTACAACGGTTGTCAATTTATCCCGCGAAGATTCTCTCGTTTCGGTTTTCATGGACTCTTCTTATAACGAGGATGTTGAACGCGTAGAAGCCGTGATCGCCCAGGCTCTACCAGCCATCGCAAAACAAATCCCCGCCATCACGCAAGGTCCGTTCTACAAAGGCATAAATAACTTCGATGATGGAGGCATCAGTTTCCAAGTCATCGCCTTCTGCAAAGAGGGGGACCGTTTCCAAGTGCAAAGAGACTTGAATCGCGAATTGTATCAATTGTTTATCCGTAACGACATCATCGTCCCTTACAAGCAACTTGTCGTGAATCAGCCCGATCCTACCAACCGCCCCAAAGCAAGTCCAGCAGAACAAAAGGCTGCAAAAGCGGTCACCAACGAGAACCGCGGGATCGGCGTGAAAAAAGAAAAGAAAAAGAAAAGTTTCGTAGCTAAAGTAACCGAATCCTTTGAAGAAAACGTCTCTCACCTAGAAACCAAATAAAAAGTGGCATCTCATTCAGATTCTTAGTTTGGTCTTGAAAGAGATGCCTTTTATTTTGAATTCAGAGCTTTTTGCCGCGATTTACGGACTAAATCCAAAAGAAAATTTGTATCCATCCTCCCATCCAATGGAATGGAACACCAATGCTTCTTATTCATGTGATAAGCAGGAAAGATGTGAGGATTATCTATCCTATCTTTTTCATCGATTCTAAGGTTTAAAATAATACTATTTTTGTCACTGTCTAAACCAATTTTAGAAAGGGATAAATTCATAAAAAGAGCATACCATTTTTGGTTTTTGGAAGTCCTTAGAACATAGGTCACCTTTTCTGAAAAAGGATAATCGGGGCGTTCATTAAATTCATGGAAGGCCCAGCGAACCACTTCATCAGTTTGGGAAGTGGAATAGGAAGGTTCCAAAACGAAATGTTTTTCGCGAATCGCTAAAAGCAATTCCTCCAATTCTAGTCTCACCTGTCCCACGAAGGGTCCCGTAGCGGAATCGCTTCGATAAACCGTATACGGAGACTCATCGAAGGGATCATAAACCTGAATTTCAGGTGGAAAGCCGATTTTAAGGGCAATACGCGCCTCTAATTCGACGTTATTCAGCGAATACGCCTTCTTCCATTCTCGGCCGTCAAAAACAAAGCCATCGGCCTTTAAACCGGATTCTTGAAGTTCATAGTTCTCAAATAGTTTGGCAAAATCCATCTCTACAACGATATCACCCTATGCGATTTTGTCGACAACGGCAGTCTCTCTTTTCGCTCCAAAAACAATAAAAATTCTTTTTTCATTGACACATAGTTTTGCTTTCAACACCGCAAATTTTTAAACGACAAAGGAAATCCAACAGGCCTTCAACTCCAATTGATAGTTTCCTTTTTCCAGCGAAACCATAGATAGAAATGCACTGCAAAACTTATGTTTGTATATCTGTTTTACTTATTCGTTTTAGAAAGAATCTATATTTACGTTTGTATATTGTTTTTACTATAATAGTTTTATGAATGGAAATGCATTGAAACAAGCCAATACTAAAGCCGTAATTAAAGAGCTTTTATCCGAGTCCTCTTCCACGCGCATTGAAATCTCCCGCAAACTCGGATTGTCAAAAATGACCGTAACTAACATCGTGTCAGTGCTTCTTAAAGACGGCTTTTTTGTAGAAAACAAACTGGAGGGATCCGAAATCAAGGGCAGACCTGCCGTTGCTCTCTCCCTTTCTCCTAACGCACCAAAAACCGTTTCCGTCTATCTGTCCCCAGAAAGAATAACCATTCGCATCGAAAGCCTTTCATTAAAGCAATCCAGCGAGAGAAATCTGGAAATAGGGGAGTCGCGAATCCAGGATTATGAAAAAATCCTCCTCGAAGGTCTCGATCAAACGTTCCGAGAATCTATCAACACCAAGATTATTGGAATTGGAATTTCCGTTCGGGGAAATGTGAATTGCAAGGAAGGGATTATTGAAGATAAAGAACATTATTTTGGAAGGGAGAAAATCGAGATATTATCGACTATTTCCTCACGTTATCCCCTCCCGGTATCCATCAATAGTTCTACAGACTGTTTTGCCATGGCGGAATCTTATTACGGAATCGGCAAAAACGAACCAGATGCTCTATATATCAATATATTAGATAAGGTAGAGTCGACCATCGTTCACGAAGGTGAGCTGCTAAAAAGTTCTTCCAAATTTGGCTGTCAAATTGCCCATATTTCTATCGACTATAACGGTCTTTCTTGCTCCTGCGGTAACCGCGGCTGCTTAGAAACTTATATTTCTTCTGATGTTATGGTCAAGAAAATAAGAGACATTACAAAAATGCGTTTGGACTTCAAAGGATTTTGCGAACTACAAAACAAGAAAAACGATTCAAGAATTGACTGGGCTTTAAAAGACATGATGGACAAAATGGCCGCAGCTTTAGTGGGTTATTGTTCTTTGTTTCATCCAGGATTAATCGTTTTAGGAGGCGACGGATTCTATATTCCTGATCGCTACTTGGCGAAGCTAGAAAAAACTATCAACGAAAAAACTTCAAAGTTTAACGAGGTTTCCATTAAGGTCCGAAAACCAATGTTTAAAAACGAGACAATGGAAACTGGCGCAATCCTTCCTCTGGCAATGAATTATTTTGAGACAGAGTTATAACTGTTTCGTAAAATGCTTTTACTTGTTTAGTATAAATGGTTTATTAAATATGGACATTTCAATAGTTTTAAAGGGTTCAATCAACGAGGCGGAACAAAAAATTGGCAGAAAAATTTTGTATGCTTATGTACAGGGTTCCCAAAATTACAATCTTGAAACTCTTGATTCTGATGTGGACGTTAAAGCGTTTTGTCTCCCAACATTTGACGATTTATTTAACGAAAAACAATTCTCTTCCTGTCTGGATCATAGTTTTGGCCAAATCACCGTCCACGACATTCGAAAACTTCCCGTTTTACTGGCAAAAATGAACCCTTATTACGTGGAAGGTTTGGCCTCAAAACTGGTTTATTTGGACTCTCCACGTCCCGAATCGATTTGTTTTATCGACCATACGGAAGCCTTTTTCAACGCTATTTTTCAGGCTAAAGGTTTTACTTTTTTGCAGGCACTACGGAATCTTGCTCACAGCGAATTAGATAAAATCCGTCATGGTGGGCCGTCTCGTCAGGCTACTTTCGAACAATTTGGCTACGATCCCAAGGCAGCCTTGCATGCGCTGCGGTATGCTTCGATTTTCTTTGCTATGCAAATTCCCTTCCTCGATCCGGAATCATCCGCCTACGAGCTTTATGTTGACGCGATTCGCCTAAAATCCGCCTCGCAAAGACAAAGACTAATGGACGTAAAACTAGGGAAAGAAAATTGCGATGCCCTTGAACAAGAAATCAAGGAAGCAATCGCGTTAATGGATTCCTTTTTAGCCCAGCATAGACGCATCGAAAAAGGGCCTTTAGACTGCATGGAGACATTAAAAAAAGAGATTCGAGACTGGGTCGAACCTCTTATTGTTTGTCCGCAAAATATTAAAGACGAATAGCGTTCGCTTCCATGTGTAATGGAGTGGAGTAATAAGTTTTGATAAAGCGCGCCATCGCCTCTATGTCATGGGTTCCGCAGAATTCATTGGAACTATGCATGGCTAATTGAGCAATGCCGATATCGGCGCCAGCAAAGCTAATTTCGCCGTTGCTGATATTGCCTAAAGTCGATCCGCCCGGCATATCGCTACGATTGGTATATTCGCTAAAGGGGACCCCAGCGATGCTAGCGATTTCTTTAGCTAAACTGCAAGAGAATGCATCCGTCATGTATTTTTGACGTGCGTTGTGCTTGATAACAATGCCTCCATTCAGGCGGACATCCGTTGTAGCATCGCTAGTTTCTGGGAAATTGGGGTGATTCGTGTGAGCGTTATCCACCGACATCATAAACCCATTGGCTGCTCCGATTTCTACACCCTCTTTTTCCTCAAATAAAGTCGAGGAAATGCGGTGTAAAACATCACGAAGGAACGTGGAATTCGCTCCTTGACGGGTCAAAGACCCGACCTCTTCGTTGTCGAAAGCACAATAAACGTCGATGGAATCAGTGCAATCGGCTTCGATGAAGCCTAATAGGCAGGAATAGGTCGAAGCCAAGTCATCTAAGCGAGGGCTAGAAACAAATTCACCATTTAATCCAACAAGGCGAGGTTCATCACGGTTATAAAGGAAAAGGTCGTGGGAAAGAATCTCATCCTGCGTTTTTAATTCTTCTTGAAGGAAGGAGTCAAAAGAGAATGCCCCGTCTTGGCATTCGCCTAAAATCGGAAGCATTTTGGTGGGGTTAAACGAAGTATTTTCATTCGCATTCCGATCAAAATGGATGCAAAGGGAAGGGATTTGAAGAAGGTCCCGTTGAATCGCCAAAAACCGCGATTCGATTCCTTGCTCCGTTTTCACCATCACGCGCCCCGCCATCGATAACGGGCGATCCATCCACGTAGACATCAGCATTCCACCATAAGGTTCGATGTTTAGACGAATCAGGTTTTTGAAAATTTCAACGGGTTGGGGTTTGATTTTAAAAGTCGGCGAATCCGTGTGAACAGCCGTGACTTTGAAAGAAAGACGCGGAGAAGACGGGATTTTAAAGGCAATGAGGGAGGAGTCGTTTCTACGAACGAAATAATTCTTTCCTTTCTTTAAATCAAACGGGGTTTTCTCGTCGATTTCCTCAAATCCATTCTCTAACAATTCGTTAGCCAAATTGTCCACGACATGAAAGGGGCTATAGGATTCCCCTAACATGGATAAAATTTTGATGATGTGTTCCATGGTTTTCTCCTTAGTTTTCTTTTTCGTAAAGAAGTCTAGCATCCTCCACGGCCTCATAAAGGGCGGAGAGCCAAACTTTGTCTTTCATCATATCGTCCACACATTGATCGTAACTACGGTCAAAGGCATCCGGATCACACAAATAGCAAAAATGGGTATACACGTTATGCGCGTATTCATTTCTGGTTTTGGTAATCAAGAACAAATACCCATAGTCCCTTTCGGTGAAAAAGGTGTTTTTTCGGCTTTGGTCCAGGGCTTTCATCGCCGTAATGACCTGGCCAAGCGTCATCCTCTCTTCATCGATTCGAAGACGGTTCAACGAATAATCGCCTTGCTGCATATGCGCGTAGATGCGCTTGACGTTCTCCTCAACGCATTGGCAATACATCAGGATTTCGCCCACATTTTGATGGAATTGTTCTAACGTGATTTTCATACCGAGTGAATTGTATCCTCCTTTTGCCTTAAAATAAGTAGCCAAGTGAGGAATCTTTATGAAATTTGTCTCCTTCAACGTCAACGGCATCCGTGCCATCTTAAATAAAGGGTTTCCGGAAGCGTTTGCTTCTTTCGATGCCGACGTCGTGTTTTTGGAAGAATCCAAATATAGCGAAACCGATCATTCTTCTTTCCCTTTTTCTCCAGAAGGTTACCAAACCTATTGGACCGTTTCTAAACTAAGAAAAGGATATTCTGGGGTCACCGCGTTCACCCGCATCCCTCCTCTATCCGTCCATTATGGATTAAAAGAAGGGAAATATGACGAGGAAGGGCGTGTCATCACCTTGGAATTTGAGGAATTTTATTTTGTCGGAGCCTATGTTCCCAATTCGGGAGAGGGTCTAAAACGTCTGGATTTCCGTCTTCAATATGAAAAAGATCTGCTCGAATACCTCGGCGAATTGTCCGCAAAAAAACCGATTGTCTATACGGGAGACCTAAACGTCGCCCACCAAGAAATCGACATCAAAAACCCGAAAGCGAACATCCACAATGCTGGGTTCACCCAAGAAGAAAGAGATGCGTTCACCCATCTTTTAAGCCAAGGATACACGGATACCTTCCGCTACCTTCACCCCGATGAAGTCAAATATTCTTGGTGGAGTTATCGTTTCCACGCGAGAGAAAATAACGCCGGCTGGCGCATCGATTATTTTGTTGTCAGCAACGAAATCGCATCCAAAGTCCAAAAAAGTGAAATCCTCAATGACGTCTTCGGAAGTGATCATTGCCCCATCCTTTTAGAAGCGGATTTACACTGATTTTAAAACGCCGCCCATCTTCCCTTGCACTTGTTTTGGGATTAAAATATGGGTTGCTTTTTTATGGATTACATCACCATCAACGAAAAACGATTCGGTTCCTCGATTCTCCAACGCGGGAAGAGATATTTTGAAGATGGCTTGGTGACTATCCGTCAAAAAATCGATACCACCTATTTTGCCGTTGTCCATGGAACGGAAGACTATCACGTCCATCTTGCCTTAAATGACCTTGGCAGAGTTTCATCCATGTCCTGTAACTGCCCTTATGCCCAAGGCGGCCATTACTGCAAACACGAAGCCGCCTTGCTTTTTGCCATCCAAGAGCAGGCAGACCAAGAGAATTTTAAAGCCCATCAACGCCTCCAAGCCACCGATTCCAACCATGCTTTTTCCGACTTTTCGAAAGCCCTAGAAACCATGGTTCGTTTCAATCCCAAAACCTATTTGGCCAATGCTTCGATTCTATTGAAGGTTTATGGCCCCAAGATGAGCCACGAAGAATATCAGGACGCCAAAGAAAAAATCATCGCGGAAAGCCATTTCCACGGAGGGTATTCGTTAGTCGTTGAGCTCGCGGATGCATCGCACGACTATTTAAAAGAAGAAAAGGACGAGGGGCGTCTAGCTTTCGCCATGCGTCTTTATAAAGCTCTGCCGAGTTTCAGTTCCAAGGCCATCTTCCTGCTAAGACTTTATCGCGACCAAGAATTAAAAGCCTATCTCCCATCCATGGCCAAAGCCCATTGCTTTCCGGGAAAAGAATTTGATGAACTCGTCGATTGGGCGAAAGAAAACGAAAACATCTTTGATATTTTCGACGAAGATGCGTTGATGGAAACGGCACGTTTCTCCATTTTGGGGCCGCAATCCAAAAGCAAATTCCTCGAATCCTGCATGAAAGGGGGATATGACGCCCCACTAATGGAAGCTTTATCTCATCCAAACGGAGCCATTCGCCCTGAAGTCATCCAGTCCTTGCAAAAGTACCTCCAAAAATCAGGGAATCGAAAAGCCTATATCGCTTTAATGGTTCAGCAGATTCAGCATCGGTCCGTCCCTTTTTCTAACGTCCTGGATTTTTACAAGAGTTTAACTCCCGCCGAGCAGGCGGAGCAAAACCTCTTTTTAAGGAAAGCCTTCTATTACACGAATTACGAAACAGACGTCGCCTTGCTCACAAGTTCGGATTCCTTTACGACGCAAAAATTCCTTTCTCTGCATTTAGAAACGATCGCTGCCTGCATAGACAATCTCAAAAACCGCGGGGAGCGTTACTTCTTAAAGCCCCTCATTCGAAGACTCGATAAGGGTTTAAAGGAAATCGACCGTTACGATTGTGAAGAAAGCGTCTTTCTTGCTTTTATGCAGATTATCCAAGGATTTTCGGAATATCCCGAAGTCGAGAAATACCTTCGTAACGACCAAGTCATTGCCAAAAGCCTCGAAGGGTCCAAGATTCGCAAAGCCTATTTGGAGGCCTGCTTGACTCGCCCTTCCGGCATAGCATTAAGGAGGTTTTAAGATGTATTTATCTAAAATTTCCTCTTCGCAACTTCAATCTTGGAAAGACTCCCTTGTTGGAACAAGCGGAGAATCCACCTTAACGCATCTTCAAAACGGGGAATACACCCTTTATTTTCGGATTGTTTCCAGCAATGAAAGCATCACCTATGAAGCTTATTCTCCGAATTATCCCCTCATTGGTCTGAACATAGGACCCGATCTCCTTTTGCATGAAGCCTACATCCGAAGGGAATATACCGAATACGATCGAAATGCCCTCGCTTATTTCATCGCGACAAAAGAAAAAAGCGAGGACGAAGAGACTTTACGTGCCCGTTATGGGTCCGACTTCGATACCTTAGACCGTCTATCCTCCTTTAATAAGCAAGAACGCGAAGATTACCTAGCCAACAAAGCCGACTTCCAAGACCTATTGAAAGATCTTCAAAGCGATTCCATGGGGGACGTATGTCATTTAAAGCCTCAATTGAGCTTTGATTTAACTTCTCCCAAAGGAAGAACGGCTCCCCAAATCATCCCCGTAATTGTTGGAGAAGGAAGACACTTAACTCGTTCCATCCCCGCCTTTTTGGCTCAGGTTCACCGCGGATCCTCCATTCACGATGGCCGAGGAAATTACCTTTCCCTCGATATCGATTCCTTTTCTCCGCAAGATCAACGGATCATCTTCTTTTTGTCTCAACATTTTTCGCCCGATTCCTATTATCCCGATATCACGCTAGAAGTATTCGTCGGTCTATTGCTTCTATGCAAAGGCAAAACCGTCAATCTTGACGACGAGCTTTATGAGGTGGATAACGAAGTCCGAAAAATCGAAATCGAAGCTGACGATGAAGGAAAACTTCAATTAGGCGGACTAGTCTCCCCCAATTCCTTGTTCCTTTATAAAACCAACGCCATTCAACCCATCAAAGCAACCAAAAAGATTCTTCTTTATGCGTTCGCCTCTTTAAAATCGAGTCGGGTCGCTCAATTCATTTTGGCTCACCCCTCGTTCCCTTATCAGGATCTTCAGGATCAAATCGGCGCGGATTTATTGCCCTTAATGAAGCAAAATGACATCCACGTCTCCCCTGTTTTCCAAGAAAAGTCCAATCAAGTCCGTACCTACATCGCCTATTATTTGGATTACGAGGAAGGGAGCGAGAACGCGAAGCCGTCCCTAGAAATGCGAACCGAATTCAAGTCCAGAGGCCAAACGATTTCCTTGCAGGATTACTTAAATTCCCCTCGTAACGTCTACGATAAATTCCGCGTGTGTTTAGCAGACCTTGGCTTATCCGAATCGGGAACCGTCCAAGGGGATGAGGCGATTGGAGCCATTTTAGACCGCGATTTGTCCCCGTTAAGCGAATTTGCTTCCCTTTATCTTTCGGATAATATCGCCAATATCACCGTGAACCACCAGAAATCTGGAATTCGTTTACGAACCGAAAGTGGATTAGACTGGTTTGATGTCTCCTTTTCTTCCGATTCCTTAACCCCCGAAGAGGTCAACTTGATTCTTAATGCCTACCGGAAGAAGAAAAAATACGTCCGCGTAGGGAATAATTATTATGCGACCGACGAGGAAAGCCTCTCGAAAGCGATTGAGCAATTTTCTCCTAGCGAGGAGGGACTTACTACCGAGCATCTTCCTCTATATAAAGCCCTTAACCTCCGCCTCGACGACGGGTTAAGCGTTGAAATCGACGATCGGCTGGAAGACCTCTTCGATTCCTTACTCCATTTCCAATCCGCAGAATTGCCTTTATCCTCCTCCCTAGAATCCGCTTTACGACCCTATCAAAAAGATGGGGTCCGTTGGTTATGGACGTTAGCAAGCAATGGGCTCGGCGGCATTTTGGCCGATGACATGGGCTTAGGAAAGTCTCTGGAAATGATTGCTTTCTTATCCTTATTAAAGGAAAAGGAAAATATCCTGATCATTTCCCCCAAATCGTTAATCTATAACTGGAAAAACGAATTCGAAAAATGGGATTCTTCCCGTCAAGTAGAAGTCGTGGAAGGCAATAAATCTAGCCGAAAAAAGACCATCGAAAGAATGAAAGAGGCGGGACAGGGGGTCTTTGTCGTCTCCTATGACTCCCTCCGTAACGATGAGGAACTCTACCAAGATATCCTTTTCTCTACCATCGTTCTCGACGAGGCCCAATATATCGCCAACGCGACCGCCTTAAAAACCAAAGCCGTCAAATCCCTTCATGCGAAGCATCGATTTGTCTTAACCGGTACCCCCATTCAAAACTCCTACATGGATCTATGGTCCATCATGGATTTCTTGATGCCCGGGTATTTAGACGGCTACAAAGATTTCCATTTGATGTATAGCTCGCTTGCCGATAATAACCAAGCCCAAATCCATCGTCTAGAAACCCAAATCGCTCCGTTCTTGCTTCGGAGAACCAAGGAGGAGGTTTTAAAAGACCTCCCGCCAAAAACGGAAGAAATCACCGTGGTTCAAATGGATGATGCCGAAGCCAAACTCTATGAGGCTTATTTTACAAACGCCAAAATGACTTTGAAGGATCAAAAAGACAACGGGAGGAGCCGCGTGGCCATCCTCGCTGAGCTCACCCGTCTCCGTCAACTTTGCGTGGATCCAAGCGTTTTCGTCTCCAACTATAAAAACTTATCCGCGAAATTAACCCAAACGATTGCCATGGTCAAGGAAGCGATCGCCAGCGGGCACAAAGTTTTGATTTTCTCCAGTTTCGTCGCGGTTTTAAAACATCTGCAAGACGAGCTTGCCAAATTAAAAATCTCTTCTTCCTTAATTTATGGGGACACCCCTGCCAAAGAAAGGCTATCTTTAGCGGATCATTTCAATACAAGCGAAGACGAAAAAGTCATGTTAGTCTCCTTAAAAGCCGGTGGAACTGGGCTAAACCTCGTGGGGGCGGATATCGTCATCCACCTAGACCCGTGGTGGAACATCGCCGCGGAAAATCAAGCGAGCGACCGTGCCCACCGCATCGGACAAACCCGCCCTGTAACTGTCTGGAAACTTGTGGCCAAAGGCACGATTGAAGAGAAAATCATCAAACTTCAGACTTTGAAGCGGTCCCTTTCTTCCATCATCCGCGTCGCGGACGAGGAAGGTTCTTCCTTAACCCAAGAAGACATCGCCTATTTGCTTTCTTAAATCCCATTTTCTAGGTCCTATGGGGATGTTCAAACGCCCTTTCATGGGTCAAAGGCTTTTAGAAGCCTCGGTTAATCTTCGTTTGGCGAGAGTTTGCGAATCGCCCGTAGTAAAGGGATGTTGATGATTGAAATCACCGTTGCCGAGACTAGCCCACTTAACGCACGCATGGCTAGCAATGGAATCGTCGCAGCCCAAGAATAGCCGAGAATCAAGGCGTCTAAGGTTTGCACGCCGGCATTTGCGGCCGTGACAAAAAGGGCCGCCAACAAATTGGCGATAAAATACCATACGTAATGGCGGTCGAGATTTTCGCCTTTTTTCCGAAACGGCAAGGCAAATAGACCCACGATCAACGCGCGAAAGGCCGCAGGCAACATCCATAATGGGGTTGTCGGCCCAATGCCGTAGCTGGACGTCATCTGAATCAGGAATTCTCCTAATATAGCAACGATGAGCCCATCTCCTAGACCAAAATAACAGGTGGCAAAAATGACCGCCAAGCCAGAGAAAGCGATATGAATCGGCTCTACTTTGATGGTCAATTTGGCCAAGACGAAGAAAATGCCGACGAGCATCCCATCAATACACATTCGGCGAACTTTAGAATTTCCCATACTCCAATACTCCTTCGGGTACAGGAGGTTCTTCACATAACAAAAAATAGATTTGTCCCAAGCGGCTGCGTGACACCACCGCGGAAGGGAACCCTTCCTTCGTCCTTTGGCAACCTCCCATCCAAAGGCACTTGACGCGATATCACTACTCTTGGCCTGTGAAGCTTTGATTCTTCAAAGCAACTAATAGTCTAGTGGGCTTCTTCTATTTAGGCTAGCCCAAAATCAAGCTCGAATCGCAAAGGGCGGGATAAACGAGGCGGAAAATGTCCGAGCAAATCTTTTTCCGCTCGATTTGAAGCTCATTGCGGTAAGCGTAATAAATTAAATTGGCGATGCCCCCGCTGTAGAAATTGATGAGGACGACTTCATCTAGCGTTTTTCCTAATAAGAAAGGATATTCAGCCACCATGTGCTCCATGGCTTGGCGGGTAAAAATTGAAAAGTCGCGGAAGAAAGTACCACTGATATCGTTTTTCGCCATTTTTCCCATAGGCAAAGGCATGTCGTCGAGGAAGAAATCGACAATCTCCTTAATGACTTTCTTGAAGAATTCTCGTTTCCGTAAAGGATAGGGCTTATAGGACTTTAAAAGAGGGTTGATCCGTTCTTTGATTTTCAATAAATAACGGGTGAACACGAATTGGAGCAATTCATTCTTATCCTGGAAATTGTTGTAGAAAGTATTTTTGGAAATTAGAGCTTGATCCGTGATGTCTTTGACCGACAAATCATCAAAATTCCTCTCGTTTAAAAGAGTCTCCAAGGCGTCGGCGAGGTCCCGCTTCGTTCGATATACGCGTGCGTCCTCTTTTTTAATCAGTGCCGTATTATCCACCACAATTTCTGCCATAAATCTTTTTCTCTTTTTTCATCGTTTTTGGGCTTGCCATATCCCACAAACCCGACTATATTAACACGTGGAAAGTTTTTGGGCAACAGTCCAATATCTTCCAAGGAGGCAAAAAAATGGAACCCGTCATTGAAATTAAAAATCTAACCAAAGATTATGGCCAGGGACGTGGCGTTTTCGATGTTTCCTTTTCCGTGAATAAAGGCGAATGCTTTGGTTTTTTAGGGCCAAACGGTGCCGGAAAAAGCACGACAATCCGCCACTTAATGGGCTTCAGCGTCCCCGATTCGGGCGAGACTTTGATTAACGGGGTCAACTCCCTTCGCGACCGTGACATCACGATGCAAGGGGTCTCTTATATCCCGGGCGAAGTCGCGCTTCCCTTGGCTTTGAAAGGAAGCGATGTCATCGAAGAACAAGCCAAATTAAAAGGGTTAACCAGTCATGTTTTCCTCGACTGGCTCATCCAAGAATTCGAACTCGACCCTTCCTTAACCTGCAAGGAAATGAGTCTAGGCATGAAAAGAAAAATGGCGATTGTCTGCGCCTTCATGAATGACCCCGACGTCATCATCATGGACGAGCCTTCTAGCGGTCTCGACCCCGAGATGCAGGAAAAGTTCATCCAGCTCATCCGTTTGGAGAAAAAACGGGGCAAAACCATTCTTCTTTCCTCCCATATCTTTGGAGAGGTGGACTCCTGCTGCGACCGAATCGCCGTCATCAAGGACGGAAAAATTGTCTCTTTGTTTGTTGCGAATGACTTAAAGCACAAAACCGAAAAGCGTTATCGGTTCTTCTACGCCACGTTAGAAGACGCCGAGAAAGCAAAGAAAACCCTGCTTTCGAAAGGGATCGATGCTCGAAATAGCCCCTCGATTCCTTCTTGCCTCCATTGCACGGTGGAGGAAACGAATACCGATTTCTTCTTGGCCAGCCTTCCCCAAAAGGGACTAATGGATATGGCGGAGAAGAAAGAAACCTTGGAAGATTATTTCATGAGCTTCTATAAAGAAGACAAAACCTATGGAGGTGTGAATCAATGACGGACAACAAACCCCTCGTGATCGACATCGACCACGTAACCAAAGACTATGGCCAAAATCGTGGCAATTTCGACATCAACCTTCAGGTTCATGATGGAGAATGCGTAGGAATCGTTGGAGAAAACGGAGCTGGGAAAACCACTCTTCTCCGTCAAATCATGGGATTTATCCATAGCGATTCCGGGCGCGTCAAAATCTATCACTTCGACGCCTATTTGGATGCGGCGGACACCAAGTGCTATATTGGATATATCCCAGGGGAAATCAATTTCCCCGATGTCCCTACCGGCATCGACTTCCTTCATCAATATGGCTATAGCCTTGGGATGAAACCCCAAGACTTCGGCTACGCAGACTCGATCATCAGCAGAATGCAGCTCGATATCCGCGCCTATCCACGCCGAATGAGCAAGGGCATGAAGCAAAAAACCGCCATTGTGGCTTCCATGATGCGCAAGCCACCGATTCTGTTGATGGATGAACCTTCTACGGGCCTTGATCCCTTGATGCGCGAAGAGTTATTAACCCTCATTCAGGAGCAAAAAGACCGGGGAGCCACGATGATCATGACCTCGAATTCCATTGACGAACTCGAACGCGTCTCCGACCGCGTGGTCTTGATGACGCAGGGGAGAATCGTGGATAGTGCCAATGTCTCCGACATCAAAAACCGCCCAGAACGCGATTTCAAAATCGAATTCACCAACGACAAGGATTACGAACGTTTCTTGCCTTTAAGAAACGACATCGTCCGCATCCAACCCCAATTCAATCAAGTCACGGTCCGCGTGGAGAAAAAAGCACTCCCCGAACTTCTGAATCAACTCAAGAAATTCGACGTCAAGTTCTTCACCGAAGTCCCGTATAACCTCACCGTTTATTTCGATGAACGCCGCAGGGCAAGACAAAAGGAGGAAGTCCGCCATGGATGAAAACGAGCAAAGCAAGAAACCCAAAAAAGGGAAAAAACGCGAAGTAATCAAAGTTCTCGTCAAGCCCAAGGATATGGATCCCAAGGTCATCGCCGAGAAAAAGCGAATCCAGGAAGAAAAGG
Source organism: uncultured Bacilli bacterium (assembly GCA_934699525.1). Classification (GTDB taxonomy): domain Bacteria; phylum Bacillota_I; class Bacilli_A; order RFN20; family CAG-826; genus Alloenteromonas. The sequence continues at coordinate 72,655 of CAKUWP010000001.1, forward strand.
AAAAGGCCATCGCCGAGCAGTTCGCTTTGCTTTCTTCTCGCCTCGATAACATCGAAGCCAAGGAGAACAAAAAAGAAGAACCCACGAAAGAAATGACGGAAGCTCAACCCGTTCCAGAGCCCGCCAAGCCGGAAACAAAGCCGGAGAGGGAAGAAAAACCGCAAGAAAATCCACCTAAAAAAGAAGAAAAGGAGGAAAAGAAAATGGAAAAACAGAAAGAAAAAACCACGCCAACGGCCCAAGAAGAGACCGTGATGGCGCTTCCCCCGGAATTAGAGGGGATGAAGCCCGCTGCCAATAAAAAACGCAGCCACCGCCTTTTTAGCGCTCCTTTATTCAAGGAATCCCTGAAGTCCAATCGTTTGGGATTAAGCGTCGTCAGTGCAGGCAATGCTTTAATTATGATCATCATCGTCGGCATCCTTTCGACTTTGAATATCAATAGCTCCGCCAAGGCACTGAAGAACCTTTTCAACAACGCGGATACCGAATCCACGGTGAAAAGCGGAGCTATCAGCTTCTACAGCGCTTTTGCCAATTCCGCCGAAGCGGAGGAAGGCTATATCGCTGGAGACAAGATGGCACAGGCTTTAGTAGGCCAGGCCATTGACCTCGTGAACGATTCCTCGCTTCAAACGCAATTGGCGACCTTAAAAATCACCTATGATATCGCCTATCGCAGCGCCAGCGGAGAAGCCGATGCCAAGGCGATTGCCGCCAAAACCACCGTCATGTCGCTAGCGAATACCGCTTTAGAAAATGACGATGCGAAGACGCCGCAGGAAAAAGAAGTCGCCAAACGCCTCATCTCGGCTTATTTCGACCGTTATGGCCAAGCGAAAAAGACCGGAGAATCGCTTACTAGTCAAGAAATCCTCATCCAAGTCATCCCGGCCACGATGAGCAAAGTAGCCGCGGAGACCTATAAACTCGATGCGGACGATGAGAAAAATGTTCTTGCCGTGTTTCAAGATACCTTCTCCACTTGCTTTGGTTCTTCTAGCGCCGCTCCCAGTGCAGAAACCAAACAAATCGCTTGCCAAGATGCTTCCTTCCGTCTTCTCCCCCTATTCGCTGGGGATGGAAGCGAGGGGGAATTCGCCAAGCAGGCGACGGAGCGCCTTTATACCGTTTATACAAGCGGCGTTAAAGGGAATAATGGCCAGATTGATGTCGAAGCCAGCAAGAAAGCTTATCTTGCCGATTCCTCGATTATGCGTGAAAACCTTGGAGACGAGGTTCAAACCTATGTTCTTTCTGGCTTAGAAGAATTTGCTTATTATAACTATCTTCCCAGCTTCACCGTCGACTACAAGACTTCCGATTTAGGCTACCCCATCACTTATGTTGGCACTGGAGTTTACGGAGACGATGGCAAAGAAATCAAGAAAGCCATCGAAATCAAAGTCTATAATCCCGACGTCTACATCAAAATCGACGGGGGCATGGGCGCGAAAAGCAGCCTCGTCGAGAAGATGCACAAGGATCTTCTAACCGGCGAAAACTATAGTGAAGAAGAAATCGCAGATGCCAAAAAGGAAGCAGACGAACAAATGAGCCTTCTCAAAAAGGAACTTGCTGCCTTCATGAAGGAATTCGAAGTTCGCGATGAAAACGATAGCAACGCCTATTTTGACGGGGAAAATGTCTTGACCTCGCCCCTTCAAGATCGTGCGATCGGCCTTGTTTGCAAAACGGCGGAAAAAACGCTTATCGATACCTTCAACGAAGAGAATAAAACCCACATCACTTCCATTGATCAAATCACCGCGGAAAATAGCTCGATGACGGGTCAAGAAATGATGGATGCGGTTCGCGGATACGCTTCTAGCGGTATCGCTTCTTACCAAACTCACCTGAAGGAATACGCAAACTCCAGTTACACCCAAGAGGAACGGATCCTCATCGCCACGGTGAAATCCAGCCAAGGCGTCATCGATCAACTCCCGGGCGCCGTTGGGGATTCCTTGACCGAAATGGGCCATATGAATACCTATGGCATCATGGTCGGCGCGGTCAGCTTTGGCATCGCCACCTTGTTGATTCCGATGGTTTATACGATTTTAACCGCGAATAGCCTCGTGGCCGCGAAAGTCGAATCGGGTTCCTTAGCCTTCACCTTGTCTACGCCAACCCGTCGTGCTTCCTTCATCTACACCGAAATGATGTATCTTCTCTTCACGGAAGTCGTCATGGGGGTGTCCTTGTTCCTAGGAACGTTAGTAGCCCGCGAAATTGGCATCGCCTGCGGGTCGCAGGATCTTGTGGAATCCCTGCCGATTAACGATATCGCCCTTTATGCCCTTGGCAACTTCGGCGTCACTGTAGCGATCTCTGGCATCAATTTCCTTGCCTCCTGCTGGTTCAATAAAGGCGGACAGGCCATTGGAGCCGGCGGAGGCGTCACCATCGCCTTCTTCATCTTCTCAATCCTCGGATTATTCGGAACCGAGGCCATCCCCGGCACCGTCCGCATCAGTGCGATGTCCTTCTTTAATTACATTACCGTTGATTCCTGCTTCGACGCGATGGCCGTCATGGATGCCGACTACGTGACTTATGCATGGAAACTCGGCATTACGTTGATTATCGCCGCGATTACCTATGGAGTGGGCTTTGTCCGCTTCACCAAAAAGGACTTGCCACTTTAATCCCAAAACTCAGAGCCGCAGCCTAAAGAGGTTGTGGTTTTTTTAATGGACAAAAAAAGAAAAGGCGATTGACCTAAGCCAACCACCCTAGAAGCAACAAAGCGTTAATTCTTGGAAGAGTCTTCCGAAGAGGGGGTCTCTTCTTTCTTTTCTTCCGTAACGGAATGTTCTTCGCTAGCTTCCTGGGTTTCGGTCTTTTTCTTTTCTTCTTCCTCTTCTTCTATCGCGGCCTCAATGACCAAGGGAAGAGGTTTATACCAATGGTAAATAGCTTGGAAAACATAAACGGCCGCGTAATAACAAAGGGCGATGCCGATGGCAAGGCGGAAAGCCAAAATGGCCGTGGAAGCACCTTCTCCGCTAACGCTCACCCAGCCAAAGGCAAAAGCGAGGATATCAAATACCAACACACATAAAGCCATCGGGGCGACCATGGCTTTATCGAGCAAGCAATTCTTTGCCCGTCTTTTTGGACTAACAAGGGTCCAAATAAAATCAATGATGAGCCAAATTCCACCCGCCAAGGTCACGATGGAAAAAGCCCATCGTTTCCAATCGGCAACAGAAATCGTCCCCGTGAGGAACAAAATCCCAAGGACGGCAAAGAGAATGGAGAAGAGGCCCAATTCTCCAGAATAGAGCATTTTGCTCTTCGTTAGGGCATCGCGTTTCTTTTTCATGCGTAAAGGATAGAAGCCAAAAGAAAAAAAGAAAAGATATACGCCTTCGTTTGTCTTTTATTTCTTGTCTTCTTCCCTATCGTTATCTTTTGAATTCTTTTTCGTCACTTCATAGAGAATCAAACTGCCATAAGCGGCGATTTCGACAAAAATAACTAAGGGAAAATAGTAATTTGTGAAATGTTCCCCTTCGACTTCGCGGCACACCTGCCACAGAATAAGACCCCAAACCAAAAATACGAAAAACCAAACAATCGATTTTTTCAAAATGCATCCTCCTTTTATGTTGGGCCTCAAGCAACGAAGCCTAACGTCTACCTCTAGATTTTAACGCTTGCGGAAAAAAGCGACGATGATTTTTTCCAAGGCCTTGTTCTTAATAAAAAAGAAGCCCTCTAGTTTCATAACCCAAGGGCTTCTGGAGTGAGCAAGGATAAGACAGGCAATCAACGGAATTTCAATCCGAGGGAGAAGGCTTTGCCGAGTTTTTCTCCGACTTTGTAATATTCCCGTTTCGACTGGTCAAAGAGAATGCCGTCCGCCTTGGAAAGGTCAAAATGACCCTGTTCATCTAAAGTAGAAGGATCCGCGCTGACGCGAACGATTTTGCCATATACCATCCCCGTCTCTTCATCGACATGGTCCAGTTTGCATTCCAGACAAAGGGGGAATTCTTCGATGACGGGCGCATCCACGAGTTCGGCTTTGCTCGCATGCAGCCCCGTCTTTTCGAATTTATGGGGCTCGTCGTTGCCGCTGACGATTCCAAAATAGTCGGCTTCTGCAACAAATTTGGAAGTAGGAAGCGAAACCGTGAAGGCTTTCGTGCGGTTGAAATTGATGCAGGTACGATGTGTTGGGGTTAACGAAATGCCGAGCAAATCGTAATCCACGGCACACCCCCAAGCGGCATTCATCACGTCGACGCTTCCGTCTTCGTTATAAGTCGCTAACATCAAAACGGGTTGGGGATAGATAATCGGTTCAATTTTGATTTCTTTTTTCATGGGGATACCTCGACTTTGATTGTAGGGGAAATCTTTTAATCCTCAAGGGCTATTCCGTTCTTAAGGCAACAACGGGATCTTGTCTAGCCGCCGCACGGGAGGGCACAAGTCCCGCAATGACCGTCAGGAGAATCGATACCCCAAGAATAATCAGCGCGGTCCACCACTGCAAATCCAAAATCATGCCAAGTTCGAATTTCACCCCAAGAGTCAAATCCAGGATGATTTCGAGGATATAGGTAACAACAAGACCGAAGATGCCACTAGCAAATCCGATCATAAAGGTTTCGGCGTTAAAGAGATGGGAGACATCGTTCTTTCGTCCTCCAAGAGAACGGATGACCCCGATTTCTTTGATGCGTTCCATGACGGAGACATAGGTGATGATGCCAATCATCACCGTGGAGACGACAAGGCTTAATGCCGTGAAAATAATCAAAGCAATCGTGACGATATTGATGACCCCATTGATGAGTCCAATGATGACTTCAAGGTTATCCGTGTATTTGGTTTCATGACGGTCGGCAAGGCTCAATACTTTGCCGCTAGAAAGGGTTATATCCCCTTCTTCATTCCATTTGGACAGATAATCCGTCACCAAATATTTGGTTTTGAAACTATGAGGGTAGATATCGATTTGGCCGGCGATATCATTGCCGCCCACCGCTCTTAAACTAAGCATCGATAATTTCTTGATGGTTATGCCGGTAGAGGCCGAGCTTCCGGCGCTTCCCGAGGAGCTATTGCCCGACATCATGGCCATCAAGGAACTCGATACATCTTGGGCGCCAATTAATCCAACGCCTTGAAGGGTTTCCCCTTGGTAACCAAGCTCATAGGTATAGCCAATGCCGCTAGTGATTTCCTTGTTGCCGAATTTCACGACGCTTGAAGGGAAGGAAGTCGCTCCCTCTTTGGAAGAAAGGTAGTCGGATAAGAATTTCGAAATCTTGGATTCGAGGTTATCTTGAAGATAACGCTTAGCAAAAGCCGGGGTGAAATAAAGTCCGGAATCCATGCAGCCGTAGGTCGTAGTTTCCTTAGGCTTCAATACCCCGACCACCTTCATTTTGAGGGCAGGTTGAATGGGGGTGTTGTCCTCTTCAACGAGTTGATCTTCCGTGTAGTTATAGAAGAAGGGTTTCAATTTATCGGGATCGAGGATTGCCGCGGCAGAATCCGCATTCGGGTCATAATTGCCCCCGTCTTCTTGCAAATTGCTATCGTAAATCGTGTTGTTAGGATAATAGTCGTAGGTTTTTCCAAGCAGGGAATCGATAGAGATGCTTTGATGCTGCTTAAAGGCTTCTTCGTCAAAGAATTCGTTATCGGTTTCTCCCGAATAATAATAAAGGGCGTTTAGGAAATCCTTTTGGCCGTAATATCCAAGCAAGGTCAAAATGAATTCGGTGATGCGGTTGCTATGGTTCAAAACAATCATGACCTCGTCTTCTTTTTCCGCATATTTGCCCGATACCACATCATATTGATCTAAGACATATTCTTTGTTGTCCAAGCATTGGCCAATCGCGTCGGTATAGCTATCAATCATCGCCCCATAAGAAGCATATTTGCCGTCTTTAGCGTGTTCGATGATCGTCTGACAGGCCGAGGTAATCGCGGTGATCGAGAAACGTTCCGATTCGTCATGTCCATCGATTTGGGTATTCGTGTAAAGGTTGTTTTTCACATCAATCCCATAACTTTTCCCAATCGCCGAATAATATTCCTTGGGCATGTCGTCGACATAGGTTTCAAAGTCTTCCGTCATGTTATTTTCCACTTGGGTGGAACCCATGGTTTCGGCAGTGGCGATCATCGTTTTGATCATGAATTGGATGTCGATTTTGCCATCTTTATAGGCGGAGGAAACGACTTTGGTCTTCTGCATGTTCGTCATCGTGGAAACAAGACTAGAGATATCCAAGGATTTCTCGGCGACGCAGACAGGGTTGCCGGAAAGCATATCATCTTGCATTCCCTGGATATAGCCAGTGACCCCTTGGGAGACCGCTAAAACCGCGGAGACGCCAACAATGCCAATGCTAGAAGCCACCACGATTAAGGCGGTTCGCTTAGCCTTGGAAAGCAAATTGCGCGCGGAAAGTTTCGTGGCCGTCCACCACGACATCTTGGCTTTGGCTTTTTCGAGTTCTTCCTTCGACTGAGGGATTTTATCTTCGTTTTCTTTGGCCTCGTCTTTCACGGAGAACGGATTGGTGTCCTCCACGATTTGGCCGTCTAATAACCTTACGATACGCGTGGAATACTTTTCCGCGAGTTCGGGGTTATGGGTAACCATGATGACGAGTTTCTTCTCCGAAATCTTCTTGATGAGCTCCATGATTTGGACGGAGGTTTCCGAATCCAGGGCACCCGTAGGTTCATCTGCGAGCAAAATATCGGGTTCATTGACCAAAGCACGAGCAATCGCGACGCGTTGGCATTGTCCACCGGAAAGTTGATTAGCATGTTTGGTATACATCCCTTTTAGGCCAACTTGGTCTAAAGCCGCTCTCGCCCTTTTTTTCCTTTCTTCTTTCCCGATTCCGGAAATTGTTAAAGCAAGTTCCACGTTTTCTTCGATATTTTGATGGGGGATCAAATTGTAGGATTGGAAAACAAAGCCGATTTTGTGGTTGCGGTAAACGTCCCAATCGCGGTCATTGAAATCCTTCGTGGAGATGCCATTAATGACCAAATCCCCCGAGGTGTAGTGGTCAAGGCCTCCAATGATATTTAAGGCGGTGGTTTTGCCACATCCGGAAGGGCCAAGAATAGAAACGAATTCGTTTTTGCGGAAGCAAATCGAAATGCCCTTGAGAGCTTCCACGGGGTTATCTTTGGGCGAATAGACTTTTTTGATGTCAACGAGTTTCAGCATGGTCCTTTTCTCCTTTCGCGTAGGCAGCAATTTCTAACAGGGTTTGAGTAAATTCCAACATTTTTTCCTGCCCAATATGTTGGACGAGGCCTTCTATCCATTGGATTAAGCCTTTCTGGTTATTCTCCGCTTCTTCCATCCCAGACTCGGTGAATTTCGCGTAGATATGCAAGCGGTCGCCTTCTTTGGAAAAACGCTTCACGAATCCCTTGCTTTCAAAGTCGTCGAGAATCGCCGTAATTCGACTGGGGGCAACGGAGGCGTATTTGGCGAGTTCGCCTACCGTAATCCCTTCTTTTTCATGAAGGAGGGCGCTGCAAACAAGGCTAGGACCCGAGACTAAACTCGCTACGGTTCCAAGCAAATACGGGTCAGCAATCCGAAAACACTGACTAAAGATTTCTTCTGCTACTTGATGATCGGTTTTCATAAGCCTCCTCCTATTTCATTCCGTGAACTCTTCACGGGGTGAAATGTTTTACTATTCCATTAAAAAGCCAAAAGGAAAATCCCGCAAGAGGGATGCAACGTGAAAACGGTTTCAGGTTATTTCTTAAGAATTTCTTCGCTTAAATCCAGGGCGGCTTTAATCGCGTCGTCCATATCAAAATAACGGTATAAACCTAGGCGTCCAGCCAGATAAAAGGGCTTGGATTCCTTTTTTGTTTTTTCTACGTACAAGGAATAAAGTTTGGCGTTTTTCTCATCCAAAATGGGATAGCAGGCATTCGCCCCTTCTTTATATTCGCTTGGATATTCGTAAGTCAAATAAGTCGATGTGGTATTGGGGCATTCTGGATCAAAGTGGCGATGCTCCGTAATACGGGTATATGGAACGTCGCGATCCGTGTAATTCACCACGGCATTGGATTGAAAATCAGGCTGATTCAAACGCACAATGTCAAAACGAAGGGAACGGTACTCGAGCCTTCCCAGTTCGCACCCATAAAGTTCATCGACCATCCCCGTGTAGATAATCGCATCTGCTAAAGCGTCCCACTTCTTTCTTTCTTTGTTATAGGGGGTAGACAAAACCACGTCGATTCCCTTTAGAAGATTTTCCACCAAAACGGAGAAGCCCCCTTTTACCTCGGCACTATAGGTATCGGTGAAATAGTTATTGTTATAAGTAAAACGAAGGGGAAGGCGCTTAATGATGGAAGGAGATAATTCCGTGCAGGGACGGCCCCATTGCTTTTCGGTATACCCTTTTACAAGCTTTTCGTAAATGGTTCTTCCGACCAATGCGATCGCCTGTTCTTCTAAATTGGAGGGGGACGTCACGTTTTCTTTGGCTTTTTCCTCTTCGATTTTCTTTCTAGCCTCTTCTCCCGTTTTTGTTCCCCAAAGTGCATAAAAGGTATTCATGTTGAAGGGCATGTGATACAGATCGCCTTTATAGCAGGCTAGAGGAGCATTAATAAAGGAATAGAAGGAAGCATATCGATTCACGTATTTCCAAACCTCCTCCATCGAAGTATGAAAGATATGAGGGCCGTAATTATGAACGACAATGCCTTCGCGAAGAGAAGTGGCCACTTGTCCTCCAATTCGATCTTTTTGTTCAACGACTAATACCGAACGCCCGGCATTACTTAATTGCCTCGCCAAAACCGCGCCGCTAAGTCCAGCGCCGACAATCAAAAAATCATAATGGGATTTCATGGGGTAATTATGCCACGGGTCAAAGACAAACCAAAATCAAAAGAGGACGATAAAACTTGCTTTAATCGAGGTTCGGTTTAAAGTCCTTCAGCCATCGTTTTAAAAGGAAGGCACAAAAATAAGGGAGGGTATAAACCCTTTCGCTATATCCAATGTTATTTGCGGATAATTTTATGCCAAATGCAATGTCAGGATATTTGTTCGAGGAAATCAATGTTTGCAAGGATTTCGATTTTCCTGCATTGGCCTTTGCCTCTACGGGCACCAAGTGGTCCATCGTGCGAAGGAAGAAATCTTCTTCTAACGTTCCGTCCCCTCGTTTGTAATAGTAAAGTTGATAACCGGATTTCACCAAAGCCTCCCCCACGAAATTTTCGTAAAGCGCCCCTTTATAAACGCCAAGATTTTTGTTCGCGCGCAAATCTTCTTGGGATTCGTTATCCAACAAGGAAACAAGGAGGCCGGTGTCGGCAAAATAAAGTTTGTATTTGTCGTAGACACAATTGCCCGACAAAGGGAGTTCTGGAAAATTCAAGCAATAACAGGCGTTGACAATTCCCGCGTCCACTAGCCATTCCACACAATCGCGGTAATCACGGAAATTAGCCCCCTGTGCCACCTTAGACACTTGGAACTTCTTATTTTCTTTTGCTAATTGGGAAGGGATGCTATTAAAGACATTCAAAATGCGAGTTTGGTCTAAACCGGATGCATACTTGCGGATATCCTCTCGATAATCGGCAATCAGTTGACGCTGCAAGTCAAGCGACCCCTCGAAACTTCCTTTTTCAATATAATTCCGTACAACAATTGGCATTCCACCCAGCACGGAATAATCCAGGAAAAGAGACTGGAGAACCGACATATCTAACGAGCTAAATGGCTTGAGGTCGCGCATATGCATAAGCATGTCGTTCACAAGATCTTCGTTATATCCTTTAGCCCAAAGGAATTCTTCGAAATCCATGGACAGCATTTCGTAATCGTACTTATAACCTACACTATTGCTTTCAATTCTTTTATAGCTAACCCCAAGCAAGGAGCCGCTGCAGATAACGTCAAATCGTCCATCTTCCTTAAAGAACTTTAAGGAGGTGGCAATCTCCGGAAATTCGGTGATTTCGTCGAAAAAGATTAAAGTTTTCCCATCAATAAATTTCTTGGAAGGATCTAAAAAGGAGATATTTTTAACAATCGAGGACGCCGAGTAGCCGTCATCAATAATTCGTTTGTATTTGGCCTCGCTTACGAAATTGATTTCGATGAAACTCTCATAACCAGCGGCTTGAGCAAAATGACGAATGGATTCCGTCTTTCCGATTTGACGGCTTCCTTTGACAATGAGGGGTAGCCGATTGGGATTCTCTCTCCACTTCATGAGAAAATCATCAATCTTGCGCTTCAAATACATTTCTCATCCCTCCTTTATTAAAAAAATAGTAATAAGAACATCCATCTTTTGCAAGGAGTTGCATATTTTTAGAGCCAATTAGTGTTCAAAATTGCATATTTTTAGAGCCAATCCACACCTTCGTTTGCATATTTTTAGAGCGTATCCTGGATTAAGCCTCTTATTCCTATAAACGAAAAGATGGGCGAAATGCCCATCTTATCGAATGTTTTTTGAATTATCTTTTGGAAAGAACTTCTTCTTCGTATTGGTGAAGCGGGGTGAAGTAATCTTCTTCAAGTCCTTGGCGGGTCAAATATTCGGAATAAACCGCGTCGAAGGGAAGCATTTTCGCGTGCTCTTGGAGATAGAGGAGCTTGCTGAATTCCGCGTTGTCTTGGAGTTTCTTCATTTCTTCGTTAGGAAGCAAAGCGGCGTAGAGAAGAGCCTTCTCCATGGAACGTTCGCCGGTAATCCAAGCCACAAGGCGGTTGATGGAAGCATCGAAATAGTCGAGTCCGATGATGACTTTGTCTTCTGCGTGGTTACGGATGATTTCCTTGGCCACTTCCTTGAGTTCATCATCGAAGATCACGACATGGTCGGAGTCCCAACGCACCGGACGGGAGACGTGGAGGGCGAGTTTATCATAGAAGCAAAGGAGAGAAGAAATCTTTTCCGAGACCACTTCGGTGGGGTGATAATGGCCCATATCCATAAGGCAGAGGATGCCTTTTTTGGCCGCATAGTTCTGGTAGAATTCGTTGGAGCCAACCGTGAAGGATTCTAGTCCAATGCCGAAGACTTTGCTTTCGACGGCGATGGTGACAAACTTACGGTCATAGCCCGGCCAATCGATGATTTCATCCAAGGATTTTTTGAGTCTTTGACGGGGGCCAAGACGATCCGCGGGAACATCCTTATATCCATCGGGGATCCAGATATTCACGAAGCAGGGCTTGCCGAAGGCTTTGCCAAGTTCGCTGGCGATTTCAAGGCTACGACGACCGTGTTCCACCCAGAATTTGCGGGTTTCTTCGTCGGGGGAAGAAAGGGTGAGGTTATCTTTGACGCGGGGATGGCCAAAGAAAGTCGGGTTGAAGTCAATGCCATCCAAACCGATTTTCTTCACAAAATCCACCCAGGGTTTGAAATATTTAAAGGTATAGGCATCGCGGTCCACCTTGCCTTCATCTTCGCCTAAAATCGCGTAGCAGGCGTGAAGGTTCAAACGCTTCTTACCCGGCATAAACGAGAACGATTTCTCGATATCCGCCATCAGTTCTTCCGGGGTGCGGGCACGTCCAGGGTAATTGCCGGTAGTTTGAATACCACCAGAAAGGGATTTCATTCCTTCAAAACCCAAAACGTCATCGCCTTGCCAGCAATGGACGGAGATGGGAATGTTTTTCACTTTGTTGAGCGCTTCTTCGACATCCACACCATTTTGGGCATAGATGATCTTTGCTTCTTCGAAACGGGTCATAATTTCTCCTTCAAAACGCCCTCTAAAGAGGGCTAAGGATATTGTACCTTTGACTGCTCAAAGTTGGCAACGCGTTGCTCAACTTGTGCAAGGTGGGAGGCGTTTATGACTAACTCGCGCAAAAAGGGTTATTTGGAATGATAGAGTTTTTTGGAGTCGTAAACCGGTTCGCAGGTCAAATCAACGCCTAGTTTACGCAGGGTATCCGCGTCCGTTTCCGAAAGGATGACGCTGCTATGGGCTTGAGCTCCGCGAAGTTTGGGGAGTTGTTTCATGACAAGATCCGCTAAGGGGTTCGTGATTGCGGAAATCGCAAGGGTCACCAAAAGCTCGCTGATATGAAGGCGGGGGTTATGACCGTGCAAGGCATCCGTTTTTAATGCGCATACCGGTTCTAGAATCGCTGCAGGCAAAACCAAAACGCCATCGCCAATTCCGGCAAGGGACTTTAAGGCGTTAAGAAGCATGGCTCCGGCCGGGCCCAACAAGGAACTAGTTTTGCCGGTGAAGATTGTGCCATTATTAAGTTCAATCGCGCAGGCGGGTCTCCCCGTTTTGGCGGCACGTTCTTTCGCAGGGGCGACGCAAGCGCGTTCGTCCACTTCAATTCCGTTTGCCTTCATGATGGAAAGAATTTTGGCTGGAACGTTTTCTTCCACTTTCCCGCGTTGAAGATCCACCAAGGAACGAAGGTAACGACGGATGATTTCCTGACGGGCCGCTTCTCGGCAAATTGCATCATCAGAAATGCAATATCCCGCCATGTTAACGCCCATATCCGTGGGAGATTGGTACGGGGATTTGCCAAAAATCTTGGTAAACAAGTGATTCAAAACCGGGAAATTTTCGATATCGCGGTTGTAGTTGACCGTCGACATCCCATAGGCTTCTAAATGGTAGGGGTCGATCATGTTGACGTCGTTAAGATCCGCCGTCGCGGCTTCATAAGCCAAATTGACGGGGTGCTTTAAAGGCAAATTCCAAATCGGGAACGTCTCAAACTTGGCATAGCCCGATTTCACGCCGCGAAGATTATCTTGGTAAAGTTGGGAAATGCAGGTCGCCATTTTTCCGCTTCCCGGTCCCGGGGCAGTCACGACAACCAACGGGCGGGTGGTTTCAATGTAATCATTCTTCCCTAACCCATCATCGCTGACGATATGATCCACGGCAAAGGGGTAGTCAGGGATATCATAAAGGTGATAGGTCTTCACGCCTTGTTTGGCCAAGAAGCGCTCAAAGCTCTTCGCCGCTTTTTGGCCTTTGTAGCGCGTTAAGCAAACCGAGCCAACATATAAACCCGCCGCGCGAAAGGCGTCGATCAAGCGAAGGACGTCTTGGTTATAGGTAATGCCTAAATCTTCGCGGACTTTGCCAGAAGCAATCGCCTCCGCGTTAATGGAGATGACGATTTCGGCACTTTCTTTCATCCGAAGGAGCAACTGGAGTTTGGCATCGGGCTTAAACCCCGGCAAAACGCGAGAAGCATGATAATCATCGAAGAGCTTGCCACCGAATTCGAGATAAAGTTTGCCACCAAATTGGGCAATGCGTTCCTCAATTCGGCTCGATTGCATTGCAAAATATTTTTCACAGTCAAAACCAATCTTATCCATAAGCGGCTCCTTATCACTCACAGCCTTTTAGTATAAGGGTTTCGTCCCATTTTGAGGATGATAAAAATTCCTGCGCGCGAATTTTGGCCAATTTTCGAAACAAAAATCAGTTATCTTCCAACGTCTTGTCATCAAACATCGCCGCATGCTGTTTCAAGAAGCTGAAGAAAAGAATCAAAGCGATTAAGAAACAAACGAAGTCGGCGATGGGAGTGGCCCCCACAATGCCGAACATGGAGATTTCGCTGGGCAATCCGCAGAAAAAGAGAACGAACATGACAGGGATATCCAAAATGCCTTTACGGAGCAAGGCAAGCAACAAACTTCTGCCGCCTTTTCCTACAGCCTGGAAGAAGGAAATGATCGAATAGGCAACCGCGGAGAAGGGAGCACCCACGGAAAGAATGCGCAGGAACTTCGTCCCATAGGGTAGGGCGGGGTTCGTCGGATCGTTTAAGAAGATGCGGAGCAAAGCCGTTGGGAAAATGAAATTGATGAGGAAGCAAACGATGGCGATGGTGGCTGAGACCCCGGTAGAAAGGTAGACCGCTTTCTTCATGCGGTGATGATCCCCACTCGTCGCGTTATACCCAATTAACGGCAAGACGCCTTGGGCCATGCCACGAACCACGCTATGGGCGACCATGTTGACCTTTTTGGCCGCGCCGATTCCCGTTTGGGCGCTTAAGCCAAAGGACGACATCATCTTATCCAAAATCGCATAGGAGATATTCTCGCAAAGGGTCATAAGGCAAGCGGGCAAGCCTACAAGTATGATGTCCACGGGGATATGACGTTGAAACATGGCCTTGCTCGGGACAAGGGTAAAAAGGATCTTCTTTCTTTTGATGATCAAAAGTACGACGTAATAAAGAAGAGCGATGACGTTGCTTAATCCCGTGGCCAAGCCCGCGCCCAAAACGACGTTTTCTTTTCCAAGAATCACAAACATGAACAAAGGATCAAAGGCGACGTTCAGGATACCGCCTAAAACAACGCCTAAGGAAGCGTGAAAACTCATCCCGTGAGCGCGGAGCAAATGAGCCAATGTGTTATTTAAAATGGTGGGGACACCGCAGAAAACGATGCAAATATAAAGGTATTTCACCGCATTTGCGTGAACCTCGGGATCGGTTCCACCCAGCAAATCAATAAACCCATCCGCGAAGAAAAGGCAAAGCAAGCAATAAACTGCGCCAACGACCAAAGACCCATAAATAGAAAAAGCGAAGGCATGCTTGGCTTTCTCCGGAATCCCAGCCCCAATGCTACGGGAAATCAAACTAGCAGCGCCCACGCCAAACAAATTGGCAATCGCGCTTAAAAACATGTAGGCGGGCATGACAACTGTCACAGCCGTTAACATCGCGTTATTATTGGCGAGCCCGACGAAAAAAGTATCCGCGAGGTTATATAAAACCAAAATCAATTGGCCAAGAACGGAAGGCACGGCCAAAGAGAGGATGGCAAACCAAATCGGTTTGTTGGCAAATAAATCGCGTTCTTTGTCGTTCTTCATGTTAAAACCCCCTCCTTTTGACATGGCTTTGACGTCACTAGGAGGTATCATAGGCAAATCCAACAAAAAGAAACTTTATTGTTTTCTAGGGTTCCATAAGTTTTTGTTATATCATAGAGTCATGATCGACAATAAACTCTTAACCCTTTTATCCGTCGCGGAGAATAAAACCTACACCGCCGCGGCCAAAGCGCTCAACTTGACGCAACCCGCCATCTCCCAACACATCCGTTTGTTGGAACAAGAATATGGAATCCGGATTTTTGTTCGCGTGGGCAACGAAGCCGTTCCCACCGATGACGGGGCGATTTTGATTAAATACGCGCGCCGTATCCAATCCCTTTATGGCGACATGGAACGGAAAATCGCCGATAACAAAAAGCACGCGAAGTCGTTGGTCGTTGGAATTACCCATACTTCCGAGTCCAACATCATCCCGGAAGTCCTCGCGGATTATTCGACGATGCGCAAGGGTTCTCATATAAGCATTATTTCTGACTCTATAAGAAACCTTTATGATAAATTATCCACTTACGAAATTGATTTAGCAGTCGTGGAAGGCAAAGTCCCTAGCCGTAAATTCTCTTCCGTTCTTTTGGATACCGATTCGCTTGTTGCCGTTATGTCCAATTCCAATCCCTTGGCGAAGAAAAAAATCCTAACGGTGGAAGACATCAAAAAAGAACGGATGATCGTCCGTTCTTCTACTTCCGGGACCAGCAGCCTTTTCTACGCGGAGCTAGAAGCCGAGCATATCGCGATCGACGACTTCAATATCATCCTTGAAATCGACGCCGTATCCACGATTAAAGCCTTGGTCCAAAAAGACCTTGGTATTTCCGTTCTCCCTAAATCCGCTTGCTACGAGGAATTAAGAGCTCACACCTTAACGGTCCGTCCCATCGAAAACCTCAATATGATTCGCGAATTGTCTTTGGTTTTCCTCAAAGATTTTGTCGACCCCGAACTTCTTGAAGACCTAACCTCCCTTTATCACCAAAAGGCCCAAACCCTTTGATTTAGGCGATTTTGGCGGAATATCCAGCTTCTTCTACCGCATGAACGAGCGTTTCGTCCGATACTTCTTCTTTTAAAGTGACGACGGCTTCCTTTTTAGCAAGGGACACTTCGGTTTTTTCTACGCCCTTCACCCCTTCAAGAGCTTTTTTAACGTGGGCGACGCAATGCTCGCACATCATTCCTTCGACTTGAATTCTTTTTTCCATTTTATTTTCCTCCTTCAAGTTTTGATTGTTTAATCCGTTATGGCTAAGCCATTGCTCGAGTTCTTTTTCTCTAGAAAGGTGGCGTTTCCCCTTCTTTTTCAGACGGAATGCATTGATCCGTAAAGCATTGAGACAAACCGTAGTAGAGGATAACGCCATCGCGGCCGCCCCGTACCAAGGTTTTAACTTGGCTAATCCAACCCCGGAGAAAACCCCCGCGGCAATAGGAATCATCAATAGATTATAGAAGAACGCCCAGAAGAGGTTCTCCTTGATGTTAAGCATCGTGTAACGAGATAAGTCCAGCACGTAGACCAAATCCATCAATGACCCCTTCATGAGTACGACGTCCGCCGAATCAATCGCGATATCCGCTCCCGCTCCGATTGCAACCCCGATATCTGCTTTGGTTAAGGCGGGGGCATCGTTAATGCCATCCCCCACCATGATGACTTTTCCTTTTTCTTGGAGCTTAGAAATGAAATTCAATTTATCTTGAGGCAATAAGTCGGAAGCATAATGACGAATTCCAGCTTCCTTTGCTAATGCGTCGACGGATAAGGCGTTGTCTCCGCTTAAAATCACGGGGATATAATCGCGATTTTTTAAGGCAGCAATCGCTTCTTTGGAGTCTTCTTTGATGGGGTCTGCAAGAGAAAGAAGACCCACGTACTTCCCTCCTTTTTCAAATAACAAGGGGGTTCGCCCTTTTTGAGACTGGGCTTTGGCCGTTTCTTGAATCGAAGCATTCATCCAAGGTCGATCCAAGAAAAAGGATAGGTTGGCCCCATAGCAAATTTCTCCCTCCACCTTTCCTTGAATTCCATGTCCTGGCAAAGCAAGGAAATCCTCGATAGAAGGAATTTGGTCAATCTTCTTATTATTTCCATATTCCCTCACGGCTTTGGCAAGGGGGTGTTCGGAACGGGATTCCAAGGCGCAGGCAAGTTTTATCAATTCCTCTTCTTTAAAATTGGAGGCGGGAAGTACTTCGACGACGCTCGGTTTCCCCTGCGTAATCGTGCCCGTTTTATCTAGCACCACAAAGGAAGCCTTACCTGTTTCTTCTAACGAAGATGCATTTTTAAAGAGGATGCCGTTTTTGGCTCCTTTGCCACTTCCTACCATAATAGCAACCGGAGTGGCTAATCCTAGCGCACACGGGCAAGCGACGACTAACACCGAAATCGCGCGGGAGAGGGCGTAGCTTAATGGGGTTTCATAGGCTAAACCCGAAACGAAATTCTTTCCAAAAAGAAGCCACCCCAAAAACGTAAGCGTGGCAATCCCTAGTACCGTCGGGACGAAAATACCCGATACCTTATCGGCAAGAAGAGAAATCTTGGTTTTGCTCGACGCGGCATTTTCTACCATATCCACGATTTGGCTTAAGGTCGTGTCTTTACCCACGCGTTTGGCTAGGCATACCAATGCTCCATATTGATTGATCGTAGACGCGGATACAAAATCCCCTTCTTTTTTATCTACGGGCATCGCTTCTCCACTTAAGGCGGATTCATCGACGCTCGATTGCCCTTCTAAAATCGTTCCATCCGCGGGGAAAGCTTCCCCGGGGCGAACTACGAAACGATCGCCTAAAACAAGTTGATCGGCAGGAATCGTCTCTTCCTGTCCATTACGAAGAACGTGGGCCGTTTGGGGGGCGAGTTCCAACAACGAACGAATCGCATTCGTTGTTTTTCCCTTGGAATAGGATTCTAAGAACTTGCCAATGGTAATAAGGCAAGGAACCATCCCCGAAGTTTCAAAAGTGAGGTTCATCCCTGCTTTCATGACTCCATCCCAGTCCACGGGGTTGCTTCCTTGTTGAAGATAGGAAGCCATGACAAACATCATAGCCACCCCATAGATAAAGGCGACCCCCGACCCTAAAGAAACAAGGGTATCCATGTTGGGACCCCCGTGAATCAAGCTTTTAAATCCCGAGACAAAGAAGGCGTGGTTGATTAGCATAATCGCCGCGGATAGAAGCATTTCCAGCAAACCAAGATAAAAATAATTCTCGCCGAAAACGCCTGTGTTCCACCCCATCATGGAACCCATGGCAAAATAAAACAGGGGAACAAGCAAGACGAAGCTAGCAAGAAAACGAATCAGCAATCGCTTGGTTTCTTTGTTTTCATGCCCATCCTTTTTAGGGAAAGGCACATCTTGAGAGCCGACGCGTTTAGCCCCATATCCCGCCTTTTCTACCGCTTCCACGATTTGGATATCTTCCACCCCTTCTTCTTTTTGCAGGGTCATGGAATTCGTCAAAAGGTTGACGCTCACTTCGCGGACTCCCTTTAAGGCAGAGACGGCTTTATGGACATGGGCGGAGCAGGCGGCGCAGCTCATGCCCGTGATATCAAATTTTTCTTCTTCCATTTAAAGACCTCTAGATTTTCTTGATAATTTCCATCGTCTCAGGAATCACTTCCATCTTCCCATTTTTGATGTCATCGGCGACGCAGGAAGAAAGATGTTCTTCTAATAAGAGATAAGCGATGCTTTGAAGCGCATGTTCGGCAGCGCTCACTTGAACGAGGACGTCCCCGCAATAACGATCCCCTTCAATCATGTCGCAGATGCCATTTAATTGGCCGGCAACGCGGTGGAGTCGGGAGATGATGGCTTTCTTGTCCTTTTCATCCCGAGGGGTGTGTTTCTTCTTATAGCAGCATTCGTGTTCCATGAGCAGCTCCTTTACGCCAACAAATAATATACCCCCATAGGGTATGTTGCAAAGAGAAAAACCTCTTTTGGACTCGCCGTTATTTAGACACCCGCTTCCTCACTGGGAAAGTGATTCGAAAGTATCGAGAACCTCATGACACATAAAATTTTCGATACTCGGGGCATTTCCTTTAATGGGACCCGTAATGGATAAATAAACAATATCAACGCCTTTTTTCTCGGTGACGAAATCTAGAATCGCCAATGCAGGGTCGGTCTTATTTTTGTTTAGCAAGCTCATTGGGTTAACCGTCTTCCCGCCCGTAAAACCCAAGGTGAAGGTTCCATCGGTCGCAGCAAGTAGGCAGATAACGCGACCGGACACAAGTTTTTCCTGGACCGCGAGAATCCGATCGAAGAACGTTCCAATGTTCCGAATGTTTCTGGCTTTAAGGCGGACCGTACCCTTTTGCTGTGGCGTTGCCTCACAGTCGAAATCATCGAGAGACAAGGAACCATCAACCGCCTTAAAGAAGAATTCTTTTGGGGAAAGGCTCGTGTCGACCCCGGTCAAATGCAGGAAGTTATCCGCGTGGAATCGAATCACGTATTCGCTTCGAAAGCGGAATGCATCCGATTTCACAACAAAATCAAAACCCAAAAGGCTTTGGTAAGACTTCGCGCCAGTTAGGATAGAATCAAGGACGTTTTCTTTAAAACTCTTCGTTTCCATAGCAAGAATAAAAGGTCTCTAAAGTTTAGTGGGGTTTGATACCCCCTCTAAAGTTAAGTGGGGACTCACGGAAAAGACGTAAAGTTTAGTGGGGACCCCAAAAGGCGCTTTGCGGAGCGACACTTTGGCAAAGGGTCGCACGTCGTCACATATAGAAAATGCAGCCTGGCTTGCTAATCTTTTCTTGTTTCAAAAAAGCAACAAGGAGGCTGCATGAAATATGATAGCAAATATCTCTGCGACACGCTTGGGATCGACCCCGGCGGCGTGGAGTCGATCGAGGAGGCCCAAACGGATTCGGGGCCCGTTTACCACATCACGCTGGCGGCGAGGGCCGCGCGCTGCCCCGCCTGTGGCGGAACGCGGTGCAAAAGCAAAGGCCACACGGTAAGGAGATTAAGCCATTCCCTCTTCGTCGACCGCGACGCGACTTTCATCGTCAGGCAAAAGAGGATGAAATGCTCCGATTGCGAACGAACCTTCGTCCTCCAATCCGAGCTTTCGAGGCCGAGGGGGAGGGTAAGCAGGGCGACCGAGAGGCTGATTCTTTCGGAATTGATGGATCCCAGCGCGACCTTCAAATCCGTCGCGAGGAGGGCGAGGACGACGCCGACGACCGTCATGAACGTCTTCGATCGATACTGCTCGGCCCCGAGGAAGGCGCTCCCGAGGATTCTATGCATCGACGAATGCTACGGGAAAGGGCAATTCAACGAGCCGTATTGCCTCGTTCTCCTCGACTTCGAGACGAAAAAGGTCGTCGACGTGCTCGAGGGAAGGGATTCGGCGAGGTTTTCCAAATACCTATCCTCAATCCCGGAAAGCGAGAGGGCGTCGGTGGATTTCGTCTGCATCGACATGTGGGAGCCCTACCTCGCCGCCGCCGAGCGTTGGCTCCCGAACGCAATCGTCTGCGTCGATTCCTTCCACGTCATGGAAAACCTCGTTCGCGCCGTGGACCGCGTCCGATGCCGCGTCATGAGGGGTTGGGCCGGCGGAAGCGACGAGCATTATCTTCTGAAGAAATTCGACCATTTGATTTATTCGACGCGCGTATCCCCACGGGGAAAGAAAATCAAAGTCGACAAATTCCACGGCTGGCGCAGCGCCTACGAGCTCAGGGAGCAGCTCCTGAGGATAGACCCGCAATTGAGGATCGCCAATTCGTTCGTCAGGGTGAACGGGCGCAGGATAAGCAACGGCCCGATCGAGGGCACGAACAACCAACTGAAGAAGGTGATGAGGGTCGCCGACGGCGTCACTTCGTTCCCGCGCTTCCGAGCGAGGATAATGTACGTTTGCAACAAGGAGATTTCGATGTCGCCGTCGAAAAGCACCAAGGGCACGGGGAAGAAAAGGGGTAAATACAAAAAGGGGACATAGAAAATGTCCGAACCCCATCGGGATTCGGGCAGCAGTCCCCACTAAACTTTAGTTCTTTGAGGGGGTGTCCCCACTAAACTTTAGAGAGCCGAAATAAAAAATGGCGTTTTTAGGTGCGCCACCACTGAGCGGACAGGTTTTAGGTCTCTGGCCCGACTGACGCAGGGGTATTAGGTCCCTCCTGCTGGACACCATTATATTAGATGAAACAGATAGGTAAGGCAAGTACCCCTAGCCCTGTAGTGATAACCGTTAGTCGGAAACGTTTTAGGAGTTTGGGGCACCTTGCCACGCCTGTAACGCGCATTACATAACTGGTTTTTCGAGTTCAGACTCGTTTGGCAACTACGTATTCAGCGCCATTCGGGGTATCCCGCTGTACCTTCGCGTCCATTCCATCCCCTGACTAGGTAAGGCGCCCTTCCTATTCCCATTAGTTATTCGCCAGAGATTTTGTGTTTTCCACTCCCTTCGATTTTGCTTCATCTCATTTGAAATAGAACAAATGCTTCCTGCCATCCGACCACGAATAAGCACAAGAGATTGTCCCCTATTGTTTACTTGGTCTTTCCAATTATAATATTTTTATAGTTGACCCAGTAAACGGAGGGCCCTTTATGGAATACGTCGAAACCGATTTGATGCTTCTTAATTCAAGGAAATACAGCTACGAAAAAGAGGTTTCAGAGGAGCAAGAACTCACCTTTCGTTATTTTGACGAAATTTGTGAGGAAAATCAGATCCCCCACGAAAAAAGGAATCTTTGTTCCTTCCGCATGATCAATAAATTCGGCAAATACACCAATTTGGCCTTAATGATGTCGGATCAATCCCCCATCGTCGTCAAATTTGCAAAATACGATAAAAATTTAAACTTCACGACCAAAAAGGAATATGGCGGTTCCTTGCTAAAAGTCCTAAATAACGTATTGGAGAACGCCGCCAACTATAACGATGTATCCGCGGTGATCAGCCGCGACTCCTGGCAGCGAATCGAAACCGTTTCCTACCCTGGAGCCTCCTTGCGAGAAGGGATTTTGAATGCGTTTTGCCACAGCAACTACTTCATCCGTTCCAACATTAAAGTCGAGTTTTTTGAGGATCGGGTTAAAATCACAAACCCCGGGGGGATCTTTCAAGCCACGTTGAAACAAATTATGGAAGGGGTGCAAACCTACCGGAATCCCGGGCTCGTTAACATTCTTAACAAACTGCATTATATTGAAAATTTCGGAACGGGGATTCCCCGTATTTTGGAAGCCTATCGCGGGGCCAAGAAACAACCTATTTTCGACCCAAGCGATAACTTCTTTCTCCTTACCCTTCCGAACTTAAACTACCGGGAAAATAAAGTTGACCCAGTAAATGACCCAGTAAATGACCCAGTAAACATTGACTGGGCTTCGGGACATTATTTTAAAGACGATCGGCTAGGGGAAACCGAAACCTCTTTGCTTAGAACCATCTCCTCCAACCCTGGGTTGAACGCGAACAAATTATTAGAAAAAGCTAAAAAAGAAAATGAGGCAGTCACCTTGGATATCGTTAAGAACACAATTAAGCGAAAATTAGCCCATTACGTCGAATTCAAAGGCGCCCCGAAAACAGGGGGGTATTATCTCAAAGAGAAATCGTCTTCTCAAAAATCCTGTCATTAACCAATGAAATGCACACGGTCTAGTTCAAAAGTCTCGCGTGGTTTTGGGTCATAAGCGGGATAGCCAATCGCAAAGAGGGCAAAGGCCCGCAATTCTTTGGGAGCGTCTAACAAAGCTTCCACCGCTTTTTCGCGTTCTTCTTTTGGGGCGATGCCTAGCATGACCGATCCTAGTCCCTGGGAGGTTGCTTCTAACATCAAATTTTCGCTGGCAATTCCACAATCAATATCTTGATAAGCGGGGCAAAGGGAATCCCGACGAACCATCATGGCAATGCCAAGAGGAGCTTCCCCAATCGGTTTGGAATAGGGGCTCACTTCTCCTAGTTTCTTTAATAATTCCGAATCACGAATCACATAAAATTCCCAGGGCCTTTGATTCATCGCGCTGGGGGAAGACATCGCCGCGGCAAGGATTTCTTGAATCTTTTCTTCCTCAACGGGGCGATTTTCGTAATGACGGATCGACCGTCTTTTGGAAATGGCTTCTAGCATTAAAATTCCTCCTTGCAGAAACTCCGGAAGAAGGACGCACAATCTTCCTTCCATCTTTTGAAGCGGGGGTCATAGCAATCCGCGGGGTACATGGAGGTAATTTCTTTGGAACCATCCGATAATCCATGGGGTCCTTTGGGGTAAACGTGGAGTTCAACGGGGACTCCAACTTTAGCACAGGCCAAGGCATAGGATATTCCGTGTTCGCAGGGCACGGATTGGTCGGTCGCGGTCAAGCAAATAAAAGCGGGAGGGTTATCTTTTTGGACGTGATTCTCTAAGGACAATTCTTTCCGAAGCTCTTCTTTTTTGCTTTCTTCGATTCCCTGCAATAAGTTATCAATCGTGCCCGCATTGGTCCTTTGACTCGTAATAACGGGATAGATTAATCCAATGCCATGAAGAATGGGGTTTAAGGAATATTCTTTCTTCCAATCTTTCGCCTTTTGGGCCAAAGTGCCTACAAGGTGTCCCCCGGCAGAAAATCCAATCGCGAAAATTTCATCAGGATTTACAAAATAGCTAGAAGCGTGCTTCTTGAGATAATCCACCGCGCAAGCAAGCTCTAAGGACTCTTCTGGATAATGGACCCCGTCGCTAACGGTTTTATAGGTTAAGACAAAAGTTTGGAACCCTAAGGCCAGGAAGGAGGCGGCCACGCTAAACCCTTCCCGCTTGCTCACCATCGCATAGGCTCCTCCCGGAACGACGATAACGGCAGGACGAACGAGAGGAGTGCTATCCCCGTCAAAACAATAAGGAAGGCAAAAAGGGGTTAATTCCCCGCCTTGCAAAAACGAATAATGAGTGGTTAAGTGAATCGGTTCCATACACGTCCCTTCTTTCTTTACTCTATTTTATCGCAGTCTTTCAATCTCAATTCTTCTTTTTTCTTCCCATTATTTTTCTTGTTTTATTCCGCTTACAGGCGACGCCTTGAAGAAAAAGAAAGAAAGATGGCAAAATCTAGCCATAAGCGACAACGTGAATATGATTATTTCATTTTTGGGAGATTCCATCACGGAAGGGGTCGGTGCGACCTCTCGTGAAAATCGATTTAGCTCGGTTTTATGCCGAAAAGTCGGCGCCATCGAAGAGAATTACGGCTTAAGCGGCACCCGCATTGCCCGTCAAAGGGTCCATTATGGCGATGTTCCGGACGAGGATTTTATTATCCGTACCCGTTGGATGGATCCTAAGGCCGACTTCGTCTTTGTTTTTGGGGGGGCGAATGACTTCGGGCATGGGGATGCTCCCATCGGCCAAAAAGGAGACGACACCCCCTTCACCTTCTATGGGGCAATGAAGCAACTTTGCGACATTCTCTTAGAAAAATACGGGAAAGATAAGGTCTGCTTTATTTTGCCAACCCCCCGTTATAGTCAGGACTTTCCGAATAATAACGGAGTCAAAACCTGGGGGAACTTTCCCGCGTTAGAAGGGTATCGCGAAGTTATGCGGGACGTTTTATCCTCCTACCACTTCGATACCTTGGAATTAAACGCGTTGCCCGATCACCCCAAACAAGGGCCTAGCGAATTCTATAAAGATGGTCTTCATCCTAATGACAAAGGGCATGAAGCCATTGCCGATGAATTATATCGTTACCTTCAAAAGAAGGGCCTCGCCCATTAAGGAGAAATAGAGCTATGAACTTTCATGAAAAGAAACCCTTCCTCCATTGTTTGCGGGCTCAAATTTACCCCGACCAATATGCGGAAGAACGCATCGCCCAAACCGCCTCGTGGTGCGAAAAATACGGCATCCAAAACGTCATCCTCTTCTTTAACGGAGAGGAATATAACGTCGGGCATATTACCAAAGAACAGTTGCTGCCTTGGCTAGAAGTCATCAAAAAAGCCAAAAAAGAATTTGCCAAAAAAGGCATCAGCACTTCTTTGAATCCATGGTTTGAACTCGGGCATGTTGACCGGGGACGCACCCTTCAACCGGGGCAGCATTTCCAAACCATGGTGGACCGCTTTGGAAATACCTGCACCTTAACCGCCTGCCCTTTGGATGAAGAATGGAAGTCTTATTATCTAAATTTAATGGCTTTCTATGTCCAAGAAGTCGAACCCGAAGTGCTTTGGATTGAGGATGATTTCCGCCTTCATAACCACGATCCCCTTTCTTGGGGTGGCTGCTGGTGCCCCCATCATATGGAGGCCTTTGCCAAAGCCCTTGGAAAAAAGGAAACCCGCGAGGAATTTGTAAGCCACCTTGAAGAAAAAGACCCCAGCTCAGAAAGAAAAGTTTGGCTGGACGTTTCTTGGGAAACGATGGACGGCTTAGCCAAAGACATTGCCAAAACGGTGAAAGACCTTCATATTCCTACTTCCATTGGGCTAATGAGCAGCACGCCTTTCCAGCATGCGATGGAAGCAAGAAACTGGGTCCAGCTTCACGAAGACCTTTGCTACGACGGCCACAAAATCGATCGCTTGCATCTCCCCGCCTATCGCGAAATGGGAGCCAAATCCTATTATTTTGATTTCAACCGCATCACGATGGTGAATCGTTCCTTCCTAGGAGACGACTGCGATATCTATCCCGAACTCGAAAACAGTTCCTATAGCGATTTTGTCAAAGACCCCAAATTCCTTTCCTTCCAACTCGAAGGGGCGTTGCCCGTCGGCATTCAGGGAATGACCTATAACATCTTCCAATGCGCGGGGAATGGTTGCCAGGAAGAACTAGGTTACGGCCCGGTCATTCAAGGGCTTAACCCTTACCTCAACGCGGTTAAAGATTTGGATTTAAAGCCCTCCAAGATGCGGGGCATTGTTTTCCCCATCGACGAAAAGACCGTCTATCACCGTAAAAAACAGGGTTTCTTAAATCTTATCCCCGATGATTTTGATGCGATTGGATACCTCTCTTCGCTAGGGTATTCCTACGTTTGCAGCAAAGAAAAGAAATTTGAGAATCAAGTCGTCGCCCTCATCAACCAAAATGTTTATAACTTCTCCGATGAAGAGCTTCGCGATCTATTCGCCCATAACTTTATCTATTTGGATGGTGGGGCCGTATTGGCTTTGCAGGACCGGGGGTTATTATCCTTAATCCACGGCAAGGAAGCCACCTTCCGCGGCCAAGCCCATAGGTACGACTGCTTTGAAATGTTAGAACAAGGAACGCTTCATGACATGCACCATTATCGGGCTTCCAGCCAACGTCGCGCGGGAGATTACGTCAAAATCGAATACGAAGACGGAATTCAAATCCCTACAGGCCTCTATGATCCGTTCATGAAGCGGACAGGAAATGGGATTGCCATCGGAACGAACTTCTTCGTCTATCCTTACGTTTTAAAAGGAACGGAGTCCACAGACTATTTTGTGGAATTGCGTCGAAAAATGATGGAGCAGCACTTCTTATCCCACGTCTCCACCCCTCTAGTCTATGTTCATCACGATGCCGTTTATCCTTATCTTTATCGGCAAAACGAACACACGTATGCCCTCTTTTTAAGCAATGCGAATTATAACGACTTCTCTTCCCTT
Organism: uncultured Bacilli bacterium; assembly: GCA_934699525.1. GTDB lineage: Bacteria > Bacillota_I > Bacilli_A > RFN20 > CAG-826 > Alloenteromonas. Next base: position 99,229 of record CAKUWP010000001.1, read on the forward strand.
GAAATTAGTCTTAAGGGAATTAGCCCCAAGAAAGTTGCAGTTTTGGACCACGATGGAAATTGGAGAGAAGCCCATTATGAATTAGAAGAAGGGACGCTTCATCTCCACGAAAAGCTTGGTTATCTTTCCACGTTAACCCTGCTTTTAGAAGAATAATCCAGTGGCCTATCCCTTGATTTGTTGCTTAAATTTGTTTCTTTTTGCTCGATTTGTTTTTCCTTCTTTTCAAGCCCATTAAAAAACCCTATGTTATAGGCAAACAGGAGCAATGCATGAGAAAAGTAGCACTTGGTATTGATATCGGTGGCATGTCCATCAAATCCGCCTTTATGGATGAAGAGGGGACCATTAGTCAGAAATTTGTCCTCCCCGTCCCAAAAGGAGAAGACCAATACGTCACGATGAATCGTTTGATCGACGCTTGCAAAGTCGCGATTGCGAATTTGCCAGAAGGCGATCTCTTGGTGGGAATTGGTTGCGGCGTCCCCGGGGCTATCAATACTTTCACGGGTTTTTGCGATTATTCCAATAACCTCGGTTGGAGAAATTTACCGGTTGCTTCCTTATTAGAAAAAGCCCTCGGCTATCCCGTTAAAATCGATAACGATGCGAATGCCGCGATGCTAGGAGAAATCAAATTTGGATGCGCAAAGCGTTACCATAACGCAGTCCTCATCACCATTGGCACAGGCATTGGAGGCGGTTTATACCTCGATGACCATCTTTATGTGGGCAATCAAGGAAAAGGAGCCGAACTTGGCCACATGGTGATCGTGGATAACGGCATCCCCTGCACCTGTGGAAGAAAAGGTTGCTTAGAAAGCTATGCTTCCGCGACCGCCTTGCTTCGCATGACCAAAGAAGCGATGGAAAAACATCCCGAGTCCTTGATGTGGCGGCTTTGCCCCGACATGAACCAAGTCGGTGGAGCGTTGCCTTTTGAGGCGGCGAAAAAAGGAGATGCCGTCGCGCAGGAAGTCTTAGATACTTACATTCATTATTTAGGCGAAGGCTGCTTGAATTTTGCCAATATCTTCCGCCCGGAAGCGATCATCCTTGCCGGTGGCGTTTCCGAGCAAGGCGAGAATTTGCGGCGTCCTTTGGCCCAATATCTAGAAGACCGTGGATACGGATTTGGAACGGGTTTGGTTCCGAAGGTCGATATCCTCATTTCTGAGCTGGGCGCGGACATGGGAATCTACGGGGCCGGCGCATTGGGATTCGACGTGGCTAAATAAGCTTGCTAGTTAGAAATGAAAATAGCCCCGCCCCCGTTATTCCTTCTTCTAACGTTAACTACCTTATCATCTGCTTGCTCTTTCGCAGAAAAACAGGTGAGTTTGACCTTTATTCAGCACACCTTCCTTGAATCTTCATAGGAAGTAAGCGGTGGCTACTACTTTCGGGATGATGAATTAGCCAAAACGGTTTTTGAGTACGATCGCGGTTACGAACTAACCCAGGACGATATCGAGGGGTTTGGTTGCTATTCTTTAAATTATGACGTCCCGGAATTAAACGGGGACGGGTATTTTGCTTTTACCTTTTTCACCACTTCTTTCGATCCAGAAACCGGGTATTCCTGCGATTTCTTACGGCCATGTAAGCTAAATAACGACATGACCGTTCATTTTGCAATTTACGGGTAGAAAACGGCAGTTGTCTATTTTCATAGAGTGCCCTGTGACTTCTCGCGATAGAATAAGGCAAGCGGAACATCAAAAAATAAAGCAATTCGGTAGATCGTCTGAAACGACCCTTTGTATAAAGCTGCATCGCTGGCGTTATATTTCGATAACGTGGCTTTGCTAATCCCCGTTAGGGAACTTAATTTTGGAATCGAGCAGTTTCTTTCTTCGCAAAGAAGCCGCAATATCGTTTTTTCTTGATCTTGCTGGTTAAAATATTCTAATAAGGACGAGATATCCATTTCATGATAAATCGAATAAAGTTCCATCATCTTCGTTAATGGCAATTTTAAGAATAAAAGGACAAACGGCTTTCCCGTCCTCATTCGCAGTTCAAAATAAGAATAGCCACACCAATAAGCGTCATTGTATACGCCAAAGCTTTCGTCCCTATCGATTCTTTGGTTTGTAATATCGAAGAAAATTTGCTCCAAGGATCGATTGAAATAATCATCGTATTGTCCTTTTTCCATTTTGCAAACTAGTTCGCTTCTTTCTAGAAATTTCGTAAACGCGGTAAGGTTCATTTTGTTTTGGACGGTTAAAACAAATAACCTAGAAAACAAATCCTTCACTTTTCTGATATCTAAATTACTCATAATCGGCGATCAAGTCCCTCATCCTCGTTCCCTTAGAGTAGCGATCCGCGTTTAATAAATCCGCGAAGATCTTATCTGCACCGCTTTTTCTTCTGTAGTAATCTTCCTTAGAGTTTTCAAAAGCCTCTTGATAGTTTAGAAAACGAACCAAATTAAAGGCTCTTTTTGATATTAAAACGTGTTGTTTTCCAAGGTCGCCGGCCTGAAAAATCTTTTCAAGGGATTCCAAGGTGATTTCGCTTCTAACAAAAGATTCGGGGAAACGAAAATAGCTGTCATCTGCACGATATCCAATGACAATGTCAAAACGAGAAATATCAATGAGGTGCTTTTCTTCTAGATATTTTAATTCTCTTGGAAAATTATCTCTTAAATCCGTGGATAATTCCCGGTTTTGCATGAGCAAAGCAACCCAATATAAAACGTTGTTATAGGGTGGGATCGTTAGGTCCAATATTTTTAATCGGTCATCGCGAATGCTGTATTTATTAATATAACCGTGCCCACTTCTTTTTGCCGCCCATTCTTTGGCAAGTTCTTTGTTCGAACAGCAATAAAATCCAAGGCCGTAATCATTGTGTGTATTGCCTTTGCCGTGTTCTGGTTTTTCAACAATAAATTCGCTTCCGTGATAGATAATTCTTTCCATGCCTCTATTATTATTTATGTAGGTGTTTTTGTCAATTTGATATACTGCAGTATATTATTTTCACATTTTTGCATACACATCATCAAAAGATTAAAATGGCGAAAAGCTAAGATGAGCTCCTTTTTCACGCGATATCAAAAGGGGGCACTCTCTTTAACTCGTTGCGGCATCCCTCCCCATTCCGTTAAAATTACGAAAAGAGGTACCACCATGATTGATATCGATGAAATGACGAGGCTTTTAGAAAAGCGACCTTTGGATCTTCTTGTTTATTCCTTAAAAGACGAAAGGTTCCTCCGCGAAGATGAAATGAAGAAAATGGATCTTTCAAAAGATTAAGAAGGGTTCTGTTATTTATGCGGACCCGAAACTTGTTACAAGGCCGCCCGCGGCGTATTCCGTAACAAACACCGCGACTTTTTCCCAAAAGCTCCTTCCTCTTATTCCTATAAGAAATGGTTTGAAACCATCGAAGAAAAGAACCTTGAAAACGAATGGTTTCTAGAGCTTCGTCAAGCCCTGGCGGAGAATTTTACCCAGTTCACCAAACATTATGGACTTCAAGAGACGGAAGCGCCTGTTTCTTTTTATGAAGAAATCAGGAAAGAACTCGTAACCCTGGAACAAGCTCATTATGAGAAGCGATACAGCGACATGGTTCTTTTTCACCTTCGGACCCCTTATGACGTTGTCCCCTTTACGATTTTAGGCAACGCCGGGGACGTCTTCGGCATCAGTTTCTATCCTTGCGACGATGATGCCACCTGCTTTTTAAGAGCCCAATTAGGCGAAGCCCTACACATGGATCAGCACACCCTCTCCACTTTATCGGATATGCTTTCCTTTTATTTCGAAAAAGAAGGGGAAAATGACATGGAAGTCACAGACAACCCCCTTGGAAACGATAACCGTTACACCTCCCTTTATGTGGCAAGCGGCTCCTTTATGAAGGTCTATCTCCCAAAATCCATCGCCATCCGTGCCTTGGATTACTTAAAAAAAGCCAATCTCATGATGTCTATTTTCGATAAAACCAAAAGCAAAACCATCGAAGACCATCAATTCTATGATGTTTATCTCGATATCGAACGCCCCATTCCCATGGTCTTTGAAAAAGACATCGACGAAGATGCGGATGCCGCTAACCTCTTCCCGATGATCGACCCCGAGGTCTTTTCGGAAACGAGATACCGTTACGCTACCAGCAAAGAATGGGAGATGACGATTCGTGCATTGCCCAACTATTTCTTCGATTCAGAAGATTCCGTGAAACGGGGGCATTCTGGTCTCATTTGTCTTGCCTGCGACCGCAAAACGGGGCGCATCGAAATGTATGAAATCGGGGAATGCGCCAATTTCCATCTTTTCGACGACTTAGTCCAAAGACTAGAAAAGAAATTTAAAGACATCCGGATCCCCAAGAAAATTTACGTGAATACGTATTTGGATTTTGTTTTCTTCCCACTTTTCTTCGAAAAAGACTTTTTGGACAAGAAAGTGGAGATCATTCCAACAACAAGCGATTTAGTGACCGATGAAGCCTTTGAAAAGATGTTGGAATACTTCTCCATGGCCGCCGAAGAAGACGTCCATAAGTGTTAATTCCTTAAAAGCGAAATAAATCATCCAAGGTGATAATGTTGGTGAAAACGGAGGAATATTCGTTTTTATAAATTCCATAGGTTGTCACCAAGGTATTCCGGATAGAGGCTTTTTTGGAAATTTTTTCTTTCACCGCGTTGGCGCGGCGATTGACCTTTAAGAAGTTTTCGTTATCCAATTTGTATAAATCGGAATAAAACTTCATTTCGCAGAGATTGACGACGTTATCTTTTCTAGCCAAGACCATGTCAATCTGCACACCATCATCTTGGGAATAATAGGCGCTACACGTCGAGCTTACCCCCGATACCCCAAGAGCAAACTTCATTTGATCCACATGATTGAAGCAGACGCGTTCAAAAGAGAAGCCCGCCCAAGCATTCATTTTGGAATTTGAAATATTTTCGCTGAAATAGTTTTCGTTTTCGACATTGGATTGGCAGAAATTCAAATAGAAAAGGCAGAAGGGATCCATTAATTTGTAATAAGCTTCTCGTTTGCTATATCCAAACGGCACGTATTTAACGATGAAGTCGCTGGCCAAAAGACCATTTAAATAATTCGTTAATGTTCCACCCTCCGATATTTTGGTTCTTGTGGCGATTTCCTTTTTGGTAAAGCCGACGCTATTCGCATAAAGGAGTTTCACGATTTCCTTGGCCTTCTCACTATAGGTGAATGTGGAACGGAAAAGGCGGTCGAATTCCAGCTTCAATTTGGCGTTATTTTTGAAAAAGAGGTTATCGATATTTTGCGGCAAGGAATATTGGCCTTCGACGTAATTCAAGTAATAAGGAATTCCGCCGAAAACCATATATGCCATCGTAATGTCATACCGTGAGAGGTGGATGCCTCTGTTTTTAAAGAGTTCTTCGCATTCGAACAAATCGAAAGGACCCAATTTAATTTCATAAGTAACGCGCCCATAAAGACCGCCATGGTTATTGATGAGGTTATTTTCCATCCACGAGGTCGCGCTGCCACAAACAATAATCATGAGATTGTCTTTTGCGCATCCATAGGAATTCCAAAATCCTTCCAACGCTTGGATGAAATCCGAACCCCTTGTATCCATCCAAGGCAATTCGTCAATAAAGACAACAAGTCGTGAACCATCATCCTTTTGGGTAATGAGTCTTCTTAAAAGAAAGAATGCCTCAAGCCAATTTTTAGGGGCTTCGCATTCCTCCAGCCCATAAGCGAGAAGGTTGAGATAAAACTGGTTTAATTGTTTGGCCGTCTCTTTGCCCGAATCGCCCTCTTCTTCTGGGGCCAAACCGGCATGTTTAAAAAGAAATCGATCGGAGAAGACCTGATTAATCAGATAAGTTTTCCCGATTCTTCTTCTCCCATAGACAGCGACTAATTCCGCCTGTTTGGAACCGTATAGTTTTTCCAGTTCTTGAATTTCTTTTTTTCTGCCAATCATCATTTCCAAGCAATCAGCCACGAAGCAACAAAATTCCGTTTCGTGGCTGATTTCCTTTCTAAAGTAATTATCGCTTGAAAGCAACTTAACGTCAATATTTTGGATAATATATAGAATTTATCGTAGTAATTTTGCAAAATAGTGGTCGATTTATAAAATTTCGTTGAACTTACAAGAAAAAGCCACGAAGCAATAAAATTTTGTTTCGTGGCTGATTTGTATGCAATGAATAGATAAATGCAGATGATTAAATACGGCAATTATCCGTGTATTTTCACGCTTTATTTGGATAGTCCAACGTTCCTGCTAAAAGCGATGGCATGTCCTCATCGGAGATAACGTAGATTCCATCCGCCCGGAGATAGGAACCATGACCAAACTCCTGATTAACGCCAGGGGCCCTGTTCCCTCCCCCAATAAAGCCCATGGATGCGGTCCCGTGGCAGAACACGCAAACTTTTTGGTTCGCAGAGGAGACGAAATGGCCTTCCAGTTTTTGGTATCCGCATCCGCATCTCTTCCAATGCTGGCGATTCGTTTTCCATTGGTAAGTGATGTTGTCATGGTGTTCGATGGGGGTGCTGCGCACTTCGATGGATACCGGCTGGAAGCGAGCATATTCCCCGTTTTTGACACGGAAATACACTTTCTCCCCTTCCGCCAGTTCAACATCCAAATGAGCGCCAATGGAACTATGAGAATTGTTCATCATTCCACCTATGTCCGACTGAAGCATTCCTTCATCGGTATAGCCAATTGGGGCGGAAGCAAACGTCGCAAGTTCCAGTTGTTCATTTGAGGATTCATAAGGCAGCTCCACACAATATGTTCCCGCCTGTTCCGCCGTGAATGAGCAGAGAGCATAATCGCCTCGATAAGCATAAATGGAAGACGGGACGTCAACCTTCAACGGTTTGTCTTCGTGGGCAACGTCTGAAAAATCCGCGATAGGAGCCGTTCTAAGAGGCGTTTGTGGATCCTCTTGGAATTTAAAACCATAGAATCGACCACGCTGAAATACATTGGTCGCGATCTTACGAACGCAATCATCGGTGTGATTATCCCGTATCCAGTTGAAGTTATCAGCGAGAATATCACCTGTCACTGATGTGTCGATAACAGAACGGGGCCCTTTGGGAAGAGCTGAGTAGTCCTCTTTCCGCATTTTGTAATAAACGGGGATTTCGATAACGCGATAGCCTATTTGGTCTTCAGATTTTTCCAAAGCGCTAGCCAAATTAATAAACGTCCTTCTATACGCCTCAACAGTACTCGTCGACGTTAATAAGCGAGGCAATATAAGTTCTAAAATCGCCGCAGCAGCATCCAAGGCATAACTAGCAATGGTGGTGATGGTGGATACAAGAGGATTAGGAATATAATTTCCCGCTATCCCTAAAAACTCCGCAGTAACCGTCAGCGTTTTTTCAGTGACGTTGAAAGCAACGGTGATTTTCTTGTTTTTTAATTCGATGTCTTGCTTTAACGTGGCAAGATAATTAATGAGATCAGCGGCAACCTTTCGAATCACAGAAATTAAATCTTCATCCCAAAGATAGTACCTAGCAAGTTCCAGGGGTTGGTCTTTGGCGTACTCATATAAGTCATCCAAATAGTACTCTGGACTTGCAATGTTTGCTTGGGAGTCGTGATGGTAAGCGATGATTGAAGGCCTTTGCAAAACCGCAGCACAGTTGTTAAAGGGAATATCGTTTAGCCACATGGCACCCGCAAGACGCTTATTAAACATGGCATCCTCCATGTTAAGGCCTTCATATCCATCCCATTGATAATCATCGGTGCTTACAGTAAGGTCATACTGGATTTTGCTTGGTTTTGCACCCGTGCTTAGATAGTCCAAACTAATGAAATAAGTTCCAGCCTTTGCAAGAAAATCAACAGTTTGAACATTGCCAACCGTATCTTCATCCGATTCGTAAATCCAAGACAATTGATGATTTAAATTTCCCAAAAATTCATAACTTGATTCATCGTTTGTTTGGAAAATTTCATAATTGTATTGTCTTACGGCGAGATGGATGGGTTGTTCCGCACTCACTCTGACGTGAACCGGAGTATCCGTCATGCATTTGATATAAAAATTATCTAGGTCACCGGAATAAGATTTACGCTCCAAGACCCCATGGGCTTCTGATGTGTAAAGAAAAGAGGACAAATAGGAGTCAGGGGTCATGCAAACAGCAGTATCCAAGGTGTTGTTGTTTTCATAATGATCCTCGACATGGAGTTGAGGCGTTCTCTCCGGAGGTATGAAATGTTCGCGATAAGTATTGGAGCCCGTTCCCTCATCGGCAACCGCCGTAGGGACGGACGCCATGGAAATACTGGCCGCTAATAACGTAGCAAAAATACCGAGCATATTTATCTCCTTTCAATCGTTCTATAGTGGCAAATTATAAAAATTTGCAAACATAAATTCGGGGAAGGGATACTTTTCCAAATGGGTCCCTTTTTGAGGAACCTCGAAATCCGGTGCAACTTCAAGATAGGCAAAATCATAGGTTTCCCTTTCTCCGTCTATGATCATCTCGTCGGCATCGTTAAGTCCTTTGCCTGAGCCTTCCCCCCGGTAACTTATATTGTGAATGTAGTTAAATTTGGAATCAAAAGAAAACAAAGTTTCCATAGAATAGGCAAACGTATATGAGTTGTTTGATCCGGCGGACTTATCGGTCATTTTCAAGACTTTATCAGAATCCGAAAAGGAATAGTTTTGCCTCTCCTTGGGGATTAAATACGATTCCGCCCAAGAGTTTCGAAAATCGATTTTTTCACAAGGCCCATATAAAATTTTTGTTTTAGGCACATCGGGTTCATAGGACATCCACTTCGTTTGTTCGATGGAAAACTGCCCTTCTTTCACATGGATGGAGGACACCGCTTTCATCGGCATGTCATAAGAAGGATATTCTTGTTCATAATAATAATGAGCATCCAATCCCGTTACGTATCCAAAAGGCCCGATTTGGCCAAAATCGACCCCTGCTTGCCGCCACTCGATCTGCACAGCAACCTTTTCCTCAACGTGAAAAAAGACCGATTTCTCCTCATTGCTCGGAACAAGATAAAAAACATCGCGGGTAGCTTTCCCTTGATACCACCCATCCCTCATTCGATAGAACCCATAGGGGCTGGGCTCATTTTGAATGGTCTCCCAATAGGGCGCAGCTGAATCAAAGTGGCTTTGTTGCCCGCAGGAAGGCAGCAAAATAGAGGTTGCCAACAATGGTATAACTTGTCTTTTTTTAACCATATACGTCCTCCGTTGATGAGATTATTTAATTTTGAAAACCATCCATTTTTTTGCAACTAATTTTTTATGCACAATTTTTAAAGCAAAAAACAGTCACTTCTCCCTATGCTCGCATTCTGAAATAATAGAAATTGCCGTCTTTTTAATTTATCCGTTTGAATCCAAAAGTAAAAAAATGCGACCAACACTGCCTATTTCATTTTTATCCCCGTTTAGTGAAAAAAATAAAATAGGAAGGCTTTATCATGCCCTCCTATTTTCAAAATATGCCGATAAGAGGCATCGCATTAACGAACAAAGGTTTTAATATAGGTCACGGGTTCATCCGCTTCGATCGTTGCTTCTTTTCCAGCCGGAAGGAAGAAGGTATCTAGGGCAGTAAAGGGGATCCCATTGAGTTTCCCTTTGCCTTCGACAAAGGTCACGGAGATAAAGGAGCCCGGTTCTGGATGAATCGATAAATCCGAAACGCGTTCCGAGACAAAATATTCGCACTCTCCAATAATGGGGGAAGGGAAGGATAAGGGATGATAGGGATGGGTATCGATGACCTTCAAGGCTTTTTCTAGATGCAACTGGCGGGGTTTGCCATCTTTGCCTAGACGGTGATAGTCGTATAAGCGATAGGTGAGGTTGCTATTTTGCTGAATCTCAATCAAGGTGACGCCTTTTCCAATCGCATGAATCGTTCCACTGGGAATGAAATAAGATTCCCCTGGTTGGACTTCATAGAAATTCAATAACGACATAATGGTGTCGTTATTTACCGCCTCACGAATTTCTTCTAGGCTCGTTTCTTTCTTTAATCCTACGTATAGCCCCGCGCCTTTTTCGGCATGGAGAATATGCCACATCTCCGTTTTGCCAAAACTATTCTCGTTTTTTAAAGCATAGGCATCGCTAGGATGAACCTGAACGGAAAGGTTCCCCGCAGAATCAATGAGCTTAATGAGCACAGGGAAGAAGGGGAAACGGGAAGCCCGTTCTCCGATATCTTCTTTGGTGGCCACTTCTTTTAATGTTTTGCCCTTCTCGGGTCCCGAAGCAATGCGGCAAGGGCCATCTGGATGAAAGGAAAGTTCCCAGCATTCCGCAAGGACATCCCCTTGGATGGGTTTTCCCGCTTCTTTTAAGCGGCACCCGCCCCAAAGATAATCTTTCGTCGCCGGCACTAATTTCACGATATCCATAATAATCTCCGTTTATCTTGTTATTATAACGTAAACGATCAAAGCAAAATCAATCCGCGGTAATCGCGACTTTCATCACATGGTCCTGGTGTTTTTCAAACAGGTCATACGCCTCTTCAATGCGACTGAAAGGAAAACGATGGGTGATTAAAGGGGTCGTATCGATTTTACCCTGTTCAATGAGGGACAAGATTTCTGCGCAGTCGCATCCATCCACTCCGCCCGTTTTGAAGATGAGGTTCTTCCCATACATCTTCGGCAAAGGAAGAACTTGGTTCTCATCGTAGAGGGCAACGATGGTGACAATCGCATTCGGACGGGCGCTACGCCAAGCTAATTCAAAGGTGTCCTTGGCCCCCGCCACTTCCAGCACCACATCCGCTCCGCCATGCTCGCTATGGGACTTGGTGAATTCTACGCATTCTTCGGGTAGACATACCAAAACATCGGGATAATGCCTTTTCACAAATTCGATGCGACTTGGGTCTTTTTCACAGACGATAATCCGCTTGGGGTTCTTGAGTTTGACGCATAAAAGGGAACAAATCCCCGTGGGGCCTGCCCCGATAATAAGAACGGTATCTTCTGAACGAATCTCCGAAATCCGCGCGGACCAAAATCCGGTCGCGAGGATATCACCCACGAATAAAGCCCGTTCATCCGATACGGAATCGGGGATTTTATTTAAACCTTGGTCCGCATAAGGGACGCGAACATATTCAGTTTGGCCCCCATCGATTCGGCACCCTAACGCCCAGCCGCCATGAGGATCCGTGCAGTTATTGACGAAGCCGTGCTGGCAGAAAAAGCATTCTCCGCAAAAGGTTTCCACGTTGACGGTGACGCGGTCTCCAGGACGAACGTTATGAACTTCTGCCCCTATGGATTCGACGATCCCCACCATTTCGTGTCCCACGGTGATTCCAGGAACCGCCCGAGGAACCGAGCCATGCTTAATATGCAAATCGCTCGTGCATATCGAACTCAGGGTCACTTTCACAATCGCGTCGCGAGGATGCTTTAATTCGGGCTTAGGCTTATCCAACAAAGCGAAGTGGTTCTTTTTGATATAGGTCATCGCTTTCATAATTCTTCCTCCAAGGTACTAGAAAAATAATGGGGCATTGCACCAAAAAGGCAAAGGGGCAAAAGGAATTAAGCGTTGAAAGCGCTTGTGCGGACGCCGGCGTTATCCCAGATGTAATTCGCGTATTCGGGGTGATCGACGAAGGGGTTGCGACCATATCCGGACTTGCAAAGATAGTTATTGATTTGCTTTTCCATATCCGAGACCGGATAGGTGGCATTCCATTCTAATAAGGACTTTAAGGTGCCCATCGTATGATTGGACGTAGAATCGCTGGGATTGTTGGACAATTCCAATTGGCCCATATAGGCGGTCGCGGTGTAGAGAATGATGCGGGCCGCTTCTCCTCTAGCCCCCTCATATCCGCAGGAAGCAGGATCCCATTCTCGAGACCCCGTGCCATAGAAATTATTCCCACGAGAAGAATTCTCCGAGGTTAAAGAAGGACGAACCATGAAGGGGTCTTTTTCCGAGAGATTCCCCCCGCGGCTCTTCGGCCAGGTGTGTTCGCGGTTGCAGGAACCGACGGTCGTCGTCATCGCCCCATTTCCCGAGATGCCTTCCGTCGTGCCGGGGGCCGCGTGATAAATCGGAACAAATTTGTTGCTTCCTTGGGGATAAGCCGCAGCTTTTGCCCCAATCGAAAGGCATTCGCTATAGGTCGCGGTTTTGGTCTTATAAGCACTGATGCGCTTCTTTAATTCCCCGCGGAAAGTATTCCCATAGGTGTTGAAGTCCAGCCCTTCCCATCCGGAGTCGTCGTTAGTTCCGCTATAATCGGGATTCGGGGTCGACGGGGAGGAGGATTGCGTTTCGTCCACCGAGATCAGAGAGGGGACATAGAAATAAACGTCGGATTTTTGGTCGTATCCGCACCAAGTTCCGAATTTGGAAGCGAATTGGAGATAGACGTTTGAAGCGGAAATCGCTTGGGCTTTGCCGTCTTGTCCCACCGTGATGTTCCAGGAGGTCGTCGCGTTTTCCGCATCGATAAGTCCGATGCTATAGTGGCCTTCGCTTACGTATCCCGATAGGTATTTGGAATTCACCGAGAAGGTATAGGAATCGCCTTTCTTGGTTAAATCAAACAAAGCAGCCTTGCCGATGTCTTTCACGTCGCCGTTGGAATTGACCGTATTCAAATCGCAGCTGAGGAAATACCAAGAATAAACCCCACCGGTTTTGTTGTTGGGCTTATTCGCGGAGGTGAAGCCCACGAGGCTTCCCCCGTCATCGGAAGCGACCATGACTTTGGTTTGGTCTTGAAGTTCGTCGATGGATTTCACGCGACGATAACCTTGCACTTTCGTCTTGTCATCCGTGGACGTTGAGGTTTGACTGTTGTTGGAAGTTTGGCTGCCAATCGAGGTTTGGCTATCCGCTGGTTTGGTCGTGCTTGTGCTAGTTCCCGGGACAGGTTCCGTATTGCTGGAACCTTCTCCATTGCCGGTTCTGCAAGCGATAAGAGCTAGGCTAGCTAAAGCCAAGCAAAAAACGAAATTCTTCTTTTTCATAATACCTTTAACGGAGTCTTTTGTTTCATCCCCCTTATGAAAGCAAAACACTCGTCCTTTTTCACGGCCATAGTCTACCAAACTAAGCCCTATCAAACAATGTTTGTTCGGCAAGAAAGGCCAAAATAGCCTATATATTCATAGGGGAACCGAATAGACCCCCACGAAAAAAGGCTGGACGCGCCAGCCTTCTCCGTTAAGTGATTATCCTTATTTGGTATGGATGAATTCGCGGTTGACCGTGATGCAAAATGGCTTTTCAAGAGCCAAGATGTTTTCATCAGTCATCGTTTGACGGGCCCCGCCCATCGAAAGCACTTTGACTTCGATTTCCGCGGATTTCTCGACCGCATCCATCATGCCGAAGACGGAATCGAAGTCTTCGCCGGTGCAGAAGATACCATGATGCGCCCAAATCGCGATGTCGTACTTCTTCATCAAATTGGAGGTCGCGGTTCCGATTTCTTCTCCGCCACAAACCATCCAGGGCAATACGCCAACGCCAGCCGGGAAAATAATCGGGCATTCGGTCATCGAGGTCCAAAGGGCCTTGGTGAAGGCTTCATCGGTCAAGGGAAGGACGAAGGTCAAGGCGATGATGTTCGCGGGGTGGCAGTGATAGACAATGCGATATTTGCCATTGGTCCGTTCTTTGACGACTTCGAGGTTCATTAAGTGGGAGGGGAGCTCCGAGGTCGGGTGCATGTTGCCCGAGAATCCCCAAAGGATGGAATAATTCTCGCCCTTTTCATCCAAGCGGATGATACCCATGTTGTGTTCGGGGTCCCGGGCCATGTTGCCCATGAATCCACCGGTGGCTTTGACCAAGAAATATTCTCCGCCAAGTTTAGAAACGTGGCAGCCCGTGGAACGGACTTCCCGTTCGAAGAATTGGTCTTTGACCATGTCCACATCGGCTTGGGTCATGCGGTAGGAAAGATTTCCTCCGTTCCGTTCATGCCATCCGCGGGAATAGCCCTCCGAGCACAAGCGAACAAAATGCTGTGCGAATTCAGCGTCCATTACTTTCATATTCTCAATTTCCTTTCGTTGCTTTTGCATAGGCCTCGAATACGGCCTTTTTATCCATCGCCCTCGGCGAATAGACATCATGTTGGGAAGAGGCGAACAAGGCCTCACGCGCCTTAGACAAAGAGGCGAATTCCTTTAAGGCGAGGAATTGAACCATCGCGTTGCCGTAAGCCGTTGCTTCCGCTTCTCCGGTTTTCACGACTAATCCCGACAAATCGGCAATCCTTTGAAGGAGAGACGGGATATTGGTTCCTCCTCCTGTCACCACCAGGGATTCCGCTTCAAAGCCCACAAGCTTTTCGAGGTCTTGGATGCGCAGGGCATACTTGATTGCTAAGGATTCATAGACGATATGAGCAAGGTCTCCAAGACTTAAATCCCCGTGCTTTTGATTGGTTTTATCTAGATATTCCAAGATTTTGGCTTTCATGTTTCGCGGAGAAGCAAAGGGCAAATCATCTACGTCGATATAAAGCCCATCGACCTTTGATTCGTTCGCTTGCTTTAAGATATCGCCAAAGGGAATATCGTTAAATTCATGACGGAGTTCTTGGATCATGAAGAAGCCCATGACGTTCTTCAGGAAGCAGACGTGATCGTCATACCCCATTTCATTGGTGAAATCCTTTTCAAAGGTTTCTTGGCTGATGAACGGACGATCCAATTCAGCCCCAAGCAAGCTCCAGGTTCCGCTGGAGATATAGAAGGAACGCGGGGTTAAGGGCATCGAGGCAATGGCCGAGGCGGTGTCGTGGCTACACACGGCAATAACGGGTAATTCAGGAGCTCCTTCGAGATGAAGGGTTCCGATCCGTTCGCCGGGACGAATGAGACGGGGCATTGTTTCTTTGGTTAGGCCAGCCTTAACCAAACATCCCTCCGCATAATCGCGGGTCAAGGGGTTATAAAGAGCCCCCGTGGACAAATTGGTCACTTCATTCCTCTTTTCCCCCGTTAAGCGATAGCTCAAATAGTCCGGCATCAAGAGGAAGGAAGCCATTCTTTTCTTTTCCAAAACCAAATCATCGTAAAGTTGGAAAATCGTATTGAAGTTGCAACGTTGGATTCCCGTTTGCTTGTAAACCTCCCAATAAGGGGTTTCTTGAAGGAAGGCTTCCATCGCTTTTTGACAACGTTCGTCGCGATAGCACATCGCCATGGCAAGGGGATTTCCTTTTTCGTCCAAGGGAACGTAGTCCACTCCCCAAGTATCGATTCCAACGCTTTGGATTTCTGGATCTTCTTGGCAGGCTTTGACGATTCCTTCTTGGATTCCCTTTAGGATTTTTTCATTGTCCCAATGATAATGGCCATCTTCAAAGACCATGTCGTTAGGAACGCGGTAAATGGTTTCATAATGAAAACCGGCCTCACCATGACAAACCTTCAAGACACGAAGGCTGGAGGCGGAAACATCAATCGAAAGAACTTTCATGCTTTTATGATACTAGAAAAATCAGTTCAATTTGGGGATTGTTCGCCTAAATTGGCGATGTTATGCGCGTTTTTCAGGATATTATCGTAAATGAGCAAGAAGGTTTTCACCCCTCTAGCCATCCATAGAATCGGGCTTTTTCCTTGACTTTATCGCTTATTTTATTCATAAATGAGCATATATTTGCGCGCATTCATGCTCATTTGGAAATATTCACGCAACCAAATTCCCCTTGTGCTAATGAAGAAACCGCGCACGTATAATGAAGGTGTCGTTCCAAACATATTCGCTCATCAAAGGAGAAAAAGTATGAAACCACGTATTGGAATTCGTCCTGTGATCGACGGGCGCTGCTATGGCGTTCGCGAATCGCTAGAAGAGCAGACCATGGCCATGGCCAAAGCCGCGAAGAAGCTCATTGAAAGCAATGTCTTCTATGGCGATGGCACCCCGGCCGAAGTCGTCATCTCGCCCTGCACAATCGGCGGAGCCGCCGAAAGCGCGAAATGCAATGACTATTTCCACACCCAAAACGTCACGGCGACCTTAACGGTCACCCCCTGCTGGTGTTATGGAACCGAAACCATGGACCTCGACCCCCTCACGACCAAAGCCATCTGGGGATTCAACGGAACCGAACGCCCCGGCGCCGTTTATTTAGCTGCCGCGATGGCCGCCCACGTCCAGCGCGGGCTCCCGGCCTTCGCGATTTATGGTCACGATGTCCAAACCGCGGATAAGGATGGCATCACCCCGGACGTGGAAGAAAAGATTCTCCGCTTCGCCCGTGCCGCCTTGGTCGTTGGCCAATTCAAAGAGATGTCTTACCTTGGTATTGGAACCGTCTCGATGGGAATCGGAGGTTCTTATATCGACGCGAACTACATGCAAAAGACCTTCGGGCTCCGCGCCGAATGGGTGGATGAAGTCGAAATCCTCCGCCGCATGGATTTAGGAATCTACGACCACGAAGAATATGAAAAAGCCTTGAAATGGGTCCAAGAAAAATGCCCGGAAGGCGAGGACTTCAACCGTCCTGATGTTTGGCCTTTCGCTCCTGCTTTCTCTAAAGAAGAAAAAGAAAAGCAATGGGAATTCACGATCAAGATGACGCTTATCATCCGCGATTTAATGCTTGGTAACCCCAAACTTGCTGAAATCGGCTTCAAGGAAGAGGCCCTCGGTCATCATGCCTCATTCGCTGGATTCCAGGGACAACGTCAATGGACGGACTGGCTCCCCAATGCCGACTTCCCCGAATCGATTCTTTCGGGAACCTTCGACTGGAATGGTAAGAAAAACCCAACGATCCTTGCTACCGAGGGTGATAACTGCAATGGTCTTGGCATGGTCATGGAAAACCTTCTCACCCACGAAGCTTCTATCTTTGCCGACGTCCGCACCTATTGGTCGCCGAAAGCCTACAAAGAACGCACGGGGATGGAGGCGGAAGGCCTTGCAAAACTCGGCTTCATGCACCTCCTTAATTCCGGTGCCGCCGCATTGGATGGTAACGGCGCGTCCATTAACGAAAAAGGCGAACACTGCTGGAAACCGTGGATGAACGTTACCGACAAAGATATCGATGCGATGTTAAAAGCCACCAAATGGGAAGCGGCCAACCGCGGCTCCTTCCGGGGCGGCGGATTCTCCGCCCGCTGGGATACCTGCGCTGAAATGCCCGTCACCTTGGTCCGTATCAATTTGATCGATGGACTGGGATATGACATGCAAATCGCCGAAGGCTCGACAATCGTCCTCCCCGAAGAAGCCAATCAAAAGATTTTGGATATCACCGACCGCAGCTGGCCATCCACCTATTTCGTTCCGCGTCTTAACGATGCCAAACACAACTACGGTCACGCCTTCGATTCCACTTATGACGTCATGGCCCACTGGGGTGCCAACCACTGTGCCTTCGTCTATGGCCATGTTGGCAAGGATTTAATCACCTTGGCATCGATGCTACGCATCCCCGTCTCCATGCATAACGTGGACGACGCGGAGATCTTCCGCCCGCACGCTTGGAGCGCATTCGGCACGAAAGATCTCGAATCCGCGGACTATCGCGCCTGCATGCTTTACAAACAGTTATATAAATAAGGATAAGGGGAAAGGGCCATGAAAATGGCCTTTTCTCCCGTCCTTGATTGCTTATTTTTGAATGATTTTGGAGTTTATTTATGCTTGATTTGGAAAGGAATGAGCAGATTCTTGCCATCCTCAGAGAAAACAAGGCCTGCACGGTCTACGAATTGTCCCAGAAACTTTTCGTTTCGGAATCCACGATTCGTCGGGACTTATCCCGAATGGAACAAAAGGGCTTAGTGACTCGTACTTTCGGAGGCGCGATTTTAAAAAGCAATCCCATCATGGAGGACACCTCCTTCTTCTTGAGAGAAAAAGAAAACCTTCAGGATAAGCGGGCCCTTGTCAAAGAAGCACTCCCCTTTATCCAAAACAACATGGCCATCTTCGTGGATTCATCGACCACCTGCCTTCAAATGGCGACGATGCTCAATGAATTTAGCGATCTGATTATCATCACCAACGGCTTGGCTTTGGCCAATGAACTCGTGACCAAGACCCGTCACCACGTAACGTTATTAGGCGGAGACATCCAGCCGGCGGCGAATAGCTGCCTGGGTTCTTACGCCGAAGCGATGGTCTCCGAGTTCCACGCGGCTTTGTGCCTCCTCTCCACTTCGGGCGCGGATGCCGAGTTCGGCTTCTCCGAGCACCGAAAGGATCAAGCGGCCTTAAAACGCTTGATGATCAAAAACGCGGACCAAACGATCGTCTTGGTGGATAAAAAGAAAATCGGTAAGAAATGCTTGGCCAAAACCGTGGGGATTGATAAGGTTCAAGCCGTCATCACTTCGGGCAAAATCCCCGACTCCTTCCGTCAAGTTGCTCCGGAAACCCAATTTATCGAGGTTGCATAAAAATCAAAATGAGTAAGAAAACCTGGGTCGCGATCGGTGACTCCTTCACCTATATTGACGAGCATTTAGACGAGACGAATTATCGTATCCAAGAAGGGTATTTAACTAAGACCCAAAAACTTCTCCCTTTCGATACCGACGTGATCCACGTCGCAATCAACGGAGGGAGAACCATCCATTTCGTTGGAATGGATTTCCCCAAAGGGGACTTCTATTCCATCCTCCTAGGAATTAACGACTGGAATTCCTGTGGGAACCCTCCTTTAGGCAAGGTGGAAGATTTTAAGGATGAAGATTCCAGAACGACGATCGGGTGCTTAGGTTGGATTGTTAGGAAAATCCGTTCGGTAGCTCCCACTGCTCCGATTTTCATCGCTTCTCCTGTGGAACACGGTTGGTTCATTTATCAATTCGATTATCGAAACAATACCCAAGATACTGGCAAGCCCAATTCGATTGGAACCTATTGCAGGGATTACGGCAATCTCTACCGTCATTTAGAAGACCCCAGTCACGGCATCTATTATGTAAATACCCACGATGAAGCGGGATTCACCCCGGAAAACGCAGTGAAGTTCCTCCGTCGGCAAGAAAACGGAAAAACCATCGATGTCCCTTTTGAGGTTTTTTCCAAGGAAACATTCGATCCCAATCGTTATCGAGCTTACCCTTATCCCAAGGAAGCCGAGGGCATGACTTATGACGGCCTCCATCCAAGTGAAAAGGGCGGGGAGGCCTTAGCTAAAGTCTTTGCCAAGCGAATCAAGGAAGTGATCCGTTAAGGGAGTATAGTCATAAGAAGTTTGGACGCATTCTTTTAATGACGAAATTCTTGCCGCTATCGACGCGTGGCTGCCGAAGCAGCTATATGAAGCGTCAATAAAAGTGAAACCGTGTTTTACCCTCTTTTCGTAAAAGATAAAGACGTTTGTTTGTATGCAACGTAGTAATATTCATCCAAACTTTCTACACCTCCCAACGGGGTCATGCTAACTCCGTTGTCGTCAATGTAACTAGCGGGAATCGCCTTCGTCCTTGGATTCTCATCCTTTAAATTCACCAAGTCGACTAGAATGGACTCCCCTCCAATGCGTTCATAGAATTGAACGCTGAAATACTTATTGATAACAACGTCTTTAACCGTATTGATCTTGGGTGATGATTCGTAAGCGTTCTTGGATATTTCTTCGACTTCCAGGTAATAACCCACTTCATCTACTACCGTTTCGAATTCTCCTGCGACAAAATAATTCGTCTTATGGTTAATAGTAAAACAGGAACCTAAAAGCAAAGGAACCCAGATTAATGATGCCATCTTCTTCATTCGTGGCCCTCCTTTTTGCTGCTACACGAAATGGATGAGGAAAGTCTTTGCACCACCAATATAGCATACGAACCATTAAAAATCACAACGAGTCAACGTCTTAATGAAAACGAAATCGAACCTCGCACCTCGCAAAGGTTATTAAGGCTCTACGACTAAATAAAAAACGTTTTTAGAATGGCTGCTGGCTGAAAATATCAAATTAGCAGATCCCTCCGTATAGGTCCAAACCGTAACGTCGAAGGAATCGCAGCGTTCTACCGATTCATATTGTTGCTTTGGGAAGTGCGTTTTTCCAAACGAAAGGAAAGATGCATAGCCAGCAGAATCTATTTTCACATCGAATTGATATACGCCAGTGGGGTAATCAGCGGTGCGGTAGAAGGCATTTGCTTCTTCCGCCATCTCCTGAGCAAAAGGCAAAACGTCATTGAAGCTAAAATAATTGATCGGTGGATCCTTTTCCAAGCAGGCCTTCACAAAACCCTCTTTCGTGGACCCCGAGTAATCGAGATAAATCGAATCGTCCGTAACGAAATTGCAATATTTTTGGCCTCTTATCGTAGCTTCGTATCCTGAAGAAGGAAGATAGGAGCAGTTAGTCTCCCACAGGGTTTCTTCATCCCCGTAATAGGCGTACCAATGGCTAGGATCTTCTACTGCTTTCAAACCCCTTATAGCAGCAATAGCCTCCGTCGCCGGCAAATCCACGCGATAAATAGGCCCGCTGCACCCTAGGCACGACACCAAAATAGCAAAGCAGAAAGCAAGTGGCACCCTATGCATAAACCCTTAACGAAACCCTCCATTAGAAATTGCATTATTGAATCGGAAAATGAGTTCAACGATCTCGCTTATTTTCTCTCGGAACAGGGTTAGGTCTTCTGGGTTGGACCCTTCCTTTTGGTATTGAACCCCACTTTCTTTATCCGAAATCGAAACGAATTCCATAGACATGAAGAATTGAAGTTCATGGGAATAGAAGAGATTGTCGTATTGGGTATCCGTTCTAAAAATGGAAACGCCTAAATAGTTATAAGGGTCGTAATCGAATCCCAAAACATCAAGCAACGTCGGAACAAGAACATAGGGGCTCGTAATGAAGGAATAGGAGGCAGGTCCTACTTCATCCAAGCCATTCTCCTGGCAATAGGCTTTCTTTAACGTGGGGTTTGCAATAAAGTTGATGGTCTTATAACGTTCCGGCAAATAGACATCATTGTCCTCCACGTTATAAACATAGGAGCTAAGCATTTTGTCTGCTTTGCCGCTTTTATAATAGGAATCATGATCCCCATAAACGACAATGATCGTGTTCTCGTAGAGGCCTTTGTTATGGAGGGAAGCAACAATTTTTCCTAATGCGGCGTCAAAATCCATCGTCGCGCATTGGAGGTATTCAACTTGTTGCTGAATCTCAAGGGGATCATCAAGGCAGACATTCTCCCATAAGCCCGCTTTTTCGGCTTCTTTTAACCGGGCGTAATAGCCAAGGTTTTGGAATTTAGAGAAATTAGGGCAGCTAAATCCATAGGGGCCATGCATGGAAAAAGTCGTGTAAAAGGTATAGAAAGGCTTCTCCTGAACGGGGACCATTTGATCTAAAGTCAGATCCACGAATTCGCTGTCTAGAGGATAAGAGCCATTCCAATGGTTCACGGATTCGATGACTTCGGGGTTTAAGTCATTGGCAAAATAGGTCTTTTCAAAGCCAAGGTTCGAGATTTCTTTCCCACGGTTATAGAAATTCTTGTCGTTATCGTGGAAGAAAGCGGTCGTATAGCCTTTTTCTTTTAAAAGGTTCGGCAGGGAAAAACAATCGACGACTTTACCAGATTGGATGGCGTCTTGCCTTCCCCCGATCCCTGTGATGCCGATAAATTCCGACATATTCGTCTTGTTCTTGGAGACGTTATTTGTCAAATCGATCGAATCCTGCATCAAAGCCCATAGATTCGGAGTCAAGGTCTCGTTGACAAGATAGCTGCATCCGGTCTCCACCATGATGGTGATGACATTGAAATTCTCGCATTTCCCTTGTTGAGAAGACGTTTCGTGACGGGGATTCTCTGGATCCGTTTTGCTTTCTCCTCCAAGCCCTGGATTCACGGTGGTAAGTAAATCGCTCCACCCGTAATTCAATAAGCCGAATTCCCCAAGCGACTGCTTCTTTTGGGTTTGGGTAATAAAATTAATGGTTTCAAAGGGATTTCTTCCCGCGCCGCTAGAATCTTGGACTAGGCACATCGAAGTGATGTTGGCCACCAAAAACAGAATGGTAAGGGCTCCCGATATCGTCGCGGGGTGCTTCACTTTTCCTTGGAGTTTATCGGGGCGGGACTTGGCGAAGAAATGCATTCCAACAAGTAGCAATGCCGCCACAGCATCAATCAAGAAGGAGAACAAGATCGATTTCCAAGGCATATAGCTCCAATTGAAGACGGCTCCCGCGGCCCCGGCCATCACAAAATAGCTAAAGGAAAAGACGTCCCCGCTGCATTCAAACATCGCGAGATTCAAGAAAACAAGAAACGAAAAAGCGAATCCGACCACGCCGGTATAAATCCAAGAATACCGATTGGATTTAAAGAAGAAAATCGGAAGGATCAAAAGGAGGTAAAGGGATAATTCCAACCAGGGGTTTGAATAATAAAACCGCCCATAAATCATCTCGTTAAGCAAAACGTCGAAGGCAATTAAAAAGAAAAGAAGGATGAGGGCAAGGTAGATTTTCTTCACAAGCGAATATTCCTTCATGCCTTCCTCCTTTCCGCGGCCCTTATGTTAAATAACGTTTTAATTTTAACAAGATGAAATTTGAATTCTTGCTGACAAACCCCTTTGTCTGTAAAGACAAGGTAAGTTAACGAGAATTGGCTTTCTTTTTCAACCACTTCTCTTTTAAAAAACAAAAAAAGACGCATCCCCCGAAGGAACGCGTCGAAATCGAAGACCGGTTTTATTTAAGAAGCGCTTGGGCGGCTTCGTCGACTTCCGCGGTCACATAGACTTCAAAATGCGGATGGTGGACGAGGGCAGTCGCCGGGAAAGAAGGATCCTCTTCTTCGCGATATAGCTTAGCAATCGCTTCGGCTTTGTCGACCCCATTGGCGATCAAGGCGATGCGACGGCTCTTCTTGATCGTTCCAATGCCCATCGTGACGGCTTGGGTCGGAACGAGGTTTTTATCGTTATGGAAGAAACGAGCATTCGCTTCGCGGGTAGAATCGGTTAAATCTACTACGTGGGTCAACGAATGAAAATCGGTTCCCGGTTCGTTGAAGCCGATGTGGCCATTGCGTCCAATGCCGAGGAGTTGGAAATCCACTCCGCCAGCATCTTCGATTTCCTTATCGTATCCCCCAAGTTCGGAAACGCTTGGGAAGTGCGTGTTTTTCGCTTGGATATCGATTTTGGAGAAGAGATTCTCGTTCATAAAATAACGATAGGTCTGGTCTTCGAGGGGGCAAGAGAGATATTCGTCGAGGTTGAAGCTTTGGACATCCTGAAACGAGATACCTTCCGCTTTGGCTTCTTCCGCGATCGCTTGGTAGGTTTCTAGAGGGCTAGAACCCGTGGCCAAGCCTAAAATCGCATGCGGGTTTTCTTTGACGAGTTCCGCGAACTCGTGTCCAAGGGCTCTTCCGAGTTCTTCCTTGGTTTCAAAAATGAAGATTTTCATGGTTTTATATTATTCCTTCCTTTGCTTTAGAGGGCAAACCCTTCCTTTTGATAAACGATTTTTCCGTCTCGAATGCTCATCAGGACCTTAAACGAAGAATCTAGGAGCACGCAGTCGGCTCGCTTTCCACTTTCCAGGGACCCGATTTCTTTTTCTAACCCAAGATTCTTCGCGGGGTTAAGGCTTACGAGGTTGATTAAATCAGCAAGCGTATAGCCTTTGGCTAAAGGAGCCACGTTTCGTAAGGCCTGGTCAAGGTGCAAGATACTTCCTGCAATCGTCCCATCTTCAAGCAACGCCACCCCATTGGAAACAAAAATCTTTTGAGAACCAAGATGGGCTTCCGCCCCTTCAGGGAGGTATTTGGCCTCCGTGGAATCGGAAATCAATACAATGTCCTCCTTCTTTTTGTTTTTGAAGACGAATTCGACCGCCTCTTTGCATGAATGGTGGAGGTCGGCGATAAGTTCGGTTTTGACTCCGTCCGTCAATAAGGCTGCGCCCGTGACTCCAACATCACGATGATGGAACCGGCGTTGGGCATTGTATAAATGGGTGATGCAATGAATGCCGGAACGGAATCCTTGAATCGCTAGAGGTCCCGGGCAATCGGAATGGCCCAGTGAAGCGACGATGCCATGTTTTTTGCAATATTCGAGGAAGGCGCCATTTTCGTCCCGTTCATAGGCGAAAGTCACTTCGCGAATCGAATTCCCAGAAAGCTTCACCAAACGGTCCAATTCTTCCACATTCGGTTTTCGAATGAATTCCAAGGCCTGCGCCCCTTTAAAAGTCGGAGAGATAAAGGGTCCCTCTAGATGCACTCCGACGATGCGGGCGCCCGGAGCTTCTTTCTTTTGATATTCCCTGACGTTTACCAACGCCTTTTCGATATTTTCCATCGATTCGGTCATCGTCGTGGCCAAAAAGGAGATCACCCCTTCTTGAACGAGGGCTTTCGACATCGTGTCGAGGGAACTTTCTTTCCCATCCATCACATCGGCCCCGTTCGCCCCATGGATGTGCTCATCGATAAATCCAGGAGCCACGTAGATGCCTTCTGGAAGGGAAATTAATCCGTCTTCTTCACCATATCCTTGGATTTTGCCGTTTTGAAATACCAAGTTGCTTTTCTTCACGCCAGTAGGAAAAACTACCGACGCATTTTGAAATCCTTTGATCATTTGTTTTCTCCTTTTTGAACTAACATCTTCGCCCCCATGATTCCCGCATCGTTACCAAACGAAGCAAAGGCGTAGGTATTAGGGGCTAACCCCAGTCGAGGTTCAAAGATATCCTTCGCCCCCATGATGCCTCCGCCTAAAATCAAACGATCGGGATGCAGCCCGTTTTCAACGTTTTTTAATAATAGACGTAACCAAGTTCCATATTGGTCAACGACTTCTAACGCCCTTTTGTCTTGATGACGGGCCTTATCGAACAAATCAAACGTGGAGACGTTTCGCCCATAGGCTTTAAAAGCAAGGCGTTTCAAGGAAGCGGTGTTAAGATACATCTCCGCGCATCCTCTTTTGCCGCAAGGGCATACCCGTCCCCCTTCGATTAAGGGTTTGTGGCCGTAATCGGATGCTTCATCGTGGAGGATTTTTTCCTCTTCAAGCGTGGCGCACCCTAGTCCTGTTCCAAAGGTTAGCATCGTGATACGCTTGGCCTCGGGGAAGCGCGTCGCTTCAGCGACCAAAGCGCCTACCGCATCGTTTTCCATAACTACAGAGCAATGAAAGTCTTCCTCCAGGCGCTTTTTCACGTTCATCCCAACCAAAACGGGGATGTTATTCACTTTGACAAACGTCCCGTCTTCCCCGATATCTCCGGCGGAGACCACGCCAATCGCGTCGATTTCCCCATAAGAATTTAGAAGACCGTTCACGCAGGAAAAGATTTGACGGTAAACCGTCGAGGCTCCCTTAAAGGCGAAAGTAGGAACCCGGTTGGTTCCCTTTAATTGGTCACCATCAAAATATCCGCCTTTGATGGCGCTTCCGCCAATATCGAGCCCGACGATGCGCATCATTATTTTTCTAGTAGCTCCTCGATGAATTCATCCATTTGCTTTTGTTGTCTTTCCATATCGAGAAGCAAGGCAAATTGGTCGCGGGCACGGACTAAATTGTGGCCTTCGTAAGCCGTATGGAAATAGACGTCGCCATCCAGGTAGTCCGCCAAGAAGCGAATGCCGCATTCATAGGTCAATAACATGGAGCAATAGGGGAACAAGCGGATTTCCTTTTCCGTTAAGCTTCCCGCGGCCCCTTCCACGAACCCTTTCGCGTAGGCCTTGAACATCTCCAAGTTAAAATGAATCTTCGACGTGTCTTTTTCATCTTCCACGCAGGTATTGGCCCCAAAGCGAATGGAATCGCCAAAATCATAAAGGGCGCTGCCCGGCATGATGGTATCTAAGTCCAAAATGCAAAGGGGCTTGGAACCCGAGGGATCGAACATGATGTTATTGAGTTTGGTATCGTTATGGGTGGTCCGTAACGGCAAAGAGCCATCCTTTAACCCATCTACGATTTTCGAAAGTTTGTCTTTTCTTTCCAAAGCCAAATTCACGACATCCATGCAATCCTTCTTGCGGTTCAAGGGATCCTTGGCAAGGGAAGCTTCCAAGTCCTTGAAACGCTTCGGGGTATCATGGAAATGGGGGATGACTTCATAGAGATCGGAAGCGGGGTATTCGGAAAGCAAATGCTGGAAACGCCCAAAGGCCTTCGCGGCTTCTTGGAATAACTCCGGGCTTTTGGGGGAATCGTAGCTCATGCCTTCAATGAAGAGATAGACGCGCCATAAATGGCTGCATTCATCCATCCAATAGCATTTGCCGTCGTCACTAGGGACAAGGTTCAAGCATTCTTGGTCGGGATTGCCACCTTCTTCAATGATTTTCTTCCTTAAAAATGCGGTGACCCCCGCGATATTGTGCATGACTTCCAAAGGTTTCTTGAAAGCCGTGGGGGAAAGGCGTTGAAGCAAATATTCCCCTTTGTCGGTCTTGACGCGGAAGGTGTCATTGATATGGCCTTGGGTGATACGCACAAAGTTTTGGAAAGACCCGCAGGCGGGAAAATGGCGGATTGCTCCCTCCACCATCGTTTGATCAGCAACAGAATTCATCATGTTTTTATCCTCGGATTCTTAAAAGAATCGAAATTCCGCTTTCAATGCTAGCGAAACCCCATCGGGTTTTCAAACCTAACGAGTCAATTGGCTTAGAATTCGCAAAAATCAGGCAAAAAACCCTGTATTTCAAGACTGAGAATATCGTCAAATTCGATGACGGGTCCTCCCTCTAGGACCAAACGTTTCTCTTCTTCTTTGACGCGTTTGACGTTCCCGCGGATGGTTTTGATTTCTCCACCTTCTTTCTTCGCATCTTTTTGAAAATAGGTAAGACGAACGGGGCAAGAGGATTTTTGCTCAGCAAGAAAGCGAAGACCTTCGGAGATTTTTCCTTTCTCTTCCTGGCTTAATAGCGGCTTCTTTTGGGTTTCCCTTCCCGTTTCTTCGATTTGGTCTTCATATCCATCCAAAGCGGCGAAAGGCATAAACTGAGCGGCGCGGGAAAGGCGGTCCATTGGAGGGTGAGTTAAGGAAACATGACGCTTCAAAGAAAGCATATCCGCGTATTGGGGGTTCATGCCTTATGTCCTCCGATTTGCTCATTCCTTTGTTTCATCGTGGCCCCTTCTTCAAGGTTCATCCCTTTTAATACGGCGTTTTTCCCATATTTTTCTTTGATTTGAAGAACGGCTTTTTGAAGAGCGTGCTCCTTGTTTTCTTTTTCGGCCTCTTTTTTCTCTTTCTCTAGATGTTTCGAGATATCTTCAAATAGACTTAGCTGCTCATGGTCAGGGGAAAAGCGTTTGGCCTCTTCTAAAGTGCACACCGGCGACAAGGTGATATTCACCCGGCGAACTTTTAAATCGGGATTCATGATTCGACGGTAAATCCGTTCGACGGCTTCACGAAGTTTTTGGCTAGAGGAGGTAAATCCTCCAAGTGAAACCGCCCCATGGACGGATTTAGGGACTTTCCGTCCATATCGATCTGCTTCAAAAGCTCCTTGATAGGATTCATTCACCTCGCGGTCAAAACCTAAAACGAGACCAATCTGCTCGCAGACAAGGCCCTTCTTGACTAAATCTAGTCCTAAGGAATCCGCCATTTCTTTGACAACCAATAACCCCTTTTGGTAGCCATAGGGGCTAGAAAGGACTTGGCCGGAATTCAAAATATGATGGTCGGGTTCATAGGAATGGATGTCTTGGATGGTAGTTGGCTCATATCCCCAAGCATGGTCAATGAGTAGTTCTGCATTGATGCCGAAAGCGGAATAAAGAACGTCTTCATCTACCAGAGACTCTCTGCAGACATCCCCCATCGTGAATAAGCCTAAAGCGGCTAAGCGATTCACGGTTCCTGGGCCCACCCGCCAAAAGTCTTTTAAGGGTTGATGGTCCCATAATTGCTCGCGGTAAGTTCGTTCATTTAAGGAAGCGATGCGTACTCCATCGCAATCGGCGGGGATATGCTTGGCTACGATATCCATCGCGACCTTAGCTAAATAAAGGTTGGTCCCGATGCCGCCGGTCGCCGTGATTCCCGTTTGGGCGTAAACCTCCAAAATCAGGCGTCTAGCCAATTCGTGGGGAGTTAATCCTAGGGGCTTCAAGTAGCCCGTCACATCCATAAAGACCTCATCGATCGAATAGACGTGAATATCTTCCTTGGCAATCGTTTTGAGGTAAATGGAATAAATCTTCGACGACACTTCGAGGTATCGAGCCATCCGCGGCGGGGCAATCACAAAATCGAGTTCGAGAGAAGGGTCTTTAGATAGGGCATTCGCGTCCATGCTTTTGCCTTTGAAAACTCCGCCAGGGGCATGTTGACGCCTTTTCGCATTGATTTCTCGCACGGCTTGTTTCACTTCAAATAACCTTGCTCTTCCCGGTAACCCATAGGCTTTTAAAGAAGGGGAGATAGCCAGGCAAATCGTTTTATCGGTACGAGAAGAATCGGCCACGACCAAATGGGTCGATAGGGGATCATATCCCCCATCCACCGCTTCTACCGAGGCGTAGAAGGATTTGAGGTCGATTGCAAAATAGGTCCGTTCCATCCTTTTAAAGGATAGCCATGAGGGGGATGGTCTTCAAACTAGAAGCGTGTTTTATCTTCTTCCGTTTTGCGATTTTGTTTCCAGAATTGCACAGCTTTTTCCATCCAGCCTTCTGCTGGGCTCCCTACCCCGGCTCCCCAGCCATGAACGGTTCCTTCTACGGCCATGAGTTCACAAGGGACGCCGTGTTTTTGAAGGGATTCTTTCATCAAAAGACTATTTTGAAAGGGCACGACGGAATCGTTTTTGCATTGCCAGATAAAGGTGGGTGGGCATTCTTCATCCACTTGTTTTTCCATCGAATAGGCATCTTGAGTTTCTTTGTCTTGCGCGTGAACGCCGAGTAGATTTTTACGGCTTCCCGCGTGGGTAAATCCCCCCCATCGTGATAACGGGATAGCAAAGGATCACGGCTTCTGGCTTTTTCAGTCCGTACTTTGGATAACCTAGGGTTTTCGTCCCCCAGGTTGCGGCAAGATGGCCTCCTGCGGAGAACCCACATACGGCATAGTCTGTTGCAACGTTCCATTCCGGACAATGGGCAAAAAGATAAGAAAGGGCCGAAGCGACGTCTTCTGCTGGTTCGGTGGGGCTTTTCATTTTGCCTACCGTGTAATTCACGATGAAAACGTTATAGCCAGCCGCATTGAGTTTTAACGCGGTGGAATATCCTTCTACCAAAGAGCAAACGTCTCCATATCCTCCACCCGGGAAAAGCAATACGAACGGAGCCCCGTTACCAATCAAAAAAGCATAAACCCCCGTGTCTTTCTTTTTGAAAGGGGTGTAGAAAATACGGCCCTCATCGATGCAGGAACGCATTTGATTCAACGTATCCGCAATATCTTGGGCGTTAAGAGGATAAAACCAAGAAAGATTTTTGATGGAATATACCTGCATCAGGGTCGCAATCTGACGAGGGGCAACCACGTATTTTTTAAAAGAGCGAACTGCTTGCAGTGACGGATCCGATATACGCTGGAGTTCGGGGTAAAGGGTTTCATCGCGATTTTCCCACAAAATCATACAGGTATGCCTCCATTTTCGGCGTCCACCACTTGAGGTAGCCCGCCTTCGTAGGATGAATGTGGTCCGCCATATAAAGGGAACGTTCTTCCTCCGTGATGTTATTGAAATCCGCGTCACGATAAAAATCGATCACCCCGATGCCGTGTTTTTGCTGAATTTCATCCAGCGCATCCACCATATCGGAATACGGTTTGCTTTCATAATAGGGGTTCGTATAAAAAACAACGGGGCAGTTCCAGGTATCCGTTACGTAAGAGATAATCGTTTCAATGGCCCCGCATACCGTGGAGGCGTTGTAACTGGAAACTCCGTTTGGGGCCACTTCCCCCAACGGTTTCTTTTGAGTGGCATCATTGGTAGAAAGCTGGCATACGAACAAATCGAATTGTCGGTTCTTATCTACTTTTTTAAGGCGGCGGATATAGGAATTCATTCCATCCACAAGGGTGGTGCCACTGACGGCTTCCTTGCAAAACGAAGTTCCGTTTCGCTTGGCAATGTATTCGGGAAAAGCCGTGCGCATCGAACTCGCCCCATAAGTCACGGAAGAACCGAGATATAGAATGTCCTTCCCCTTCAAGGGGCTGGAGGGCAATTCCTCGACGTTATCGAGGCCATATTGACTCGAATTCCCTTCTAGTTTAACAAGCCGAATGTCCGCCAAATTCGAAAAAGGGCCCCAGGTCCATTGATAACCGCAAAAGGCAATCCAGCCTGTGATCAAAGCCGCCGTTCCCACGCATGCGCTGGAAACGATAATGGCCACCTTCTTTTTCGATTTCTTCTTTTTGTCGCCCATAGCAATCCTCCAAAGTCTTGTGATCTTCCTGTCTTATTGTTAGCAAAGGACAAGGACGGTAGCCTTGCCCGAAAAAGGTTGAAGGGTAATAAGCACTCTCCCCCGAAACTTCGTCGGATAATCGGAAGGATTGCCAGGTAGAAGAATTAGATCGTAAATTCGTAATGACCGGGTTCGAGGTGTTTGGAAACGCCACCGAAAGCAAAATCCGCAGTCGTGTTGCAGGGGATATCAAGAAGGAAACGCGTTCCTTCCTTGGTTACCTCAAAAGACAAAGAAACTTTGCCATAGACACTAGAATAGGAAGCGGAGGCCTGCGTTTCCTTTCCTCCGACAATCGGAGTCAATTTGAAATGGTTCTCGCCATCTACATGGATTCCGCACA
The DNA here is from genome assembly GCA_934699525.1 of uncultured Bacilli bacterium. Classification (GTDB taxonomy): domain Bacteria; phylum Bacillota_I; class Bacilli_A; order RFN20; family CAG-826; genus Alloenteromonas. The sequence goes on from CAKUWP010000001.1 coordinate 130,038, forward strand.
TGCCACGCATTAGCCATTCGACAAGAGCCCCCTTCGAATAATGGTTCAAAGAAGCGATGCCGGCTTCCGACTTCGGTCCTTCCCATCCTTCCCAGATGGTGCCCGTATCGTTTTTGGCCATAAATAGCCAACCCGGGCATTCTTCGTTTTCCAGCAATCGATAGGCATATTCGGGATCAATCGAAGAGAGGACATCGAGGATGAAGGGAGTGGATAAGAATCCCGTCCCTAGTCTCCACTTATAGTGATCCAAGGCTTCGATGAGGCGCTTTCTTGCATATTCGGTTTGCTTTTCATCCAGCAAATTCATATAGAGGGGCCGCACCAATTCAGCCTGACGATCCGTATCCAAAGGATAGGCTTTGGTTTTTCTTAAGGCCTGATAAGCGATTTTTGCCCCTTCCGAACGCATTTTGACTTTTTCATAGAAATCGTCATGGGGTTTGCCAAGGATATCGGAAACCTGGAGGAAAATCGATAACACCCAAGCGGTATAGGCCGTGGAGACCTCGGGATGAGGATGGGCGAAATCCGTCCAAACAAACGATTTCACGTCGGCAGGCTCCGCCCATTCGCCATAGCTTTGCCCGCAGTTGACCGCATATTTGGCGTACCGATGTTTTAAATGCATTGGTTTGGCATACACGCCACCCCATTTGCCTTGGCGGCGCATCATGAATTTGGCATAACGCGCCATCCCGGCATAATAACGTTTTAAGAAACGTTCGTCTCCGTATTTCAAATAAGCATAATAAGGCATCAAAATGCCAACGTCGGCCCAGCCTACCGACCCGTTCATGACGAACATGTACCAGTCTTCCGCGTTAAAGGGAGCAATTTGAGGAAGTCTTCCTGATCGCCACTGACGGTCATAGACATCATCGAGATGTTTGGCCGCGAAAGGAGCATAATCTACAAGATACGAAGCCGTGTTGAAGAAGACTTGACTATCCCCCGTCCAGCCCATTCTTTCGCGCGTAGGGCAGTCCGTAGGAACATCGATCGAATTCGATTTCAAGCTCCAAAGCGAATTGCGGTAGAACGTATTGATCAGGGGGTTATTGCATTCAAAATGCGAGGTTTCTTCAAAATGACTATAGATTGCGATTTGATGGAGGTTTTCCTTTTGGATATCGGGTTCTCCGACGACTTCAACGTAACGGAAACCGCCAAAATAGAATTTTGCCTTATAAACGTTATGGCCTTCCTTGCAAATATAATGGATTTCCTGCAAAGGAGTCCTTTTGCCTTTGTGGATGCATTGGACGTTTCTTAACGTCACTTCCCCTTCTTCGTCTAACATCTCGCCCATGCGGATATCGATCCGTTGTCCGGCTTTGGCGTCGACTTCAAAGGAGATGTAACCAGCGAGGTTTTGTTTGAAGCAGAAAATCTTCTTGTTCGGAGCTCTTTGGATCACTTCCACAGCAAGGAAAGATTCATTCTCCGTTAAAGGCAATTGATTGCTAGGAACGACATTGGCCTTGACTTTTACTACACGCGCCTTGCCCGAATAGGAATAGGCTTTTCTTGCATCGACGATTTCACCATCTTTTAAATCGGCAAAAAGAATTGGCCCGTCGTTGCTCCAGCTAAAGCTGCCATCCGAAGCGATGACGTTCTTAGTTCCGTCCTCATTTAGAATTTCTAATTGAGCGAGGAGTTTGGTTTGTTTGCCAAAGACACAAGTTCTTCCCTTGGCCCCGATGGAGCCACGAAACCAGCCGTCTGCAAGTAACAAATTCAAACAATTCTCCCCTTCTTTTAAGAAGGAGGTCACATCATAGACTTGATGGGCAACGCGCTTCCGGTAATCGGTAGACCCCGGCATTAAGACGCGGTCTCCGACCTTGTTTCCGTTGATGGAGGTTTCATATAACCCAAGGGCCGTGATATATAAACGGGCTTTTTTCACAGGTTTGGAAACAAAGACCTTTTGGAATCCGTCGACGGGGTAACGGTCTTTCTTGTTGGGGGAATAATCCCCGCTGATCCAAGAGGCCTTCCAATCTAGAGGAGACAATAGACCGATTTCAAAGCAGTGGGTTTGGCTTTCTTCGCCCCAATGCCCTTCTTCGTCTTGAAGGACCAAGGAAAATTCAACGTGGTCCCGAGAAGATAATTCCCGAGGGAAGTCAACGTGCATGGTGGAGGTTTTTTCTTCCATAATGATGGGCTTTCCTCCGTTCACGGAATAAATCAAACGAACGGCTTGTTGGAACCCTACTCCTTCCGCGTTCCAAAACAAACGGGGACGGGGATTGGCAACCCCAATGGGGTCATCGAGGTATTCAGTTTGAATTCGAATGGCTTTCACGCTTACGCCTCCTTGTTGGATTTTGCTAACGCGGCTTGATAAAGCGCGTATTGCTTTTCTCCATAAGCTTCTTCTTTAGCCCAGAAGGCATCAAAAGCAGCTTTCTTTTTGGCTTGTTTTTGTTCCAAGGCAGCCTTCTTTTCTTCGCTTAACGCCTGGAACTTGGCTTCGCGTTTGGCTTCGATTTTATCCGCTTTTGTTTTGTTTTTCTCTTCGGCAAGGCGTTCTTTTTCTAGGCGCTTCGCTTTCTTTTCTTCCGCGGATTTCTTCATCTCCTCGGCTTTTTCTTCATAATTCCAGCCTTTGGCTTTGCATTGTTCTTCCAAGGCTTTAAGTCCATCGGCTAAAGCTTCTGCATCTTCAAGCTCAAGGCGCTTGGCATTGCGGATGCTCGCTGGTTCCCAAGTCTTGCCTTCTTTGGCAAAAGCCGCTTTTTCTCTTTCGACCAAGACAGTTTGCTTTTGAGCAATCGTCTTTTCGAGGTTCACAAAGATCAAGAGAGCAGCATTGACAATGCTCGTGATGACTTCTAGTCCGACAAAAAGGAAGGTGAATACGTTATTGGTCGCATCGTTTTGGACGAAGCTCACATAATCGATTCCACCCGTGGTGAAATGTTTTTGAATCGCATTGGCAATTTCGCCGATTTGATCGGCGGCAACCGGAGCTTGATAACCGGTTTTAGAGAGAATGAGGTTGAAGACGCCGGTGCAAACTCCAACCATGGCGACGGAGATGATGGAATAGATGGACATGGCACAGCCATCCGCGCGGAAACCCGTCTTCCATTCGATGTGGTCCAAGCAGTCCGCGAAGAGAGCCATGAAGACATAGGCGCCAGGGAGACCGCCGATGTTTTTGATGAATTGGCCGATTAAAACAACAATCAAATTCGTCGGTTGAACGAAGCAAATAAGGGAACCAAAAGCTAGTAGTAATAAGCCAACCACGGTGACGTTGCGTTTGCCAAATTTCTTGGCTAACGGCCAAACGGCGAAGATGCCGATGCCCATGGGGATGCCGCCGATGACGGAAACCATCGTTTGGGTAACCCCATCGTTATAGGTTCCAAGAACGTAGTTGCAGTAATAAACTAGAGACGAATTCTTGAAAACGCTAGCAATCGTATTGATTAAGAAATAAAGGCAAAGAAAGACGAAATAACGATCCGTGAAAAGGGCTTTTAATTGGAGCAAGAAGGGGATTTTTTCCTCTTTTTCCTCTCCTTTTTCCTCGGTGATGCGTTCCTTGGTGAAATAGTATTCGAGTAAGGTTAACGGCAAGGCGATCGCGGAGAGGATGCCCATGACGAGGATCCAAAGTTCTTTAGAAATCCCAATCAGAGGCATGATAGCCATCGGGAAGACCAAGGCGACAAGGATTCCCGACATCATGATGGTCGCGATTTGGTTAAAGACGGATAGTCCACCGCGTTGTTGGGAATTGCGGGTAGAAAGCGGAACCATTAGGTTATGCGACATGTTGAAGATCGTATAGGCAAAAGAATAGAACAGGTTGTAGCTTAAAACGATCCAGACGAGTTCAACGGCCAGGTTGCCTTCGGGAACGGTGAAAAGCAAGACTCCCGTAATGGCAAGCAAAGGAGCCGAAAGCAAAATCCAAGGACGGGCTTTGCCTTGCTTGGTTTTGGTTCGGTCAATGATATAGCCCATCAAGACGTTGGTGAGGCAGTCAATGGTCTTGGATAGAATTGGGGAAAGGAACAGGAAGAATCCACCCCAAACCCAATTGAGTTTCAAAACGTCGGTGTAATAGATATTCAAATACGTCGCGAAGACAGCGTTTAATAGCAACGCCCCCGCGGGACCCACCAAATATCCGAGCCATCTTTCTTTGCCCGTGACGTTTTTGGACTGGACACGGCTATTGAAGAAACGGCCGCTTAATTTCTGCTTACTTGCCATATTTTTTGTTCTCCTTCTTTTCTTTGTGGAAGTTTTTCAGCGCTTTAACGGGATGGTTGTTAACCAATCCTTCTAGGAGGAGGGCCAGTTCGTAAGTGAACAGGCCTCCGCTAGAGAAGCAAAGGGATCGAAGCGAGTTCGCTGGCATGAGGCGCCGGACGAAATTGCCGGCTTTCATCTCGGAAGCCCGCTTCACGGGGTCCTTGATTTTCTTACCTTTTTTGTATTGGAGTTCCCCTCCGAAATAGGAGGTGGCTTTGCGGAACATTTTGCCCATCCCCGTGCGATATTCCATCAATGGCGTTTCTAGGGTATAGGGCTTTTTGCCTGGGACATGGGGGCGATATTCCACTCCAATCCGCTTGCAGAATTCTTCATCGCTGATGCCAAGTTCTAGCGGCGCGTTGAAGTCTCCTTCTTCTCCATCGATCGATACTTCTTTTTGAAAGAGGGTCTCGACCACCGAGAAACCGCAATGGAAGAGGTATTGTCCTTTTTGCACGCTTAAGCGATCCTTGGACGCATCATAGGAAGAAAGACGTTCCAAGAGGCAATCCCATTCCACGGTCTTTTCTTCTTGAGGTTCCAAATAGACTTTTTGAAAGGAGACGAGTTCTTTTTTAGGCCCAACGCGAGGTTTGGTCGCATAGATTTGAAGAACCGTTTTTCCCTCCACGTGTCCCGCGTTTTTAATAGAAGCGGTGAAGTGAATCTTATTTTCTTCGGCTTTTGCTTCAAAAGAAGAAATTTCAAACGTCGTGTAGGAAAGCCCATACCCGAAGGGGTAACGGACTTTCTTATTCACCGTTTCGTAATACCGGTAACCGCAATAGACCTCATCCTTATAATATTCAATCGGTGAGGACGTGAATTCTTTGGCCAAAGGAACATCTTCATAATGGAAGGGCCAAGTTTGAGCTAAGTGACCAGAGGGGTTTGCTTCACCAAAAAGGAGTTTGGTTCCCGCTTCTCCAACCCCTTCTCCCGCCGGGCCAAGGTTTAAGATGGCCGTGACGGAATCGAGTCCATCCAGGTCCACCGGGGTACCCGTGGACATCATGAACACGACGGGCTTGCCGAGTTTTTGAAGCTCAAGAAGCAAATGGAATTGATTCTCGGGCATGCGAAGAGAGGATTTATCAAAGCCTTCCGATTCATCGAAATCGCTTAAGCCGCCGAAGAAAACGATGACGTCTTTCTTTTTGGCGAGTTCTAGGGCTTCGGTTTCTTTTTTGGTATCCACTTTGTTTTCGCCATCTTCATAACCCGCGGCGAATTCATAGGAGACGTTCCTCTTCTTGAAAGCGTCTTCGAAGGTGGATAAGGCGTAAGGGGTAAGCATAGAAGAGCCCGATCCCTGGTAACGCATATGGGCGAAGAAATCGCCGATGACGGCAAGGGAGGATTCTTTCTTTAACGGCAAGACGCCATGGTCATTTCGAAGCAAAACCGCTCCATCCACGGCAAGTTTCACCGCAAGTAAAGCATTGGTATCCAAAATCTCTTTGCCGACTTTTTCTTTCTTTTCGGTCCATTTTGCAACTTCTAGCATCGGAAGAATCGCTTCGTTGAGCTCTTCTTCTTTGAGGTTCCCCTGCTCGACCGCTTCGTGGACGATGCGGACATTATGGACAACACAGCCCGGCATTTCGAGGTTCAATCCATTCTTAAGGCCTTCGACCTTATCGTGAGTTCCGCCCCAATCGGTCATGACTAAACCCCGGAAGCCAAATTCGTCGCGAAGTTTATCTTTCAATAAATAACCGTTTTCCGAGCAGAAGACATGATTGACTTGGTTATAGGCGGTCATCACCGAATAGGGATGGCCAATGCGAACCGCATAATCGAAGTTGCGGAGATAGATTTCGCTTAAGGCGCGTTTGGAAACGATGGAATCGCCGACGAAACGATATTTCTCGTTGCCGTTGCAGCAATAATGCTTTAAACAGGCGCCGGCTCCGCTACGTTGAACTCCAAGTGTGAAGTGGCCCGCGTAAAGACCACTTAATAAAGGGTCTTCGGAATAATATTCGAAGTTTCTTCCGCATAAGGGGTTTCTTTGGATGTTAAGCGCAGGACCAAGCAATAAATCTACGCCAAAATAGGCGCATTCTTTGCCAATGGCCTCCCCCTCTAAATAGAAGTCTTCTTCGTCCCAGCTATTGGCAAGGCAGGATCCAACCGGGAAGACGCTTGTTGGTTGAGAATCGCTGACTCCAGAAAGGGAATCGCTTTTAACGTTGGGCATACGTAGACCCGAGGGGCCATCGCAAAGGAAAAGGGATCGGAAGGATCCTCTTTCCGCGGTGCGGTTGGGGCTCACTCCAGCGGTGAGCTGAGCTTTATCTTTCAAGCTAACCGAAGACAAAGCATTTTCTTTTTCTTGTTGGTCCATAAATGAAAGGGCTTTCAGATGAAAACATTATATCGGTTACCTTCTTTTTACACTTATCTATTCTTATCGTTTTCTTATATAATCTTCTATAGATGAAAATCGATAAAACTTTTCTCCTCTCCAACACTTCTTCTCTCTCTGGACTTCCCATAGTCTGGTATCGGAAGGGAAAAATCCATGCCTTGCTAGGGTTAAAGGGTTTCCCCTTATCTCCATTTGGACTCGTAGAAAAAGAAATTCTCGAAGCAAAAGAAGAAATTGGGTACCGTTTCGACGCCTTTTCTAACGGCTATGTCTTTTTTAAAGCCAGGGACGAGCTCGTTATCATCGGACCCGCCCGCGAAATTCCGTTATCTTCTCAGCAAGCCCATGGTTTTGCCTATGCTCTTGGCGTTCACGTGTCGGACTGGGAGACTTTCCAACGCGGACTAGAAGAATGGACCCCTATGCCTTTATCCGCATTGCTGCTTTCTTTTCTTAGTCTTTATCACGTCTTTACGGGCAAAAAGGTTGCTTTCGAAGAACTCTTCCCGCGATTCGCCTCACCGGTTGCCAACGAAAATAAGCCCGCTAGCCCTTCCTCCAGCCTCGAATCTCATTCTTCTTCCTATAGCGCCGAACGCCAAATCCTTTATTTGTCCAAAACGGAGATGTAGAAGGATTGAAGAAATGGGTCTCTTCCATCCCTTCCGTGCGTCCGGGAACGACCTCCACCTCCATGGATACCCAAACCAAGAACCTTTTCGTCACGACGGTTACTTTGGTCTCGCGTTGCGCGATTTCAGCAGGGCTAGATATGGATTTAGCCTTAACGATTTCCGATTCCTACCTTCAACGCGTGGAGCCTTTATCTCACGACGCGATCATCACCTTGCAGTATCAAATGCTTCTTGATTACGCGACCCGCGTCCATCAACTTGGCGAAGGTGGACCCCTCTCCAAGAAGGTGGCTAGTTACGTTCAAGCCCATTGGTCGGAAGCCATTCGGCTGCAGGACCTCGCTTCTTCTTTTTCCATGAGCGTTCCTTCTTTATGTTCCAAATTCAAAAAAGAAACGGGACAGGGGGTCGCTAAATTCGTTTTGAAGATAAAAATCAAGGAGGCGGAACGGGAATTAATCGAATCGGACCGCTCCATCAGCGAGATTGCCTTTTACCTCGGATTTTCTTCCCCCGCCCATTTCTCCAAAGACTTTTCCGCCTTAACTTCCATGAGCCCTTCCGAGTATCGGAAAAAGAATTCGAATGCTTCCTTATCCCCAAGTTACGTTGCTTGAAGTAATATTTCTACGTTTAGGAGAAAAGTCATGAACCCGATTTACATTGCTAGCGATATCCACGGAAGCCTCTATTACGCGAAACTCTTCTTTGAGAAAGTGGATAAGGCCCATCCCTTTAAGGTGATTTTATTGGGGGACTGCTACTATAACGGGGCTAGAAACACCCCTCCCAAGGACTATTCCCCCAAAGACGTCGTGATTTTGTTAAACGCCCATGCGGATAAAATCATCTGTACGAAAGGCAACTGCGAATCCGAAGTGGACCAATGGGTCAGCGAATTCCCCATCGTTGATATGGCTAGCCTTTATTTCTTTGATAAGGAAATTACCGCTTGCCATGGCCATCATTATGGATTCGATAACCTCCCCAAACACCCCGGGGATATTTTCCTGCAGGGCCATACCCATATTGGAGTTTTAGAGAAAAAAGGGGATTTGATTTTGGGGAATCCTGGATCGGTTTCTTTGCCGAAAGACGACCATCATTCTTATATGGTAATGGATGAAAAAGGCATCGAATTGCGCGACTTATTCACCGATGAAGTTCTAAAGTCCGTTGCCTTCTAATTCTTACCATTATTTTACATTCAGGCGCGTGTTAGCGCTTTCTTCAAGGAATCTATAGCATTTTTCCTTACGTTTTGGCTATGATGAAGTAATCAATTGAACGGAACTAGAAATGAAAACTGCGATCCCTCTCTTCGCCGATTCCGCCTCTACCCCCATTTGGATCCCGATTTTGCTAATGATCGGCGGGTTGGGCGCTTTGTTCGTGGGCATGAACATGCTTCAGGCCTCCACGGAAAAACTCGCTACGGGCGGGCTTAAAAAGCTCTTTGCCAAAACAGCGAAATCCAAATTCGCCGGGGTGGGCATTGGAACCCTCGCCACGATGATCATGCAATCGAGCGGGGCCACCACCATCATGGTCGTCGGTTTCGTTAACGCAGGCGTCATGAGTTTGGTCCAAGCCGCCACTTACATCATGGGTGCCAATATCGGCACGACCATCACCGCCCAAATCGTTGCTTTAGGCGGACTTAATTCTTCCTCCTTCCCCCTTACCGAAATCATCATATCGTTGACGATGGTAGGGGTTTTATTACGCCTTTTCTTCGCCAAAAAATTCCCCAAAGTTGCTTTAGCAGGCGACATGGTCACCGGGCTAGGGCTTCTTTTCCTTGGCTTAGAGACCATGACAAGCAACATGCAATCGCTCTTTTTAAGTAATGAAGGACTGAAAGACGCGTTGACGTCCCTCACCAACCCCTTCTTGCTTCTATTGATCGGCATCGTCTTAACCGCGCTAGCTCAGTCTTCTAGTGCTGTCACTTCCATCGTTCTTGCCATGGCGATGGCCGGAGCCGTCGTCGGAGGACATGGCAATGGGGTCCTCTATTTGATTTTAGGTTCCAATATTGGTTCTTGCTCTACCGCCTTATTGTCTGCGATTGGTTCCACGACCAACGGCAAGCGCGCTTCCATCATCCATTTATTGTTCAACGTCTTCGGCAGTTTGATTTTCTTCATCCTTCTTCTTTGCTGGCCAGCTGCGATGGAAAGCACCTTTGAAAGATGGTTCTCGGGGAACCCCGCGATTCAAATCGCCATGTTCCATACCTTCTTCAACCTCATCTGCACGATCTTGTTCCTCCCCTTCACCAAAGGTCTTGTCTTTTTGGCAACCAAGATCGTTCCCGAAAAAGGAAAGCATTCCGAAGCCGATTTGCTCGACCCTCGTTTCTTAACGACCCCCGAACTCGCTTTAACCCAAGCGATTTCTTATTACCACATCATGGCCAAAGCCGCCTTGGACGACTTGAACATCTCCCTCCAAGCCTTCATGGATAAGAAACAGGAAAAAGAAAAAGTCGATGGCAAGGAAACCCGGGTTTTAAGAATGTCTCGCGACTTAAGTTCCTTCTTAGTCCAAATCGCCGCGAAGGGGGTCAGCCCTGAATCCCAAAAGCGGATTTCCAGAATGCAATTAGATATCGCCGACATCGTCCGTTTAACCGAAGTCGCGGATAACATCACGGGCTATACCCGTCATGAAATCGAGGAGGACCTCCTCTTCTCCCCCATCGTCATGACCGAGCTCCAAGCGATGCAGAAAAACATCAACGCGATGTTTGCTCAAACGACTCTCATCGTGGATCACCCCGATTTGGAACGTTTAAAGAAAACGAGGGCCATGGAAGATGCGATCGACGACCAACGTACCCAGATGGTCCACGGACACTTAAAACGTTTAGAGAACGGGGAATGCAAACCCCAAAGTTCCAACGTTTTCATCAATCTCGTTGGCAACTTGGAACGTTGCGGCGACCACTTGAACTTCATTGCCGAGCGTTCCTGCAGCGACCTCTTACCCCAAAATAACGACGACATCATATCGTTACACCCATAAGATTAAGAATCGGAGACCGCTCCACGTGAGCGGTTTTCTTTTAGGCTATCCCTGTTTACTTATTATAGTTTTTCTATAAAATATAAACAGGAAAGGGAGAAGTTATGTTTAACAAGAATTTGCGTTATTACCGTTTGAAAAGAGACTTAACCAAAAAAGAATTGGCAGAGCTCGTTCATCTTACCCCGATGGCGATTACTCATTATGAAAATGGCTCTAGGGCCCCTAGCATGGCCATCCTTAACGATTTAGCGGACGCATTAGATATTCGCGTATCCGACTTCCTTGCCGGTTGGAACAATAGCCTTTCCTTCCTCCATGGTTCCTTTCGAAAAAACGCATCGTTATCCAGTGCTCAGCAAGAGACTATTCAAACGAGCGTCGAGGAATATTTTCAGCGCTTCTTTTCCGCTGTTGACATCATCGGGGGTGACGTTCTTCCGGAAGCTCCAAAATGTCACGCGTTGCATTTATCTAAAGACGATGAAGCCAATGCTCTAGCATTAAGAGAACATTTAGGATTTGCGGATTTTGGCCCCATCTATAACCTAACCAACGCCTTAGAAAACCAAGGGATCCTTCTTTGCTATTTAGATATCGATAACAACAAATTCTCAGGGATCAATGGACTCGTCAATCACCGTCCCTATATCGCCGTGAATGAAAACATGAGTCCCGAGCGAATTCGCTCTACTCTTGTCCATGAATTGGCCCACCTCTATTTTATTTGGCCGGAATCCATGCAAGAAAAAGAAATCGAAGCGAAAGCCATCGCGATTGCTGGAGCATTTCTATTTTCTAAACACGATGCGATCCGCGAACTTGGTTATCGCCGACTTTGCGTCAGTGCCGACATGGTTTTGGTTGCTCAAGAATACGGAATATCCATGTGGTTATTGGCAAAAAGAGCCCAGTTATCCCATATCATTCGAAAAGACGCGGAACAGCATTTCTATGTCAAAGCTAGCGAGGCCGGTTGGCGCAAGAATGAGCCCATTCGAATCCAAAAAGAAAGACCACTTCTATTAAAACAATTTGTTTATCGCGCGATTGCAGAAGGCGATATCAGCATTGAGCGTGGGGCGGAATTGCTCAACAAGTCCTATGACGAGGTGGCAGCCTATTGTTCTTTTTCCGAGGATTGATCCATGGACTTTATTAGTAGTGATACCAGTGTCTGGATCGATTTTAAGGTGATCGATTGCGTTTCTTTCCCATTCAAGCTCCCCTACACCTACATCATGTTCAAAGAATCCATGGAATCGGAAATCCTAAGTCCGACCGGGTTTTTGGACGAACTTGTTGCCGCTGGACTAGTTGGGGTAGATATCACCATCGAAGAATTCCTTTTAGCGGATCGTTGGGGCAACGTCTACCCCAAACTATCCGTTCCAGATCGCATTGCCCTAGCCATTGCTAAACAAAGAGACATCGTATTATTAACAGGAGATAAAGCATTAAGAAAAGCCGCGAGCCAAGAAGGGGTTCCAACACTTGGAACACTTGGAGTTTTAGACCGTCTTTTAAACGGGAACTATATTACTAAAGATGAATATCTGACCTGCATCGCATCTTTGAAGCAACATAATGGTTATGAAGTTCGCCTTCCGGCTGATGAGTTAGACAGACGTTTGAACAACGACAAATAGGAAATATCCTTCATGAGCACATTTAATGGGCGCACATCCCATTAGAAAAGAGGCGCGGACGCGCCCCTTGACTGTTTTGAATCGAATTAGGCTTTCACGAAGGTTAGGCCTTTAATGGCGGCTTCGCCTTCTTTCAATTCAACACCTTCAGGTTGGAATGTGGCCGTTTTTCCTTGGCTTTCATAGTATACAGAGTGCATGGCTTGAACCAAGCTCGCGGCTTTTACAGTGGAATTGGTAACGGTTGGTGTGGTCATGCTTTGATTCCAGCCAAACAACGAACCAAGCTTCCATCCCGAAGCATCAAAGGTGCAATTTTTAAGCGTGGTGGCTTGGAACGTGGTGTTCGCAAGATAACCGGTCGCTCCTTGTCCAGCAATCGGAGCGTGGCATTTTGGAGTGCCAGTTCCAGTCGCCTTTACCCCATCACTTCCATTGGTAATTATGGTATTAACATTCTCGAAAGTGGTTCCAAAAATTTTGGCAGCAATCAACGAGGCGTTTTTATCGCCATTGTACCAGCCATCGGTGATAGTTACGTTTTTAACGGTTGCATTTTTTAAGCTCCCAAAAGCCCCACAAATGCCACTGCTTTTGGCAACGAGTTTGTTGCCATTGCCGTCAAAGGTTCCGCTGAAGGCTTGATTGCGGGCGTTGTTGCCATACCAAGTGTCATTCCAAGTCGAAATAAGGCCTTGAACGTTGACATCATTGGCCAGTTTGAAATAACCAAATTGATCCGCATCGACCTTCGGGTAGACATATTCTTTGAAATCATCCGGCGTCTTAATCATCGCGGTGACGAACGTCGTTTCGCAGGTAAGCGCATATTCTTTGCCATCTTTGATGGTTCCAATTTCAACGGTCTTTAAGCCATCATCCGTGTGATCGGCTTTAAAGCCAGAGACATCGAGGTTTGCAGGATCCGTCCCCAAATTGAAGGTGCCCGCTTTGATGTAAGAGACGGTGCCGCCCGCGTACGTTCCTAGATCCAATGTCTTAGTCGTCGCGGTCATCACAACATCTTGAGCCGTTAAGGTTGCCGGATAGATCCAACGATCATCCGTCTCGGTGAACCCTTCGGTTTTGTAGGCTCCTCCCTCTTCAATCGTTCCAGTGGTCGGCTTGGCAAATACGTGTTCATTGGTCAAGCAATTGACCCAATATTCACGGATGCCTTTTTCGGTCTTAGTCGCCTCTTTTCTTTCATAGTGTTTCCAAACGCCGTCGTCTCCTCCTGCAAAGAAGACTCCGCCTTTGTTGCTAGAAACGCTATACCCGGTGCCAACGGCGGTCGCGGCGATAGCGGCAACGCCTAAAGCACACATAAGAATCGTCTGTTTCTTCATATTGTTACTCCTTTAAAAGGTATGAAACGCATTCACCTTATGCGCGTGTGAATAAAAATGAAAGCCCTTACAATTCGAACAAAGAGAATGAAGAATATTTTGACGAGAATTAAGAGGATACCTTCAAAGAGATTTTGCCGTTTTCCGGCTCAAAACGATATTCCGTCGCCTGAAATCCGCCGGTTAGATAGAAAATCTCTTCTTTTTGAATCAACTTGCCTTGATGGATTTTAAGATGTCCTTGGATCAAAGGAAGGATGTAAGTAGCCCCTTCTTCCACTTGGATATCGATCGATAACCCATCTGAAGTTAAGCGATATTCGGTATGCTGCTTGGCTTCTAATCTCTTCCCGTCACGGGTGGCGAAGCCTCCATCGACTTTTAAAATCACGGTTCCTTCTTCTTCCGTTTTCTCGATTTTAACTTCCTCATCATAGGTGGAGGAATGGCCATCGATCAACAAGCGAGGAAGCAAAGGACGATGGGTCGCAGGATCGTGGGGAAGTTGTTGGTTGGTGGGTTCAGGAAGGGGAAAATAATCGATGACGGAGCCCATGACCATCGGGCCATTCGGCCCATAGAGCATAGTTAGGGCGCCCCCGCTTGCGTGCGCGGAGAAGGGAATATCAAAATCAAATCCCGTAACATCCATGAGATAAGACCCTTTGGAAACGCGATAGAGGTCGCATTCGGGATAATAACGATTGAATTCCGTTTCGGTGATGAGCTTCTCATCCGTTTTTAGTAAATAACGTTCTTCGATTTCATCCACGTCGAAGGCTATCGCGTTGGCGTGTTCAAACGTATGATGGATGCAGGGGTATTCCCCTTGTTTTTCGTAATCGGGGCCTCCAGCAAGCAAGCCATCCACCGTGCAACGGCCTAGTAATTCCGTATTGCGGTAGGCAATCTCTTGGAACAAAGGCTCTTGGGGAGCAAAAAGCAAATAGGCGGGAGAGATGCCATCGGAAGTGCGGGACCCATAATAGGTCCATTTGTTATTACGGACCCCAAAGGTATTGTCTAGCCCTCCATCCGGAAGGAAGAAGGGGGCATTATCCATTAAGCGATCATGCAGGAAGGCGATGGCTTTTTCATCTTTTAAAAGGAAGGCGCATTTCACCAGGGCAGGGATCGATTCCTCTAAATCATACCCCATATCGATAGAACGGCAGCCCTTTTTAGAGATAGCATCATGGTTTTTGGATTCGCCATAGAAGAATCCGAACTGGCTAAAATGGGCAAGGGAATAATCGAAAAGATGACGGGAAAGTTCTAAATAGCGGGGCTCGTTTAGGTATTGCCCGGCGAGTTGCATCGCATAGGCGTTGGTCGTGCAGTAATTGATGTTGGGACGAGAATGCTCGTCGAGATTTTCGTAAAGCCAATTCGACATGCGCTTAGCCTGTTCCAACATGGAAAAGTGGAATTCTTCATCCAATAAATCGCCAAAAGAATTCAAACTTTCAAAAACCGCGATGGTCAAAAACACCGTGGTATAGGGCCAAGCGGCCTGGGCGTCGTTATAAAGGGAACCATCGGGACATTCGAGTTGTTTGCCGTACGCAAAAGCAAGTTTTGCCCCCTTTAAATAACGAACGTCCCCCGTCTTTTTATATAAAACCCCAAGGGGATAAATCGCATCGGGGGTCCGTCCATGAATCATTTTGCAGCTCGGGCAAAGGAATCCGCCTTTAAAAGCTTCTTCCCCTTCTTGAATTTGATGGGCGAGCAAGCCCTCCCCCCATCTTTTCAGCAAATCAAAATAGATGTTATTCATGAAATGGATTCTTTCTTTTAAGCTAGATATTTGAAGAACACGATGTCGATATCATGGGTTTTCCCTTGTTCAGGTACTTCGATTTCTAGAACCGCTTTTTGCTTGCTCCCCACGACTCCGTTCACCTCAAAGGAAAGAATGTATTCCTGGCTATGGGCCATCGGGGTCATCGCCGTCCAGCAGGGGACGGAAAAAGAGAATCCGGATTCTTTGGTGAAGCAGCCTTCTGGAACAAAGAATCGGACATTCGCGGTTAAAGGTTCGTTGCCATAGGCCTTGACGTTATTCACCAACGTCAAACCGATATGCTTGGTTTCTCCCGCGTTGTGGTTCAATCCGTCGATATAGCGAACAATCGCCGTGACGGATCCGCGGTGTACCGCAAAGGTATTGGGCTTTAAAGAAAGACGTAACGCGCGGATATCATCCTGCTCGTTATTTTCCGCCCAGGGACGATCCAACAAAGAAGATAGATTGCTTTCAAGTTCGGTGGGTCCATCGGTGAATTCGACGTCTAATCCCGTTAAGTGGTCCGTATAGACTCCATTGCCGTTAAAATAGCAGCAAATCTCCGCCATTCTTCCAACGCGGCGAACCAAATCATCGATGGTTGGGGGAATACGGGGAGAGGTTCCAACGTTGATGGAGCAGGTCACGATGCGGTTGCCAATGTAGGCGACCCAGTCTTCAGGAAGGGCCTTGGTTCCGTGCATGATGCCCATAAGAGCGCCGATCGTAGCCCCTGTGCAGTCCGTGTCATCGCCGCAATTGACCGCGATAAGCAAGGATTTCTTATAATCGCCTTCCCCATAAAGCAAGCCAATCAAAACAAAGGCGATGTTACTCGGGGCTTGGAACCAGCCATCCCCGATATCGGCGTTGAGTTCAACAATCGCGTTGCGCGCTTCTTGCCATGTCTTGCCTTCTTCGTGGAGGCGAAGCACTTCTTTCACGGTTTTGGCGGTTCTCGTTTCTAGATCAATCTTCGATAACCCGATGCGAATGAGTTCATGGATATCGGTGATGCCAAAGGCGGCGCTTTCCATGGCGGCGACGAATGCCGCGGCAATCGTGCCTTCGCCCATACCATGGTCCACCATGGCGTCATGAAGGGCATAGCGGACCGCATGATCCACCATGAGGGGATTCGTGGTCGCCCAAATTTCGCTGCGGATCCAGGCACCATTGGAATGGCTCCAGATATTGATATCACTAGAACCGGACACTCCGGGTTCGATACCTTGAAGCATATGGTGTTTGCAGATTCCATATTCCGCCCAAGAAGGGGGGATAAAATTCAGCCAATAACGGCCAAGGACTTCGCTATTGATATTTTGGGGTCCCTGCATTTCCAAGGCCCTTAGCCAAATGAGCTGCAAATCCAAATCATCGTTTGGGAGGGGCTGCCCTTTGGGGGTAGAAAACCCTTTCACGTCTAAAATCTCTCGTTTTCCTTCGGTGGGTCCCCCGATGGTTCCCCCGATGTTCTTGCCAATAAAGCAAGCGCGGACCTTATCAATGTATTCTTCTCGATTCAGTTTCATAAACGAATCTCCTTTTCTTCAATAGCAAAAAAATGCTTCATGGAACTAAAAGCGAATGCTCGTTTGCCCTTTTGTATTTGCCATGGAAATATCCCTACGGCTCAAAGCCATCCTTATCATAGAGCAAGCAGACGAATCGTCCAAATAAATGGGCATTGTCAATAGATGGGAGGTAAAAAATCGAATATCAATGTTGCTAAC
Organism: uncultured Bacilli bacterium; assembly: GCA_934699525.1. Lineage (GTDB taxonomy): Bacteria > Bacillota_I > Bacilli_A > RFN20 > CAG-826 > Alloenteromonas. The sequence continues at coordinate 146,887 of CAKUWP010000001.1, forward strand.
GATGGGATTTGGCTTTGTTTTGTAACAACTTTATAGGGAAACAAACACATACCGGACAAATTCCAGGAACGTTTGGATTCTTTATCCCCTATAATGGGTTATCAGCCCCTAGGAGAAAACCATGGATTATTCCTATGTTAATGATTTCCGTAAACTCGGTTTTGGAATGTTCGTTCATTTTGGTCTTTATAGCGTTCTCGGCAAAGGAGAATGGCATTTTCAATATACCCGCGATAGCCGCATCAGCGATGACGTTGCAATGGAACGATATATCGAAAAAACCTTCCCTCGTTTTAAAGTTGCCCCAAATTGGGCGAAAGAACTTTGCAAAACCGCAAAAAAAGCGGGCTGCCGTTATGTGACCTTAACCACCCGTCATCACGAAGGATTCTCCCTTTACGATACCTGCGGGCTCAATGAATTCGACGCTCCGCACTCCCCGACTCGTCGGGATCTCGTTCAGGAATTCGTGGATGCCTGCCGTGAATTCGACCTTCTCCCCGTTTTCTATCATACCGTCATCGATTGGTGGCAAAAGGATTTCCAAAGTGGGAATTTTGATGCCTATTTTGCTTACTTGAAACGTTCCATCGAAATCCTTTGCACCCGTTATGGGAAAGTCGGGGGGTTCTGGTTTGATGGAACTTGGGGACTCCCCCAAGGGATCACCTTTCCCGAAGAAATCTACCAAATGATCCATGCTTTGCAGCCTCGAGCCATCATCACGAATAACACCGGCTTATCCGCCTGTGGAGAAAAAGGAGGCGAAGAAATCGACTGCGTCACCTTTGAAAAAGGAAAAGCTTTCCCGATCTCTTCTTCCGCCTCCCGGCCAATCGTTGGGGAAGTCTGCGACACGATTGTGGAGCATTGGGGGTACGCCAAAAACGACTATTGCATCAAATCCTATTCCCATCTATTGAACGAATTGATCTCTACCCGTGCCGCGGGATGCAATTTGCTTCTTAACGTCGGGCCCAAGGGCAATGGGTTCTTGCCCGTCGAGCAAAAACGGATGATGAAGATGCTAGGAAGCTGGCTCAAGAAAAATCATTCGATTGTTTTGGACGCCACCCCTTCTTCCCTTCAAGCGGATGGAGCGTATCTATTTGAAAAAGACGGCTTCTATTACGCCGTCGTCCAAGATGTCCCGATGGCTGCGGATGCCCACGTCCAACGCGACCAAGGCAAGAAAACGGTTCTCCTTCATACGAATAAGCGGATTTCCTCCCTATCCATGGTCGATAAACCCGGGGAAAAGATAGAGAAAACTTCCCACCAAAGTTTCGTCATCACCCCCTTTGAATACGGCACCAGCATGGGGGCAAGGATTGCAAAATTCCGTTTAAAATAAAGCCAATCAAAAAGGTCGCGGGAAGGAACACCGCGACCTTTTTCTTTATGGTTTGAATCGAGCTATCCCTTGATTCCGCCTTCATCCATGTTGGACATAATTTTGTTACGGAAAATCAAGAACACGATGAGAAGGGGGATAAAGAGCAATACGCCTGCGGCGATCTTAAACGGCGCTTCGTTAATTTCCGTATTGACGTTTAAAATCGCATAGAGGCCTAAAGCCGCGGTGGGAGAACCCGGCAAATAAACATAGGGAACCTGGTAATCGTTCCAATAGGAGATAAAGAATAATAAGGCCACCGTCCCAAATAAGGGCATCACAATCGGCATCATGACGTGGGTGAAGATTCTAAAATGGCTCGCCCCTTCCACCAACGCATATTCGGTATAGTCCTTGGGAATCCGCGAGAAGGCCGCGTAGAAAATCAAATAATAGATGTTCGCGTAGCCAAATTTCATGATGTACATCCCAATCATCGTGTCATAAATATGCAAGGCACGAAGGATTTGAATCATGGAGGACATGTTGCCAACAATGGGGAGAACCATCGTGACGATGACCGAATAATGAACGATTTTGGATAAAAGACAGGGGTATTTGCTCGTTAAATAAGCAACGGTCGCCGTCACCGCGGTTTGGATGAGGGCGCAGCCTCCCGCATATAAAAGCGAATACAGAAGCATCTGCTCGAAATACACATAATGGGGGCTACCGCCACGGGAAACGCGAACGCGCATTTTCGTGAAGACGTAGAGGTAATTATCAAAGGTGAATGCGTTTTTCCCTAAGAAAATCGTTGGGTTGCGAAGATAGGAATCCGCGGTTTTAAAGGAGGAGAAAAGCGCCCAGAAAATAAGCAACAACAACCCAATGGAATAAAGGGCAAGGATGATGAAAACACTCACGTCGAAGGCATTGAAATGGATTTTGTGGCGGCGGGTAGGTTTACGGTTTGCTGCAGTCATAAACTAGTCCTCCCTCGGCCCAAAGCGATTGAGCAAATAACGGGCCCCAAACGTTAAGGGGGCAACGATAAGAGTCAAGATGACCCCATAGGCGGAAGCAATCGGATAGGAGACCGGGTTTTCTTGCCCGGTTCGAATAATGAGCATGAATTGATAGTAGCCAAGCGTCTGCATCTGAGCCGGCGCATTACCTGCATAGAAGGAGAATAGATAAGCTTGGCTGCTCGCGGTTGCCGCTAAAGAGATGATGAAGAGGGAGACTAACGTCTTCCAGCATCCGGGAATCATGATGTTCCAGAAGATTCGGAATTCGCTCGCTCCGTCGACTTTCGCCGCTTCCATAACAGCAGGAGAGACGTTGGACATCGCATTGAGATAAAGAAGGATGGAACCAGAGAAGCCGATCCAAACGTAGAAAACAATCAAGGTCAATAAAGCTTTTGGGGCGTCTCCGCCTAAAATCGTCACCAATAAGTCATCTTTAGTCAGGATTTGCAATATCCGAACTAGTTCATCATCGACAAAATAGTTGAAGAAGATTACGAAGACCATGGAGCAGACGATGGAAGGCAGAAAGAGAACGACTTTGAAGAACCCTGCAAACAGAGCCTTCTTATGGATGTAATAGCCAAAGAGGAGGGACAGGGGCATGATAATCAAAATATCCACGAGGAAGAATAGCGTCGTGTTGCGGATGCAAACTTGAATCGTGTGGCCCGGGTCATTCACCAAAACGTCCCAAATTTCAGCGAAATTAGCAAACCCCACCCAAGAGCGAACTTCCTTGCCTCCAAAATTGGAATAGCTTTGGAAAGCCAAAAGGATGGAATTGAAATTCACGACGATATAGAAAATCACAAATTGGAGGATCGGGAGGGCAATCATCAGCCCATAAAAGAGTTTCCCCTCCCGGTTGAACCAACCGACTTGTCCTTTCTTTTTCGCTTTCGCTACCATAGTCGTCCTTTTCGAAAGGGTCTTATTTGCCCCAAGAGGTCACGTAGTATTTATTGATTTTGGCAAATAGATCCGTCCCAGAATCCTTGGGATTATTGGAGAAATAGACGAAGGGATTGTCGTTAGAAGCGTCGATGGAGAAACCCCATTTGCGGTAGCTTAAAGCTCCGGCTTTTCTCGAAGCGGCTTCCGTTTGGGGACGCCAATCCAAATGCTTGGTGTTGGGGGCACTGTAATATTGATAGGCGCGGTTTCCAAAATAACTCATGTTGCTTAAGGTTTCTTCCGTGAGGTCGGCTTTGAGGAAACGAACCATATCCGTATTTTCGGAGAAAATGTTAATCATGCGATCGGAATTAAGATAGCCAAGGAAGGTCTTCGCCCCTTCTTTGAGGTTCTCGGGGCAAGCCGCATTGATAAACATGGAGGAGTCGCGGTCGGAAAGGGTCAAATTGTCTTCGCCGATTTGAGCCGATGTCGCGTGGGGCAAAGGAAGGATACCAAAGCGTTTGGTCTTCTTGTCGTTTCCTTTATAAGACGGAGTGACTTCCGAATTCCACCACGCCCCTTCGACCAACATGCCAATCGGCTTGCTAACTAAAGTGGGGTCATCGGTTCCGTTGATGAAATAGTTTTGGGCCGTCGTATGCATGAAGGACGGCTTCATACCTTCCGCGAGGTAATAGTCGCGGTTGCTCATGATCGTCTTGGCGAAATTGCAGGCGTCCAATAACCCCTTCTGCTGATGGACTTTATAGACGTTATCCCCATTGACGGACAAATCGGAAGCATAGACGTATTCCCCTTTCTCCATTTTGGGGCGATAGGAAGAATCCAAATCCAATATGCGAGTGGAGGTGCCGGAGAAGGTTAAAGAGTTCTGGGCTTCTTCGTAGCCAATAGAAGAATTCCAAAGGTTCAAGGCCAAGGAAATCAAATACCCTTTCTCATAGCCGTTCCAGGCAATCGGAGTCACCGATTCGCTGGACATATAAGTCAATAAGGCGTGGAAATCCGCGTAGGTTGCAGGAAGTCCATCATCCCAAGAATAATCGACTCCATCGATGACACCGGTTTTCCCATCCGGGCCCAAGGAGCGTTTTTCCGAGGCGTCTTGAACAAAGAGTTCGCTTACTTTCTCGTAGGAACCAAGGCCGGCTTCGTTTAGCCCTTCGGCGGTTTTGCCTTCCGCGAAATAGAATCCTTTATCATCAAAGAGGTCGACGTTGTAATTGATGCCGCAAGAACTGTCGTAGAAGGGGATGGCATAATATTTTTTGCCTCCGCCTTCGCCAAGACCATAGAAATCTTTCGAAGCATCATAAAATTTATTCACAATGGGCTTGTTCTCTTTTTCCGCTGCATTAACCGGGGCAGGATTCGTGACAACGTCCGTCACATCCAACATGACGTTTTTCGCGGCAAATTGGAAATAATCGACGTTTTCCATCACGAAGACTTGGTAGGGCGAAGCCGTGACCGCATCCACTTGGATGACTTGTTTTTCAAAATCTTTTTGGATTTGGATGCCTTTCTTGCCTGGTTCAAAGGAATAGTCGGCAAAATCTTTTTCAAAAGCATCGCAGGCTTTATCGATCCATTCGCGACGGAGGCCGCCGTTATAATACTTAACCCCTAAGGTCGTTTTGGTCGCATCCAGGCTTTGGTCGCCGTCTTCATCGCGGTTAAAACAAGATCCTAATGCAATTAGTGAGGTTGCGGCACAGAGGATAAACGGAAGCGCTTTCATTTTATGGGACATCGGATTTCCTTTCCTTCGTGGAACCCACGAAAAACAATCGATATTCTTGGTTTCTTTCATTGTATCGTCACGGGGGTACTTCATCAATGACGTTCTTGTTGCCACCCAATACAATTTTGTAACATTTGCATTTTTTAATTTTAGAACAATTTTGTTATTTGCCCTGTATTTGTCGGAAGTTTTTTAGAATTTGCCAAAAATTCGTTTTAATGGTTTTATAGCACCGCTAAGAAGGAACGAAAGACCAATCAAAGGTCCCATGACTCTTCTTAGATAGCGATTCTTCCCGGACAACGCCGGGAAGAATCTTCGATCGAATTAATGACAATAGATCGGAGTCGAATAGACCGTCGCCTTGCTTTCGGCGCTCCAAGTCCATAGACCGCCAAATTCCATCTTCTCAAAATAAGCAGAGGTCGCAGGCATCCAGGATAAATCCGTGGGTCGATAAGCATTCGTTTTATTAACAAAGGGGCAAACGCAGATATATACGCCCGAAGATAAATGACGAACTTCAACATATGTCCAGAAGGTTCTATCCGCCATGGAAGGCAAACAGAAAGTGCCATCCGAACTAATCGCCATCGTGCTTTGATTATTCACCCCATCGCGGACATAATTTTCCACGCGGCAGAAGAAAGACCGTGAGCTCACTCCTTCTTGCTTAGTGGTTAGGTCAACAAACATCGTCCCTCCGTTGCCGTTACTTACCTCCATCTTGGTAACGGGCATGCCCAAATAAGTCTCTTCGGTAGCCACGGGGCTCTTCAAAGCGGAATCGGCGAGTTTTCTCTCGTCTTTAACCACCTTGCAATTGACAAGTTTCTCCCCGCCATAACGGGCAAGATTCAATTTGCTCGCATCGACGGGAGCAGGCAAATGAACGGTGATATTTTCTACCATTCCGCCCGCAAGATTACCGACGATGGCTGCCACGGGAGCATAATCCTCTTTTGTCGAATCGAAGGTTTCGGAAACAAAATAGACATCACTGTTTCGAATCGTTCCTCCGTTGATCGTGCTCACCAAGGGGGCGGAAGTTCCATAGGCAAAGCTGCCTTGATGAGTCCTCACCGTAACATTTTCGATTAAACCACCATCCATGGTTCCAGCAATCCCCGAAATGGATTGATTGCTAAAGGAGGTGGTATATTCGAGCTCGAGGTTTTTCACCGTTCCCGTCAAGTGAGAGAATAAAACGCCACGGTATCCTTGCATTTCGCTATCACGAAGACCCCATTTCGCGTAAATCCGATGGCCATCTCCATTTAAAACACCGGAGAAGGATCCTAGATTCATGCAATACGCAGACATCGATTTGGCGATTTGGATGTCACTCGCCAAGTAATAACGTCCATCCGACTTCATGGCCTTGAGTTCTTCTTTGCTGGTGATACGCTTTTCCGAAATGCCATGAACATCGATATTCGTTTCAATCGAAGTCAAAACTTTATCCCATTCGGCGAAACGCTCTCCTTCTTCCAAGGAAGCAGAGAAGGCCACTTTGGCTTTATCCAGTTCTTCTTGAGGCAAGGCCGTTCCCATCGGGACGCTAACCTCATAGACTTTGGTTTCATCGTGGTAGAATGAGACGGTCCGCATATTGATGGAAGCCCCTTCGACGAGGATTTTGAAATCCTTCTTGGGGTTTGGGAGGCTATACGTTCCATCTTCTGCCCGCGTTAACGGGGTTTTGATTTCATCGACCAGAGAATAAACCGCGAGGTTATTTTCGCAATCGGTATAGTGGTCATCCATCATCAAGGAGAACGAGAAATTCTCAACAAAATAGGGAAGGGAATCCTTCTTGTTTTTTATGGCTCCTGGAATATCGCAGACGAATTCCACCGAGCTGACGATTACTTCTTCCCCTGATAATTCGATATGGACGGGACGGGTAACGTTTTTCACCGTGTAAGTTTTTCCTTCTTGGAATTCGGTGATTTCATCATTGAGCAAGAAGAGGAAATCCTTGCCCTTCTTATATCCAGGAGCAAAGGAAAGGGTGAAAGAATAATCTTCGCCGTACGTGACCGCCTCGTCGCCTTGGAATACGAAATGTTTCGCAGCGAAGTCTTTCTCGATTTTTACCGCGCTTCTAGCAATCCCCTCCGCGGAAATAACGAGATTCCCTTTGATGTTTTTGACGTTAAATAAACCGTCTTTTTCTTCCAAGGATTTATTCTGTCCGTTTTCTTTAATAGAAATCGAAGTATAGGAATATCCTTCTTCTACCTTGCAGGAAAAGGAATAATCTTCCCCGTAAGGAACAGAACTTGCTCCCACAAAAGTCACAAAATCCGTTTTGATGAAATCCACCGAAAAAACGATTTTGCTGACGCCTTCTACGGTAATGAGTAAATCTTCTTGAACGGAGGGAACGGTATAGACGTCCCCGTTCCTTTTTACTTCTTCTCCATTCGCCTTAACCGCGTAAGAAGAGCCGGCTTCATAGCCTTCGGCAAAGGAGACACGAAAGGAATAGGCATCCCCTTCTTTTGTCTCCTTTTCCCCGTTAATCGTGTATCCTTCTCCGCTAGAAAAGGAAACGAGGAAGGTCGCGGGGACTTTATTCTCCCCACAGGAAGCAAGTAGCAAGATGCTACTAAGCGAGAGGACTAAAATACTTTTCTTCATAACCGCTCCTTAATGAATGGTGTTCTTTAATGTCGGGACATCCTTACCATGAAGGTCCCAAACCTCAGGGCTGAGGCAAGAATAAGCGGATACCATGGCATCCATTTCACTGGAAACAAGATCCACTTTATTCATCTGAAGGGTACCGTAAACATCCCCGGCATTCCCTTGGGTGACCCCTAGCGTATTCGTGGAACAGATAACACTGTTGGACAAGGTTCCATTCCCCCACCAGAAATATTGGCTTCCGTTGACCGCGGCGCACTTTTGGGCGTTGAAATCCGATCCATCCGCATTCTTCATATTGAGGAAAATGTTGGAGGCATTATAGACATATCCGCTACAAAATAGCCCTGCTTTATCTAAATCTGCCGCGGGGAAAGTCAAATCCAAATAAAGGTTTTCGAAACGATTGGAACGCCTTAATTCATCGGGGATTTCCGGAGCATTGCGGGTAAGAGTGTAACCAAGTCCCGATAAGCGATTTCCCTTTTCCTCTTGGGTGAAGGTCACGTTATCAAAGCTAAGATTACGAACAACGGCTCCCTGCATGACGCCGAATAAAGATTGGATGTAGACCTTCTTGGAGAAGGTAATGTTCGAAACCGAATGGCCAAAGCCATTGATTTCAGAACGGAAAGCCTCGTTGAAGCCAGTCATGGCGGAATCGGCGATACCCGTGTATTCGACTCCAGCAAAATCGATGTCCCCGTTTAAAGCATATCGAGAAGTCCGGTCATTATGGGTAGAAACCATTTGGATCCAGTCATTCGCGGTTTTAAGGTAACGGGTATAGATATCCACACTGACGCGGGTAGTCACGCCTTCTGTGGAAATCTCAATTTCCGTCTTTCCTTCTTTTAAGGCAGTCACTTTTCCTTTTTCGTCGACGCTCGCCACTTCTTCGTTACCGCTAGAATAGGAGAAGGTCGCTGGTTTTTCCACTTCCCCCGAATAGAGTTTTGGTTTTAATTGAACGGAGTTCTTCCCGCTTTCAAGGGTTAACGCTTGGTAAGAGGGGAGAACGATATCCAAAGTGGCGGAGGATTCTTCGGTGACGGTCACTTCCAAGGTATCGACTTTCGAGCCGACCTTGCCGGTGATCGTCGCTTGGCCTGAAGTTTTAGCAATCAATAAACCGGAAGAATCCATTTCGGCAACGGAAGGATTCGACGAAACAAAGCTTGCTTTCGAAGAAGCCGTGAATTCGATTTTTTTGGTTTGTCCTTCTTGAAGAGAAACCGACTTCGTCTTAAAGGAGAAGGTTTCTTCTACCTGAATAGGACCAGTTCCCGAAGAGGAGGAATCATTGGGCGTAGAAGGGTTATGGCAGGCGCTTAAGGCTAGCAAGGCCGCCGAAAAAAGGAGAATCGTTGGTTTTTTCATTGAAATCACGCTCCAAAAATGGAGGTCCTCCAGGTTTGTAAAGTCGTCGCGATGTCGGTGGATCCTTCCATGGAAGAAACCACTCCGAAATCCACGCATGCGTCGTTGAGCAGACCCCAGTACTGCTCTTTTTGTTTTTGGGACAATTCGTTCATGTAGAAACGGAAGAGCATGTATAACGGGAAGATTTCTTCCACGCGGATACGCTTGAGTAACGTTTCGTAACGATCGGGATCACTCGTCTGCATTCCTTCAATGCTCTTTTCGGCGTCGAATAGCATTTCCAAGAACCGGTCCAAAACCTCATACGGCCAGAATTGGTTGAGATACAGGTCGGACATGACATAAGCCCCGATTCCTTGGGTCGCGGTGAGGTGAGCAAAATAGGCGCGGAGGGCACGATAATAATCGTAGATTTTCGCTTCGGCCTCCCCGTAATAATGCTTCATGAAGTCTTTTTCGAGGTCGGCATAGCTTACGTTCAAACTGTATTGGAGCTTGGCTTGGGTGTAGGCGCGCATCGCTTCAAATCCCGGAATCCCCGACATATAGAAGCTTTGGTCGAGCATCGCGGTTGCCCCCATGTCCGCATAGAATTTGTAATGGTCTTCGTAAACACCATAGTTATTCATCGGAACAAGATTGGATTTTGCTTGAATCGAATAAGCCCAGATATACATTTCTCCCGGATGTCCCGCGTATTTGAATAAGTCACCCCAGCCCTGGAGTTGCTTATGTTGAGCGGCGTTTTTCGGGTCGGACATTTTTCTGGAGAAGTCCGCGTCAATGGGGCAATACATGACCATGACGTTGTCGTTGATACGGAAATCGCTGCTAATAGGAACATAGGAAGAGGTCGCGTCATTCCATTTCGCAGGGGGTTCTTGGCTCGTTTGATAGGCGAAGAAAACATATTTCATGCTTCGCTCGGGATAATTCGCGTGAAGCCAGGGATCGAGGATTTCTTGAAGTTTATTGGTGAATTCCAGCTCCTGTCCCCCGTATCCGCCATATTTTTCGCGTTCGGCCACGCAGGAAGCGCAATAGCACATATCCAAATTGTCCTCGTGACCCATCTGGATATAGGTGGCTTGGGGATTTCCAACAATCGCATTTTTCATCTCTTCTGCCATCGCCACAACGACCTCGGGATTGGAATAGCAAACCTGGGTGGCCCCTTCGTTATACCAGTCCGGATGCGCGGCCCCATATTTAGAATAGGGAAGGAATTTGGTGATCGTCGTATGGGCAAAGGCCGCCCATTTTCCTAATCCCAAATCATGATGAAGACGCATGCGGCGTTCATACAAGGAATTCGTGCTGATGTGCTTCAAAAGGATTTGACGCATATCGAAGAGAGGATGGAATTCCTTTTGATAGGAAAGGAGGGGGATGCTGCTCACTTCTTTATAATCAATTTCTTCTGCGGTATACATCTCCAAGCCGATTTGCTCCTGGAGGAAGTCATAGACGCCGCAATAGACGCCGGACCCTTGGCGGGAATTCAGATAAAGAGATTCTCCTACCGTCTGGAATGAATACCCAGTTTGGCCTAAATCCTTGGCCAAGGTTAAGCCGCTATCTTCCCAAAGGGTTGTAGAACCCAAAGAGAAGAAATGACCTTCTTTGGAGGGGAGAGTAACGTCTTTTACAATCGGAAGGGTAACCCCTGTGGAGCGTTCTACAAAATATTGGAGCTCGCTGGAAGCGAATAAGACGTTCGCGTCGGCATCGCTAGGAACCACGATTTGGTAATCGCTTTTCCCGTCTTGGACAAAGTATTTGCCGGTATCCACCGCCGGGACACCCGAAGAAGTTTTGGAATCTTCGGAGGTCAAAGGCGGCTGCCCTGCGCAGGAGCAAGCGGAAAGGCAAAGGGTGGATAAGAGAAGAACGAGATTTTTCGATTTGTTCATGATCTTTTTCTCCTTTCTTAACGAACCGTGACGACAAAGGAATAGAAATTCACGTTGCCGTTTTCATCGTTCACCATGTAAGTGAAGGTATAGGTTCCTTTTTGTTCGGCCTTCATGGATTTTTCGTTGACCGAGATGAAGTCTCCGTCGGGAAGTTGGCAATAGAGCAAAACCGTCGCCGTTTCGGGGTTTTGATCCTGAATCTCATAGGTGGGAAGAACGATTTCTTCTCCTTGCTTCACTTCCGTAGCAAACGAAGAGGTGAATTTTAAGGTTGGGGCGATGGGATCAAAGGCGCCGAAGAAGAAGGAACAGGCACTGCTATTGCCCGCGGTATCCTTAAATAGATAGGTGATCTTATAAGAACCGACCTTCTCCATCTTGTAACTGGGGCCAATCTCTTCCACGGTTCCCTTCTTCAAGACCTCGCCATCGCAAGAAATCGTGACGACCGTGCTTTTGACTTCGTTTAGAACATCATAAGCAAAGACTTTAGGGAATTGGATTTCCGTTCCCAGGGCGAAACGTCCCGATAAGGCTTGCTCAAAATAGACGTTAGGTCCGATCGAATCTTTACGAACGTTATTGATGATTTGGTTGTTGATGCTGCGGAATAAGAAGGTTCCCTCGCATTCCGCTTCTACAAACATCCTGATTTTTCCCGAAGCAAAGCCGTTAAAGTCTTCTAATACGGCCACTTGGTTGGATAAGCCGTCGTAAATCGCGTGCGCGCTCTCCAAATAAGTGAAGCTCGCTTCACCAACGCTCGATTCAAAATAACGGAAGGCTTCTCCTCCGTTGACGGAGCAATAGAGCTTGCCGCCTAAACGGGTGAAATGGAGGGAAATGGAGCTTGAGAAATCCAAGGAATCGCAAAGCTTGACCGTGTATTCGTCCATCCCTTGGCCATTCCAAGTCGCGGTGAGTTTCTTCCCAAATAGGCTTGGCAAGAATTCTACGGAGGTTCCTTCTTTCTTCATCGTCGCTTGGACGCCTTCATCGATTGCCTCAATCGTCGAATTGGAAGAATGGAAATAGGAAGCGAGGAAGCCAATTTTATTCGTCGGTTTGACAATCGGAAGGACTTTCTTCACTTCTTTGGTTCCGTTTTTACCTTGGAAGGAATAGGTAATCGTTGCTTCTTGAGTGGTGGAAGAAGAAACCGGGACATAGGTATCTTCTAGGGCGATTTCTCTTTGACCGTTTCCGTCTTGGACTTTAATCGTGGGAGAAAGGAAGGAAAGCGAGCCGTCTTCTTCGTAAACCGAGGCAACAAAATGAGACAAATCGTAGGAACGTCCTTCGAGTAAGGCGGAAGGAAGGTAAAGCTTCGATTCGTCGGTAACAGGAAGGGTAGGAATTGAAATATTGGAGATGAATTTGGTGATTTTGGCCTGGTTACCCACATAATCGGTCGCCAAGAAACGGACCACGTAATTCTTCTTCTTTTCAATTCGGAAGGAGCCGTTTATTACTTCAACTGGATCATTGGCACAGGAAACGGAATAGCGGGTTGTGATGCCGCCGACTCCGCCTGTAGTAGAAATTGCTGGCAGCCGGATAAGGTCTCCCATGGAGGCAGTCTCCGGAAGAGTGCTACTTAAAGCAATGGACAAAGACGAAGCGATGGTAACGACTTCCACTTTCTTTTCGGCGCGAGTCAAATTGCCGAAAGCATCTTTCGCTTCGAATACAAGGGTATAGATGCCGCTAGATTTGGGAACAAAGCCTTCTCCGCCTTCTTGGATTAAGGTGTTGCCCGAATAGACGCTGACTTTCTTAGAAACCACCCTGGATTCATCATCGTTAGCGATAAATTCTGGATAACGGTAGGTCTTTCCCACTTCTCCTTTTGGCAAATCGCCTTCGGAAACGTGGATTTGCGGGCCTTTGCTATCGGAGATATAACGGCTGCTCATTTCTTCTCCGTCAACGTTAGTAACGAGTAAATCCGCCGTCGAGGAGACACCGGTTGCATAAACCGTCATCTTCACTTTGTTGCTGGTAAAGCCCGTCCAAGCGGCGTCCCCGCCAGAAAGAGTGGGGTCATTGGTGGAGAAATCACGGACTAACCAGGGCACGCGATTATCTTGGTAGCCTGGAGCCGTGCCGTAATCCTGCCAATGGTTGGCATATAAGCGGTTGGTGTCGGAATCAAAGAAGAGCTGGAGTTTGGAATTCTCGTAGGTTCTTCCATTTAACGACGAGGTGAAGTCGCAGGCGGAAATAAACCCACCGTCTTCATGCATTTCGGCATTATCGACGGTTCCAAGGTTCCCCGTATCGAAATTCCAATAATAGCCGGTGAAGGCTTGGCCCGTGGCTTTGGCGCGAATGCGGGTAAATTGGGGCATGTAGGAAAGATATTTGACGCGGATCGTCACGACGTTAGTGGGGCGATCCATGTCTTGGAGTTCGACGTAAATCGCTTCTAAATCCGCGGTGCCCGGGTTATGAGGGTCGGTGCGAAGTTCTAGAAGTTTCGTATTATCGTTTAAATTCTTCGCGCTTTCGTCGAAATGGTTGTCGCTTAAATCCAGGGTCTTGGAATAAACGACTTTCTTGCCATCGTTTAAGGTCAAACGAACCCCACTATAGTTGTCGTTCATCCTGGCAACGCCATACTCGGCACTCGCCCCGGTTTGGCAAAGGAAGCGGGACGTGTATTCTTCTTCCAAGATGAAATAGACCGAATGAGACAAAATTTGGCCATCAATATGGGCTTCATAACGGATTTCATAACGCCCGGCTTCGTCTAAAGTCGAAGCAACGTCTCTTCCTTTCCCCGAGGGGAAATAGAGCATGGGTTTGGCTTCCGCTTCTTGTCCTTTGAAATAGGCTTTGCCCAAACTCGGAGCAAAAGTGGAACCCAAAGACAAAGTAGGGAGTTCAGGGAGAGCAAATCCCACTTGATCCGCGGTGATGGAAACGACGCGGACATCCTTTAGTGAAGGATTCGTCGGCGAATAATAAGTGACCGTATAATCGCCAAACGCATCAAAACTAAAATCAAATCCGCCCTTTCTCCCTTCATATCCCTCCACGGCTTTGCCGTCTTTTTCCATGCGAACTAGCGCTTCTTCTTTTTGCAGCATCAAGGCATTGGATACGATGCTAGCAGCAGGGAAATGGACAAGAGAATGGAGGCCTTTTTGGCTGGAAACATCCAAATCGTATTTTTCTTCAAAAAGGAATTGCTTAGTTTGGTTTTCTTTCTTTAAGCATGGGAGGGCATAGAAGTTGGAAGCCCGTTCCGCCCCATCTACATATTCATAATAGATATAGTATTTGCCTTCTTTTGTTGGGGTGAAGGTGCTTGAGGTCGAAACGACATTCCCCGATTCGTCATAGACTTTCGTGGAAATCTTGGCCGTATCCAAATCCCCGCGATAGAGGGATACCGCACGCCCTTGGGGAAGGTGGTATTCTTCTCCGACCGTCCCTTTCTTGGTAAACGAGGCGGTTAAAACGGGATGGTCTTCCACGTTTTGGGATAGGTCGTATCCGCCGAAACGAGTGAGCAGCAAGGAGGCTTTCGAATAGGAGACGACCTGATCGAAACTGAGTTTGACGTTATAAGAGGAAAAATGGCCTAAATCATTTTCTAGACGTTTGCCATCATTAAAGGTGGAACTAAAATCCCAAACATTTTGATAGCTGCCGTTGTCCGCCATGATTTTGACGCACATGGAGGCGGGATCAAATTGCATCTTGGTAAAATGACCCGCGTATTGGGTATATAGGCCAAGGGAGTTATAGCCCGCGGTATATCCACCCGCATCCTCGGCTTTGTTCCAAGGGGTTTGATAATAACGGATGCCGCCCTTTACACCATTATATTCCACGTATGCCTCGCTATAGGAAGCATAGGAATTCACCCCGAAACGGAACGACTTCTTCGTCGCTTCATCCTCGAATTCCAAGGTGTAATGATTCACCGTTGGGCTGCCAGACTCCTTTACGGCAAGAATGTTTGCGGAAAAAGTACCGGACATGGGGGCTTTGAAACGAGCGGACACGCCGCTATCAAACCCGTAAAGCAATAAACCCGTTTGTTTGGAATCCGGATCAAATTGCTGCGCCTTGGCCTTCATCCCCGCAGAGAGATGGAAGAGCCCGCCGGCATCTCCGCTTGCAAGCAATGCTTCTTGACCGGGATTTAACCCAATCGAGAGGGGCAAAGCAGCGAGGCCGAGGATGAATAGTCCCTTGTTGTGCTTCATGGTTTACCTCCCAGAATAACGGTTTTCTTCTTTTTCAAGTTCGGCAAGAATTTCTTCTACGGTGGTCGTGGCTAACGAGATGTAACGATCGCCACATCCATAATAGATATAGAGGGTGTCGTCTTTATTCACCCAACCCGTGGGGAAGACGCATCCCGGATACATCTCGCTGAATTCAAACGAAGTCTCCGGTTCCATGACGTAATGTTTAGTTTTAGCCAGGATTTTGGAGGGATTATTCAAGTCTAACAACATGAATCCCACGCGGTAAAGATGGTCTTTCTTCGAAACGCCATGATAGAGGAATAACCACCCCTTCTCCGTTTTTAGGGGCGGGCAACCCGCGCCGATGCGTTCGGTTTCCCAATCTTCTTGTCCTACGCGATAAAGGAGTTCAGGTTTGCCCCATTCCATGAGCTCATCGCTATAGGAAATCCAAATGGAGGGGTTGGGGCCATCGCAATAGGGACGCTCGATTTTAACGAACTTCCCATTCACCTTTTCGGGGAAAATGACGCAGTCGCGATTGTCATAACGGGAATCCGTGATGCGACCACATTTTTTGTAGGTCTTGAAGTCCCGGGTATAGGCTAAATAGGTAACGGTATGCCGTCTTTTCAAGAACGTTGGAGGAATCTCTGGAGCCGGTTCTTTTACGAATTCCTTGGTATAGCGATCCGGTTCGTCTAGCCAATAACGACCCACGAAATAGGGTTTGGCCGCATAGGTTAAATA
The DNA here is from genome assembly GCA_934699525.1 of uncultured Bacilli bacterium. GTDB lineage: Bacteria > Bacillota_I > Bacilli_A > RFN20 > CAG-826 > Alloenteromonas. The sequence goes on from CAKUWP010000001.1 coordinate 162,825, forward strand.
ATAGACGTCCCCCATCTTTACTAAACGTGGGTCTTCCGGTCCTGCTCCGTCTTCCCCATTGGGATCAGCTTCGAAAATGGGACGATTGGAAGCTCTTTCAAAATGGATGCCGTCCTCAGAAGTCGCTAGGCCTAAGCGCATGACGTGTTGGATGTCATCGCCAGCCGCGCGATAGACCATGATGAATTTCTTACTTTCTTCGTCATAGACGACCGCGGGATTCAAAACGCAGAAATTGTCCCAAGTAGAATGGGGGTTCGGAGACAATATCGGATTACCAGGATACTTCTTTAATTTCATTTATTCCTCCCAACGCGGAAAGACCGCATTGAATCTAAGCGCTTACATTATCGCCTCCCCTTCCTAGGAAGCGAAGCCCTTCTTTTTAACTTTTTTATATAGTTTTGTGTCATTTAGGTGCTATATTTTAAAAAAAGGTGTTTGATTTTGTCACAAACCTGGAGATTGTTTATGATTCTAACCAGCTTCAACGACCCTATTCCCTTCGAATCCCGCGAGGTCGCGGAATCCTTGTCGTTTACCTATCATATCAATACCTTCGATTATCCGATCCTTCACGGCCACAAAGACATCTGGGAATTCACCTTGATGACCAACGGGGCGATTGAAAATCAGCTCAACGGAAAAAGTTACCTTTGCCCCGCGGGAACCGTCTTCTTCGCGGGCCCCGGGGACGTGCATCGGTTAATCAAAGCCGGCACGGAAAAACCCCGTTACATCAACATCATCATCCGGGAAGCAAAATTAAAAGAGCTCCTTTCCGTTCTTTCTCCCGACATGGAATCGATTCTTCGCGACAGCAGCCACCATTTTCAAATGAACGCCGCCACGATTTTAAGCGTGGAATCTCTGGTTCATAAAGCCAACCTGGATTTAGGCTACTCCAAGCAAACGGACGAACTTCTTCTCGCTGCTTTCCTCCTTATCCTTCAGCAGGCATTCGTTCAATGCATCAATGTTCCGGAAGATTTATCCCCCTTCGAAACCAAGGTGCTTGCCTTAAGTTCCAAAGAGGAATTCCTAACCTATACCGTCAGCGATCTTTGCACCGAACTTCATTATTCCCGCGTTCAGTTAAATCGTTTGTTCCAAAAATATTTCAAAATCACCCCGCACGAATATCTATTAACCAAAAAACTCAATTATGCGGCGAGTCTTCTATTAAAAACCTCAATGTCGACGGCAGAAATTGCTTCCACCATTGGTTTCTCCCACTTATCTCAATTTAGCATCGATTTCAAAAAACTCTTCCAATTAACCCCTGGGGAATATCGAAAACAAAAAGGAACGAACTTCCTTAATGGAAAAGGGCCGTCCGTCAACCAGTAAGGTTGGGACGACCCTTTTTGCTAGTAATTAATTGAAGCGATCAATATTCAACGTAGACCGGGGTGGCATAGAACGTGGCACTCGGATTTTCGGTCCAAGTATACAACCCGGTGGTAGACGCCAAAGTTGTAACCGATTCGCGTTTAGATTCCTGCATGGCTTGCGGAACAGAATCATGGGTAGCGGGAACAATGACGTTGAAGAAATCCGTCACGCAACGGAACGTGCCCGTATCATCCAAGCGAGTAAACTCGACATAATTCCAAATATCCAACCCATCGTTGGATGCGCGCAAGACATTGGTGCCGCCAGTCAGAGGGAAGCTGTCATGGGGAGAATCCGGTTTGCTAACAAGATTTTCCACTTTAATGAAGAAGGATGCGGTCTTAACTTTCTTGGCCGTGAGGTCAAAGGTATCATTCAAGATGTTCACGCTTGATCCAGAAATATATTTTTTATACACGGGCATTCCCAAGAAAGTTTCGGTTTGAAGCTCACCACCACCTATCAATGCGCTGTCAACGGCTTTTTGTTGATAATTGACGATTTTGCAATTCTTAATTTCGCCATTTGCTTTCGAAGAACGCACAATTTCAATTTTGGAAGGATCACACCCCGCCGGAATTTTCACTGTGACATTTTCAAGCTTGGTGCCTTTTCCCATCGATCCTGCGACGCCAGCAATTTCATTGAGTTTAGTCGCGTCCATCTGGGGAGCTAAGAAATAAGCGGTCGAATTCCGGATAACGCCCCCATTTTTAATTCCTTTGGTGAATGTGCCTGAATCGTCCCAAGTTTGGTATTTAAACATGGTGTGTGCTGCGACATTTTCAATCAATCCGCCATCTAAGGTGTCACAAATACCCGCCGCACTTAGTGAGTAGTGGTCGATATGAATCTGAGTTTCAAAATTTTTGATAACGCCCGACAACGTCCCAAACATTCCAGATTTATGAGCGTTGCATCGATTTAGGGTGTAAACTCGATGCCCTTTTCCATCCAAAACACCAGAGAATTTTTGGTTCGGGAATGTCGTTAATTGAATATCGTTCGCCAGATAATAGACGCCATTTTCTTCCATGGCGTGGAATTCTTCTTCGTTGCTAATAGGTGTGCCGGCTTTTTCGGTCGCGTTAAGGTGAATATAGGTATAACCAGTTTCCTTGACGCTTGTGTCGTACTGTCTGGCAACCGTGATGGAATAAACGCCAGACGCATCCGCGGTCAAGGTCTTGCGGCCCGCTTCCGCGCGGTCGCTAGAAACCGTGACGGTGTAGTCATATTGCTTAGCAAAGAACGGGTCAAGTTCGACTTTGAATTCGAGCTTTCCGCCGATAGGAGCAAGAGCCGGCAAGGTTTTGCCTTCTTTGTCCGTGAAGCGGAATCCATCCCGTTTCGCATTGGCCATGATCTTCGAATATTCGTTATCCACGGCCGTGCAGGCATATTTATAGGTGATGCTCTTGAAGGAGAACGCGCCTTCGGTGGAGGTCAGCGTCGGATTGTTCGTTTCAATCCAGAATGCGCTGGGATCGTCGTTATCGCGGTTATTGGTCCAAACGTGATGGAGGTTCTCGTAACCGACTTTATCCGCTTCCGCCGCGGTGCTATAAAGTCCGCGTCCTGCGCCGTCGCCGCGATTATTGATCACCTCAAACCAGGTGCGGATGCTTCCTGCATGAACGACCTTTTGGCTTGGTTTAGCCACCGTTAAGCCGTCGATCTCCATTTCGTAGAAAAGGGAGCCGCCGTTCGCGCCTTGATAGCCATTCGTGGATGTTCCACCACTTATAACAGCGCGTGTTAAGCTCGCGCCTTGCTTAAAGGTAATCACATCTCCCGTGACGGTCACATCCCCTGTCACACTAAAGGGGTTGCCATTTTTGGTGATGGTCTTGACTCCAGCCTTAAAATCGTCCGCGGTGAATGTGATCGCCATGGCTTTCGCACTCGGATAAGCCCCTTCGCCGAGAAGGCTGCTATTGCCTTGCCCGCTTAAAACCACGCTAACACCAGCAAGAAGAAGGGAAAGGCCTGCGCCCCCAACCAACAAAAGATTTTGTTTTTTCTTCATAGAAATCATCACTCCTTTCTCTTAAGTAAAAAGATTTCTATCTTTGTAAGCGGTTACATTTTATAGGGCATCCCTACGTTCCTTAAACCTTCTTTCAAAACACTATTCAATGTTTTTGTTACATTATTAGGTTTTTTTCTCGTTTTTACGACACGGATTTGTCACACGTAGAGTCAAAAACAACCAAATAGGCTCGGATGTGGAAAAACAGGGTTTTGAATCACGAGCCATAAAAGATTGAAATGATGGTTTCGTAACAAAGATTGAATCGGATATTTTGCCTGTACTAAATACTATGCCCCTTTCGGTAAGACTCATGTAAAAAGGTGCAATTAATGAAGTCGAATAACCTGTAAAAAGGTGCAATTAATGGAGTTAAAAACTTGCAAAAAGGTGCAATTAATGAAAAAATACAATCATGAAACGAAAATACTTAGCAGATTTAGAACGTTGGCTTACTGCCCCCGACCGTAAGCCTTTAATGGTTTGGGGGGCCCGACAAGTGGGAAAATCTTATTTAATTGAAGAACTATTCGCGAAAAAATATTTCCCCAATCGCTACCTGCGAATTGACTGCTCAGACGATACGACTTTTGTCGATTACGTTTTCTCTAATAGTAAATTGAACGATGTTCTGGCTTACATCGAATTGGCCTACGACTTTAAGGCGGACAAAGACCATCTTTTGATCTTTGACGAAGCCCAAGATTGTCTTCCCGTTGTCAAAATGATGAAGCATTTCTGTGAACAGCACCGGGAAATCCCCGTCATCGTCACAGGATCTTTGGTTCGGTTAAAAATCATGCGCGATGCCCATAAAAGAGGCCAATATGCGAAAGATACCAAATTTCTTTTCCCTGTAGGAAAAATCAACCAGCTCTACATCTATCCAATGACCTTCGATGAATTCCTGTTAAATGATAACCCCGGACTTTTGGATTACCTATCCACGCATTTTCAAAAGCAAATCCCCTTGGAACCCGTTATTCATCAAAAGGCTTTAGATGCCCTTCAAAATTATCTTTTTGTTGGAGGAATGCCGGAAGTCGTAGACACCTACTTGAAGAATAGGGAAAACGGCCCTCTTGGGCTACAAGCCGTCGCGGATAAATTGCAGGAAATTTATGACGACTATCTTGCCGATATGGATTTATATCAGGCATCGCCAGAATCCATCATTCGAAGTCGCGCCGTCTATCGCGATATCTATCGCCAATTAAATAAAGAGAATAAGAATTTCAAATTTTCTTTGGTTGAAAATAAAGCCAAAGGAAGGGATATGGCAAACCCCATCGCTTGGCTTGTAACCGCCAAAGTCGTCAACCAGTCCTTTTTATTAAAAGAAAAGGCCACGACCCCTTTTGTAAAAGAGGAAGATTCCTTAACGCGCCTTTATTTATCCGATATGGGAATGTTCACTTATCAAAGTGGTTTAAACGTCAAAACGTTCTTAACCAATAAAAACAACGCTCTCTCTGGGATATATTTTGAAAATTATGTCGCCTGCGAATTAAGCGCAAGACGGATCGGTCTATTCTATTGGAAAGGAAAAAGGGATTCCGAAATGGAATTCCTTCTCGATATCGACGGATGTCCCACCCCCATTGACGTTAAGAAAGGTCGAGGCAGTCTTAATTCATTAAAGGGATTCCGCGCCCACAATAGCAATGGCCTGGCCATCAAGATTTCTAGCAATCAGTATGGTTATGATCAGGAAACCAACCTATTGACTTTACCTCTTTATTATTTGTCTTTCTATTTGGATAAATTGCAAAAAGGTGCAATTAATGAAGTCGAATAGCCTGTAAAAAGGTGCAATTAATGGAAATGAAAAGGTGGCGGAACCCCGCCACCAATTATTAGAAAGTGTGCTAATTAGTAAGTGATGCCGCCACCGAGAGCGCTGACAGAAACGGTTTTGGTGAAGGTTTTCGGATCTTCGTTTTCAAATTCCAATACCACATGGCCATCCACAAGTTTGAAGGAGGACAATGTAAAGGAACCCCAATCCACTTCGTTTCCTTCTTCGTCCATTTCGATGAAACTTCCTTCATCGGCCAAAGAGGCCTCGGTCGCGTTGTTCCAGGTAAATTTGTAGTAATAGGCGGTCATCATGCTGTCATAGTATTGAATCGTACCCGTCTTATCTTCCTTAAAGACAAGGGTCGATGCTGGATAGCCATCATCTTCCCAATTTCCTAGAAGCAACGAGGCGATGCCGCCCGTCGATTTGGCTTTGACAGTGAAAGTGTTGCTTGCAACGGCTTTGCTACCATCGGCTTTGCTTTGGGTCGAGGTGAAGGTCACCACGATCTTGCTGCCTGCAGCCGCATCTTCTTTGACTTGGAGGGTATATCCGTCCGCCGCGCTGCCGGTAAGGGTAGCGAATTCCGATCCGGAAGTGATTTCCGCGGTATAAAGATTTTTCGCTGTCGTGGGAAGGATCGTCGCGGAGAGGGAAACACTAGAACCCGCGACCACTTCTTTGTCTTCTTGGTTGAGGCTGATGCCGTTGATGGGCTTATCTTCCGTCACGATGTGGAGGCTTCCACTAACCCCGTGGGCGGAAACGAAGGGGATGTCCACTTCGCCGGCTTTTAGGATCTTGAATTGATTCGTACGCGAATTGAAGAGAACGAATTCGTTATCTTCTCCAATCGTTGAGACGATCGCATCTACAAGCGTCGAAGCTTTGGGGTTCTTAGCGGAAGCAAACTTCACCGCGTAGGAATTGTCGACCAAATAACGGCCGTCTTCGCTGACAAGGGTCGCTTGGATATCCTTGAAGCAGTAATTTTCTTCCAAAACCGCTTCCGGGTTTTCGACCTTGGCTCCTTCTTTCTTCCATTCGTAGGACGAGGAGGAAGTTGAAGTCGGCGTCGAATCCGCTTCGCTAGCGAAAGTCGAAGTCGTGGTGACGAGTTTTACGATGGCTTCATCGAGGATCGTCGCTTCGAATTTCTTTTCGACGGTGGCTCCTTCTTCTGTCACTTTTTCGGTCAACGTGAAGACATCGTTTTCATACGCATAAGTTTTGCCTTCTCCGCCTTTGACAAAGTCATCGAGGACAGCAAGGTTCGCGCTTAAACCATAGGCGTTATTGACCAAAAGAAGAGAGGTTTTTTGATGGAATTCTTTCTTCGTGGCATCGCTCATCTCAGTTTTAGCAAAATCGACGAGCGCGTCTCCTTCGAAACGGAATTCAAGGAAGGCGTTGTCTTCAATGGAACGGACGAGGGTGATGTTGCCCGGATTATGCTGAACCACTTGGTTTTTGAAAAAGGAAGCCGAGAAAACGTTTTCCCCTTCTTGGTATGCGGCGGAGGTCGCCAAAGGCTCATTGGCGATGGTGTTCTTCTTATAGGCTTCGAAATGGGCTTTGAAGCGTTCTTCCGCGGTTAGTCCCACCGTCGAGCTTGTCGAAGCGGAGGAAGAGGAGGAAACCGAGGTAGCGGAATCGCTAGTAGAAGGATTCGGCTTGGTTTCGCTGGAAGAGGGGTTTCCGCCCGTGCATCCCGCAAGAAGCAAAAGGGAGGAAAGCAGCAAAAGGGATGGTTTTTTATTCATTTTTCATTACTCCATCGGCGTTAGGCCATTGATCAAAAGCGTCAAATTCGGAGCGAGGGAAGCGGTGCCATAATCCTTGAAACTGATTTGATCATAACCCGTCACAGATCCCTGCCCGTATTCAGAGGGGGCCTCGTATCGATAATTGATATTAAGCACGCGCGAATTTTCGTCAAGTTGCATCGTGAGGGTGCTCGGAATCATATAAGCTCCGCCTTCTCCCATGATGAGGGTATCCGCGACGGAAAGGACTTCCGGCTTCGGGACGATTTGGTTTTTGGAATTGATGTTGAAGATAAGCGGGGAGGCCGAGAAACCGATATGGTTATCCAGGGTATCGCCTTCGATGCATTTACCACTGGTGACGGCGACCAAACGATTTGATGTCGCATCACGACTCACGTTGAAGGGGATGACTTTGCCGTCTTTTTCCACGAACCCGTGGCGTTTGGAAACTTCCGTAGTCACAGGGTTATAGACTTCAAAATAGAGAATGTTGTTCGTTAAAGTCATGCGGGTGACGCTAGAAGCAAGGGAGCCATAATCTTCGATCGTAGCCACATAAGAGGAGCCTTGCTTTAGGCCTTTAAACGCATTCTCGATCTTCTTTTGGTTGGCATCGTCTGCCTTGGCTTCATAAGGGGCAGGGCGAGTGAAATTGGCTTTGGAATCAAAGGTGGTCTTCACCGTGTAATAGAAATAGGAGGAATCGGAGTCGGAGACCGAGCGATAGAAGGTGGCGTCCATTTCCTGCATGACTCCATTTTCCACGACGAGATCCAACGTCTTAATCGCCATATCGAAGTTGACGTAGGAATAGGAATAGAAGAATCCTTCCGCGTCTAAGCCCAAATAACGATAGGTGTTGTCTTTGATTTTACGGAAAGCCTTCGCGGAGAAGATATCCTTCGGCCATTCAAGTTCCTTCCATTGGATGTCTTTGCCCTCTTCGGCGCTATTTTCCACAATGACTTCGTTATGGCCGTTGATGCCGATGATTTTGGCTGCGCCATTTTGGTTTTCAAAGAAATGGGCGTAGATCTGTTCGCTGCCCTTTTCTTGGCTGCGGACGCTAAGCTGCGTGGAAGAGATGCCAACGTCGCTAACGGCATATTCCACCGGTTCTTCATTTCCTTCGTGGAGAGAAATGACGTTATGGGCGGAAAGGGTTTCGCTTTGGAGGACCTTCGCCGCGTCTTCGCTTAAGGATTCCCCGCTAGCATAGGAGGAACGGAACGCTTCGATGGCTTCGAGTTTGGAGCAATCCACGTTCGAGAAAGTGGCCTTGGTGATGACCGCTTCTTTGTAGTCCCCATTGGAATCCATGCTCAGCGCATTGATGGTAAAGGCGAGGTCACCATTTTCCAAAATGGAGAAGGTCGTATCTTGGATTAAATTATTTTGGGCCAAAGAGATATAGCCAACGGAAGCGCAGAAAACGAGGTTTGCCATTGCGCTGTCCGTATAGAAAGATCCATCCGCGGCTTCTTTAATCGCACCGCTTTTGAGGTTATAACGGCTTTGAGTTTTGTCCGTGAACAGGGAGAAATAGCTGATTTCGTTGACGGAGCTCACGTAGGTTCCGCTGCTGGTCTCGGGGAGAAGGATGTCCACGTTATTTTGGTTTAAGTCAAAGCGATAAAGGATGTCCTCATCTTCTTTTTCCACGTAGGGGAGAAGCATTCCACCACTTTGAAGGATGGAAGCGTAATAGTAGTCTTTGTTGAACAAGTCAAAGCATTCCACCCCTTCCATCGAATAGGAGAGGGTGTAATCACCGTGATTGGCCACATAGATCAAATAGTCGTAGATATATTCCGCGTCCTTTTCGCGGTCCTTCATATCCTCGTAGAAATGGGATCCCGAGGAGGAGGAATCTTGGGGTTTATCGGTGTTGCCACATCCTGCTAGAAGCAAAGGAAGGATGAGGGGAATGATGTATTTAAATTTTTTCATAATCGCGTATTCCTTTCATTAATCCGGGATATAAAGGTCGATGCCGACTTTGGGGTTCTCCCCAATCGTGATACCCAAGGTATAAACCCCGCCTTCGAGGACGTAATAGGTCTTTTTGCCGTTAGAATCTTTGCCTTCGACAATGCCAGGAATCGCACGGACCTTTTCTTCGAAGCGGCTCATGTAATGGGTCGGGTCCTCGAATTCCACATAGGTATCCGGTTGATAGATCTGCACGTGGGTCGGCTTGTTGTTAACGATGTTGGTCGTGATGGCGTACCACCCGTCGAAGAGGGTCGGCTCATAGACGTAGGGGATGAGTTTGGCCGTAGATTCGCCGAAGAAGGAAAGCAAGGTCGGATAGACGTTTTCTTCCATTTCCCAGGTGGAGGGGGCGGAGAAGGTCGTGAGTTCTTGCACCTTGGCAGCAAGGTTGGCGTCCACTTCGATTTCATCGTCGCCAAGCCCCACGAATTCGCCGATTTCTTCGCCTTTGGACTGGCCGTTATTGTATTCATAACGGTAGCTATAGCTGATTGGTTTCTTCGAGACGTTATTTTTGTAGAAGATATGGAACGTCATCGGACGAACGTTGTCGAGGTGTTGGAAGCCTTGGATAGAGGAAGTCAAATCATAAATCGGGGTGCGGAGGTTATAGGCAACCTGGGATTCGATGACGGTTTTCTTGAGGACGTCCGGGGAAAGGTTCATGTTGAGAACATCTTCCAGGGTTTTGTCTTCCGGTTCGGACAAAGCGAACACGTCGTCTTGGCTCGTGTAAAGGAACTGGACGAGTTTGTTCTCCTTGTTCATGGCATAGCCGATGCGCTTGGAAGAATATTCCGTCGTAGAGCCGGGTTTCAAAGTCTTTTCTTCACGAAGCAAGTAACGGCTTCCTTCCACATTGGAATAAGTGAGATAAGCCGCGGAAGAGGGGTCATTTGCATTGTAAAGTTTCAATTGGAACGAGCCTTTGAAATAGGAGAGGGTTTTGGCGATGTCGTCATGAGAACCATCTTCTGACGGGGCAAGTGGGGCAGGCATGGCGATCTTTGCGCCTTCTTGGACCGTGATGTGAGCAGCGTACCAATCCTTGGAATAAAAATTCGTCGGGTCGGTATAGGAATTGAATTTGACTTCGATGTTGGTGAGGGCCCCGTTAGAAACGGAGAAATCGATGAATTCGACATCTTGATTGCCCAAGGATTTAGCAAGGGTCAAGCCATAGAACACGGAGAAGGGGTTCGAGCCGATATAACGATAACGGCCATTGCCAACCTTCATGAGATTGCTGGCCTTGAGGATATCTTTCAAATAAACGTAGGAAGACCAATTTTGCCCCGTCGGCTTGCTTTCGACCTTGTTGGAACCGGAGAGATAGACTTCGTGAGAGGCGTCTCCTTGTTTTTGGTAATAATGGTCATCGTAATAATGGTCATCATGGCCAAAGGTATGGTGAATCTTATCGAGATCCATCGCGACGACGTTGGTTCCTTCGTCATTACCCCATTCTTCGCTGTCTCGGTGTTCCCAGATTTCCGCGGTGAAGGTATAGGCGTCTTTTTGAAGAGCCGGAAGGGCTGCTTCTTCCACCATATTCACGGAGGAGGGGTTCTTGAAATAGGCCTCTTCCGCGCTTGCAGAGGCCGAATTCAAATCCGAGAAGGTGCCCTTGGCGTAATCGGTGAAGGTGAAGCCATCGGTGGAACGGACGAGAACAAAGGAAAGATCCCCGTTATTTTCTAGGGAAAGCGTCGCGTAAACGAATTGTTCGCTGGCCGCGCGTTCCTTGAGGTTCAAAAGGCAAGCAAGCGAATAGACGAGGCCAAAATCATTGACCACGTATTCGTCGACGTTCATCAAAAAATCGTCTTTGGTGAAAGTGCCTTTGCCATCTTTTCCAACGTAATCGGACAAAAGATTGAACGACGATAAATCCGTTAAGGGGGCATAGGCGTCCCCATTTAATTTCGAATCGATGGAAAGCAGTTCTAACGTTTTTCCCGTATTATCGAATTCGTAGGAAGAGGTCTTCGACGGATCCTCAAAATTCGGACGGAGGATGTGGCTTAGTCCTTTGCTTTCGAGACGAATATAAGAACCAAAGCAATAGGTGTCTTCAAACGAGGGCTCATCTTCTTCGTTCGTCAGCGAGACTTTGCTGAGGCGATAGGATTTCGCCTCAACAATCTCATTGAATTTCTTGGCAAGAATCTCTTTGTTGATTGGGAGTTTCGGCTGCTCCGAAGAGCCGTTAGAGGTCGAATTAGACTCTGTCCCAGTGGAGGAAGAGGCGGTGTCATTGCTATTTCCACCAGCCCCGCAAGAAGCAAGTAGCGTCGCCGCGGAAAGCAAGAGGATGGAAGCGCGTGTTAATTTTTTTCTATTCATGTTTCATTCCTTTCAAGCCGAACTATTGTAGACGTGACTGCTCGTTTGGTCTAGAACTTTCCTTAAGGAAAGCGGTTTAAATATCTTGTTTCGCTTCTTTTGTTTCGTCTCCTTCCTTAAATCAAGGGATTTATGCCTATAATGAAAAAGTCGAAACACTCAGAGGAAAATCCCCCATGGTGAAAGAAAAAATAAAAGAATCCTGGATTCGCGTGAACCAGCGGATCGATGAATTTTGTAGAGGAAACGAGGACCGCTCCTTCCGGCTTTTATTTATCACTGACGTTCATATGGGGGCGGAGAACGTTCACCACATCGAACAGTTGCAAATGCTTCAAGAGCTTCTCCCCTCCAGCAAAATCGATTTCGTCGTGAATGGGGGAGACATTGGACTAGATGTCGGCGAAAGCAACGAAGAGGCGAAACGGGTCATCGAATTGACCCAAAAGGCCATGGATTTTGGGAATATCCCCTATTTCTTTTGCAAAGGAAACCACGACATCAAACTAGGCGTATTAGGACGAGAAGGTTTAAACCCTTATTTGAATCGTTATTTTCTCGATAAAATCACCCCTGAAAAAGGAAGAATTATAACAAGCGAAACGAACGAAGGTGGATACGGGTATTATGTAGATAGCAAAACCAACACCCGTTTCTTGTTCCTGAATACTTCGGAAAACCTCCGGGGATATGACGTATCCGGGGAACAACTTGCATTCGTCATAAACCAATTGGAAACTTGCAAGGAAAAATCCCTCGTCATCTTCAGCCATTTTTGTTTCAACTCCTGTGGGGCGTGGGTTCGTTATCCCAACCCTTTGAGTCCTAATATGATTAGACTCCGAGACATCGAAAAAGCCTTTGTGAACCGGAAAAAAGGACACACGGGTCCCCTCGATTTTGATTTTAGCCGTTCTCGAAGCCGCCTTCTTCTTCACCTTTGTGGAGATTCTCATTTTAACAACCAATCTCGAAGCGATAGTTACCTCATCGCCTGCAGGCAAGGGTATGGAGGAATCGATCCAGAAGATATCCCGGAAGGGGCTTCTTTCGATTTGTTTGATAAACACGAGCAATGTGATTTCGACCTTTTGGTTATTACCCCAAAGCACGCGAAGCTATTCCGTGTTGGGGCTGGGGAGGGGGTTCGCGATATCGAAATTGCCTAAGGGTTTCCCCTCTTTTTTCCGTGAAGTCCGAAAAAGTGTAATTTCACTATCGTTTTTTGCATTTTTCTTGACTTCATTTTGCCCGATTTTCACACTTTTTCGAAGTTAACTGAAAGGAAAGAGAAAAACATCCGATGTATTGCCAACATTTAAGTTAAGTACATTTTTGGTTGGTTCTAACCGAATTTGTACTTAGATATTGCTTTCAGCATTAGAGAAATTAAAATAGTTATATACAATTTTGGTTGGTTCTAACCGAATTTGTACCTAGGAGATTTGAAATGGTGTTTGCCAGAAAACGTTACTTGGATCAATTAACCGCCTCAATCGGCAATGGAATGATCAAGGTCATCACGGGGCCAAGGCGTTCGGGAAAATCTTACTTGTTGTTTACAATTTTTCGAGATTGGTTACTTCATTCCGGCGTTCAAGAAGATCATATTTTGTGCCTGAAATTAGACCAGCAAAGCAATGCTCGTTATCGGAACCTTGACGAATTTGTTTCTTTTTTCAAATCTCAACGCAAAACCGACGGAAAATCCGCCTATTTTCTCATTGATGAAATTCAATTGGTCGCATCCAAAGAGAACCCTTGGGTTCAAGGTCAATTTCTAACCTTTTACGACGCCCTGAACGAATTTCTGGGTTGGGACAATATAGAAGTCTTCGTTACGGGCAGCAATTCCCACATGCTCTCTAGCGATATCGCAACCGAATTTCGCGGACGCGATTGGCAAATTCCGATGTATCCATTGTCCTATTCCGAAATTCGAGAACAAACCGATTCGAACATCAACGACTTCACGTTATGGGACCTTTACTGGAAATACGGGGGATTGCCCGCCTGCGTTTTGGAATCCGACGAATCGAAAAAGCAGCAATATCTTAAGCAAATTTTTTCCACCACTTATTTAAAGGATATTGTGGAACGGTACCATCTTCGCGACGACATTATTTTAGAGAACCTCGTTGCTTATTTAGCTTCTTCCGTTGGTTCCGTCCTCAATCCCACCAACATCTCCAACACCTTTAAAAGCAAAATGCACATAACAGTTGCCCCGGCCACCATTCGTCGCTACATCACCTATCTTAATGACGCCTTTGTCATTTCCGACGCTCAACGGTTTGATCTTAAAGGAAAAGCCATTATCAACGGGTCTAGCAAATATTTCTTTAACGACATGGGGCTTCGAAACGCCGCCGCCCATTTTTTAGGTCAAGACCAAGAACCCCACTTCATGGAAAACATCATCTATAACGAATTGGTTCTTCGTGGATTTATGGTTCAGGTTGGATCCATTACAAGCACGGAAAACGTTAAGGGGAAACCAACAAAGGTAACGAGAGAGGTAGACTTCGTTGCAACCAAGAACGGAAGGAAATTCTATATTCAATCGGCTTTCCTTATCGATAATCCCGCCAAGCTTCAGCAAGAAAAAGAATCTTTCCGAAAAATCGACGATTCCTTCACTCGCGTTATTATCAGCAAATTCACTTCCGGCGCATCCTACGATGAAGACGGCGTGTTGCGCCTCGGCTTGTTCGATTTCTTGCTCAACAAGTCCAACATCATCGATTGATTAAAAGTTCCATTTTTGGAACTATTTCGTCGCATTTTAGAATAATTTCTAAAGTTTTATTCCCACTTTTGGAACTTTTACCATACAATATAGCCATGAAAAAAAGAATAACTCTATTCCATGGCTCTGATCACGTCATCGATTCCCCCGTTTTCGGGGGAGGATCCCCAAAAAACGATTATGGGTTTGGATTTTATTGCACCCTGGAAGAGAAAGCCGCCAAAGTTTGGGCCAACCGAAACGGAGGGCCGGGATACGTCAATCAATACGAGATCGACGTTTCTTCGCTGCAAATCTTAGATTTAACCGCCCCCTCTTTTGATGCTATGTACTGGATTTCCCTTCTCCTTCAGCACCGCAGTTTGGACGATACCGATCGAAGAAAATACAAAACTCTTTTGGAAGACCTCTTTCGAACTTATCCCGTTTCCATTGATGGCGTCGATCTCATCATCGGGTATCGTGCCGATGACCGATATTTTCGTTATTGCAAAGATTTTTTGTCCAGCCAATTGGATTACGATTCCCTAACAAAAGCATTAAAGCTAGGAAAATTAGGGATTCAATACGTTCTGCTTTCGCCAAAAGCCTTCCAAAACATTCATTTTATACGCGCTGAAAAAATTGGAGAGGATTATCTCCGCTCCTATTCTCAACTCATGGAAAAAACTAACGACGAATATCAGATAATCATGGAGGGCGCCGATCAAAGAAACGGCCTCTTCATCCGGGACATGTTATATGGAAAACGTTAAACTGCTAACTTCCGAAATCAAAGAACGTCTCGCTTCTTTTTTCGAAATGTGCTTATCCCAAGAAGCCATTCCCATTGATTTGCTAGAAGAAAAGCTTGCTTGGGCCGAGCCTTTTCAACTTTTGGAAAGAGGCGATGCCACCAGTTTATTAACTGGCACGGTCAGCGATTTATTTCATCGCGTGTTTCAAACTCACGAAACGCCAAATCAATATCTGACTGATTCTCGTTTTTATTGGGCAGGACAAATATACGCCACCATCTTTTTGGAAGAAGGGGCGTCCCTTTATCGCATTTCTCTATTGCTCCCCTTGCGTGAAATGAAAGATCTTTTTCTCCCTTATCACGAGATGGACGACACTCAAATCGTGCAATTGTATCGAAAGCGTGAAAAGGAAAAAAGCGTTTTGGAAGTCCTCAAAAAGAAAAGCGGACTTTCCTATGTAGAAATGGTAAAAAAGACAGAAATTCCAAAAACCAATCTTTTCCGATTAAAAGACAACAAGAATCTCCAACGCATCGGATTAGACGAAGCGAATCAATTAAGCCAAATCCTTCATTGTCCCATCACGGTTTTTCTCAGCCAAGTGCTTTTATCATCATTTTCGAAATATTCTCGATAATAAGGACAAATTCGAAATTTAAGGCGCGAAAAGATTCAATCCATTTTGATTAAAAAGACGCGTTTAACAGCGACAAAAAGATATGCTCGCTATTACGAAGCGCGATCCGCCTCGGAAGAAAGAACCGATACCTCTTTTTTCCATTTCTTACGAATCCAAAAATATCGGATCAAGGGATAAAGAGTCCCCGCGACAAAACTAATCGGCCACGCAAACCACAAAATTAAAACGTTATGCCAAGCATAGGCCGCGGCAAAGGCAATGCCGGCTTTCGCCGCCAGCTGCATGAACCCAGCAATAAGGGAGTCCGCGGCCTTTCCCATGCCCTTCAAAACATATTGATAGATATTCATGATGCCGCAGAGAATGCAAGGCACCCCTGCAATCAAAAGGTAACGGTAAGCTTCGTGAACCACTTCCTCCGCCGGTTCTTTTAAAAACCACGGAATCATGTAAATCCCAGCAAAGCCCAGCACAAGCCCAATCACCGCGGAAAACCCTAGGTTTAAAATGTGAGATGCTTTCACGCCGGGTTCAATTCGGTCGATCGTCCCCGCCCCAACGTTTTGAGAAGTATATACACTGAGAGAACTTCCTACGTTCTCCACCGGAATCAACGCAAACGCAGCAATTCGGCTTCCTACCGTATAGGAAGAAATGACGTTTTCTCCAAACTGATTGACGCATCCCTGGACCAAAACGTTGCCCAGGTTATTGATGCCAGCTTGCAAGGCGAAGGGGATGGCAAGCCGAGAAATATCCCCCATTAAACGTATGTTCAGTTTGGCATCCTCTTTATGAATCCGCATTTGCGGATATTTGATATAGAGAAGCACCAAGGCAAAAATAACGGACAACCCTTGAGCGATCGCCGTTGCAATCGCCGTCCCTTCTACCCCCATTTTAAAAACCAAAACAAACAGGAAATCGAGGCCAATGTTCGAAATGGCAGAAACCAGCAAACACCATAATGCGCTTAAGGAATCTCCGATGCTTCGAAAAGCGTTATAAAGCAAATAATAGCTAAGCGGAAATAACATCGTCACGAAGCTCACCTGCAGATATTTGGTGGCTTCCGCCAATATGTTTTCCGGGGTTTGCATCCAAATTAAGATTTGCCTCGACAAAAAGAAGCCGGACAAGGCAATAATCGCGCTTAAAAACAAAGCAAAATAGAACGAATTGGCAAAAATATGGCGAACCTGCCCGTATTCCTTTTTTCCAAAGCTTTGGGCCATCAAGACCCCGCAGCCAATATTGACCCCGATGACCAAAGAAACAATGAGAAGAATGATGGGCATCGTCACTCCAATGGCGTCTAAAGCTTGGTTGCCCAAGACCTTACCCACGATAATCGAGTCCGTTAAAGAATAGACTTGAGAAAGGAAGTTCGATAACAAGGCTGGCAAAGTAAAAGCGAGCAGCAGCTTTAACGGATGCCCTTTGGTCATATCAATTTGAGCTTTGTTTTTCATTTTTATTTTCTATTCTTTGTCGATTTGATTGAGTTCCGCTTGGAAAGCTTTTCGAATGGGGTCGGGGAGATCGACTTTAGCAAAGCCGAGCAATTTGGAAACAGGGATGGGGGATTCCCAACTAAACCGGCTGGATTCCGTTAAAGGGGAAAGATAACGAAGAAAGACTTCTTTAGCCGCTGCATTAGCCCCAATATCCACAATGGCATCTTCCAAGGTGAACCCCTTTTTCCGTAATGGCTTTTCTAATCCCGTCACAGATTTTACGTCGATATGCTCAAACCAGTTCGCTGCCTTCCCCCCCGTATCTTTCTTTTTGGGCAAGGAATAGGAAGGGTCTTTTCGTTCTACGCGATTTAGCAAAAACGAATCCACGTACCCTTCGGATTTGGCCGTAATTTCATTCTTCCCCCATCGGAGTTTAACCCCTTCAAAGACAAAGAACTTTCCCTCGTTATATTGACGTTCCACTAATTTGCCGTTTACAAAGAGGGAAACGCTAGGGCAATTGGAAATCACTTGAATAGTTGTTTCGGGCGTAGCGCGATTTTCGTATCGCTTTCCGCAGATGTGCACGAACTTCTCTTGGGTCCAAGAAGCCTTATAAAGGTAAAAGGCGTCTTTTTTGATTTTACGGTCGATGCTTACCAAGCCTTTTTGGTTAATACCTCTTCTTCCGCCTTCATAACGAGAGGCGCTACCGAAATCGAACATCGTCCAAACAAAAGACCCGCTGATTCCCGTTCTCTGTTTTAATGTCTTCAAAGCATTCAAGCAAAAGAGAACTTGGTATTCTTCCGAATAGTCCCCAAGACGGGGAGTGTCGCTATGGAAACGAGGATTCGTGTCCACGCCATATTCTGTAAGCAAAATCATTTTGGAAGGGTTCACTGAGCGGATGGCGTCGAGTCGAAACCCCAGATCCTCCATTTTCCCATAGTACCAACCATAATAAAGATTGAAACCGAGGATGTCGGTGGAATGAAGGATTTCACAGTCATCTTCCGTCGTATATTCATTGGCTTGAGCTGTCATTCTCGACGGGTCCAGTTGCTTTGCCTTCGCCGCCAAACGCTTAACCAAATCAAAGGAATAAGCATTTTTGCTCACCATGCAAACCTCGTTTTGAACCCCATAGCAAAATACGGATACGTGGTTTCGCACTTGGGAAATCAAAGCCTCAAGATGCTCGAAAGCGTTTTGGTCCGCCTCCGGGGTAGGTATCACCGCAGAAATCACGGGGATTTCGGCATAAACCAGTAAACCGGCTTCATCGCAAAGGGAATAGAATTCATCCGCATGTTGATAATGGGATAGCCTTACCGCGTTCGCCCCCATTTCTTGAATCAAGGCAAGGTCGGTTTTCATTTCCATCATCCCAATCGCATTGCCCTTGCCCCCATAGTCTTGATGGCGGGCCACCCCTTTTATCGGGTAGGGCTTACCATTAAGCATAAAGCCATGGTCTTCGTCGTAAACCATGGTCCGAAACCCCGTTTTCAGGGTTCTTCGATCCAAAACTCGGCCTTGCCTATCGATTAAGGAAATCTCCACTTCGTACAGGAAGGGATCGTTGACCCCATTCCACCGATGAACGAACGGAATATTCACTTCCGTCTCCAAGCGGCCCTTCTTTTCAACGTGAGAATACTCTCCCCGCTTTTCTTGGCCCTGGATTTTTAGAGAAAGAGCCAAGTCTTTTTCTTCTAACGTTGCAACGTTGGCGATGACTTTGAGTTTTCCGTTTTGGCCAGAAATGGAAGGGAAGAGCAGGATGCCATCTCGCGATCCATCCAATTCATCAAAATGGGTGGTGCCCTGAAGAATTAGATTCACAGGACGATAGATTCCCCCATAAAAAGAGAAATCTGCCATCGAAGGATAGATGTTTTTATTGGGGGCGTTGCTCACTTGAATTTCAATATGGTTTTCCCCGTTTTTTAAAAAAGAGGTCACTTCATATCGTTTTAAGGCAAAGCCAATGTGGCTTTCGCCTACTTTGTTTCCGTTGAGAAATACATCAAAGCATTGACTCGCTGCACCGATTTCTAAATACGCAGCCTCGCATGGCTCTTCCAAGACAAATGTTTTACGATAAGAAACCTTGCCACGGAACATCATTTCTTTTTCGCCTTGACCATCCTCCGCGTTAAAGGAATGAGGCAAAGTAATGTTTTCCTCTTTTCCTTCCTTAAAAAGGGTCCAGTTGTCATGCAAAGAAATGACTTTTCTCATGGATAAAACCTATAGGACTAAACTTTTCGATTCAAAGTTCAGCGGAAATGCTTCAATAAATCGGAGAATTTCTCTAGGCGAATGTCCGCTTTTTCATAACGAGTGGCATCTCCGATGGCCACGCCAAGCATCCCTCCATTTTTCGCCCCATCGATGCCAGCATAAGCATCTTCAACGACCGCGCATTCTTCCGGATGGAGGTTCAAAAATTCGGCTGCCTTCAGAAAGACTTCCGGATTCGGCTTAGATTTCGTGATGTTATTTCCATCGCTGATCGCGTCAAAAGCATCGGTGAGCTGAACTTGATTCAAAATGAATTTCGCGTTTTTCGAGCTTGATCCGACCGCCAAACGATAGCCTCTCCGACGGAGTTCGGCCAAAGTGGCTCTCGTTTCTGGGCCAACATCAGCAGGCGTCATGGTCGAAAGCAAGCCGCGATAGAATTCATTTTTCTCCGCGGCGATTTCTTCTTTTTGTTCCAGGGATAGAGGGGTGCCGTGATAATTCTCCAAAATGATTTCTAACGAAGCCATCCGTGAAACGCCACGAAGGCGATTATTGATTTTCTCGTCAAAATAGATGCCCCGTTCATCGGCAATCTTCTTCCATCCCAAATAATGGAATCGGTCCGTAAAAACGAGAACCCCATCTAAATCAAAGATAATACCTTTCGTAACCATCGTCATTTTTCTCCTTTTTTCTGCAGTTCAAGGCAATGAAAGATCAAAGCGCCAAAAGGCATCCCTTGTTCAATCAATGCTTTCACGTTATCTTCTTCCCCTTGCGGGCAAAGCGGCTTGAGTTTGGACCACATCATCTTCTTGGTAAACCGCGAATCAATATCAAAAGGCACCACATCAGCGGTTTGCTGCAAATATTTTAGCAATTGATCCTTTTTCTTCTGAATTTCCTCGTGGTATACGGGGTTATGAATTTCGTTGCATAACTCCTTCGGGTCCTTTTCTAAATCGTAGAATTCGTCCTGGGTGTGGGAACGGGACACGTATTTGTAACGATGATCGCGAAGCATGATGCCCTTGTCGTGAAGGGCGTCGTCTTTTTCCGCGAGCATCTTGGGGTAATAGTCGTTATGGGGATCCGGGCCGTTTTTGCCGCTTTGATGGTATTCATCGGCTTGAATTTCCCCCGGTTCTCTTCCGCCTTCACAAAGCACGAAATCGCGGTTTTCTTTCTTTCGGTCTCCTAAAATCGGCGTTAAATCCTTTCCAAAGTGAGTATGGGAGGACGAAATGCCGGCGAAGCGTAAGGCCGTCGCGTAGAAGTCGGTTAATTCCACCAAAGAGGAGGAGACCCCTTGGTCCAATTCATATCCCTTGGGGGGCTTCACCAAAAAGGGGACGCGGGTCAAAACGTCTTCAAACGTATTTTGGTCCTTTTCTACCAAGTCGTAATCCCCCGTGAAATCACCATGATCGGAAAAGAAGAAAATGGCTGAGTCCTCATAAATTCCAGCCTTTTTAAGGGCGGTTACCAGTTTCCCAAATTGATGATCGACTTTGCTTACCATCCCTAAATAGGTGGCGCGCAATTCATCCCAATCTTTCTCTTCGTATTGTTCCGTGTGGGAATAATCTCGAATGGCCGAAAGAATCGGGGCCTTGCCTTTAGCGTCTTTTGAAGAAATGCGAGGAGGTAACGCTTTCCGGTCAATGGAGGAGAAATAGGGTTCTTCTACTTCATAGGGAACATGGGGGTAAAATAAGCCAAGAAAAATGGCGATAGGACGATCATCGATCGGGTGCAAAAGACGGTCAATAGCGGCATCGATGGCCTCGTCGTCCGAAGTATAATTCTCCCCCTGTTCATCTAAGCCTAGTTCGCCATGGAAATGGGAATAACGATTTTTGGAATTCTCGCTTTTATCGACGGGATGGATGGGGCCAGGAGCCCGACGCGTTCCTTCGTAATAATGAATTTCATCCGCGTGGGATTCACTCCAACCGTCGATTTGTCCGGCGGTTAAATCGTTGCGGTCATTCATCCAAACGTAATAGCCGCTTTCCTTCAATTCTTTTAAGAGGCTATCTTCGCCAGGACGAAGAAGATAGGTCATCGTGCGATGCCCGTGGACATGGGGGTAAAGGCCCGTCATAAACGAGCAACGAGAGGGGACGCAAACGGGATTTTGACAAAAGGCGTTGGAAAAAGAGACCGCATCGTTTTCGGCAAAATCGTCCAAGTTCGGCGTTTTGGCGGCAGGGTTGCCAAGATGCGACATGGAATCCGCGCGCATCTCGTCGGGATTAACAATAATGATGTAAGGTCTTTTTGCCATATTCATCTCCTGATTAAAGGTAATTTTTGCCGCAGAGCGGATCGATAGGCGAAACGCCATGGAAGGAGCTTCTTCCCATGATTTTGTCGACGACCGCATCGCAGAAACGAGGATCGGAAGAATAGACGTTGATATACGTTTTCATCATCGGAGCATCGAAAAGATGATAGGGGTCCCCCGTAGAAATCATGATGGCGGGAATTTCTTCTACAAACCACGGGGCGTCGTCGCCTAACCCAAATACCACATTCCAATTCAAGCGAAGCGTGGTGTTATTCGATGCGTTTTGCATGTTGCAGATATAAACATATAAATCGTAGGAGGCTTTGGCTTGTTCAACTGGACGATAAAGTTCTCCCATCAATGCCTTTTTCTCCGACGACAATTCCTTCGCGTCGAAGTCGCTGGGTTCAATCGTGGTTCTTCGGTCACGCAAAATCACTTCAAATCCCTCGTCTTCGAATCTCTTTTTCCACGATTGGGCAAAAGCATCGTCCGGAGAAGAACTCTTTTGAATGACGTTTAAATAAACTCGTTTGTATTTTTTCGGACTAAGGGGGAAGATGTTTTGCTCATCGCGAACCAAAGTCACGGAGCGATCCGCGACTTCTTCCGCCCATTTTTTAAAGAGTTCCGTCCCCACTTCTTTTAGGGCTTCTTCTCCTGGAACTAACGTCCCTTCTTTTTGTTTTTCCGGCAATCCTAGCATCGCTTTGGTTGCCAGAATTCGCGTGACGGCCTCATCGATTCTTTTCTCGGAAACGATGCCGTTTTTCACTCCTTCCACAAGATATCGATGGTCTTCGTCCAAGTCCTTGTTGAAAAGGAACATGTCACACCCTGCTTCGATAGAAGTAGGCACAGCAAGGTGGCGAGGCATCGCCGATAAATAGCCAATCATGGCCGTGGAATCGGTGGAGATTAGGCCATTAAAGCCTAGTTTATCTCGTAATAGCCCTGTAAGAATGGCCTTGGATAACGTGGCAGGCATCAAGCGATCCTTCCGAGAACTTTGCGGGTCATATTCCTTCACCCATTCGGGGAAAGCGATATGGCCGACCATCACGGTTTCCGCTCCTTCATCAATCAAGGTTTGGTAGACCTTGCCATAGGTTTCCATATAACGTTCTACGGTTAAGGAGTTCACGCTGGTCACCAAATGCTGATCGCGTTCGTCCACCCCGTCTCCAGGGAAGTGCTTGATGGTAACGGCAACATGGTTTTCTTTCGCCCCGCGAAGATATCCACTGGCCATTGAGATAACACGTTCTACCGAGGAACCAAAGGTCCGGGTATTGGTAATGGGGTTATGGAATTCGTTATCGATATCAACGATAGGAGCAAAGGACCAATTAAGCCCCAAAGCTGCTCCTTCTTTGCATGCGACAAAGCCCATGCGATACCCATTTTCAGGGTCATCGGTCGCCGCAACAGCCATCGGGGAGCCAAAACAAGTCCCCTCTTGAGCAAGGCCATTGCCCCCCGCTTCCGTATTCGCGGCAATCAGCAAAGGAATCTTTGTCATATTTTGGATGGTGCGATGGGTCGCCTGCACTTCTTTGGCGAGACCCGGACGATACATGATTCCCCCGATTCCTATATCGTTAATAAGATGGGATAAATAATAGGGGTTATCCGTTAATCCAATGGGGCAAAAAATCTGACCGCATTTTTGTTCAAGGGTCATCTTCTTAAGAGTTTCCTCTACCCAGGCGATTTGATCGTCATTCAAGTAGAAGGGTTTTGCTTTTAAATCAATCATGGGGTCGCTCCTTTTCTCTTTACCGAATCAATTCAACGAAAACAACGTCGTTCACTTCTAGTTCTACCTCGAAGCAGATTTCCTTTTCGTTTTCTTGCAAAGGTAGACATTTTCTATCTACACGGCTTCTTTCTTTCACGAAGGCTATTTCCTCTTTGGTTAATTCTGCCTTATTCCATTTCAAATATTCCTTGTAGGGATTTCCAGAATCTTCGGAGATGGAAGACATCCACGCTTTTTGAAAGCCGGACAAAGGAATGGAGACATCCAGTCTTTCTTTTCCTAAATCCAAATTTTTCATATTTTGACGGGTGAAAAGAAGTTGGACATCGCCGCGCTTATTTTGGAAGGCGGCGATGGTGATATCGCCTGCTTGATCTGGAATATCGAAGCGTTCCTCGCCAACGGAAGAAAGGAATTTCAGCGCATAATAACTCGGCTTGGGGATGCCATGGTGAGAGAGCAAGCCGAACCCACCGTGAAATTCTTCGTGGAACATATGGAGTTCCTCGAAAAGATCGGAAAAGCACCAAAGGCTGCTTCCATCAATGACCCCCTCTGTTTTCAGGGCCGTCATCACGATAAAAGCGGCCACTTTTTTAGTGTCGTTGGTAGCCGCGCTGAAGGTCGCGTTCTCATTCCATTCCGTATAGTAAAGAGGGGGATCGCCCACCAAAGATTTCGCGGCTTTTGCATTCACAACAATCGTGTCATTCCTCAAGGAATCTCGTTCACTTTTATCCACGAAAATTCTTCGTAATCCCGAGAGGATGCTTCCGCTAGGAACATCCGATAAAACCGTGGGATTCGAAAAAGGATTCCCCCCTTCTTTATTGGTAGGATCGCCACCAGCCATTTGACCGATTGGATCTCCCGCATACTGATGTGTGGAAATAAAATCGCAAGGAACGTCATGCTCGCGGATAAAGGAAAGGAATTCCGGAATCCAATTGCTTCCGGCCGTTGCTGGCCCGCCAACCTTCAATTTGGGGTGAACGCTTTTAATCGCGCGGCTCGTAATTTCATAGAGGTGGAAATAATCTTCTTGGCTTCCACCGAAAAACACGATGAGATTCGGCTCATTCCAAACTTCGAAGTTCCAAGATAGCACTTCTTTTTCGCCATATCGGTCTAGCAAAAAACGGAGGAAGGAACGGATGAATTCCATCCATTGCTCATCGTCTTTTGGCATGGACGAAGAACCGGGATAGCCATAATAGAAAAGCGTTCGATGGTTGGAGTTTTTGGCGAGATGAGACGGCATAAACCCCAATTCGACAAAAGGTTTCATGCCCGCTTCCAAAACATTGTCGTAGACCTCACCAATCCGCTCAAAGCTAATATCGGTGAATCGCTCTGCCCCAGGGAGAGGAAAGATATCCTGTAAGCTGCGAACGACATTCATATCATCGTTAAAAATGCCATGAAAGCGAACCTGGTTGATTCCCAAAGTATCATGAATAAAACGGAGCTGCTCTACTGCGTCTTTTCGTAATAATAACGGTGCATGCCCCGACCCTACCCCAAACAGAAAATGCTTAGAAAAAGTGTGGTGCGATGAAAGTTCCAAATGAATTTTCATTTATGCTTCCACCTTTCGCAATTCTTCATCCAGCTCTTTAGCCTGTTCTAACCGAACCGGCAAATAACCCATCTGGGTCAATACAAAGGGGGATAAGATTTTGAAATCTTCGTTTCCCGAGGCAATACCGAGGAAAAGAGGTTGCTTCGAACAAGCTTCCACGGCTTTGGGGTTCGACAAAATGTCGATAAAGGAAGAAAACATTGTGAAGGGATGGTTCATATCCTTCGTCAAAGAATAGGAGAACGCATGATTCCCTTCTCCAATATCGACTTCTTGGTCGTTTTCTTTATAGGGGAGAATAACATGGGCGTTGCAACCGTGGGGGATTGATACATGCAGGACCAAGGTATTGTCCTTTTGAATTTGATAATCCACATGGAAGGTTCCCCGTACGGACTCATAGTCCATGCTGACTTGCTTGAGACGGTAATTCAAGACTGGGGCGATCAACACTTTTTGATAGGCGTTACCCCAATTACGAAGCCCCGCGATACGGGTATAAATCGCCTCGCAAACCGAACCATAAGCATAATGGTTCAGCGAATTCATCGAGGTTCCCGAAATCGTTCCGTCTTCCAAAACGCTGTTCCAACGTTCCCAAATGGTGGTCGCCCCATGCAAAACAGCAAACATCCATCCAGGACATTCTGGAGAGAAAAGCATGCGGTAGGCATCTTCTTCCATGCCGTGATCCATCATAGTTTGCAAAGCTAGAGGCGTCCCAACAAACCCCGATTTCATCCGGAAAGAATCCTCGGCTAAACGTGCCTTAAAGCATTCGGTGATTTTGGTTTTATCCTCCACCAAATCAAAATGAAGGGCAAGGATATAGGAGGTTTGGGTGTCTAAAGCCAATCGGCCATTGGGAGAAACATACTCCGCAGCAATCGCCTTCTTCACTTCTTGAGCAAGGTGGCCGTATTTTTGAGCGTCTTCTTCTTTCCCTAGGATTTTCGCAGCCTTAGAAACCAAAGAAAGGGAATAAGAATAATAAATGCTCGAGATATAGGTATCGTCGGTACCGCCTTTTAAAGACTGAGAAGTCATTCCATCCATGGCCAGCCAATCTCCAAAGGTGAAGATATTGGATACCAGGTGGGAATCATGAAGAACTTCGTGGTCGTTACGGATAAGGGCTTCCACATAATCCTTCATCAAAGGATATTCTTCTTCTAGTTGTTCCTTGTCTCCATATTCCTCGTAAACGCATAAAGGGATAATCGTTCCGGCATCCGCCCATACGGCACCACCTTCTCTAGCGCTCCCTTCCAAGGAAGGAGAATAAGCAGGAAGCAATCCTTTATAGAAACGGGTCTGGTCGGCACGAAGATCTTGGAGAAATTTCTTATAGAAGAGCTTCGCGTTCATGTTCATGCAGGCGGTTTTGGCGAAAACCTGCGAATCCCCCGTCCAGCCAAGGCGTTCATCCCGTTGTGGGCAATCCGTAGGAACATCCAAGAAATTCCCTTTTTGACCCCAGTATGCGTTATGAACCAACTGGTTCAATTCTTGGGAACTCGAAGAAAACGAAAGCGTGTTTTCTAAATCGGAATGAAGAACGACCCCCGTGAAATCCTCTGGACGCACTTCTTTCATACCTTCGACTTTGACGTAACGGAAACCATAGAAGGTAAAGAAGGCATCCACCACGGTTTCTTTCCCCGAAGCGGTATACCAAAGTTCGGCTTTGGCGGAGCGGAGATTATCGCGGTAAAAATTACCGTTTTGCAGGATTTCCCCGTACTGCAAATGGATTTTGGTTCCTTTTTCTTCTTTGCAGATAAAGCGGGCAAACCCCACCATGTTTTGGCCAAAATCGAGAACGGTTTCCCCTGCGGGAGTTTTAACGAGAATTGGTTTCAATAATTCGTGTTCGGTAACCGGAGGATTAAACTGAGGAACGAGGTGGAACGAAATATCGGCAAGACGGACTCCGCAAGAAGGGAGATCCTTTCGATTCGCGTCGCGGATTTCGCCATCATAAATCGTAGAGAAGGTGAATTCGGAGGGACGTGCTTTCCAGTTTTCACCCGTTTTGATGACCTCTTTGGTGCCGTCTTCATGAATCAAAACAAGTTTGGCGGACAGCAAATACGAAGAACCATAGATATTTCCAGGATGGTTATCAAAACCCATTCTGCCTTTGTACATTCCATCCCCTAGATACACTTCGATTTGGTTTTGCTCTTTTAATAAAGGAAGGACATCATAAGTTTGATAACGGAGATAAGAATGATAATCGTTAAGCCCCGGGGTCAAATAATCGTTGCCGATTTTTTTTCCATTCAGGAAGGCACGGTAAAAGCCTAAGCCCGTGATATAGAGAAACGCCGAATGGATATTAGAAGTTTTAAATTCGGTGAACATCACCGGATGGGTAATGTCTTCTTTCGGCGTAATAAAGGGGGCATCGAGTTCTTCTGCAATGGAAAAGGAAGCAAGCTCGCTATCGTCGATTTGCCAAAAATAACGAACCCCTGTCTGAAAAGGATAGTCCACCCCAAAGCCGATGGCCTCGTCTAAGCAAACTTCTTTTTCGCATAAAACCGTCTTCTTCTCTTTGTTATAAAGCTTGAAGAGAAAAATTTGACCTTGATCAGCAACAAAGGAGAAACGAACCTTCTTCTCGATTCCGAGAGGGTTGATTCTGGAATTGGTTCTTAATTTCGTAATCACGGTTTTTCTCCTTTTTTGTCGTTGATGTTAGAAAAGGGGCGCGAACGTTTGGAATTTGAGATAACGCCGCAACCCCTTCATTTCATGGTTTCCTTTGGAATTAAGCAGGGTCCTCGGGGGCATGGAGGTTGCTTTTTCGCAACGCAATCTTCATTTGAATGGCCGCGAATAATTTTTTGATATTGTTTAATTCAGCCGACAGCGTCCAGAACAGCATCATGAAGACGCCGAAGAACATGGAGTAATAGCCGGAGACGTCGCCATTGATCATCACGGCGAGTCCTTTGTTCAGCATTTGAATCGACACGGCTCCGACGAGAACGCCAACCCAGCCATAGCTAAGAAAGCCGATGAACATCCCGATATAAACGGGGACAATGTTAGAGAAGGCGACGGAGGTGGTGGAAAGATTGCCGATTTCTCCCGGTTGAATCCAGGTTGTTGCGCCGTAGATGATGCCAGCAAGGCCGAAGAGGGCGCCAGAGAATAAATAGGTGTAATAAAGGTTTTTGGTTTCGTTGATTCCGATATTGACCGCGGTCATTTGGTTATTGGCAAGAAGACGGGCTCTTGCTCCCCCGACGCTTAAGTCTTTGAAATAGAAATACAGGAGAACCCCAACCAAAAGAATGAGGAACACCCATGGGGTGAAACCCAATACTTTGAGATAGTTGTCGGAGAAGAGTTGGGTGCCTTTGCCATCAAAAAGAACGCGAGGGACGGATTCATAAACAAGGGTCAACGCGATGGAGGTGATGATAATCGGCATGCGAAGAATCTTGTACATGAAGGCGGTCAGCATCGAAATGAGAATGCCGAAAACAACGCACAAAACAATATAGAGGGGGATACTGCCAGCCCCTCCCACTGCTTGAGCGATATGTCCGGATAAATAGGCGCTGAGGATGATGTTGATGCCCCCAGTGAAATCGAAACGTCCATTGAGGATTTGAACGGACAATCCCATGGCGATTAACGATGCCATGCAGGATTTGCGGAGAATTTCCTCCATGGATTCTGCATTCACGTATAAGCCAACCTTGCCAACACTTGCCGTGGCGATGACCATGGCCAAAAACATCACAAGGGGCAACGCCAATGTTCCAAGGGTTTTTAGGGAAATCGATTTGACTAATTTCATAAGGGTACCTCAGCAATTAGGGAACCCCACGCCGCCACAAAAGGTGACGGCGCAGGGAGATAAACGGATCGAATTACTTCGAAGCGCGATAAGCCGCGAGAGCATCTAAGCCCTGAACGGTCTTAAGGAGGTTCGAATAGGTCGCAGAAGGATTGAATCTCTTTATGAGGTTCTTGAGCGCATTGGCGTCAAGGAGGGCATCCTTGGCGTTATGAGTCGCGTAGAGAGAATGGGACATCATGTAGTTCATCTCATCCTTGGTTTTGATGTAATTGTAGAAACCGGAGACGCGGTGGTCCGTAACATCCTTGTCAAGGTAACGGTTATCCGCGGCCTTTTGCTGCCAAATATCTTCGTAATCGTTCTTATCAATACGGTTGACGAGCATGGCGAGAGGATAAGCAAACGATTCGACGCAGGTGAAGGTGGCTTGTCTCATGATGCCATCACCGAAATGTTTCGTGAAGCCATCGCTGGTGCCATCGTAGCCATTGCCATAGATGCGGATGTTCGGGGCGGCGGTCGTGGCCTTCGGATAGATGAAGGTTCCCGCAGCGCCAAAGCAAGCAATCGAAGTCATGCCATCACGGCCGTTGCCTTTTTGGAAATAGGTGTCGTCAATCGGAGCAAATCCAAGGGAGAAGCCAAGATTTCCAGAAGCGTTGGCGACCGAGGAATCGCCAGGATATTTTCCCGGGAAATCCGCGGAGGTTTTGTAGGTTCCGTCTTCTTTTTTGCCAACGTCATAGAGCTCGACTTTGTCATCGGCGTGTTCGGCGTTCCAAGCATTGACTTTGGTGATGAAGGTGTCGCAAGCACCCATCTGCTTCGGATAATAGAGAAAGTTGAAATGGGCGAGGGCGATGTTTCTTTCTCCAGCGGAGACAACGACATTTTGGAAATAATCTTCGCCTAAATATTGGCCGCCCATATCGCCGGTACGAACGCCGTCTTCGATGCCGCCGACATAATAATCGACCATGTTCTTCTTATCGGCATCCGTGGCAATGCCGAAACCGGTATTGCCGCCATCATAGTAATAATAGTCTTCCGGGGTGCCATAATAGGAAGCGATCGGGGTGTCGCCTTCCGCCGCCTTTGTGACAAATGACGGGAAGGTGTTGCCGCAGAGAGAGACGACGATGCCTTGGCAGCCAGCGAGTTGAAGGTCGGCGATGGAGTTCAAGTTCTTTTCTTGGTCGGTAAGCGAACCAGTCTTGAACGTGAATTTGAAGCCGAGCTCTTCCGAAATGTAGTTGGTGTAAGCCGTGAGGGCTTCTACGTCATCGCCCGTGTCTTTGTAGAGCATGATCCCGATGTGGATCCCGTCTTTAGCGGTGCCGCAGGAAGTCGCGCTGACGGCAACTCCAAGAGCACTGGCGCTCAAGGCGAGGATGGGGAGAATTTTCTTTCCGAATTTCATAGTGAATTTTCCTTTCTAAAATTCTTTATATAGATTGGGTTCTCATCCCAATATCTATCGTTGTAGGGTTTTGATGTCCTTCCTGCGGCATGTAAGGACGATGATTGCGAAGAGAATGACGGATTGAACCAGCATTGTCGCGGAAGCTGGGACGCCAGAAAGAATCAATCCGGTTTCCAAAATGTTGAAGATCATCGTGCCAACCACCGCGGACGAAACACGGGACTTCATGCCCCCGCTGACCGGCATGCCGCCTAAAATCAAGGCGATCATGATGGACATGTGGAAGTTGGCTCCCGTGGACTTAGTGACGGTACCGACGCGGTTAACCGAATTAACGCAAGCAAAGACAATCGCCAAGCCCAAGAAGGCATAAGCGAGGAATTTGAAGAGCCAGGTGTTGACCCCAGACTGACGGGCAACCGTTTCGTTGGTGCCGATCGCGCGGGTATATTTTCCAAGACGCGTGAACTTAAAGAGGTAGAACGTGATGAGTCCAAAGATGACCAAGAAGGTGATTTGGAACCACGTTTCCTTTAAGAAAGAGAAATCGCCATAAAGGGTGACAGCTTCCGTGTTGGTGAAATAGATTGCCTGGATGCCTCCGGCGAAAAACATCAAGAAAATCGATCCGATGACCGCGGGAAGATGGAGGAATTCGCCCACGGAAGCGTTGATGACGGCACAAACAAGCGTAAAAACCAAGGCAACAAGAATACCAACCCATAGTTGGCCAGTCGCATTGGAGACAAGGGTCATGATGATGGCCGCAACCCCGGCGCTTGCCCCAACCGAAATATCCATGGCCCCCATCGAATAGATGAAGATGGCGCCAAGAGAAATGATCATTAAGGTGATGGAACGTTCTACGAAACTCTTCCAGAAGAATTTCGTCCAAATCGTCTTTCCCGTCACAAGAGGGGGGACAATCGAGAACACCAAAATGCAAAGAGCGAAGCCAACAAAGGGAATAATGGTTGTGATATTCGCTTTCGTCCACGCGACGATATTCTTCCACGTAAATGCTTCTTTGATTCGTTGTTTCCAAGGTGTCTTTTCCATCGGAACAACCGCTTCTCTTTTGTTTTCCTCAGAAGGCATCGGTTGCAAGTTCTTATCTTTGTTTTCCATGTCCAGGTCCTCCTTCCTTAAATCATGTATTCGATGATGTCGGATTCTTTGAGATCCGGGCTGCGAGTGAATTCTTTGGTCACGACAAAGTCTTTCATGACAATGAGCTTATCAACCATGCCAATGAGCTCCGCCATTTCTTCGGAAATCATGATGATGGCCTTGCCTTGCTTCTTCATCTCGGCAATCGTGGCATACATCGCTTGTTTCACCGCGATATCGACGCCGCGGGTAGGGCAATCCATGATGATGACGTCGCATCCTTTCGCCGTCCATTTGGCAAAGGAAACTTTCTGTTTATTGCCTCCGGAGAGAGTATTGACGTACTGCTTCGGTCCTTTGGCTTTGATGTTCAAGGCCTTCATTTCGCCCTTGGCAACGCGTTTTTCCGCGAGGGGGTTCACAAAACACACTTTATTGAGGTCATCAAGAGAGGGAAGAACGATGTTGTCTCCAATGGACGCACCCAGCATCAAAGCTTCGGAGTCGCGATTCTTGGAGATATATCCGATGCCGCTTTTGATGGCGACTTTTGGAGATTTAATCACCTTTCCATTGCGGGTCACCGATCCGTGTTTCACTTTTTTAAGGCCGAATGCCGCTTTGCCGATTTCATGCATTCCGCATCCGGACAATCCGCCGAATCCGATGATTTCGCCTTCATGGAGGGTCAAGGAGAAGTCTTTGATCTTGCCAATGTCGGCATGGGAGATTTCCAACGCGACTTTTTCTCCATGAGAAATGTCGTAATCTTCGCGGTAATAAGCATCGCCGATATCGCGGCCCACCATCATCTGGCGGATTCGCTTCATCGCGTTGGATTCATCCATTTCTTTACGGGTCAAATGGCCAATAATTTCCCCGTCGCGAAGAACGGTGAGGCAGGTGCACTGTTCCATGATTTCGTCCATATCATGGGAAACAAAGACGATGGATTTGCCTTCGTCGCACATTTTATGAACCAACTTATAGAGGATCTGACGACCATCCAAAGAAAGAGCAGTCGTTGTTTCATCGACGACAAGGATTTCCGTATCTTCGTTCACGCAGCGAACGATTTCCACCAACTTGCGGTCTTCGAAGGTCAAAGCATTGATCGGCATCTCGCCACGAATATGGGAAATGCCAAACTTGTCTAGCATTTCATTGGCGGCTTTGTTCATCTTCTTACGAAGAATGATTCCGAATTTGGAAAAGAGGTTTTCCCTTCCAGCGAATAAATTCTCGGCAACGGTTGCCCCGCTGATGGTGTTGCTTTCTTGGAGAATCATGGAAATGCCGGCGCGTTGAGCTTCCAACATGTTGGCTGGCTTCCATGGCTGGCCTTTATAGAACATTTCTCCGCTAGTGGCGGGCTGCATGCCGGAAGCGATGGACATAATGGTGGATTTTCCCGATCCATTCTCACCGACAAGACCGCGGATTTCGCCACGACGCAACACGATATCGACTCCTTTTAAGGCGACGATAGGACCGAAAACTTTTTTCATGTTTTTGGCTTCAAACACTACTTCTCCAGGCATGAAATCCTCCCTTTCTGCACTCGCATCTACGGTTTACGGCCAAATCATAAAACCGATGTAAGGGCTTTCAAAGAGCACTTTGTATGCTAAATTTCCATGATTTTATGCAAATTGTTTGAATTGAAGTGCTGCCAATACGTTACAAACTATTTCATGCTCACTTTTTTATTGTCAAAAGAATTGTTTTACCTACTTTTAGCACACTTTTTTATGTTTTTATTCTCTTTTGTAGTACCATTAATTCATGGATATTGCTAAAAATTCTCTGAAATTCCCGAAATCCATCGAAGATTTGGGCTTACACAGCGTCATTCTGCGAACCCTTGAGATTAAAAAAACATACAAGAGAACTCTTAGCATTTACTTCGTCCTGGCAGGCGAATGTACCTTCTATGTCAATGGCAACTCCTTTCAAGCTCGAAAAGGCGATTTGCTACTCGTCAATCCTAACGATGTCTTCGCTTGCTATTCCCGGGAAGGGACCACTTTGGGCATCGTCGAATTTGACCTTTTGTCTTTGATGGGAGAAGACAAGGCCCATCGTTATTTTCTTTTCTCCCAAAGCAGCAACGTGGAACGAGTCCATTTCGACACCGTCCGCACTTGCCTTGCCAAAATCATCCGTGACGAAGCATTCCATGAGAGCTTCTTCACGATAGCTAGCAACGTCTACGACCTCATTGCCATTCTCGAAAGTCATTTTGTAGATACCCGTGGAGAAGAAAACGGGGGAGAAGGAAGATATTCCGAACGCATGCAGTCGATGCTCGACTACATCAACGAGCATTATAAAGACGGTGTTTCTTTGAAATCTTTAGCGGAACACGAGCATTTAACCCCCGCTTATTTATCCGCTTTTTTCAAAAAGAATTTTTCCAAAGGCTTCTACGAATACTATAACGGGGTTCGTCTCAATTACGCCATGTCCGACCTTTTCGATAGTGACAAGACGGTAGCAGAAATCGCCTATAGCAATGGTTTTGAAGACCCTCGTTCTTTCGTTCGCGCTTTTCGCGACACCTTTGGCATCACCCCCAGCGAATATCGTCGTTCCGCCACAAGGAAAAGAGCTGTCGATGAGGCATCCAACCTCTTAACCGACGAAATCCTTCACGACGCGATTAACACATTGGATCAGTATTACGACATGAAAACGCGGGATTTCAACATCGAATCCCAAAACGACGAAGTCAAAATTTCCGTTCGCGGCATCGATGTTTTCAAAAACGGGGAAACCGTAGGTGCGCCAATATCCGAAATGGTTTCTTTCCCCGAGGCCAGCGCCTTGCTATTAGGAGAAATCCAAGATCAACTACGGGATTTGCAAGGCAAGATGCATTTCCGTTATCTTTCTTTGTCTTCGATCTTCGCGGATGAATTCGACATTATCACGTTGGATAGCAACGGGGAAACCATCTATAACTTCCACTTCTTGGACCGAATCATCTTTTTTGCCTTGTCTTTAGGAATGAAACCTTATCTCCAACTTTCCTTCGTTCCCACCATCATCGCCAAGAAATCTTCGCCCGCCTATCTTCATCATTCCCGTTATCGGAACTACGCTCCGAAAGATAACAAGACATGGAAGGAATTGCTAGAGGCGTTCTTCACCCATCTAGAATCACGATTTGGCCGAAGCGAAATCGCAACTTGGCTCTATTCCATTTGGGCTTACCCAAGCGGTGGTTGGGATGATTTGTCTTTTGAAAGCTACAAGGAATTCCTTTCCTTCCACTCCTTCACCTACAAAATCGTCCGTAAATTCTTGCCCGAAGCCAAACTCGGCATCCCTTGCACCCCGTTGTTTTTAGAAGAAAACCACAGTTTGCTCAACGATTTCTTAAGTTATGCGGCCCAGGACGACGAAACGTTCTCCTTTCTCCCTTTTCAATCCTTCGCCGAAAAGTTCTATTTTAACCGAGGGCAAAAGAAAGCGCGGTATTTCGATTCAGAAGATCACCTCGCGCAAAATATCGAAATGGCTAGAGAACTTCTTCGTAAATATGGTTATGGAAAAATCCCCCTAGTCCTAATAGGGTTTGGGTTTACGGCAACCCAAAAGGATTATCTGCAAGACACCTGTTTCCTTTCGGCTTTCTTTGCCAAAAACTACATGGAAAACGTAACCAAGCTCTCCGTTTTTTCTGGGATTTCCTTCTCGGACTTTTCTCGCGTTGCTCCTCCGACCATGGAACCCTATTGTGGGGGAGCAGGGCTCATCAATTCTGAGGGAATCCCCAAGGCCGTCTATGCGATTTTACCCTTGCTAGGCAAAATGCAGGGCACTTTGCTTACCAAAGGAGAAGGATTTTTCGCCGTAAGAAACGAGAAATGCATCCGCGTTCTGCTTTATAACTACGCAAAACCCAGCGATTTATACAAAGAAGGCTCCTTTTTGGTGAATCCCAATGACCGTTACGCCGCCATTGATAACGCCCCAAAACTCAACTTTACCTTGGAATTCGTGAATATCCCACAAGCGAACTGCCGCGTCAAAACCTATGTGGTTTCCAAGAAACACGGCTCTAGCTATGACGCCTATGTAGCCATGGGGGGAGGAGACATATTGGACGTGGAGGAAATCGAATACCTCAAAAACCACGCGACCCCTTCCTTGAACGTTCAAACCCGCCTTGCCTCCAACCGCACCTTGACGATTGGCTATTCCTTGCCTCCTTTGGAAGTTCGTTTTGTTGAAATATCTTGGAACGGAGTCCTTCATGCGATTTATTAATTTTCTCATCAAACCCGCCTCGAGCCTTTGCGACTGCCGCTGCCGTTATTGCTTTTATGAAGACGAATCCAATAAGCGGACTCAAAAATCCTGTGGAATCATGGCAGAAGCCGTCGTCGACGCCTTGCTCGATAAAGCCATGAAAGGAATCGATCCGAAAGGGGAAATCTCTTTTGCCTTCCAAGGCGGGGAACCCACGTTAGCTGGGCTTGATTATTTCAAGCATTTCGTTGCCAAAGCCAAAAAAAGAAAGTCCCAAGGAGTTCGTCTCCATTTCGCCATTCAAACCAATGGGCTTACTTTGGATTCGGAATGGGCAAAATTCTTTCATGAAGAAGGATTCCTCGTCGGACTATCCCTAGACGGGACGGAAGAGATTCATAACGCGAACCGGATGGACGCCCAGGGGAAAGGCACCTATCAAAGGGTCAAAAAAGCCTATGAACTGCTTACGTCCTATCACGTAGAGACAAATATCCTTTCCGTCGTGACTGCTTCCATGGCATCGCAAGGAAAGGAAGTCTATGAATCCCTAAAAAAATTAGGATGCCGGTATCTCCAATTTATCGCTTGCTTGGATCCTATCGGAGAAAAAAGAGGGGGACGGCCCTATTCTTTGACCCCAGATGCCTATGGGAAATTTTTGTGCGACACCTTTGACGCCTATTACGGCGATTGGAAAAAAGGCGACTATCATTCCGTCCGTCTTTTCGATGACTATATTCACATTTTGCTTAACGACGGGGCATCCACTTGCGCGACCTGCGGACGATGCGGAGCCTATTTTCTCGTGGAGGCCAACGGATCGGTTTATCCTTGCGACTTTTATGCCTTAGACGCATGGAAGGGAGGCAACATCCTCCATCAATCGTTACAAGAAATTGTTCATAGTCCCGTTTTCGTCTCCTTTTTGGAAGAAGGGAAAAAGAAGCCAGAAGAATGCTACCGTTGCCATTACCGGAAACTTTGCAACGGCGGATGCAAAAACGATTGGCAGGACGGCCATAATTACTACTGTTCTTCCTTCCTCCGCCTCTTTGATTACGCTTCGGAACGAATTTTAGAAATCGCTAGAACGGAATGGGAGGCTAGACAATAAAAGCGAGGCGTCGACCTTGTTTTTAACGTTTATCGACGGGT
The DNA here is from genome assembly GCA_934699525.1 of uncultured Bacilli bacterium. Classification (GTDB taxonomy): domain Bacteria; phylum Bacillota_I; class Bacilli_A; order RFN20; family CAG-826; genus Alloenteromonas. The sequence goes on from CAKUWP010000001.1 coordinate 199,410, forward strand.
GTCCCAGCGGTCGCAGAAGACGTTTTCCTGCGCCTTCCCTTTGAATTCGCTTAGCCCCTTCATTTTTTCAATCGCTTTTTGGATATGAACGCGATTGGATCCATAGGCGTTGATGTAAGTATGAACCTGAGCCAAATCAATCAGGTGATTCGTGTAATTAAGGGACATGGCAATCGTAGGGATTTCCTCGTTATACCATGGGGATTCCTTAGAATGATTGCAGCTCCATGACATCCGGACTTCGTTTTGCTGGGCATACCCCTTCACGTTTAGAGCAATCAAAGCAAAGTCGTGTTTTTCACGGAAGGAAGCGATGCTTCCCTTGTCCATCATGGACACCATATTCCTAAAATTCACCCCGTTTTCTACTTCCAAATCGTAGAAAGAAGGACAGGCATCCACTTCAAATCCCGCTTTTTCTAATTCTTCGATCACCACTTTTTTCGTGGGGTCACCCGTATAGCCTTTTGAAGTCGGGGTGGAGCCCACGTAAACGAGGAAGCAACGTTTCTTGGTTTGGGGATCTAGGGGAAGATTATGGACCGTATCTTTGACCAGGGTGATGCAATTTTCAGCGGCTTCCTCGCCATAACGACGGTGTTTTTCACAGCCAATATCCTTTAGCCCTTCTTCGCTTGGCATGGCAATTTCAGGATGATGAAGATTCAAGTGAGCCTTCATCCCCAGGATACGTGTGACTGCATCGTTAAGGCGTTCTTCCGTCAAACGCCCGTCTTCATAGGCTTTTTTAACAAAGCCCACGTCTTCTGCCGTATCGGCGGTAAATAAAATCATGTCGCAGCCCGCGATGATGGCTTCGGGCAAATAATCTTCGCGTTTTCCGCTTCCCGCTAACCCAATCATGTGAGTCGCGTCCGTTGTTATCAAGCCGTTAAAGCCCATGTCTTTCCGAAGGAGGTCCGTGAGCAATTCCGGAGCATTCGTTGCTGGTTTAATCTCTTGATCCGACATGCCAGGACGTAGTTTTTTTGAATAAGCAGGAAGGGCAATGTGTCCCACCATAATAGCTTCTAGTCCTTCCTCAATCAGATTTCGATAGACTTTTCCAAAACTTTCTTCCCATTCCTCCACGGATAAGGAATTCACGTTAAGCGAAAGGTGCTGATCCAATTCATCCACCCCGTCACCAGGAAAATGCTTTGCCGTGCAGGCCACATTGGGGTTAGCCGCTTTTGCACCACGAATATAGGCTCGAGCGTTAGCCAAGACCGTGTCGGGATCGTCCGAAAAAGCACGGGTATTGACGATGGTATTCCGCCAATTCTTGTAAATGTCGACCACCGGATTAAAGAGCATGTTTGCCGCCAAAGCACTCGATTCCTTGCTGGCGACGTACCCAACATGGTAGGCGTTTTCCGTTCCTTCTCCAGCCCCACATTCTGTGGCGGTTGCTACAAATGTCCCTTCTGGAGCGGCCCCATTCCCGCCTTCATCGCAATTGGCGGCAATCAAAGCAGGAATCTTGCTAAGTTTTTGGACCAATGTATTTTGGCGGTAAGCGCCTTCTGCATTCTGATTTTGCCAACGAAACCCTCCGAAAGGGCATTGGGAAATCATGCCCGATAGCATCTTTTCATCAACGCCTGGCACCGCTTTTAAAAGGGTGAAGAGCTGGCCGATTTTTTCATCGACGCTCATGCTATTCAAGGTGTTATTCACCCAATCGAGTTGTTCTTGATTGAGGTAAAAGGGCTTTGTTTTAAGATTAACCATGGTTCTGTGCTTTCTTTCCTCGCTTTGCTGGAACTGCCTGTTTTTAGGAAACCCGCCAAATAACAGGTGAATCTTCTAACGCGCATCATTCCAGCGTGCGCTTATTGATTCTAGCCAAGAAAAAAGCGCGAAAACAAGGGATGGAAAATCCCGAAAATGACCCAGAATATAATTCTGGTTTGTTTTCATTTTTTCAGTAATTCAAAGGAAAAAGGCCCTAAATTACTTGGCGGAATCCAAACTGTATTCCTTGGAAAAGGATTGAAATATTCTTTCAGCCAATTCGGAATAGGGGGTGGTTTTTCTCGTGATCAAAGTAAAAGTGCGTTCCAAAGGGATTCCTTCAATTTGGCTCATTTTTAATTGGCCATTCTCTACGCTACTTCTAGCAAAAGCATAGGGCATAACGGCGATTCCAAATCCATTTTTTGCCATCTCAAGCAAAGCAAAATTACTCATAGACTCCGCTTTAATGGATAAACGAACAGACCTTCCTGCTAGGGCGGAATCAAAAATCGCTCGCGTTCCCGATCCTGGGTTACGAAGAAGCAAAGGGTAATTTCCTAACTTCTCTAAGCTAATTCGCTTGGGAACGGGAAAACCAAAACAAGAGACCAGAACAAGACGATCGAGGAAAAGGGGTTTTGCATCCAAATCTTGTCCATAAGATCCCCCTTCGATGAAGCCGATGTCGCTGCGACCCGTTTCAATATCCACAATGACTTGATCCCCCGTTTCGATTCGATAGGTAAAATCGTATTCCCCTTGTTCTTCTAAAGGCTTAAATAGTGGAGATAAAAACACTTCCCCCATCGATAACGAGGAGGAAACTACGACTCTTTTCTTCTTTTGTTCCCCTTGAGCAAATTCTTCCATTTCTTGGAAAGAAGAAAGCACTTTATTCGCATAGGAAAGAAATTCTTTCCCCTTTGGGGATAGGCGGATTCGCTTTTTAACGCGAGTAAATAAAGGAAAACCAATTTCTTCTTCCATCTCCTTAATCAAAAAGGAAACTTGAGGCTGGCTCATAAAGAGAGTAGAAGCCGCTTTTGTAATGTTTTCGTACTGGGCAACAGCCACGAACACGTTCAAATCTTTAATGGTCATAATTCGATTATATGTTTTTTATTATGTTTCATATAGTTTTATATTATTTCACTTATATATTTTTCCTTCTTAAAATAGCGGCGTTATGGAAAAAGAAAACGGAAACCAAAAACCTTCGTACTGGAAGACGATGCTATCCCTCTTCCTCATCTTCTTAAAAATCGGAGCTTTCACCTTTGGAGGAGGCTACGCGATGATCCCCGTCATCAAAGAAAATATCATCGAAAAGAAAAAGTGGATGGATGAGGACGAAATGATTGACATGGTGGCGATCGCCGAATCCACGCCAGGTCCTATCGCCGTCAACATCGCGACTTATGTCGGGTTTAAGGTCGGCAAGATTTTTGGAGCCGTTTTGTCCACGATTGCCGTCAGTTTGCCTTCCCTTCTTATTATCTTCTTGATTTCGTTATTCTTTGATCAATTCTTAGCCAACCAATACGTGGCTTATGCCTTTGTCGGGGTCAAAGCCGCCGTGGCCCTGCTTATTACGATTGCTGGGGTGGAGATGTTTTTGAAAATGGAAAAGAAACCCATTCCCGTCATTGTCTTTACTAGCGTTGCCATTACCATGCTTTTATTAGAAGTCTTCAGCGTCAATTTCTCTTCCATTTGGATCATTCTGATGGGTGGGGTTATCGGATTATTCGTAACCCTTTATTCCTCCATGAAAGAAAAAAGAGCGGGGACGTCCCCTCAAATTCCCGAAAAGGAACATTCGGAATCCGTCGAGACAAAGGAGGAAGAAAAATGATTTTCTGGCAGTTATTTATCGAATTCTTTAAAATCGGTGCCTTCACTTTCGGGGGAGGTTACGCGATGATTCCTCTTCTCAAAGAAACCGTCTTGGGACACGGTTGGCTCAGCGAATCCCAATTCTATGATTTTATCGGCGTGTGTGAGTCCACCCCCGGCCCCATTGGAGTTAATCTTGCGACTTACGTCGGAGCGACGCAAGCTGGGTTCTTAGGAAGTTTAGTGGCCACCTTCGGGGTTGTTCTTCCTAGTTTCCTGATCATCATCCTCGTTGCCACGATTTTGACCAAATTCATTAAAAATCGTTATGTGCAGGGGTTCTTAAATGGCTTGAAGCCCGTTATCATCGGCCTGATTCTCTCTACCGGCATCGTCCTTCTTGCTAAATGCATCGGGTACACCAGCTTGAATTCGATCCAAACGGACGGTTTTCATCCCAGCTATGTAGGCATGGCAACCATGGGTGTGCTGCTTCTTGTTTATTTTGGCTACAGATGGTTTTTCAAAAAGAAGATGAATACGATTCTCTTCATCGTTCTATCCGCGGGAATTGGCATCCCCATGTGTTTATTGTTCGCCCATTTCGGTCTTATGTAACCATCAAGCAAGTTTCAATTTTGCTTCGATTCCCTTTACACACGGCGGCGTAACAGGCAAAAGACCCTTTTAAAAAGTTTTTGCCAAAAATTGCGATTTTAACCGAAAGTTTTTGCCATTTTTTATTGTTTTATTGGAAAGTTTTTGCCATCCGATATAAAATTGCTTCGATAGATTGGCGGTTTTATGGAATTAAAAAGAAAACTAGATTCTACATTAAATAGTTGGTCGAAAAATCGAAAGCAGGCTCTTTTGGTAGATGGAGCTAGACAAGTAGGTAAAACGCATACAATCCTGCGCTTCGCTAGGGCCAACTATTCCCACGTTATCTATCTTAATTTCGCAGAACATAACGAATGGATTGATTCTTTTGCGAAACTCCCAAATTCGGATACCTTGCTCGCCGTTCTTTCCCTTTATGACGGAGCGAACCTCGTTCCCCACGAAACCCTGATTTTTCTTGACGAAATCCAACTCGTTTATAAAAGGAAAGAAGATTTGCGAAAGCAGGGAGAAGACGTCCACTCCTACAGCGATATCGTCACCGCAATGAAATCCTTTGTTGAGAAGGGGGCCTATCGATTCATCCTTTCTGGTTCTTTGTTAGGCGTCTACATTAACGATATCTCGCTCGATCCCGTTGGTTACATGGACGAAGTTACACTCCATCCTTTGGATTTTGAAGAATATCTATGGGCAAAAGGGGTCGGAGAGGAGGCCATTTCTCTATTGCGGTCTTCCTTTATTCAACATACGCCCATCCCCGATGCGTTGCACAGCCGCTTCTTGTCGTTATTTCACGAATACATTCTTGTCGGCGGCATGCCCGAAGCCGTTGATCTCTATATAACGACAGAAAACTTTCAAAAAGTCCAAACCGCCCAACGGCAAATCGTTCGGCGTTATCAAAGAGACATCACAGCCTATACCGAAGAAACTCAAACGAAACTTCACATTCGAGAACTGTATGATGCCATCCCATCAGAAATCAATAGCAAAAACAAACGTTTTATGAGTTCTCATGTTGTGGAACGAAAAGTCTTTAGAAACATCTCCATCGAAGACGCATTCCTCTGGCTTGTCAAATCGGGGGTGGCCATCCCGACTTATAATGTTACGGAAGCACGACTTCCTTTGTCGCTATCCTCCGAAAGGAAAGTATTAAAACTCTTTTATAACGACACCGGGTTACTCACTTCTTCTCTTTTAGATGACGTTTCTTGTTCCAGATGGCTAAGTGGTGACATCGCGCTCAATTACGGGGCTCCATTTGAAAACATGGCCGCCCAAATTCTTTCGGCATCAGGATTTGGTGACTTCCTCTACTACTTTAATTCTAAAAAAATGGGCGAAGTCGATTTCTTAGTCGAAAATAGCGGATACGTGCTTCCCATTGAAATCAAATCCGGGAAAGCCCAGGAAGACCTCCGATATAATCACGCGGAACTCGATTATTTGCTTCAGGTAACCCCAGACATCCCCTGTGCCTTCGTATTCGGCGAAACCAACATTTCTAGCGAAGGGGATAAGATTTGGTATTACCCCATTTACCTTCTGCCATTTCTTAAAAAGAACGATGGGTTGTTACGAGAAAGTTTGGAACGCCATTTCCTAGCAAATTCCTGATTCACGGTGAGCATGCCTAAAGCCTGCTTTAAAACGTCTAAAAAGCGAATCCCAAGCTTCTCAATCTGTTCTATTCTAGATGCGCGATGTCCCTGTTACGACGCAAGGGAAGATTTGCTCATCCAGCTTTCCGTTTTATAATGTCGAAAATTAAAGGGGATATCTCACGAAATAAAAGAAAGCGGTTGTCTCTTCCTTGCCCCCACTTCCCACGGGCCAGAGGAAGGCTCATCCGCCGAATCCAAAACTAGTCAAGGGGGCGTTTTTATGAAATACAAATACGGAGACATCGTTTGCTGCAGGTGGGAATCGACCGATGACGATGCACCGATGAACATGCTCGCAGATCCCATGATTGTTCTATCCTTCAGCGAAAAGTACGGGAAATACCAATGCGTTGTCACAACGGAATACAGTCCCGGGGATGATGCCACTCACATCGACCTGCTTGCAGAAGAGGATTTGAAGGATTACGACGACAAAGACAAGGATTACGTCAAAGAAATCAAGGAAATCTATAAAGGAATTTTCCCGCCGAACATGGACACGCGCTACTTCGATGTGTATGACGTCACCGAAACGGGCTATCGTAAAATCCGAGGATCTGTGTCGCGAAGGAAAGAGGGGGAAATCCCTGTAAGAAAATAGCTATTTATTTAGCCATTCTTTTAAGCGTGTCTCGGCAACCATTTTAGTACGGAGCAGGATTTCCCCCACTTTTTTGGCAGGAATCCCGACTTTTTTAGCAACCGCAAGCAAATCGTCTTCTTTTGGAAGACCCTTTCCATTACAGCTCATTTCATGCTCTTTTTGATAAAGAGTGCGCGTAAGGTCATAGGCTGGGGCCAATACATAGCGTTTTTGTTGGTCGTCATAAAGAAATGCGAAATTTTTGGAATGGTCGTCATAATTTTTGGAGAAGACATTAAAGCACGCTAATCGAAACGCTTTCTCCACTTCTTTTTGCGATTGAGTGATATAACCGGTTGCCTGAAGAAAAGTGGCATAATCAAGCAGTGGCAGATCGCGCGGTACTTCTAGCAAACCAGACAGGGAAAGCATATGGACGCGCCCTTCTGAATTGCGGTCGAAACGCTTGCATGCAAAATAGCCGTCGGAATCTTTGGATGGTAAAAGTCGAATTTCTGGAACTTCCATGCCCGCCTCTTTGGCCGCAAGGTTATATTCATATTCCATCCGTCCCATCCAAGTCGGATCTTTTCTCTCTCTGAATTTTACAATCCATTCCGATCCATCCAAACGAACATGAGCCTTTGGCCTAGCACCTCCCGTGGAGCTTTCTTTGGCAAAAATCATATCCAGAAGCTCCGCATCTTCCCCTTCCACGGCATCTAGAGACGCTTGAAAAAATTCATCCAATGTTCCAAGCCATTCTCCCATTTCGTTTCCTTGACTAGGACGATAGGATAAAGCCCCTAGTCCATCGTCTCCGATAAGGGATAGTTTTTCTAATGGGTTGAGATTTAGATAGGAAATGCCTTTATTTCGCAAATATTTTATCGTCGTTAATGTTCCCCATCCATCGGGAAGAGAGTCAGCGAATACCCCAAATAATCCTTGGTATTTCAAGGAATCGGCCGTGAAAACCCGGTTCTCCAAAGGCAGCGAGCGAGGCGATATGGAAAAGCCGTCTAAAAGCCATTTTTTATCATAGATAAAGGAAATTCAGCGATCAATGCAACGCAAAAGGCCAACCGTTTTGTCGTGGTAAAAAACGTCAGTTGTTCGAGTCTATTTGTCATTTCTCATTTCCTCTAAAGTCGGCTCATGTCTTGTAAAAAGGGCGTTAAGTTCATCGACTCGGTCTACGGCTATGGCATAGCGAAACAAATGCTTTAAAGAGATTTTTCCCTTCGTTTCAAATACCTTCAACGTACCCAAAGGAATTCCAGAGCGGTCGGCAAATTCCGTTTGATTCCACCCTTTGCTTTTGCGAATGTTTCGCAGCCGCTTGGCAAGAGCAAGCATTTGGTCCTCCAAAGAGGGGATTCCCCACAAATCATTTAAATCTAAGTACCGATCCATGCCCTTATTATATCAGATATTATAATGTCTATTTATTCTATTTTTGATTATTTTGCATATTATAGTATCTATTTTATTTCTCTCATTGCATCGTTTCATTAACGCCATTTCTCTCCCATCATTCAACGGGAAAACCACCTTAGATGTTAGAGTTTTTCCGGAATTCCTTTCTGTATTTTCCCCCGTTCTCCACAAAGTGATAAGCATGGTTAATCGCGAACGTCCAAAATAGGTACCCTTGAGCCTTCCGAAACCGCTCTTCGTTATATTCGATCAAATCCAAGATCCGGAGATTGTCTTCCATATCGATCATTTTTACTAACGCGGACACTGGGTTCATAAGGCAAATTTTGATATATTCCTCGTACCCCATGGTCTTATCGTGGGTAATTCGTTTTAAAGCATCCAAGATATAGGCGTCAAAATAATTCTTAAAGCCGCATTCGACATAGATATCCCGAACGTCTTCGAGACTAAATTCCGTGTCTTCCACCACATCGTGGAGCAAACACACTTCTTGCACGCCATCAAAAGGGATTCCGTTTTGTTCTAATAGCTCTTTATCCAACGCGCGATCCCCATCAGGCCCAATGGCAATCCATTCCCGATACCTCGTTAAGCATCTTCCCGGATGGTTGGCGTAATCTTCGCCATTTTCTCTTTTTTGATTTCGATGGGCATATTCCATGATTTCCATGGCTAGGTACACCGAACTTCTTCTGCCCCCATCAATGGTTTCTTCCTTTATCCCAACGCTTAAGAGGTACTCTTTGATTCTTCGTAGGTTTTCGTTCATTTTTCTTTCTCCCGTCCTGGCTTTATCCTAGGTCAAGAGGAGGCGAGAAAGGTCAAACCGAATTGGACAAAATCAAACAATCAAGGAATCCGCGTAGCCATTTTCTTCTAGCAGATGGTTTACCGCGACAAGGTCATAGATTTTGTTTTCGATCGCGTAACGGATGATTAACGCAAAGGGGTTAGAAGAAGCCAGGGTAAAACCCGCCTTCTTCAGCAAATATTTGCATTCATGGTTATTGACTTGTACCGCCAGGGCAATCTTTAAGCAAACGTTTAAAGAAGGATGGGACTTCTCGGAAATGATCGAAGACCAAAGCTGTCGAGAAATGTTGGCTTTGCGGTAGAGATCCGCTGGATTCTCCACGTCGTACTTCTTCATCAAAGAATAAAGGTAATCGACAAAGGAGGAGGATTTCTCTTCCGTGGCTTGGTGCCACTTCATAAATTCTTCTAATGTCTCCATCTTTTTTGCTCCTACCTTAATGCGCTTTCCTTATGCATTATAACAGGCGTGAGCATTCTACTTTTTAATTTCCCGGTGGTCTGTTTTATCGGAACCGGCTCGAATGATTTTGTCGCTTTTCTTAAGGAGCCTCATCACGGCCTTCCTCGTTTTTCCGATAATGATAGCTATATCACCCGTGGTTAAACGGCTATTTAGTTTCAATGCCTTCACAATCTTTTCTTCATACGTTTTCTTTACAGGGACAACTTCTGTAAACCCGTTCCGATCAAAGGGTATGGTTACCGTTATGGTAGACGTACCAAAATTATGGGCTTCCAACTCTAAATTAAGAATTCTTATTTTCCGACATTCTTTTTTGTCGAACATAGTCGACAAAAAACATCTTATTCTGTCGACTGTAATCGATAAAATGGAGCGATGAAAAATCCCATTTAGGGCGGCGTGCAACGTTCTTGGTGACAAATAAATACGCAGCTACCCCCACCTTTAAGGTCATAACCTAAAATCTTCGTGTTGCAATAAATGTGATTTTTATCACTTTTTGCAATTTTTAATCTATAAAAGTGTTGTTTTCTTCATTTTATGTTACAATTTGTGTGCACAAAGGAGCACGACAATCGCATGGAAATCAAAAGAGATTTTTATCTTAACAAACTGATAAGAAGCATGCATAACGGCATGGTCAAGGTCATCACGGGAATCAGGAGATGCGGCAAATCGTATCTTCTCAACCCTTTGTTCAAAGACTATCTCCTGTCCGCTGGCGTTTTGAACGATAAGATCATCCACGTTGATTTATCAAGCAGCGAAAACGCAAGCCTTACCACCCCCATCAAATTGGATGAGTTTATCAAAAGCAGAATAAACAAAAGCGATGAATTCTACCTCTTCATAGACGAAATACAGTTCTGCGAGAGTATTGAAAACCCAGCATTTGAAGGATATAAAACCAGCGATGGTACCATTCCCCAAATCAATTTTTATCAGGTCCTCAATGGGCTGCTTTCGAATTATCCGAACGTGGACATCTACGTGGCCGGGAGCAATTCCCGATTATTATCCTCCGACGTTCTTACCGAATTTAGAGGCAGAGGATGGCAAATCGACCTTGCCCCACTTTCGTTCAGCGAATACTCGAACGCATTTCCCCAAAAAGACAAAAGAATGCTCTTCGAAGAATACATGACCTTCGGAGGGATGCCGGGAATGGTCGCTTACGGAAATAACCAAGATAAAATTTCATACTTAACAAATCTTTTCGAACTCACCTATTTGAAGGACATCCTCGAACACAACAAAATAACTAACAACGCCCCGATTAAGGAACTTTTAACCGTCCTTGCATCTAGTGAAGGCTCACTCGTCTCGATTAACAAGATATTCGAACTTTTTAAGCAAAAGGAAGATAAAGCCATTTCAAGACAAACCATCGAGAAATATATGTCTGCATTCATGGACTCGTTCCTAATTAGTGAGGCAAGCCGTTTCGACATAAGAGGCAATAACCTCATCGCAAGCAGCAAGAAATACTATTTTGCCGATTGTGGCTTAAGAAACGCACTTCTGTCCTTTAGCCAAAATGACAGAGGCCGTATGATGGAGTCCGTTATCTATAGAGATCTTAAACGCCGTGGATACGCAGTAAACGTTGGAGTCGTTCCAGTCATCGAAGTCAACAAAGACGGCACAAGAGAGAGAAAACAGTACGAAGTGGACTTCATCGCCACGATGGGCAACGTTAAAATCTACGTCCAATCCGCATATCGAATCTACGACGAGGAAAAAATGAAACAGGAGTCGAATTCCTTCCTAAAGATTGATGACTCGTTTAAAAAGATCATTGTCGAAGGGGATTTATACTTACCTTACACAGATAAGCACGGGATCGAGCATGTTGGCATCACGGACTTCTTATGCGATGAGAAATTCGATTCATAACCTTTCATGAACTTTTCATTCATTCCTCAAACGCAGCAATTAACAACAAATAGAGACCATTTCTAACCGCTCGTTCTCTTTTGGGTAAAGGGCCGTAAGCCAAAAGAAAGCATTGGCCCAATTGAGATCGGAAACAACCGGCTAAAGAAGGCAGCAAAGCTCGTCAACGGTGCCCTATCGTCCCCGCGTTTCCGAAAATAGAAAATACCAGAACCTCATCGGGATGTCCCGTTTTATATAATGTAAATATTCGCTAAGTGCGGACGCCAATACCTCTATTTCAATCATCTGACAGCAAATAGCATATAGTATGGCAAATAAGTCAAATTATCCCCATATGATAATGTTTTAATGCGTACAATGTATTTCTCACCAATCTTTTTAACAAATTTTTTTCTGAATTCATCTAATGATTCTTTGGATGATACATTCCTTGATTTCACCTCAAACGGAATCGTTTTTCCGCTCTTATAAACGATGAAATCAATTTCATACTTCTTATTAACTCCATCTTTTTCTTGTTCCCAAGAATAGTAATATGGCTCAAAAGAATTCGCTGTCAACATTTGAGCGGAAACATTTTCAAACAGCATTCCAAGATTGGTTTTCAGTTTATCAAAAATAAGACGTTGATAAACATCCCGCGAATCATTAATCGTATTTGGATAGACAATAGACGTAAATAAACCGACATCGTTAAAATAGAGTTTAAATGAACCAGTATCTTTAGTTAATGAAAATCCGCCACTTGGATCACTGGCTTTATAAACAGCAAGAATCATTTTAGATTCAATTAGTTTTTCCATGGTATTTGTAAACAAAATGGAATCCGCTCTTTCATTCGTAGAAGAAACAACAAAACGAGTTGAATGTTTTGAAAGCATCGTCGGCATTTGTTTCCAAACTAAATAGCAAATAGTACCAAACTTGTTGTCTATTTTTCTTAAGTCTTCTTCGTACAACTTAAGTATTTTCTTTTTTTCATTATCGACCGCATAAAAATCATGAGTTGTTAAATATGTTTCCACCACTTTAGGCATTCCACCTACGGCAAGATAAGTTCTAAAATTTTTCATTAACGATTGATGAATATTATTATCAAACGGTTCTCTGTTATTAAAGTGTTTTACAATTGCGTTCGCTTCAAATTCCAATCCGCACGCCCAAAGGAATTCTTCATAATCCATGGGGAACATTTGAATCGATTCTTCCTCAGACGGAATTAAAATATCCTCAGTATTTTCTTTAATTGAAACAAGCGAACCAGTTTCTAAATAAAAATATCTACCATCAGCAACAAGGGTTTTTATTGACTGCCTAGCTTTTGGACAAAATTGCACTTCATCAAATATGAGAAGACTTCCTTTTGGTAAAGCGTTCATCCCTAGTGCCAAAAAGAGGTTTTCAAAAAACTTTTCAAGTTTACTCAAATCATCAAATGCTTTTTTAACATCACTTGACTCTTTTGTGAAATCAATTGTTTTAAAAGCAGGGAATTCTTTTTCTCCAAAAGTTTCCGCAATTTTAGTCTTTCCGACGCGTCTTGCTCCTTCAATCAAAAGAGCGGAAGTTCCTTTTGATTCGTTTTTCCACTTTAATAATTCAGAGTATATTTTTCTTTTTAACATAAAAGTTGTCCCGCCAATAAGATATCATAATTAGGATATACCGTTAATAAAGAATTGCAAAAAGTTATGTTTATAAATCATTTGAATTTGCAAAAAGTTATGTTTATCAATCATCTGAATTTGCAAAAAGTTAGTAAAAACAATCCTGAAATGCTTGCCAGAATGTGATAAGCGTAGGGGATTGAACGCAATACTTTGTACAACACATAAGCCCCGATCATTTCGCGATGCTATTATGGCATTATTTATTTCCATGATTTGATCTCCTCTCCTTTAGGAGGTTTCAAGGAAAGAAAAAACCTCCTGGTTTATAAGCCAAGAGGTTGGATTATCGATGGTGCCCGAAGCCGGACTCGAACCGGCACGTCCTCATCAGACATTGGATTTTGAGTCCAACGCGTCTACCGATTCCACCATTCGGGCGTGGTGCTTCATAACATGAAGCGTTTTGAATTATACGGATAGAGGGCGCTTCATGCAAGAATTCTTTGGCCGTTTTGGGCCAAATTTCGTTTTCTTCCCGTTTATTTGCCTCTTTTGGGTTACAAAAAGAAATTTAAGAGGTTTTCATCCAAAAATAAGACCCACCTCTTCTTGCGTTTGTCCCCATAAATAAGACAATAAAAGCATCTATGAAAACAAACATTCAACATTATGCCGAGCTGATCCGTTCCTACATCCTTTCTAGTTATAAACATAACTTCCGCGAACCCGTGGACCGGTTGAAACATCCCTTCCTTGTTCCTGGGGCCTATTACTCCCATCAATTATGGGATTGGGATTCTTGGCTCACCGGACTTGCCCTTTTTGAAATCGAGGATCCTTCCATTGACGCCTATGAAAAGGGCTGTGTCCTTGACTTCCTCGATGCCCAAGATGAAAACGGCCGTATCCCCATTTTGGTTCAGGATAGCCCCTCTTGGCTTTTTGATTTGGATCCCAATAAGAAAACCAACATCCATAAACCCTGTTTGGCCCAACACGCTTTGGTCATCAGCAAACACCAAAACGACGCTTCGTGGATTCGCGATGCCTATCCCCGTTTGGAACGTTTCATCTCTTATTACGAAAAAGAACAAAAGCACGAAGAAACAGGCCTGTTCTTCCCCCTCGATGACCTTGGGCTTGGATTTGATAACGACCCCACGGTTTTCTACCGTCAGCACGGCGATACCGCAAGCATTTATTTAAACGCCTTAATGCAGGCCGAACTTCAGGCGATGGCCGATCTTGCCGATATGCTTTCCTTGAAAGAACAAAAGGAGAAATATCAGCAAAAGGCTGATGAATTAGCCAAAGCCATCCACGAAGAACTCTATGACCCCCGCGACGGCTACTTCTATAGCGCGGACATCTCCCTCCGCAAAGTCGACCCCGACGAATGGCTGCACAAAGGAGCCCCTCGCAATTACCATTCCCTTCCGATGCGCATCGAAACCTGGGCGGGGATGTTGCCCCTTTGGAGCGGAATCGCTACCCCGGAAGAAGCCAAACGGTGTGTTGAAGAGCATTACATAAATCCCAAGACCCTGAATAGCCCCTACGGCATCCGCAGCGTATCCAAAGCCGAAAAGATGTTCCGCAATATCCGCTCGGGCAACCCCTCTTGTTGGGTGGGCCCCATTTGGATCAATGCAAACTACTTCACTTACGTGGGCTTAAAGAAATACGGCTATGACGATTTAGCCAAGGAGCTAGCTGAAAAAACCATCCTTGTTCTCGGACAAGATATCGAAAAACAAGGGAAATTCTCCGAATATTATGATTCCGAAACAGGGCTTGGGCTCAATAACCCCGGGTTCCAAAGTTGGAATTTCCTCGTCCTTTGCATGTTGAAGGAGGTCGAAGAATAAGAAAAAGGGGCTCCGTTACTAGAGGTCCTTTAAATCGCCTTCGCGGAACCGAGCGTCCCGATGTTTTTTACGATACTGGGCGGGAGAAAGGCCAAACGCCGCCTTAAAGACCGCGGAAAAATTGGTGGAGGATTTATAGCCAAGGGCTTCCGAGATTTCGTAAACCGTCAGGTCGCTATAAAGCATCAAGTCTTTCGCATTCTGCATCTTGATTTCGGAAAGATAATCGATGACGGAGCAATTCATGTACCGTTGAAAGAAACGCGAAACATGCGAATGAGAATAATTCACGTGGGACATCACATCATTGACGTGCCAGCCTTTGTTGGCGGGATCTTGGATATCCTTTAGCAATTGAAGCAGCCACGCGGGCTTGTCTTCCTCAAAAGAATAGTTTTGCTCAATGACGATAGAGAGGACGCGTTGAAGCAACAAGGAAGAAGGCAACTCTCCTTTTTTGGGATCCGCGTAGATGTTTTTTTGAATATAGAAGCATAGATTCTTAATTTTGCGAACTTGGTGGTCCGTTAAAAAGCACTTGAGCACACCGCGAGAATAAAGGACTTCATAGAGGTCATCCGAGCAAATGTTGCACATGGCCTTCATATTCGGAATCGTAATGGTCAAAAATAGACAGCTAGAATCTGGCTCATTTTGTTTGATTTCATGACGGTCCCACGGACGAATCAGGTAAGCATCTCCTTGATGAAGGATTTCTTTCTTGCCGTTTAGTTCATGTTGGAAAGAGCCTTTGGCCACAATGAAAAATTCCCAAAAAGTATGCGTATGCATCGGCAAAAAATCGCGGAAACCCTGATGAAAAGTAATCTTTAAATTGGATGAAGATTCAGAATCTAATGTCGTTCCATTATGGACACGACCCTTCGTATTTTCGTCATTGCTCATAAGTATTTCTATTTCTATTTTATCCATAGCTTCGAGATATGGATACTTTTTTTATCACGAATTGAAAAACGAACCTCTTAATATTCGTCTTTTCTCCCTTCCAAAAGGAAGGGAAAACTGAAAACAAAACCAACTTGCTTCATATTGGCAAGTGAGTTTTTCCTTTCTTTCGATACAATGGGGACATGAAAAACCCAGAGAACATCAAAGAATTGATTGCATCGTTCCCTTGGGGGACCATCATCGACCGCATCGTGAATGCCTTGCACTGCACCTTGGATGATTTAGGAAGACAAGTCGGGGTCACTCGCCAAGCGATCGAAGGATACCATTCCAGCGCTTTCTCGCCGAAAGAATCCACGGCCCTCGCATTGCTTTTCTACTACTGCCAAATCGCAGAGCCCGCTTGCGACTCTCCCTACCTACTTCCCATTCACGGATTGGCAGAAAGCGACATTCGTACCCTCAAACAAATCGCAGCAGGGATGCAAAAGAAACAGCAAAGGCTCGATTCCATTCTCAAACAAAAAAGTGAACTCGAGGTGGAACTAAGAAAGACGCAGATCGAATTGCTGCAAGAGAGGAGTTCCAAGTAAAACCGTACAGGCGCTGTTTCGCCTGCGGGTCTATCTCCGAAACAAAAGAATCTGGATCGGGAGATAGGCAAAAGCGCCGCCATGTGTAAGGCAGCGCTTTTTTTGTTAATTTTATTTGGATTCGATTTGATAGGACTCCAGCACCTTCATCAAGGGACGAACCGTTTTCTTGATGACGTTCGGGGCGAAGGGATCCTTCATATGGTCGCGGAGAACCAAGGTACGGAACGGATATTTTCCGCCGGATTCGCAGAGTTTGAGATAGCGTTTCCAAGCGAGTTCATGGTTCTTGCGGTCCAAATTGAAGAATTGGAAGGCCATGACTTGCGCCAAGGTGTAATCAATGTAATAGAACGGGATTTCGAAGATGTGGGATTGAAGCAACCAACGATGGCCCGTCTTTAGATAGTTGTTCGAACCATAGGCCGCAACTTTATACGGGGTGTATCGTTCTTCAAGTTCATGCCAATAAGCATCGCGTTCCGCGGGAGTCGCATTCGGGTGCTCATAAACCCATTCCTGGAAATGATCGACGGTCACCCCATACGGCAAGAAGGAAATGGCGTCCGCCAAATGGGCATAACGATACTTCTCCGGTTCATTGAAGAAGAGATTCATCCACGGATGAGCGAAGAATTCCATCGACATGGAATCGATTTCGCACCCTTCCATCGTGGGCTGACGATATTCGGGAATTTTGATTTTGCGGGCCATATAGGCTTGGAAACTATGGCCGAATTCATGGGTTAAGACATCCACGTCCCCGCTAGTTCCGTTGAAATTGGAAAAAATGAAGGGAACGCCATGCTTGGGGAAATAGGTCATGTATCCACCGGATTGTTTGCCTGGGCGGGCTTCTAAATCCAAAACGTGGCAATCCGCCATAAAGCGGAAGAAATAACTGGTTTCCGGAGAAAGCTCATCGTACATCTTCTTCGCCTTCTCGATTTTTTCTGCTGTCGTCCCTAACGGCAAGGGATTCCCACTTTGGAAGGCAAGCCCCAAATCATAGGATTCCGGGTGACGGATTCCCGTGCGTTTAAATTGGGCTTTTAAGATTTTCGCGGCAAGCGGAGTCACTTCTTCACGGATTTGATCGCGGTAAGCAGCGACATCCTCGCGGTTATAGTCAAAACGCGACATGCGGAGATAAGCGAGTTCCACGTAATTTTGATAGCCAAGCTTCTTGGCCATCTTGTCACGAACCTTCACGAGTTTATCGTAGATTTCCTCCAGTTCCGGGATTTTAGTTTCCAAGTAGGAATAATAGGCTTCCGAGGCTTCTTTACGAGTCTCGCGGTCCACGTCTTGAAGGAATTTGCCCATCTGAGGAAGGTTATAAACCTGTCCGCGAAAGGGGACGGAATAGGAAGCGATCTTCGAGGCGTATTCCGTAGAAAGCTTATTTTCTTCGATGGATTCTTCGACAATCCGTTCGTCAAAGGACTTCAAGGCGAATTCATACATCTGGAAGAGGAAAGTGCCGAGTTTCTTCTCCAAATAGGCGCGGTGAGGAGAAACGAGCATCGCTTCCTGGAAATGGACGTCCGCGGCTTGGAGGAGAGGCAATTCCTCGTTGAGCTTATTTTGGGCTTTCGCGTACTTCTTATTTTGGGTATCCAGGCTAAAGAGGACGGAAACGTGGGTGATATCGTCCTGAAGGGCGTCCATAAGCCGGGAACGCTTCTTGAAGGCTTTCAAGGCGGCGGGCCCGTCGGAAGCAGATTTTAATTCTTCGACGACGGCATTCAGTTTTTCAATGGCCTTTTTGACGTTAGGCACGCGGAAGGGCCATTCTTCAAACGGTGGAATTTCTTTGTTGGGCATGTTTTTCTCCTTATTGTTAACGAATCGGTAGGAATAGAGGCGCCCCATGACGAGGCGGTCGGGATCGGCGATGGTCCTTGGCTAAATAAGTCCGGGCCACTTCTTTTCCTTCGGGGAAGAGATAGAGGTATTCTTCTTTTTGCTCGAATTCCGAATCCACGTAACCAAAATCCTTCAATCCTTTTAGTAGCTTTCCAAGACGCTTGCCGCTCATGGAGACATAAGAACCATAGCTCCATAATCCCTCAAAGCGTGAAGCGGAGTCGTCGCCTCTTAAAAAGGCCAGCAACCCCCGCAAAGAAGGTGCGAATCCATCTACGGACAATTCGTAAATGGCCACTAAGATTTTGATTTCAACGATTCTTAAATCCGTTTTCCCCTTTTCCGAGTCCATTCGCCTATTTTAGGATATGGCTTCTTTTTTTCCACCGAAAAAACGCATTTTGCATTCATTTGAATTGATACGCGAAGCGAAGTGACTAAAATAGAACGCGTTATGGAAGACGAAGCGACGATTCAACTGATTCAGGCCACCATTGATAAAGTACGGCCTTTCTTACAACGGGACGGAGGAGACATCGATTACATTGGGTTCCGCGATGGCATCGTTTATGTTACGATGGTGGGAGCCTGCCAAGGCTGTTCCTTAGCCCAAGACGACATTTCTAGCGGGGTGGAAATCATTTTGATGGAAGAAGTCCCAGGTGTTATGGCCGTTCGCACCGAAGGCGTGCCCGAAGACTTGATGACGGATTACATCCGCCGCAAAAACGAAGCCGCTCTCGAAGCAGCAAAATAATCAATTAGTAAGATAAAAGCGCCCTTCGGGGCGCTTATTTTTGTTCGTCTTGGTTCTCTTCGTTTCGGTGGCGCTTCTTATAGACCCAGTCGGGGACGCTCGCATAGAAATAGCCACCAACATAGAGCACTTGAACCAGAATCGAAATCGCTCCATGGGCGATTCCACCAACATCGCCAGTAAGAATCGCGTGGATAAGATCAACAATAAATAAGAGGAACAAAACACAACTAACGGCCAGACAGGCTTTCTTTCCAAACGGGCGATCGGTGTAAAATAAAATTCCAGTCACGCCCACAAAAACGGATACGCCTAAACTGGCGAGGCCAAATAATGCAATCACCACATAATTCCAAGGCTCCGCCTGAGGATTTCCACTTAAAGCAATAAAGGCCATAACGCAACGGTATGCCGTAACTACGGATGCGGCCAAAAAAGCACCGGATGCAATGAGCACCGCCACTTTGCCGCGTTGCTGACGATTGTAGGCTTTCCCCAACAGTTTTAAATCCTCGTCCAAGTCCTCTCCGCTTAATTTGTTCTCTCCCTTCCCATCATAAAAGGAGATTCGAGAAACGGTGAAAAGAACGCGAAGATTGATGGAATGGTATTCGCTAGGAGATAACGCCAACATGGATACGGCTTCCCAAAGGAACACCCAAGCCACAATGTCGATGAATTCGCCTAGTAGTTCATCCGACATGCTGCCCGCTTCTCCAAACCATTCATTGGTCCTGCCTAGCACCATGAAGAAAAGCAAAACGAGTCCGATTAAGGTAAGGAGAATGGAGACGATCCCCTTCTTTCGCTTGTCCTTTTGATTCAAAAAACGATTCTTAGAGAAAAGGCGGTTAAAAGAAGGAACCAATTTTTTGGGGTCATACCCTTTGTAATCGTCGATACAATAACGAATATCCGCGTTTTCTCCCGCGGGAAGGTCTTCCACGATGTCCGACAAGCGTTCTAAAGCACTCCAGGAGACGCTTGGGTGTTCCGGCGTGGAGATGTCATCATCCAAAAGATCCATCACGGATTCATGGTGAAGAGAAATCGTGAACGTATGGGTCTCATGGTCATAAGGGAAATCGCCCTTTAGGATTTCCATTTGCCTTTGTCTTAAAGGTTCTAGGACGCGTTTTTTATTGGTTTTCATAAGTATGAAAAAAGGCTACCACCTTTTTGTTTCGGTGCGTAGCCTTCGTTTCTTCCAAAAAGAAGAATTTATTCCTTGAACCAGAAAATATGGTTGAAAAGAATGATCCAGACGAGGTCAAGAATCCAGCCGACCGTTCCGCCGAAAGCAATCCAGAGAATGCCAAGGACAAGGTGGAGGACATTGCCGTTTTTGATCGCGCCAAGAATACGATAAATCGCCCAGATGATATCAACGATGGGCAAGCAGAGCAGGATTTTGACAATGCGGGGAAGCCCATCCATCGATTTGATGAAACTATCCATGATTTTCATCTCCTTTCATGGGGTAAATATACTACGATATCCGCTAAATAAAAGAGGAAATATCAGCAGCGAAGAATCCGATTAATTTTGCTCACCGTGAATGGGATGGATTAGATTATTTCAAGCCAAGAAAGAGATTTTCACGACAATTGGCCATCACGTAGCCTTGGCGGTTATAAACGTCGTGGCGATTGTAATGGAACGGGGTGCCATCTGGTTGAACCATGATACCGCCGGCTTCAGAAAGGATAATGTCTCCAGCAGCGACGTCCCATTCTTTCGTTCCCGCGCCTTTGCGAACGAAAAAATCCTTGCTTCCGTCCGCGATTAAACAAAATTTATAAGCAGCACCAGCTGGTTCTGCTTCCCCTTCAAAAGAGGAGACGTGAGCGGCGTAAAATTCTTTTTCCGCTTCATTGAAGAAAGAAATGGAGCGAAGGGAACGTAAATGAGATTTGCGGTCGGAAACATGGATAGGATGGATCGTACCATCTTTTTCCATGGCAAATGCCCCATTTCCTTTCGAGGCAAAATAGGTTCTCCCTTGGGCAGGGAGATTGATGACGCCAGCCACGACTTCCCCGCGATGAGTAAGGGCGATATTCGTGCAGAATTGACCATCCCGCGCCACGAAATCCTTGGTTCCGTCGACTGGGTCCACGATAAAGATATCCTCTTTGGAGAAACGTTCTCCTGTATCTTTGCTCTCTTCCGTCAAAAAACCATATTCAGGGAATTCTTTTCCTAATTCTTCCCGAATGATTTTATCGGCGCCTTTATCCGCTTCCGTCACGGGGCTACCGTCCGATTTGATCTCCACCTCAAAATTGGTCGAATAGATTTTAAGAATGTGCTTTTCTGCGATTTTGGCAGCCCGAATCATCGCCTTTAATTCTTTTTCGTACATAAATAACCCTCTTTTCTTCTTTATTCTACATCGGAACGAGATTCCTGAAGGCGTTGGATGACTTTTTTCACCTTCTCAGGCCAGTTTTCTCCCCCACGCAACTCCATTCCTGCGGCATAGCGGTGTCCGCCACCCCCAAAAAATTTAGCAGTTGGTTGGACGGGATAACGGGAATTGGAACGAATCTCGACGCGAACATAATCGGAATCGCGAACGCAGAAGAAAATATAGATGGGGGCGTGACCAATCCCCGCTAAAGCATTCACGAAGGTAGAGGCATTCTCATACGATAATCCAAACAACTCGTAATCGGAGATATTCGCCCAACAAGAACAAACTTGTCCTTCCACTTTGGCATGCGCGCGCATCCATTTTTTAAAAGCGGCTTCGTTAGGTTCTTCATGGAACAAAAGATCCATAAGAACTTTAGGATTCGCGCCATGACGAATTAAAAAGGAGGCGTCCTCAAAGGTTTTATGGTTCGTTCCATAGTAATAAAAACGTCCCGAGTCAGTCAAAATGCCGGAATAAAGAGCCTCACAGGCTTTTTGGTTAAAGGGCAAGGAAAGAGAACGGCCAAATTCCGTAATAATTTCACAGCAAGAGACTCTTTTTGCATCCGAATAATATTTCCCGTCGAAATGCTCCGCCACTTCATCCAGTTCATGATGGTCGAATTTAATCCAAGAAGCGCATTGGAAAATTCGGTTTTCCTCGACGCGGCGAAGGCAGGAAACATCCACGAGAATTCCTAATGCCCCTTCGAAAAAACCATCTTCCGCTTGATCCATGGGGGAAATGCGGTTCAAAAGGCAGGGCAACCCACTTCCTAGCGCACGGATGTCCTTTTCGGGGAATCGGGCGCGAAGCAATTCGCGCAACCCGATTTGGCAGCCATAGCAATCCCCGTCCGGGTAAGCATGACCAACAATCGCGATTTTTGGAAATCGTTCCATCTCCAAGAAGAGTTCTGCAAAAGTATTCATAATGGGCTGCAAGGCAGCCTTATAGGATACACGGAACCCCTTCTTTTTCCTAGATTCAAAAAAAGAAAAGAGGACCGTTTGGCCCTCTAGAAAGTTGAATTTTGCCTTAGCGGATGCCGTGGACGTAGGATTCGGCAACTTCTTGGTCCGCGTTGCCTTTTTCGGAATCTTCTTCTCCGTCATCCATCGGTTCTTCGTCGTCAGAGAGAACGGCTTTGCCTTGGACGGATTCGTTATATTCCTTTTCATCTTGGGCGTCGGCTTCGTCTTGGTCTTTTTCTTCGATGGCGCTATAAACGTCAGAAACGTCCTTGTTGAGGGTGAGTTCGTCAAAGGTATGACGTTGACGGAGATCCCAAACGTTTCCAGGGAGAAGGATGGTTTGACCAGAGAGGCTCAAATCGGTGTAGAAATGACCGATGCGGTCCGCTTCTTCTTCCGGGGTGATTTCGAGTTCTTCTTTGACTTTGGCCCAAAGATCGGCGAAAGTCATGGCTTTTTGTTCGGTGAGGATTGCAATGGCATGATCAATCATGCTGCCTTTATTCATATTCATGAGAAATGGTTCCTTTCTTAATAGAAATCGCGGAGAAATTTATATCACATCTTCTCGGGCGCGGAAACCCCGAGAATCGTAAGAGCGTTCTTCATCACGGTCTTGGCGGCTTTGGCTAGAGCCAAGCGGCAAGACGTCATCGCGATGTTTTCGCGGTCCAAAATGTGGCAATTCGTATAGAAACTGTGGATGGAAGCGGCGAGCTTTTGAATATAGGCGGCGAGTTTATAAGGGGCACGCTCCTCCGCACTATTGGCAATAACGCCTGGGAAATCTGAAAGCAACCGAAGCAAGGCAAGTTCGGATTCTTCCTTTAATTCTCCTCCACGGCTATTGAGTGCGATGTCGCTGCCAAGGGAAAGCACGCTGGCGCAACGGGCATAAGCGTATTGGGCATAATAGACCGGGTTGGAGGAAGATTGCTCCATCGCAAGGTTATAGTTGAAGTCCAAATGGCTTTGCTGGGAACGCTCCGCGAAGAAATAGCGGACGGCATCCACGCCAACATCTTCCACGAGGTCGCGATGGGCAATGGCCTTGCCCGTGCGTTTGCTCATTTTCACTTCTGCTCCATCGCGATAAACGCGGACAACCTGAACGAATTCGGCTTGAAGGACATCTGGAGAATAACCCTTCATCATCAAGGCACTCTTCATACGGCCAATATAGCCATGGTGGTCCGCCCCAAGGACGTCGATTAGCAAATCAAAGCCCCGTTCCATCTTGTTGTAGTGATAAGCGATATCCGGCATGAAATACGTATAATTGCCGTCCGCTTTGATGATGGGGCGGTCTTTGTCGTCGACAAAATCCGTCGTCCGGAGGTAGGTCGCACCATCTTGGACATAAATCCAAGGTTTCAAGAATTCGATGGTTTTTTCAATGTTGCCGTTAGAACGGATATCCGATTCATAGGAAACCTTATCGAAGTGAACGCGGAAAGCATCCATATCTTTCCAAATTTTGGAAAGTTCGGAATCGATGCCGAAGCGGATAAAGAAATCATGAGATTCTTTGCTGTCTTGAAGGTATTTGTCACCAAATTGATCTTTGATTTTTTGGGCAATCGCGATCAAATCCTGGCCGTGGTAATCATCTTCCGCCAAATCAAGTGGCTCGCCAAATAGTTCGTGATAACGAGCGCGGAGCGAATGACCCAAATGCTCCACTTGGTTGCCACAGTCATTGACGTAGTATTCACGCGTCACATCATAGCCGGCCCAGTCCAATAGGCTAGCAATGGAATCGCCCACCGCCGCGCAACGGGTATGGCCTAAATGCAAATCGCCCGTCGGATTAGCGGAAACGTATTCGATATCGATTTTCTTTCCGTTTTTGGGGAGACGACCGTAAGAATCGCCTTGTTCCAAAACTTTCTCGATAACGCTTTGAAGGGCGTCTTTCTTCAAGAAGAAATTGATGAACCCCGGACCGGCGATTTCGATTTTCTCAATCGCGTCGCTTTTCATCTCCGGAATTAGTTTTTCTGCTAAATCACGGGGCTTCATGCCGAAAAGACGGCAAGAACGCATGGCAACGTTCGTCGAATAGTCGCCATGGGCCGTGTCACGGCTATGTTCAATGACAATGTCGCCTAGACCCAAATCTTGTCCCAAGGCTTTTGCCGCGGAGACAACGACGTTTTTCAATAATTCTTCGTTGGTCATAAGGTTTTCCTTTCTAGTAAACAAATACAGGTGGAACGGATGGCTTTCCCTTCTCCGATCGCATCTAATCCTTCATTGGTCATGAGTTTGACGCTTACTTGGTTCAAGTCCAGTTCCAAAACGCGGGCAATCGATTCTCTCATCGCAAGACGGTAAGGACTTAAGCGAGGTTTCTCCGCCAAGACCGAGGCGTCGAGATTCGTAATCTGGTACCCCTCCTTTTTCACCAAGGAATAGGATTCGGAGAGGATTTTTTTAGAATCCGCGTTTTCCCATTGGGGATCGTCAACCGGGAAATGGTCTCCGATGTCGCCCAAGGCGCAGGCTCCTAATAACGCATCCGCAATCGCATGAAGGAGGCAATCCGCATCACTATGGCCGAGCAATCCTTGATCGAAGGGGATTTCTACTCCCCCAAGAATCAATTTACGGTCGGGGACAAGGCGATGAATATCTTCTCCATAACCGATGCGAAGATCGCTCATACGTTGAATCGGAAGAACACGATATCGCCATCTTGCATGACGTAGTCCTTCCCCTCTTGGCGAAGTTTTCCCGCTTCTTTGACTGCGACTTCGCTTCCCAATTTTTTCAAATCCTCAAAGTCATAGACTTCGGCTTTGATGAATCCACGTTGGAAATCGCTATGGATGATACCCGCGCATTCCGGGGCGGTCATGCCTACATGGAACGTCCAAGCACGGCATTCATCGGTTCCGCAGGTGAAGAACGTCGAGAGGTCCAAGAGTTTGTAGGCGGCTTTCACCAGCTTATCGAGGCCCGATTCGCTCGCGCCAAGTTCTTCGAGGAAGACCGCGCGATCGTCAGGCCCTAGTTGAGAGAGTTCGAATTCGATTTGGCAGGAAACGGGGATGCATTGGGCACCTTGTTCTCCAGCGATGCGTTTTACCGTTTGGTAATAGGCGCATTGATCAATATTCGAATAATCTTCAGGAGCCACATTGGCTACGTAAATGATGGGTTTTAAGGTCAACAAGAAGAAATTCTTTTTCGCATAGGCGATTTGTTCTTCCGTGAGTTCTTTGCACATTCTCGCCGGTTTGCCTTCGCTTAACACCTTTTCCAAAGGACGAAGGATATCCATTTCGTATTTGGCGGTTTTGTCTTTGGCAACACGAGCCTTAATATCTTGGCGTCCGATAATTTTGGTGACGGTGTCAAGATCGGCCATCGCAAGTTCTAAATCGATGGTTTCGATGTCACGGGCGGGGTCCACAGAGCTTTCAACGTGGATGATTTCGTTGGAATCGAAGCAACGAACCACCTCACAGATGGCATCGCATTCACGAATTGCGGCGAGGAATTGGTTTCCTAATCCTTCTCCGTGAGAGGCACCCTTAACCAATCCCGCGATATCGTAAAATTCGAAGGTCGCGTTGATGGTACGGGCGGGATGGAACATATTCGTGAGGAAGTCGAGTCTTTCATCCGGCACGACAACTACACCCGTATTGGGTTTGATGGTGGCAAAAGGATAATTGGCGGCTTCCACGTGGGAATTGGTAATGGCATTGAACAAGGTCGATTTTCCGACATTGGGCAAACCGACGATTCCGGCTTTTAATGGCATGGGCAAAAACACTCCTATAATTGAGCGGGTCAATTGTAAACTTATCTTCATAAAGAAGATAGCCCCAAAGGGCGAAGAATAAAAGAAAACCCGGTTCCCCGGGTAAAAAAAGAACCCTACCGGTTTGGCAGGGTTAGAAGCTAACTAAGAGAACCTTAGATCTTCTTAACGTTCTTGGCACGAGGACCACGTTCCGACTCTTCGATTTCAAACTCGACGGACTCACCTTTTTCGGCGGTCTTGTAGTCATCCATCACAAGAGAGGAATAATGGAAGAAGTAGTCACGGCCATCCTCAGCGTGGATGAAGCCATAGCCCTTCTCCTTGTTGAACATTTTAACTGTTCCCTTCATGAGACTCCTAACCTTCCTGGTTCATTTGGCTATTTCCAAATCAACCGCTTGTTACTATAGACCAATTCGTATGTGTTTTCTATAAAAATCAATAACAGGAACGTCTTCTTTTTTTACAAAAATTTGTGTTTTTATCTCATGATAAGGGCGGGAAAGTCCATTTGACGGCACTTCTTCTTTTCTCCGTAAACCCATCGAACCCCTTAAATTAAGCCTTGGAGCTTTTTTCAAAATTCGCACGGGAGAAATAAAAACGAAGAAAAACGGACAGAAAGCCTAAAAAGAGCAAAAACAGAGCGAAACAGGAAAGGTAAGGGGCCAAAGACAGAGAAATAACGAAATCCGTCCCGAAAGAACGAGAGAGAAAATAAGAGGTAAATAATTCGGCAGCCAATAGCCCTAAGCAAGAACCCAAAAGAGCACTGCCAGCACTTTGAAAGCCGCTCCATCCATAGAGTCTAGCCACATCTTTTCGCGATATGCCCAGCAAATAAAGCAAACGCGCTTCCTTTTTGTTCTCCGCCACCGTTAACGAAATCACCAAAATAAAGACAGAGAGGCCGACCGAAAAAGCAACAAAAGAAAAAGCAAACAAGACGGACTGAATGTAATCGGTCGTACTAGAAACGGAATCGGAAACGCTTTGGGAGGGGCAAGCAAAACGATAGGCAGGGTAGAGGGTGGACAGTTGTTTAGCCAATCGGGGACCATTGGCATTGGGTTTCAAAGTGAAGACGCAGCCAGAAGGCTCTAACAAGAAAGGGCTCATCCCCAAAGAATCCAAAAAATAATCCAAGGTCCAATCCGAAGAGACAAACAACGTGTTCGTTTTTTCTTGTTTGGTTCCCACTACACGCAAGGGGGATAAGGCAAAATCGCGGGAATAAGTATCTCCATGTACTTCGCTGCTGATTTCCGCACAAACATAGATAATTTCAGGGCCATCCCAAGTTTCATAAAGGGAAGAAGACAAAATGCATTCCTGCCCGGAAGTCGGCACTTCTCCTTTTACCCCGCTAAAATCGCAGGAAAGGCGCAGTTGTTTGGGCCCGGTAGCAAGCAAAGAACCATCCACGCAGTTCGGAGGGAGTTCCCCACTAGAAGAAGCCTCTTCCACTGGCAAATCGCTATAGGCATCGATCAATTGATTCGCCCCTTCTTCTGTTTTGCAAAGAAAGAACTTACCCTGAAACCCCATCATGACCGACTCGGCATCCGCGTAAAAACCGCCAGAAGTCACCGGTATTCTTCCTAATATTTCAGAAGACCAATCCGCTTGGATCGACTCCGCCAACGAATAATCTAAACCACTTTTGATTGCCTCAAAGCAGTAAGCTCGGGGAAGGCTACATCGCTCACCACCCGGGCAATAAGAAGGGAGATAGCGATTTGAGGGAACATCAAAAGATAAGCGATTTAGTTTGGGATCTTTTCGACACGTACGCAGAAATGAACTGAAGGGAACGCTTAATTTCAGATAAGGAATCGTCTGGCATTGCTGCGGAGTAGAGGGAATTCCGTTTTCCACATCTTCAAATCGGAGATACTCAAAGAACACTTCTTGATTCCAAGAAGACGAAACATGATAAAAACAGGGGATGGAACTAGGGGCAACCGCGACAACATTAAAACCAGGAGACTCGGAGAAATTCCATGCTAAACGACTCAAATGAAGGGTAATCGTCAACGACCCTTGATGGCAGAATCGGCCCAGGTGTTCGTACCCTCTTACCAAACCAAAATCTCCACAAAGTTTTGCCATCGTGGCATAAGGGATGCCTAGAATCACCTCGCTCCAATCCATGGTTTTGGGTTGAGATGGATAAAATTCACCCCCTTCTTCCGACCATAAAAAATCATTGATGGTTCGCACGGAAAATCCGCTTAAAACTTCTACCTTACTTCCATGAACATAGGTGAATTCGTTTTCGTCTTCGAAAGCGGATTCAAAATCATAAAGAAGAGTTTTGCCATAGCCGTCCACCGAATCTGGATATTGACTCATCAAATAATCGGCCTCGTCATGCGTGGCGGGCTTAACCTCCCCCAAAGGAGGGGAAGACGATAAAGGTGACATCACCAAGGTGTTTGGGGGAACAAGCGAAGAAAATGCATCGGTGATTTGGCGAGAAATGGAAGAAGAAAGGTAGACGCTCATGCCAATGCCCAATAAACCAAGGGAAATAGCGGATTCGCTGAGAAAACTTCGTATCTTTTTGGTTTTTCTCCTTCTTTTTGCGTGTTCATAAAGAAATGAGAAAGGGAGGCGGGGTTCCTCCCGTTCTTTTTGGGGTTTAGCAAGCAAAAAAGATCCGGCAGGTTCGGAAAGGATTTGCTTTTCCTTCTTTTTAATTTTGCCATCTTTCATCTCGATTCTTTCGTCAGCAAATTCTTCGAGCAAAGCTTTGTCATGGCTTGCTACTATCACTAACCGGGCGGAAGATATTTTTCGCAATAATTCAAAGATTAGACGGCCATTTTTCTCATCCAAAGCCCCCGTTGGCTCATCGCAAAACAAAATATCGGGGTCCATCATCAGTGCCCGTGCTAAACCAACTCGCTGCCTTTCCCCTCCCGAGAGGGTCCCCACCTTTTGTTTGGCCTTATTTTTTAGCCCCACGCCAAAAAGGAGGGAGGAAGCTTGATGGCGAAGTTTTTTGCTATTTTTAGTCACACTTAAGGCGGGCAAAAGCACATTCGTCTCCGCATCTTCCAAATCCAATAAGGAATCCTTTTGAAGGACATACCCCATGAAAAGCAGACGAATCCGGCTTCGTTCCGCCTCATCCTTTTTGCTCATATCCATGCCCTTAAAGACGTAACGTCCCGAATAGGAAGCATCCAAACCAGCCAAGATATGGAGCAACGTGCTTTTTCCCGAACCGCTCGGTCCGGAAATTCCAATCAAACCCTTTTGGGGCAAAATCAAATCAATACCACGCAATACTTCTTCGTGACCAAAGCTTCTTTTTAAATCGCTGCACATCAACAAACTATTCATCGCAGAGTTCCTCCTTCAAATCGCATTTTTTGCTAAATTGCAAAGGGAGAATGGTAGAAACTAGAGGTAAAATAACCGCCATCAAAAAAAGAGAAATTACAAGCAAATAAGGGATACCTAAAAACGAGAAAAAAGGAATTCTAACCAGCGTTTCCATTCCAAATTTACCCATCAAATAACGGTTGAACCCCTTGGCCAACACTGGGGAAAGCAATGTCGCAAACAAGGCCCCCAAAATACCAACAGCCACCGATTCCCGCCCATAAATAGAAAGAACGTCCCTTCGTTTGGCTCCCAATGAAAAGAGCAAAGCCGTTTCCCTTTTGCGGTCGGCAAATCCCGAATAAGAAGACATCCCTAAAATCAGAACCAAACCAAGAAAAGCCATGCCAACAAAAAGACTTAAGGAAGCGCTGAAAGCACTCGACAGAGCCAAGAAGCTCTCTCGGGTTTGCAAAGAAAACGAAGAAAGGTCCATCGTCTCATTTTCTTCTTTCCACCTTTTCTTCAACGCAGGGAATAAAGACGCCGATTCCTGGTCTTGGGCAAAAAGTAAAAGGGACGTGGATTGATAATAAGAGGAGCCCTCTTCTTGAACTAAATCATAAATCGACGTCTTTTTCCCCATCCGATAGGAAATCGATTCCAGGAGGGTGTCCTTCATTTTTTGCTCCATTCCCTGATGGGAGTAATAAACGCGTGGGGTGGACATGAAGGAAAATTCCTTAACGATCCCCGCAATTTCAAAGTCGTAATCTAAGGCCACCGCTTCCTCCACGCTTTGGTAAGAAAGGGAAAGGTCCACATGGAAAGTAATCCTTTGTCCAAGGCAGCGGGGGTATTGTTTGGCAAAAGCTTCATTGACCAGCACAGAGGAGAACGAAAAAGAACTAGGGTGTTCGCCTTCTAAAAGGCAATTCGCCCCCAAAATGCGTAAAGATAAATCGTAGGTTGGCGAGAAAAAGCAAGGCGAAGAATCGACCCCATTTAACTGAAAAGCATGGGATTCGGGTAAGAAGAAAGAATAGTCGTTTGCCGCATCATAATGACCTTTGGACGATAAATACTCTTCTACTTCCTGACGCTTGGGGCGGGTCTCTTTTACCAAACTTAAAGGGGATCCAGGTACGTCCATCACCTCTTTTTGCGTGATTTTAGCGGACAGGTAGCCTAGCGAACTTTCCAGCGCTTCTTCTAACGCTTTTTCATGCCCTGCATAATAACCGGAGAATAAAAGCAAAGAGGTAAAGCCAATAAAAGCGGAGACCAAGGCAATCCCGTTTTTCCACCCATCCTCTTTGAAATGCAAAAAGACCAGTTTTCTTTGCCAATTCGCTTTGGAATGGCATGTCTTCAAAGGCATTTCTTCTAAGCGTTCCGGTTTCCCTTCATAAGGAAGGATGCGCCCCTCCTCCAAGCAAAGAAAGGTATCGCAATATTCTTTGGCTAACGGCAAATTATGGGAAACCAGGATTACAAGTCGTTTTTTGGATTGTTCCTTCAGCCATTCCATGACCTTCCGCCCATTGGCTTCATCTAACGCCCCCGTAGGTTCATCGCAAAAAAGAATTTCCGCTCCACCTAGCGTAGCCCGTAATAAAGCCACCCGTTGTTTTTCTCCTCCGGATAAGGAAGGGGTGTCTTGCTTTTCTTTACCCGCTAACCCCATATTCTCCATTCCTTTTTTGGCGATTTTTCTCGCTTTAGAAGTGGAATATCCCCCGATTTCTAGAGGAAGCGTAATGTTATCCAAAGGAGATAACCCCTCTAACAATTGGCTATTTTGAAAAATAAAGCCCGTGGATAGGCAGCGGAATCTCCGCCACTGCTTATCCGAAAAGGAAGAAAGGGACTTCCCCCGATACAAAACCTCGCCCGATTGGGGTTGGAGCATTCCGGACAAAACATAAAGCAGGGTGCTTTTCCCCGATCCGCTTTTACCGTGCAAACAATAAAAGCCATGGGCAGGAAAGGATAAAGAAATATGGTGCAGTACCACATGGGGTCGATCTCCTTCTTGAAAGGCCACCGAAATATTTTTGCATTGTAATAAATAGGAAATAAAAATCGCCTCCACTTAACATAGAGGCGAAAATTAAAATTTTTTTCGCTTTTATTTTTCGAAAAAAATCCAAAGTCGGCACCTAATCGAAGATTATTTGATTGGAATGACGGGAGATTCGTGATGAGCGACCACTTTCTTCACCGCATGGTTGAAATGATCACGGTCCATCATGATCACGTTTCCACATCCTAGACAAAGAATTTTGACGTCCGCGCCCACGCGAATAATTTGAAAGCGTTTGCTTCGGTGGGAACAGGGATGGGCCTTTTTCATCTCGACTTCGTCATAAAGTTCAATGGGAATCACCATGGTTCTTCCTCCATTTTGACCGCCGCAGGAACCTTGGGAAGTCCCGGCATCGTCATGATCGATCCCGTTAAAGGAACAACGAAGCGCGCACCAGCGCTTAACCGCACCTCGCGAATGGTAATCGTAAACCCTGACGGGGCGCCCAAGACTTTGGCGTCATCAGTTAAAGACGCAGGCGTCTTGGCCATGCAGATATAGGCATCGGAGAATCCTAGTTTCTCGTATTCTACCAATTGCCGTTCCGCTTCTTCTTCGTAAACGACATGGCCCGCATGATAAATTTCGCGGCAAATCGTTTCGATTTTCTTCTTTAACGGCCATTTCAAAGAATAAATCGGGGCGTAATGGGTTGATTCTTCTTG
This sequence comes from uncultured Bacilli bacterium, assembly GCA_934699525.1. Classification (GTDB taxonomy): domain Bacteria; phylum Bacillota_I; class Bacilli_A; order RFN20; family CAG-826; genus Alloenteromonas. The sequence continues at coordinate 231,342 of CAKUWP010000001.1, forward strand.
AAGCATCTTTTGAACTTTTTGTGCCAAATCGATGGACCCCTCCCCTCCTTTTTCGAATCCGTCGAGGAAGCTATATCGATAGCCCATCTTTTCGCAGTGGCGTTCTAGATAAGCTACTTCTTCTGGATCATCTTGGGCAAAATGGTTGATGGCAACGATGCAGGGGACACCATATTTAGCCATATTAGTCATATGAGCATCCAAATTGGCAACTCCTTTGGCAAGACATTCCACATTAGGCGTCTTCAGATCTTCGTAAGCCTGTCCACCATGCATTTTGAGGGCACGAATCGTAGCAACCATTACGATGCCATCGGGAGCAAATCCAGCCTCGCGACATTTGATATCCAAGAATTTTTCCGCGCCCAAATCTGCGCCAAAACCCGCTTCTGTAACGGTGATGGGGGCAAGTTTTAAAGCCAGGGAGGTCGCTAAAATCGAATTGCACCCATGGGCGATATTGGCAAAGGGACCACCGTGAATCAAACAAGGATTCCCTTCGATGGTTTGAACCAAGTTGGGTTTTAACGCTTCTTTCATTAAGCGCATAATGGCATGAGAGATTTGCAAATCGCCGACGGTGATAGGCTGATCATCCACGCTAAATGCAACGATGATTTTCTTCACGCGTTCCAAGAAATCTTCCGGGCTTTTAGCCAAGCATAAAATCGCCATCATCTCCGAGGCAACCGTGATTTGAAAATGATCATGGCGAGAAGGGACGCGAGCGGCGTTACCATGAATTTCAATATCACGAAGCGCGCGGTCATTCATGTCCATCGCGCGGTTCCACAAAATACGATTGGGGTCGATATGGAGAGGGTTCCCTTGCCATAAAGAATTGTCGATGACCGCGGAAATCAAATTGATCGAGCTCGTCAATGCATGCATGTCCCCCGTGAAATGCAAATTAATGTCTTCTTGGGGAACGACAACGGCTTTGCCTCCCCCCGTTGCACCGCCTTTGATGCCAAAAACAGGACCTAAGCTAGGTTCGCGCAAACAAAGCATGGCTGGTTGATTGATTTTGCCAAACCCTTCCGCAAGGGCAATGGAAGTCGTCGTCTTTCCTTCACCCGCTTTCGTAGGAGTAATGGCCGTCACCAAAACTAGTTTTCCGTTGGGGTGATCCTTCAAACGCTCTAACAAAGCCAAATCAATTTTTGCCTTATTTTTACCATAAGGTTCTAAGCAATCCGCGGGGATACCCGCTTTTTTTGCCACTTCTTCAATTCCTAAAAGAGCCATAGAAGCCTCCTTGTTTTCGTGAGTATTGGAATAATGCTAAAACAAATGAAAAATTACACAAGGGGAGAAGAAGAAATCGCATCTAAGATTTCTTCTTCTTGAGTAATCCAATGAATATCAAATTGGTGACGGAAGAACGTTTCCTGCCGTTTCACATAATGACGGGTGTTCTTTTGGATTTCTTCCTTGCATTCCTCTAGGTTTTTTTCGCCGCGGAAATAAGGAAAGAGTTCTTTGACTCCAATCGCCTGGAAAGCGCGGGGCGCCTCCCCGTATTTTTCATAAAGCGCGCGGTTTTCTTCCACTAATCCCGCTTTAAACATTTCTTCTACCCGTTGATTGACGCGTTCATACAAGGGCGCGCGTTCTGCGTTCAGGCCAAAGAAATAAACGTCATCATAAATCGGCTGATGCTTTTGCTCCGCTTTGATTTCGCTCTTCTTCTTTCCGCTGCTTAGATAAACCTTAATCGCTCGCAAAACGCGAATCCGGTTATGAGGGTGAATTGTTTTAGCCTCCTCAGGATCCATTTTTTGAAGAGCAGCATATAAGGTGTCGTCGTCCATCTTCTCATAAACGCTTAAATCCACGACTTTTTCTTCGGGGAAAGAATAATCATAAAGACCGGCACGGATATAAAGCCCCGTTCCACCAGCGATGATGATGGGTTTATGGATTTCTTGGAGATCCGCAATCGTTGCTCGTAAATCCGCTTGATATTCATAAACGGAATAGGAAGAGGAAATGGGAACAAAATCGAAAAGGAAATGGGGAACCTCTAATCTTTGGGCTTCGCTTGGCTTGGCCGTGGCAATATTCAATTCACGATACACTTGAAAAGCGTCCGCGTTGATAATGGCCCCACCTAGCTTTTTAGCCAAGGAAATGGCCATATCTGTTTTTCCGCTTCCGGTAGGCCCCGTCAAAACCAAAATCATGAAAGAAGGTCCTTTGCTTCCAGCAGCAGGTCTTCTAGTTCGTCTCTCCTTCCCACAAAATTTTGAATCAAAGGATCGGAATTATACTGATCCATGAGGGACGTATAGGCCTTTTTGGCTTGAATGTATTCCGCATCCTTTTGTTCAGCGGCCGCGTTCATCATCTTTTTTTGCGCGTCTTCAATTTGGTTTCGAAGCGTCTTGAGCCCTTCGGATTCTTCTACAGCTTTTTTTGCATCTAAATAGGCTTTGGCCGTTTCTTCTTTTTCCAAAATCTTGCCAACATGTTTGGCTAATTCCACAACGGGATCGCCTTGAAGTTCCCCAATCATGGAAAATGCATGGTCTTCGATAACACGAACCGGCACAATGCATCCTTTTAAATAAGCGGGTCCTTTGAAGTTAATTAATTTACTCGATTCGGTGTAGCCGCTAAGCATCGTCGGATCTTTTTTGGAAGGCCCGTCCACCAAGACCGAATAGGTTTTGCCAACCATTTGGCTGCTATGGAACATGACGCCGTCTTCCACCACCTTCAGCAAACGATCAAAACGCTCGTGTTTGGTTTTATCGTCGACATTATCGACCATCTTGGCGGCGGGAGTTCCTTTGCGAGGAGAATAAATAAAGGTAAAAGCGGCATCGTATCGAACTGCTTCGCATAACGATAACGTATCTTCGAATTGCTCTTCCGTTTCATTGGGGAAGCCAACGATGATGTCGGTGGTAATCGCGCACTCCGGGATCCTCTCGCGGATGCGTTTCACCAAATCCAAATAAGATTCCCTGCTGTAACGTCTACCCATAATTCGAAGCATCGATGTAGAGCCACTTTGCACGGGAAGGTGAATGCATTTCATGATATTGGGATAACGAGCAATGACGTCTAGCATCTCATCGGTGAAATCCCAGGGGTGCGAAGTCATGAAGCGAAGGCGAGGAATGCCGAGCTTCGCCACGTCTTCTAAAATAGTGGCAAATGAAGTTCCGTCGTGGAAGTCCTTGCCATAACTATTTACGTTCTGCCCAAGTAAGGTGATTTCCTGATACCCTTCTTCCACGAGTTCGCGGCATTCTTTGAGGATATCTTCCTTCGCGCGGCTTCTTTCTCTTCCACGGGTATAGGGAACAATGCAATAGGTGCAGAACTTATCACATCCATAAGTGATGTTAACGAAGGCTTTCACGCGGTCTAAACGGGTGGAAGGCAAGTTCTCCGTGATGTCTCCGGCATAGGAGACAACATCGACCAAGTCCTTCTTCCGTTCCAAATGCTCCCCAAGCAAATTCAAAATATTGGGGATATTGTGCGTGCCAAAAATCAGCGATACATAGGGGTAGGATTGCATGATTTTTTTCGCAACCCCCTCTTCTTGCATCATACATCCGCAAATACCAAGGACAAAGCCGGGATCCTTTTGATGATTAGCTTTGAATTTACCAATCTCCCCGTAGACTTTTTCTTCGGCGTTTTCCCTAACGGCGCAGGTATTAATTAAAACCATGCCAGCTTCGCTTTCGACAAACGTTCTTTTCATGCCGGCTTTTTCTAAATAGCCCGCAAGGATTTCTTCGTCTCTCACGTTGCCTTGGCAGCCAAACGTTTTGATGAAATATTTACGGTTTTTACCAAATTCCAAAACCGAAGCAGGAACAACGATTTCTTCGCGAATCGTCTTAGGAGACTCGCTGCGGTTCCTGGCCTTGCTCATATCGGGCAAAGATTTATAGATGGTGCGTGACATGTTGAATCTCCTTTCCCGCGACAATACGAATAGGTTCAATGGATAAACATTCCCCCGTGGAATCATCAAAATCCATCAAGGCAAAATCCAGTTCGGTCGGTCCTTCTTCGGCAATGAGGAAGCGACCCGGTTTTTTATCGACAAAAATTTCTTTTACCGATTGGGGGAGATAGCCGATAACGGAATCCGCCATTCCGCAAAATCCGACGTCGGTTAAATAACCCGTCCCCTCGATAATGCATTCATCCGCGGTTTGAACGTGGGTATGGGTGCCGATTACGGCACTAACCCGACCTTTGAAAACCTCGGTAAACAGGCGTTTTTCCGAAGTGGAATCCGCATGGAAATCCACGATATGGATGGGGCAGCTTTCTTCTAAAAGCTCCTCCATCACTTCATAAGGGCTATCGACCGTCGTTTTCATGAAGGCCTGCCCTAACAAATTGGTCACTTGGATATCGACTCCTGCCGCAGAGAAATAAGCGGTCCCTTCCCCACGGACGAATCCTTGCAAGTTCAAAGGCCGAATCAAATGTTCGGCCTCTTGAATGTAATCATCGATTTGATCGCGGCCATGCCAATGATTGCCTAGAGTGATGCAATCGGCGCCAGCTTCGACCAAGGCTTGATATTCTTTGAACGTCAAGCCGCTGCCCTTGCAGCAGTTCTCGCCATTAACAATAACGAAATCGGCAGAGAGCTTCTTTCTTAGACGCGGCAAAGAAACTTGAAGCTCACGGAGTCCAATTTCTCCGACCACGTCGCCAAAAAAGAGAACCCTCATGATTATTTAGCAGTCTCAACAGCGCGATATTCGCGAATAACGGAAACCTTGATTTGGCCCGGATAAGTCACATTCGTTTCAATGTTGCTACGGATGTCTTGAGCCATTTTGACGGCTTCAGCGTCGCTGACTTTGTCTGGAATAACCATAACGCGGACTTCGCGGCCCGATTGCATGGCATAGGCTTGTTGAACGCCTTCATAGCTCTTGCAAATGGTTTCGAGCTGCTCAATACGTTTCACATAGGTTTCAAGCGTTTCGCTTCTTGCACCCGGACGAGCCGCGGAAAGGGTATCGGCTGCAGCAACAAGGTGAGAAATCACATAGCGAGCTTCTACATCACCATGGTGCGACTGAATGGCGTTGCAGACCACATCGTTTTCGCCAAATTTCTTAGCAAGTTCGTAGCCAAGTTGAACGTGGGTCCCCTCTTGTTCGAAGTCGACGGCCTTACCGATGTCGTGGAGCAAGCCAGCGCGGCGAGCCAAATTGGCATCTAAACCAAGTTCACCAGCCATGATTCCGCTTAAATAAGCCACTTCCATCGAATGGGTCAAAGCATTTTGGCCATAGGAAGTACGATAGTGAAGACGGCCAACATAATAGAGCAAGTCGCGGCTAATGCGCGGCAAGCCAAGTTTGAAGGCAGCTTCCTGTCCATATTTATAGCAAGTGTCGTCCACTTCTTTTTTGCATTTGGCTGCCACTTCTTCGATGCGTCCAGGTTGAATGCGTCCATCTTTGACGAGAATCTCAAGAGTCTTGCGGGCGATTTCGCGACGAATCGGATCGAAGCAAGAAACCGTGATGACTTCCGGGGTATCGTCAATGACTAGATCGACGCCGAGTTGTTGTTCCAACACGCGAATATTGCGACCTTCACGTCCAATGATGCGGCCCTTCATTTCATCTCCAGGCAGCGCGACGACGGAAACGGTTCTTTCCGTCACGACGTCTTGGGCATAACGCTGGCAGGCCAAGGAAAGCAAGTCGACGGCTTTTTGCTGGGCCGTGTCTTTCGCTTCATCCTCCGCATTTTTGATGTAAGCGGAAATTTCCATAGACATCCTCGATTCCACGCGAGCCATGATTTCGTCGTGGGCTTCTTGAACCGACATTCCGGAAACTTTTTCCAATTCTTTGATGATGTCGTCAATCTTGGCGTCCAACTCTTCTTTGCGTTTCTTGTAGGATTCCAAGGAAGCATCCAAAGAAGCGGATTTGTTTTCTAAATCCTCTTCCTTTTTCAATAAACGAGATTCCCTTTCGTCAAATGCGGATTGGCGAAGGTCAAGTTTTTGCTGCTCCACAGCGATTTCCGCCTTGCGAGCGCGAGCATCATTTTCGCTTTGCTGTTTAGCTTCAAAAGCCGCTTGCTTCGCATCTAATTGAGCGTTCTTAACGATACGCTCCGCTTTGAGGTTGGCATCCTTGATAATACCGTCCGCGGCCTTTGTAGCGCTGCTTTTCTTGCTTTTCCCAAGGAAAAACATCACAAGAAACGTTGCAACGGCAGCCACAACGGCAGCACCGGCGGCAATGCCAATCGTCACACCAGTGTCTAGCCATAAATGTAATTGCATGAAAGAACTCCTTTTCGATAGCACCCAAAAAGAATTAAACCGCTATGAATGATTCTCTGTGTTACGTTACCTAACGAATTTATGAATGCGGGGCAAGCCCGAAACTGTAAGGTCCAAAGGATGGATAGAGGTGTCAGTACTCTTTGAGTACGGACTTTATTTTATCAAGGAAAAAGCCCTTCGAGTAGACCGTCTTTCACTCAAAAGGGCAATTTTCAAAAAGCGTGGGGGACAGGTATGCGAATTCGTCGGAAATTTTAAATGACAGCGTAGAGGAAATTGCCAAACGAATCGATTTTTGCCGCAACGGTACCATTCAGCAACGGAGAAAGGTAAGCGCTAAATTCCGGCGAGATGGTCCCGTTATCGCGAATCCATTCGCGAGGGAACAAATGATCTTTGGCCCCGCAATCTTGGAGTGGCTGATAGCGAACCGTAAAATGGAGTTTCTTCTCATTGGAACGCTCTAACCCCACCATCACGCCACTTTTTCCAGCGATTGCCGCATCCACGGCAGCTTCACCAAGGAATTGAGCACAATCGCTATCCACTTTGGAAATGCAGTAAGGATCGGCGCGGCAGGGAGTCCCTAATACCGAAGCGCGAACGGGCAATCCGAGCCGTTTTTTAATGATTCCAGCCAATTCGTAAACCGCTCCCTCGGGAGAAACATGGCCAAAAGAGTCCGCCGTTCCAAATTCTTGATGAGGAACGTCCACCCCTTCACTGATGGCGAAAAAGCAGGACCCTTTCTTTTCATAGATTTCTTGGGCCTTTTTTAAGAAGGCCTCGATATCGAAATGAACTTCCGGCAAATAAATGCCATCCGGAGCTGCTTCTTTCTTGAGCAAAGCCGTTCCAGCAGTTAGCCATCCGGCTTCTCTTCCCTCGATTTCCACGAGATTCACTTTGCCCTTTGGGTAAACGGAACCATCGATTTTAATCGCGGCGAATGTATTGTTAACATGGCGGACTGCCGAGGGGTAACCGGGACAAAAATCCGTGCCAAATAAATCATTGTCGATCGTCTTGGGAATGCCAATGACCTTCAACCCCCAGGAAGCGAAATGTTTGTGAAGTTGATGGGCCATATCCATGGAATCGTTGCCGCCATTTACCAAAAGGTAATCGCAATCGACGCTAATTAAAGTCTGTTCCACTTCTTTCCAATGGCTAAAGGTTTCATCGATTTTTTGCCGAGAACTCCCTAAAGCCATGCCTGGAGTTTGGCGTAATAAAACCAAACGATTATAAGAAAGGTTTGTCAGTTCAACGAGATTGTTATTGATGAGACCAAAAAGTCCATTCCGGGCACCATAGACTTTAACGCCTCGGTCCCGACAACGACGAATGACGCCATTCAGACTAGAATTGATGACGGAAGTTGGACCTCCGGCTTGTAAATAAATGACCGATCCCATTTTAAAATGCTCCTTTCGCCCCCAACGCTAGTCTAACGGTAAAAAATTATGGAATATGAATGTGCGTTATTCCGCGGATTCGATAACGCCGTCTTTGGAAATCGCGGCGCGAATCTGTTTCTCCAGTTCATCCGTTTGTTCCGGATGTTCGCGGAGATAGGCCTTGGCCGCTTCACGACCATTGCCAATTTTATTGTCACCAAGGGTATACCAGTTGCCAGTTTTTCCAATAAAATTCAAGGAAGCGCCCAAGTCTAAAATCTCACCATAACGCGAGATGCCTTCCCCATAAATCAAGTCGATGATGCAAGAATGGAAAGGCGGTGCGACCTTGTTCTTCACGACCTTAACCTTCACGGTGTTGCCAATGATGTTGGTGCCGTTTTTAATCGCTTCGGCGCGGCGGATATCAATACGAATCGAAGCATAGAATTTCAATGCGCGGCCACCAGTCGTCGTTTCCGGGTTGCCATACATGACGCCCACTTTTTCACGAAGTTGGTTAATGAAAATAACCACGGTCCCCGTGCGATTCAAAACGCCGGCAATTTTTCTCATGCCTTTGCTCATCAAGCGAGCTTGCAAGCCCACTTGATTGTCGCTCATTTCCCCATCCAATTCTGCTTGAGGAACCAATGCAGCGACCGAGTCTACGACGATAATGTCTAGTGCTCCGCTAGCTGCAAGCATTTCTACGATTTCTAGCGCCTGTTCACCACTATCGGGCTGAGACAAAATAAGTTCGTCGATATTGACGCCCAATTTATGAGCGTAGTCCGGATCAATGGCATGTTCGGCATCAACAAACGCCGCCCGGCCGCCTTTACGTTGAGCCTCTGCAATCGCTTCTAACGCCAAGGTAGTTTTGCCCGAAGACTCGGGTCCATAGATTTCAATGATGCGGCCGCGGGGATAACCACCAACTCCTAATGCTTGATCTAATAGAATCGATCCAGTCGGAATCACGTCCACGTCTACACGCGGCCGTTCACCTAGGCGCATGACCGCTCCTTTGCCATAACTTTTCTGGATGGCTTTTAGAGCGTCATCCAATGCTTTTTGTTTGTCGATTGTTTGTTCTTCCAGTGGTTGTTTAGCCATAGAATTCCTCCTCACCTATATCTATAACGATTTTTTTGAAAATCTTGTCGAAAATAATTTAATTTCCCCCATTAGGAAATAGCGACTGAACAAAGGAAATCATCGATGCCACCGTCTTTTTTCGAATTTCATTTCGATCACCAGCAAAATCGAGGGGGATCGTCCAAACCGAGTTCAAATAACACAGCCCAAGATACACCCTACCAACCGGCGCCGATCCTTTTTCGGCGGTGGGTCCTGCGTTGCCCGTGCAGGAAATGCAGATATCAACACCAAGGGCATCCCGCCCTCCAATGGCCATTTGCTTAGCAACCGGAGCACTCACGACCCCGTTGTTTTCAATCGTTTCTTCTTCTACATGGGCCAAAGATGTCTTCAAAGCAGGGCTATAGGTAATTAAGCCGCCGCGATAAACGGCACTCGATCCTGGCACATTGCAAAACGTGGCTCCGAAAAGACCAGCCGTCAAAGATTCCACCGACCCCAAAGTCAAATGGCGGATTTTCAAGGTATCGAGAAGCAACTTCGCCGCGTCTTCCATTCCTTATTTCTCCTTTGAAGCCAACACGTGACGATTCTGGATGACATAAATCACGCCGCTAATCACGCTCATCGCCGTAGCAAGCATAATCAGCCATACGGAAGGACGCAAAATCCACGGCCAAGTAGAATCAAAATAAGAGAAGGGGAAATCCCCTAGCATCACAAAGGGCAAAGCCACCATTTGGAAAACCGTCTTCAATTTGCCAAAGATATTGGCGGCTACCACTTCTCCTTTGCTAGCGGCCACGAAGCGAAGCGTATCCACGACCAAGTCACGAAGAACCATTAAAATCACGCAGAACACAGGAACGCGAACGGCGTTAGTTCCGAGAAAACTCCAAGGGAAGCAAAAGAAAATCAGCATAGAATTGACTAGCATCTTGTCCGCGATGGGGTCCAAGAATTTGCCGAAGTCCGTTACTTGGTTCCACTTTCTAGCCAAGTGACCATCAATCGCATCCGTAGATGCGGCAACAATAAAGACAATGGTAGATACTAGTCCCACCACCGTGATGTTGCTATTACCAAGGTAAATGGGCTCGGCCTTCCCCAACACGTCGAGCACGCCCATGACCGCTAAATAAACAAGCAGTCCTATAACGAGGAAAATGCGCAGCAACGTAATTTTCGTGGGGATATTGATTTTGCTTTTCATGCAGTTTCCCTTTCTTTTTAAAGCATCCGACCCTATAAGCCATGTTTTGTCGAGGACGGCAATTTATCTCAGGTTTTCCTGGCCCCCTCCGCTTCGATTCGCATCGGGCGCTTCCCCTACCAAATTTGGGTTTCTCGCTTGCGGGGCTTGCCTCGTTTCATCTTGATGTCGCCATCAAGCTCGTCTCTGTGGCACGTTTATGGGCTCTGGGCCACGAGGGTCCTTCGCCTTCCGTTGCGCGCTACCGCACGTGGGGTTATTTCTTCCCCCACCGCAATCACTACCGTCATCACAGACGGTGCGAGCATGGACTTTCCTCTCCTTTCGGAGCAGCCATCCAGGTCGGATATGTTGTTTTCTAAAGCTTTTTCGGATCGACGCCCCTTGCATAGAGGGCTTTTTCCAAACGATCGATGTATTGCAGCAATTGAGCGTTAGTCGAATTGACTTGGTCCGTGTCCTTGATGCCTTTCACGCGATTTTCGGCTTTAGCTAGGCTGATCGATTGTTCATGATTGTCTTCTTTCGCCCGGCGAAGCTGGGTTTCCAAACTTTGAATGTAAGCCTGAGCGTCTTGGATATATTTGTCATAGGCCTGATAGTCTTTGACGATTTGATCCAAGAAATCATCGACTTCATCCGGATCATATCCTTTGACATTGGGCGTGAATATTTTGTCCAAGATGTCTTTTGCCGTTAGGCTAACACTCTTATCATTCATCGATTTGCCTCCGTTGAATTATAATTCAAGGCGCGAAATTTAGGTAGTGTATTCACGAATTCCCATCAACGGGGCTTCGCGATATAATTTCGGGGCGTATGAAAGACCTCGACAAAATTCTCAAAGGTCGCAAGACCTTGTGCTTCTTCGATTTGGAAGGAGCACAAATCACGCACGAGATCATCGAAATCGGAGCTTATAAAGTCACTTTGCGAGAAGACGGGACCATCAAAAAAGTTCATCGTCCTTATAAGGCCTATGTCAAAGCAAAGCACCCCGTTGGCTCCATTGTCACCAAATTAACCGGAATCACCGATGCAAAATTAGCCAAGGAAGGAATTCCTTACCGCCAAATGCAAAGCGAATTCATCCATTATGTCGGCAAAGATTGGGACCGGGCTTTGTTCATCGCCTATGGTTCCCAAGATGGACATATGTTTATGGCATCCGCCGAAAATAATATGGACGTCTCGATGGAATGCGCTCGTTATTTATCGAAACGCGTCTTCGATTTTTGCCATTTCTTGTCCCATTATATTCGCAGCGACGCCGGAGACCCCTTATCTTTAAAACACATGTGCGAGGTTTTTGGGATTTCTTTTGAAGGCCAGCAGCACGACGCCTTGTCCGACGCCTATAACCTTCTATGCGTCTATCGACACTTCTTATCCGACACCGACATCGTGAAGGAGCAATACGAGAAGGTTTTGGTACGATCGAACTCCATCCCTTACCCAGCCAGGAAAATTATTCGGATGCTAAAAGAAGGAAAAACGGCCACGATTGAGGATTTAAACAAAGCCGTGGAAGAGGCGTTATCGTGAGTCCTGTGCATTATCCCGCCGGAATTAAACCGTTAGGAACGTCTGCCCCTTCGCCCAAAAAGAAAAAAATCGCAAAGGGCATCGCCCCGGGAAACCGCGGAATGAGTTTTGAAGCCGCGATTAACGAAACCAATGCCTATTATGCAGAAAAAGGCTTGTGTTTAATCACCAAGCGTCCCACGCCAATTCGAGTTGTAAAAGTCGATTATTCCACGGGACCAAAAATCACTTCCGCCTTTTATGAGTCGCAATCGACAACAGATTATAATGGCGTTTATCAAGGACACTATATCGATTTTGAGGCAAAAGAAACTCGAAGCAAAACCTCATTTCCCTTGGCCAATGTCCCTCTTCAGCAAGTAGAACACCTGGAAAAGGTTATCGCTCAGCAAGGTATTGCCTTCTTTCTCATTCATTTCGTGGTTTTAAACGAAACCTATTTGCTTCCTGCTTCAGAGCTCACCCGTTTCTATCGAGAAAGGCCACGTGCATCTTTGCCGCTAGATTTTATTCGAGAAAAAGGAACTTTAATTCAAGAAGGGTATCGTCCCCGATTTGATTATTTGCCCGCTTTAAAGACCGTCTTCTTAAAATAGGAACAAATGGAGCAAAGCCCACAGGATGCACAATCCGGTTTTTGGGCATGGCATGTCTTTCTCCCAAAAGCGATCATGCGATGGTGGAGGGGGATCCAAGTTTCTTTTTGAAACGCTTTTTCTAATTTTCTCTCTACTTCCACTGGCTCGTCATTAGCAGAAGCAAATCCAAGGCGTTTGGCCACCCTTCCAACATGAGTATCCACGGCAATTCCCGGTACCCCAAAGCACTCCGCCAACACGACGTTTGCCGTCTTAATCCCTACTCCAGATAAGGAAGTCAGTTCCTTTTTCGTTTGGGGCACTTCGCCCGAAAAGTTGTCCACCAAGCTCTTGGCCATGGAAATCAAATGGGAAGCTTTGGAATGGTATAAGCCCAAAGAACGAATGCAGTTTTCTACTTCTACTATATCCGCGTTTGCTAGTGCAAAAGGGGAGGGGAAGCGGGAAAAGAGAGCGGGGGTAACGCGGTTTACGCTTTCATCGCTAGTTTGAGCCGATAGCATGACGGCCACCAAGCATTCAAAAGGGTTTGAAAAATTCAAGGTGCATTTCGCATCGGGAAATTCGGATGCCCAATAGGAAAAGGCGATGTTCTTTTTATTTTCGTCCATCGTCTACCCATTCCGTATTGGCGATTTTTATGGTTTCTTCGATATCACGGTCCCAACTATCCGAAACAGCCGTGTAACCTTCTTTTCGGAAATCATCCCCTGCACGATGCATCCTTAATTTTTTCCCAATCGACTTCATGGCTTTTTTGCCTTCTAAAAGGGCATCTTCCATCGCATCCGCGATTTGCTGGGGGCGATATCCGTCGTCTAGCCAGGCATTCATCATATCTTTATCAAAAGGGGAAAGGGTTTTCCCTAATCGTTTTTCGAAAGTGGCATACAGTTTGGATAATTCTTCCGAACGCTCAGCGGACATTCGATTTTGGTTACTCTTCGCCACATCCGCCGAGAATTGCTGCCAAAGAACGCGATTTAGCGGTTCAAGCGATGTTTTCCAACGAGTTTGTTTTCCTTCTTTGGTCTCCACATAAGCAATAAATTGCTTTCCAACAAGACTCGCCATCACGCGGTCCGCATCCGGGGTTTTTAGATTGGTTTTGACCGAAATCATGTCAGGAGTAATCCAATCATTTTGTTGGTTCAATAAATGGTTGATCATGAGCAAAACGCAAAGCTCGGTCTCGGTAAGACCAAGTTTTTTGTAATATTCGAGAATGAGGTAACGGAAATCGACGCCTTCTTTGGGTAATGCTTCTGCCATAATCATTCCTTTCTTTTTTCCATTGCGATTTTTTCGGGGTTGAGACGACTAAGAAGAGAACGATTTTCTTTCATCGCCTTCTTCGCGTTCTTCTCTAAAGTAAATTCTAGTCTTTTGGCAAAGCGTTCCGCACGCAAAATACGCAAGGGGTCTTCTTGAATTCGAGCAACAGGATCCCCAATAAAACGAAGAACCTTCTTTTTCAGATCCTCCAAACCTCCGTGATAATCCGTCACTTTGCCTTGGGGATCAATATAAAGGGCGTTCACGGTAAAGTCTCTTCTTTTGGAGTCGGTTTTTAAATCGGTAACAAAACGGATAAAAGAAGGATGGCGTCCATCTAAATATTCACCCTCTTCCCGCAATGTCGTAACGTCGGCTTCCTTTCCCATCCACTTCAGCTTCAAAGAGCCAAATTTAGCAAAGGCATCCGAATAATCGGTGAGAAAAAGCTTTTCTTGTTCGGGGGTGGCATCGGTAACAAAATCCCAATCCGAGGGCATCTTCCCAAGAAGCAGATCCCGGCTGGATCCGCCAATCATCCAAAGCGAAAAACCATGTTCGGCATATAAACGAGCAAGTTGTAACCATTCATCCGGCCATTTCATCTTTTGTATTGTAAACGTCCCTTAGGGCAAATTGAACTTTTTGCATCAAAAAACGGAGCCCCGTGAAGGACTCCGCAGCCTAAGGATAGAAAAGACTTAGTTCAATTTCTCTTTAAGGCTTTTGGACGGCTTGAAGACGACGGAATTGCTGGCCGGGATTTCGATCTTGGCCCCAGTGGAGGGGTTGGTACCGGTGCGAGCAGCGCGCTCCTTCTTTTCGAAGATGCCGAAACCAGAGAGTTTCACGGCTTCACCCTTGGCTAGGGCTTCTTCCATGATTTCAAGAGCTTCGTCAATGGCGGTTTCCGCATCGCGGTGGGAAAGGATTCCTTTGGCAACAATGGCGGCAATCAAATCAGCTTTGTTCATGAGCTATTACCTCCTCTTTTCGAGTGCTAGAACGTCACTAATATAAGGCACCATCGAATCTTTTGCAAATTTTTTTCCAAATTATCTTACTATCTAAAGGTAACCGCTTACATTTTTTAAAAAGGTTCGATGCCATCGAAGATACTTGGTTTTTTATCTGGATAAGCTTTCTTCCTTTCCTTCTTTTATAAAAAGAGCAGGATGGAGAGAGGGGGAATCTCCCTTGGAAAATGAAAGGAAAAAACGAAGCAGTTCCCCGCTTCGTCTCGTTTTTGTTTTTGCTTACTTTTTCTGGCGATAAATAATAGAAATCGGCGTGCCAGAGAAATCAAAAGTCTCACGTAGTCGGTTTTCCAAGTACCGAGTATAAGAGAAATGAGCAAACTTGGGGTCGTTGCAAAACATGACAAATGTTGGCGGATTGATTCCCACTTGGCTGGAGAAAAGAATCTTAAGGCGGCCGTGGTTGAATTCCGGAGTGGGGTTCATGTTTTGGGCATCTTGAATGATTTCATTGAGAATCGATGTCGAAATACGGCGGCAACTCGATTCATAAGCCTGTTTCACCGCGGGCAGAATTTGTTGCACTCCTTTGCCGTTTTTGGCAGACATGAACAAGATTTTGGCGTAGCTTAAGAATTTAAAACGGGCCTGCAAATCCTTGACGAATTGTTCTTGTCCCAGTCCCTTCGGGGCCAAGTCCCATTTATTAACAACCACGACAATTGCTTTGTTCGCGTCGAGGGCATATCCGCAAACATGACTATCTTGCTCAATGATTCCCGTGCTGGCATCCAAAACCAATACCGCAACCTTGGAGCGATCAATCGCGCTTAGGGCACGCAAAGCCGCGTATTTATCTACCGCTTCATAGATTTTGCCTTTTTTGACGAGTCCCGCTGTGTCGATGGCAACAAAAGAATCGCCATCCCGGGTAAACGCCGTATCAATGGAATCGCGGGTCGTGCCCGGCAAATCCTTGACGATAACGCGTTCAGAACCCAAAAGGGCATTGGTCAACGAGCTTTTGCCCACATTAGGTCTTCCAATGAAACAGAAGGGGATCGCATTGGGGTATTCGGTTTGTTCTTTTTCCGGCAACATCGAAATGATCTTGTCCAAAAGGTCGCCAATTCCGATACCGTGGCTTCCCGAAACCGCTAAAGGTTCCCCCAAACCCAAAGCATAGAATTCTTGGGCGTTGGCTACTTGTTGGATGTTATCCACTTTATTGACGATCAAAAGAATCGGCTTGTTGGTTCGGTATAGCATCTTAGCCACCGCACGGTCTTGATCTGATACGCCTTTTTGGCCATCGGTCACGAAAACAATGACGTCTGCTTCATCGAGCGCGATTTCAACCTGAGCTTTGATTTCCTCGCGGAAGGGGACCTTTTGAATTTCAATGCCCCCCGTATCCACAATGCGGAATTCTTTCGTTAGCCAGGTTGCATTGCCGTAAAGGCGGTCGCGAGTAATCCCCGGAGTGTCTTCTACAATCGACAACCGTTGTCCGACGATTCGGTTAAAAATGGTGCTTTTCCCAACGTTAGGGGCGCCCACCAGCGCAACTAATCCTAATGGCATTTTTCTATTCCTGTCTTTTCTTTTACGATGGCCAGAATCGCATCGACCACTTCTTCAATTCCCATTTCCGACGTATCGAGGGGGATAGCATCCTCCGCTTGCATCAAGGGATCGAAATCACGATGGGAGTCGATGTAATCGCGCTTCTTAACTTCTTCCACCACTTCCTCAAAAGAGGTGGGGATGCCTTTCTCGACATTTTCCTTATAACGCCGTTCCGCTCGGCATTCTACCGAAGCAATTTGGAAGATTTTAACTTGGGCGTTAGGAAGAACATAACTTCCAATATCTCGCCCGTCCATCACCACATTGTCTTCTTTGGCGAGTTCGCGTTGCAATTCAATCAAAGCGAGGCGAATGGGTTTGTAGGAAGCAATATAAGAGACATTCCCGGAGACAAGCGGCTCCCGAATCGCCCGCGTGCAATCCTGCCCGCAGACAAATACACCGCCTTGAGGATCCATCTTGATTTGAACTTCTGGAATCAACGAACAGGATTCCTCTTCATTTTTGGGATCCAAACCCTTTTGCAACACATACCAAGTAAAAGCGCGATACATCGCTCCTGTATCTACATAAACAAAACGGAGCGCTTTGGCGACGCGCTTCGCTACCGTACTTTTTCCTGCGGCCGCAGGCCCATCAATGGCAATGCTGATTGGCATAGTTATTTACTCCTCCACAACAAGAGTCCCCAGATTAAGAAAACGATGAGGAGAATACCCCCGATAACGCCTTGAATCACCCAAAGGCGATGACGGCGCTTCAAAAACGCCTCATTGAGATTAGGTGCCGCACCTCGTTCCCGCTCCAAAGTCGCCGTGACTTTGCTCGCAGCTTCTTGAGGGGAAACGGCTCGGAAAAGTTGTTCTTTCTGTTCTGGGGTGAGGCGAACAATTTCGAAATCGGCATCGCTCATCATGCGAATGTCATTTCGATATTTGGCAAAATGTTCCATCCTCGTTTCCATACGCTTGTTATTCTAAAAGAAGTCGATGAAAGAAGGAACCGAAATCATGTGTTTTTGTCCCGTTAGTTAATATATATTAACTGATTTCATCGACACTTTTGGAATTTTGGTTCATTGCAAACTGTTTCCAATGACCTATAATGTGGCGGTACACAGGAGGATTTTACCCTTATGAAGAATGCAAAAGTTGATCAGGATATGTGCATCGGCTGTGGTGCCTGCGTTGGCGCTCATGGCGATATCTTCCAATTCAACGATGACGGAAAGGCCGAAGCCTTTGCCGAAGGAACTGAAGCGGACATCGAAGACGCGATCGCCAGCTGCCCGGTCCAAGCTATCGTCGAAGCCTAATTCGATCTTGGGAAACCATCCCGTCTCCGTAGAGGCGGGATTTTTCTTTTATTGGCAAAACCTTTATTCATTATGGAAGTTTCTTTCTCGTCGTACAAGACTGCAAATAACCCTTTTCGTTTTCTATAATGATGTCGCTGGGAAACCGGCAAGCCAGGAGGTTCGATACCCCCCTACATTTACGATATAACTGGTATCCTGACTGGAGAAGCCCGTGTTGAAAGCTCATTTCGACTGAGAATCCTAAAGGCGGACCATGGAGACCACCTTCTTAACAAAGAGGGCTTATATCACCGCCTTCTGGCCAAATTACTTAAAAAGCGGCGTTTAGCCGCTTTTCTTGTTGTTTTAGTTCTTCTTTTTCTTGGGTTTGATCATCGTTTTGCGTTCTAGTTTGGCAAGGCGTCCCGCGAAAATGATGTTGAGAGAAAGGAATAAAACCATGAAGACCAAGGTCACCACGAAAGATAGGTCCGGTCCGATGTTGGATGCGCCGAAGAAATCGATCCGATAGCCAAAGCTCGTCTCTACAAGCGACAGGATTTCCTCCACGCTATGTCCTTCCGGAACTAATTGTGGGTTCGCCGCCAAATATTCTCCTAAACGTTTGAATGGGGTGGAGAGGAAGGCAAAGCGCGTCAAGGCACAAGGATAAGTCAAAGGGAATACGGCGCAAAGATACTGGATGCCCTTGGGCAGCATGGCAATCGGCATATAAGCGCCCATTAAGAATCCGGCGCCCGCGGATAAAACAGCAATAATGCTTGCAAGAACCCCTTCTGTATTAATGAAAAGACAAACGAAGGTCGTGATTAAGGTAGAAAGCAAAACGGAGAAAAGCATGATGCCAAAAATGGAGAAGAAATCTACAAACGACACCATAAACTCCCCATAAGCGCCAATCGTAATCATGCAAATGACAAATATGATTAAGGATAAAATGCTTGTCACGATGAAGTTATAAAGGAAATAGGATGCGATTAAGACGTTTTTGTTGATGGGAGAGGCCACAAAATCGCGGTTGATCCCATGTTCCTTGTCTTCAACAATCAACGAATTGGTTTGCAAGGATATCGTAATGATGGATATGGCAAGCAAACCCGCCATCATCCATCCGTCGATAATGGAGCGAACCTGGCCCATAAGACCTTCGTCCATCGTTTGGATGCCTTCGCCATAAAGGGCGTTTTCCACTGCCATGATTTCCATGTCGCGAAGAAAAAGGATGTAGACAACCAAAATGACGATCGGAACCATCAAGGTATACATCATGCGAATATGGTTGGCGAAAATCATCTTCAAATGACGCTTTGTAAGCATCATTAACACGTGGAAATTACGAGCCTTATTCGCATCCACGGCCTTTGCATTATTCTTCATTTTCAAACTCCTGACCTTCCGTCACGGCAAGGAAGACGTCATCCATCGTCCCTTTCCGAATCTCAACGTCCTGTAATTCCTCATCAAAGGCAGATAGCAATCTCTTCGCCTCATCCGTATGGTGGATTTCAATGTTATAAAGCTGCTTCTCTTCGTTGTATTGAAAGGAATAGCCCTCGGAAGAAAGCTTTTGCTCAAAAGCGTCATCTTTCGGCTTATAGGCGACAAGATAGTCGTGGCTATAGCGGTTTTTCAAATCGTTTGGCGTCCCTTGGGCGATAATCTTGCCATGATTCATGATGACAACGTCCGTGGCAAGTTCCGACTCTTCCAAATAATGGGTGGTGAGGAAAACCGTCATGCCCGTTTCATGACGGACTTTATCGATTAACCCCCACACGATTTGCCTGGTTTTCGGGTCTAAGCCCGTCGTCGGTTCGTCTAAAATCAAAAACTTTGGGGCGTGAACGATGGCTCTTGCGATATCCACTCGACGGCGTTGTCCCCCTGATAAAGTGTTCACTTTTTGATGCAAAATCGGCTCCAAATCCAAGAGGCGAACGATATCGTCAATTTTCTTTTTCTCCTCTTCTTTGGGCATGGAATAGAAGGCAGTGCGGAATTTTAAATTGTCATAAACGGACAAAATGCCATCCAATACAGAATTTTGAAACACGACGCCGATAAGGTTTTTAATCGCGTTACGATCCTTGTCGAGGTCGTATCCTTCTACCCAAATCTTGCCTTGGGTCTTCTCCAAAATGGAGCAAATGATGTTGATGGTCGTGCTTTTGCCAGCGCCATTAACGCCCAAAAATGCAAAAAGGGATCCGCGCTTCACCTGAAAGGAGATGTGATCTACCGCGACTTTGCCATTCGCATAGACTTTAACCAAATCCTGCACATCTAAAGCTACGTCGCTAGAAGGGACATGGTTTTGCGTGGCCGCTGGTTTAATCATCATTGTTGTTTCTCCTTAGATGGGGACGAAATTACATTGCGTTTTACTTTGACCCAACCTTTTTTCTTTGGAGGCGGAGCCATCATCGAGAAGCCATAAACGATTAGATAAACGGGGAACAGCAGGACCATAGGAATGAATTCCCAACGGCTCTTCGCACCAAATTTATCGTATTCCTTTAAGGCAAAAATCAAAACCTGAACGATTCCAAATAGGAAATATAAAGTGCCAACAATGCCAATCATCGCCCAAACCGTATTCCATAAAACAGAAGAGAAATAGGCCTCGCTAAACATTTTAAGTTCCAACGCACCATTCATGGCAAAGCCGGCAAAAAGGAAGAAATAGGCGTAATAAGCGGCAAACCAAATGAACATAGGTCCACCAATAAAAATCCAAATGTAGGTCAAGAAGGTTTCAAGGTAGGAGAAATTGCCGGTTTTGAAAAATAGCGGCAGCATCTTAATCGTCTTGGTTTTGAAAAGGATTTTGTTCCCTTTAGCAATACGAGCATTTCTTCCAGCCGTAACTGCGCCGCTAGAAGGCATGTCTTCGTAAACCACCGCTTCTTCCACCATATGGGCTTTACGGCCTTCTAAAATACGGTTGAAAGAGAACTCGGTATCATCGCTGATGGTGTGGCAATCGTAGCCGCCTGTTTCCAGTAGCATGCGGCGAGACATCGTGGCTCCTGCTCCATTCACGTGGGCGCTTAGACGCATGACTTCTTTTCCTCTTCCGCCGAAGCGCGAATCGAAGGCGTAAAAATAAGCGCAAGCTTTCGTAAAGAAATTTTGCGTTCCGTTCAATCCGCCTTCGTAAGGACGCGCAAAATCGACTCCCGACTGGTATGCATCATTCATCAAGGAAGAGAATTCGTGGTTAATGTGGTTATCCGCGTCCAAATGGATGATGAGTTCAGCAGTTGGATCGTTTTTTAAAATATAATCCACGCCATATTTCAAAGGATAGGCGGCCATATGATGGGCTGGATCGGGGTCATCCAAGGTTAAAACGATAGCGCCCGCTTTTTTAGCGCGTTCCGCCGTTTCATCCGTGCAATTATTCGCCACAACATAGACGTCAAACAATTCCCGAGGGTATTTTTGGGTTTTGATTAAGTCATCCACAGAATCAAAAATAACGTCTTCTTCATTGCAGGCCGGAATCAAATAGGCGATACGCGCCTTTTTATCTGATTTCGGGAACTTCACCTTCTTGTGAAATATTGAAACCAAGACCTCGATGATTTGTAAAAGCAGTGGAATGCCAAATAGAACAATGGCCACATAATTTAAAATGCTGAGAACACGATAGAGAATTTCATACCACATAGCAAAACTCGCTTATTTGAGAATACCGATAGTTTAGACATTGGCGGTTCGCTTTCCTAGCCATTCTTTGAATGAAGTCAAAAGGAGGAACGACATAATACGTTATTAGAAAGCAATGGATTTATTGGCTTGATTCCATCGCGATATCGTTGAAAACGCATACACGTCCCTTCTCGATTCAATTTTATTCGATGATTTCTAGGTTTTAAAAATGCGTATTTTACAAGCAAATATTTTTTTGTTTACTATTAATTCGAGGAGAAAAAATATGAAAATCCCAACAAAGACAACCTTCCTTCTTCTATTGCCTTTGCTCGTTATTTCCTGTGGCAACGAGAAACCCTCAACCGATTCGAACCAACCGACTCCGCCCCACATTCACGCCCCATCTTCCACGTATGTTAAAGATGAAACGGGGCATTATCATCCCTGCACCTGCGAAAGCGACGTTCGCTTCGACTTCGCCCCTCATAACTATGTGAAAAATAGCGAAGGGATCCAAGTCTGCACCACTTGTGGATATTTGGAAAACGAAGAAAAGGAAGCCGCATGGAAAATCATGAAGGCATCCTTATTGAATTCGTTACAATACGATGGCCCGTTAACCGCTAGCGTTGCCATGAAAGGCGAAGAAGAGGGGGCTATGGTCAAAAACGCAGAAACGTTTTCTGCGGATCCCGTGACCGGAAAATTCGTTCAAACCTCCAAGACGGAAGTCCTTGACCCGGCAACCTCACAATGGATGAGTGCCCCCGAAGAAAAAAAGAAAGTCGAAATCGACGAAGATGATTTCACTCTCTACGAATTCGATGGAAGCGAAGTAACCGCCACCAACGTCGACAAGGAATATGCCGTCTATGATTCAGGCACCAACCCCTGGGATCTCTTTGGAAGTTCTTTCAGGGGTTCACCCAATTCGCTAAGCAGCATTCTCTCCAAAATGGATTCCTTCGCAGAAATACGTGAATACCTCCCCCTGTTCTTGAAAATGGATGGGAACCTAGGTATTCATTTCGACGCGGACATCGAGGTAAAAGAAGATACCTACTGTCTCATTTTAAAAGGAAGTTCCTTCGCGCAAGACCCCGAATATGGGAAAATGGGCACGGAATCTAGCGGTAGTTACACCATTACCTTCGACAAGAACACGTTCCTTAGTTTGGGCGTGGATGTCTATGGAAAATCGGAAAATCTAAACGAAGAGAAAAACGAAAAGAGCGTGCAGAGCATGGCCTATTCGTTCGCTTATTCTTTTGACGATACGCTCTATGAATCTACGACCTTCGACGAAAAGCCTACCCCCAGTGGCTATGCATCAGGAAAAATCAATCTCGAATTTGAAGGTGGATATCTTTGGAAAGGCGCCTTCCGAAAGAACATTAACCACACCGTTAATGAGATTGCAGCACCAAACGGACTAGAGCTCTTCTATGATGCCAAAATGAAAAAGCCCGTAAGCGACGATGAAATGTTCTCTACGATTGGTAAAAAGTATTATGCGAGGCCGAAAATACTTACTGATCGCTCCTTTGTAGTCACCATGGTTGAGGTGGATTACAAAGTTCCCATAGAAATGGAGAAATTCATGACGGGATACGTGGATCGATATGTGACCGATTACGCATTGTATTCTGGAAATGCAACCCACACGATTTATAGCTTCCCAACCAAGAATCAGGTGGAATACCTTAACGCGACCATCACCGTGAATGGTGCAACGGTCACTAGCAACACGCTGTCCGTTGTTCCCGGTAATCTCTATACGGTTCTCATCAAAATGGATGGCGTCGCCACTCCACTTGGATAAAAACGCCATCCACTCGGGAAAAGCGCCCCTGTCCGCGCTTTTTTAAAATAAAAAACCACCCGAAGGTGGCAATCTATTGGAATGTCGTTTTAGTCCGACAATAACTTGCGTCTTGGTGGAGCATGGCGGGATCGAACCGCTGACCTCCTCGTTGCGAACGAGGCGCTCTCCCAGCTGAGCTAATGCCCCAAGGCCCGTTTATTATAGACGATTCCATGATGCTTTCAACCCCGTTTTTTCGTCGCCCGCTTCCTTTTTCCTTACTTTCAAACCAAAAATTTTCGTTTCCGATTCCACCATGTTGGCATAAGGGTTTTCCTACACGGCCCATAACGGGTTTCCACCGCGATTCGTCAATAGAAAAGACAAGGCTCAAGAGCAAATTCATTCCGTCTTAAAATGAAGGCATGGAAGACATCTACGCGGTCATTGACATGAAATCCTTTTACGCCTCTTGTGAATGTGCCGAAAGAGGTCTTAACCCCTTCTGCACTCCTTTAGTCGTCGCTGACCCCGACCGCAGTTTGAATACCATCGTCATGAGCTGTACCCCCTTTCTCAAGGAGAAATACCATTGCCCCAACGTTTGCCGAATCTCTGAATTGCCACCTATTCCCGGCTTAATCATCTCCAAGCCACGGATGCGTTACTATTTGGAGCAAAGCGCTCGCATCGTCTCCATCTTTCTCGATTTTATTTCCGAGGAGGATTTGCACGTTTATTCCGTAGACGAGTCCTTCTTGCGGTTGACTCCTTATTTGTCGCTTTATCGTTGTACGGCCGAGGATATCGTTCGAAGAATTCAATGTCGAATTCAAAAAGAACTTAGCATGACCGCTACCGCAGGGCTTGGACCTAACATGTTTTTAGCCAAGGTTTGTTTAGACAACGAAGGGAAGAAAAAGCCACCTTTTTTAGCCCGATGGGGGAAAGAAGACGTTGAAACAAAGTTATGGGCTATTCACCCCATCACCAAAATTTGGGGAATATCCAACGGCATCTCCTCCCATTTGTATCGTCTAGGCATCCATAGCCTTCGTTCTTTGGCTCATGCAGACGATGCCATGTTAAAGAAAGAATTCGGCATCATCGGAAAGCAACTAAAAGACCTCGCAAATGGAATAGACGAAAGCAAAATCAATGAGAAATACGTTCCAAAAGAGAAGAGCCTATCCATCGGACAAACGTTGATGAAGGATTATTCCGTGAAAGAGACCACCCTTGTTTTACGGGAGATGAACGACGATTTATGCTATCGATTACGCTCTAAGTGCTTAATGGCAACTCGGATCGGAGTTTATTGCCAATACGCTCAAAACGGCGGCTTCTCAAGACAATGCAGTCTGGACATCCCTAGCAACGACACCGACCTTCTTTTTGCCGCAGTTCTTTCACTATTCTATCGTTTTGTCGAAAACGAACCCATCCGTGAACTGGGAATCCATTTTCAAATCACGAAAGCAAGTACAACGAGTCAGGGTTCTTTATTTGAATCCGTAGAAGAACAAACCAAAAGGATGCAATTGGACCTGGCAAAAGACCAAATCAATCAAAAATTCGGGAAGAACACCGTTCTCCGCGCGACATCCCTAACGAAAAATTCCACCATTCGAGAACGGCATTTGCAAATTGGAGGACACCACGCATGAAAGAAGCCAGTGCAGATCGAGGCATGATGAAATGGATGCCTTATCAGTCATTAATCGAACAGTCTTCCATTTTGGGAAGCTTGCTGCACGAAAAAGGAAAAAGACCTAAACCCCTTATTTCCTCAGATCAAGCAGAGCAAATCAACGAAATCCTCATCCATTACCACGGCGAAATCGTTCAAGCGACCTACTGGATAAACGGTTATTCTTTTGAAGAACGAGGACCCATTGATCGAATTGATGCAGAGCAACGATTCCTTTGTATCCATCAAAAAAGGATAAGGTTCCAATCCCTTTATCGCTTGGACGTTTTATAGTCCCAGAGAAAAGATCCCTTATCCTTCACCTATATTAAATTAGAATGCCCAGTTGCCATTTTGGAAGACTTGGATTTCTCGTCCATCTTCCGTCGTGCCGACGATATTCAAATCCTTGGAGCCAATCATAAAGTCAACGTGGCTAAGGGATTTGGTGATGCCAAAGGAATGAATCTGATCTTCCGTGTATTTCTCAAAATCAGGGTAGAGGTTGGTGAATCCGCGTCCCAAAGCCAAATGGCAGGCCGCGTTTTCATCGTAAAGGGTGCTGAAGAAAAGCAAACCGGTATTGTTAATGGGTGAATCAAAGGGAACGAGGGCCACTTCGCCTAGGTAGGCGGATCCTTCGTCCAAGGTCAAAATGGAGCGAAGGGCTTCTTCCCCTTCTTCCGCGTGAACTTCAATGGCTTTCCCTTCATGGAAACGAATCCAAAAATCACGGATGAGGTGGCCTTGATAAACCAAGGGTTTTGCCGAATAGACGATACCTTCCGCCACACCGTGCATCGGGCTGGTGAAGCATTCTTCCGAAGGGATGTTCGGTTGGAAGAATGTGCCTTGCAGTGTTTTTTCTCCACCACCAAGGAAAATAACCCCAGGGATCAAGCCAACCGTAAAGTCTGTTCCATTGCTTGAAGTGTAATGAAGACTCTTAAGATGGAGCGAATTCAAATAATCACATTTGGCTTTCAAAACTTCGTCATGCTTCTTCCAATTCTCTACACCATTGCCATCTAGGGCACGAGAGGTGGTAAGAATGGCTTCCCAAAGCTTCTCGTAAGCCTGTTTGGGTGATAGGTCTGGGAAAACCTTTTTGGCCCATGCCTTAGAAGGGGCGCCGGCGATGCACCATTGATATTTGTTCTCGCGGGTTTCGATAAGCGGAGCGCAAACCGCATAGTGGGCTTTTTTAATCTCAGCCATCTTGGCGGCATCAAGGCCTTTTGCCGCGTCGGGATCATCCGAATCGATCCATAAACGGGCAGGAAGCGCATCCGTAAACCATTGTTGGTAGGCAAGTTCCATAGGGAGGACTTGTTTCAAATCCTTTAATTTCCCTTTTTTATTTGTGATGCGGGCGACCTTTTCGGATTTCCAATCCAAATAGACGTGGGATGCCCCCGCTTTATAGCATTCCTCAACGACCAAAGAGACAAAGTCTTCTTGGTCCAAATTCGCTGTGATAATGACGGGTTGGTCCTTCCGCAAAGCTAGCCCGCTACGAACGATAAGTTCTGCATATTTTTTTAGGATAGTTTTTTTCATTTCGTTCACTCCTTGTGCGAAAACTATTTATACTAGACGGGAATAAAGAAGCAAGGAGTTTCTTATGTCGAAAGAAAAACGTATTAAAACAAAACGCCCGTTCGATTTTGATCAATTCTGGGGAATTTGGAATCTCGTGGAGGCCGTGATCGTCTTGGTCGCAGGCGTCTTCGGGATTGTCTTCGGGATTCAATCCCTGGGGAAGGATTCGGGAATGGATGGTGGATGGATTCAAACCATTCTCCCCTTTATGGTGGGCGCCTTCGTGGCAATGGATGCCGTGTTACGCATCATCACCGTCTTCTACAAGAAAGAGAAGCAAACCGATGAAAGCGTGATGTTAACCTCGGGATTTGAGCTCACCGCCGCCATCGTTGTCATGATCATGCACGACCAATTCACCCGCCTTATGATTTATGGCGTTGCCGTGCTGCTCATCGTTATCGGCGCATTGCTCATCACTTTCTCTGTTTTTGCCATTATGCGCCGTTCCAAAAAATTATTCGTTCCCATCTTTGAAATCGTCTTTGCTGCGGTTTTAGTGGCCGTCGGTATTGCCGTATTGATTCTTTATTCCACGGCCAACAACAATGGAATCGTGCTGCTCATCGCTGGAATCGTCTTCTGCCTCGCTTCCATCGCTTGGGGAGTCATTGCTATCGTTAACATGGTAAAAACCAGCAAGAAACGCCCTATCGAAAATCAGCCATCGCCTTCCGTTCCTGCCGAAGAACAAACCGACGTTACGGAGCCCGCTTACATCGAGCATAAAGAAGACGACAATGACCACCCCGTCATCACTGTCGAAGAAATCGATAAGAAATAAAAGATAAGATGTTTTATTGAGCCGGAGGAATCCGGCTTTTATTTTGTCTTGTGTTTGGCTTTATATTCCACGAAACGCATGTCGAAATCGACGACAAAAGAGGAACGCATCGGGGCAATAAGCTCTACGTAACCGACTAGTCCCGTTGGCTTGAGAATTTCATAGGCGATTTCAAAATCGTTTTTCTCCACGCTTTGCCCAGAGACATCAATTTGATTAGGGGATCCGATGATAACCATTTTGGAATGTCGTCCCAATCGCGTCACCATAGTCTGCAACTCGTCTAATGTCATATTCTGTGCTTCGTCGACAAGAATGATGGCGTCTTGAAAAGAGCGACCACGCATAAATTCAGGCGCTAGCGGAATAATATCGGAAGACAAACGCGAATAAGCCGGGCTCATGGCTTCTTCCGCGATTTTGCGTTTCGGTTCGCGAAAAGGATGGCCTTCATCCGGATGGATGTTCTCCATCAAATGCGAATAATTATCCAAAAGGGGGGCCAAATAAGGCCCATACTTGTCTTCTTCCGTTCCTTTTAGGTATCCGAGCCGATGTCCCATTTCCACGGGTTCGCGGACATAATAAATCGTTTTGTATTTTCGGCTCGTCTTAGGGCCGCGGACTAAATGGAGGCTCGCTGCCAAAGCTGCGAAGGTTTTTCCCGTCCCGGCACTACCCTTGCAGAAAACAACGGGCATTAAGTCCGAATCTAAATGAATGAGACGAATCAATTCTCTTTGACCTTCATTTTGGCCGAAATCGATTCCAAATAGGTGATAGCGGGAATCCGAACTCATAAGGCCTTTCCGTTTTTAAAGGCAAGAAGGAGATTATCCATCAAAGCAATACGGGTCAAAAGCCCCACTCCTCCCGGAACGGGAGTTTGGATGGCAACCGGAAGATTAGGAACGGCGTCACCATGCAATTTGCCATCTTCTCCACGATTGATTCCAACATCTACGATAACGGCGTCTTTTTTGTATTGAAAGCGGCCATCTAAATAGCCCAAACGGCCAATGGCCACCACGATAAGATCGGCGTGGGCGAGATAAAATTTTTTATCCTCTTCACTGGTTTTGCTATGAAGAACCGTTACGTTGCAGTCCTTCTTAAGCAGCATCTTAGCCATGGGTTTGCCCACGATATTGGAACGGCCAAGGACAACAGCATTTTTCCCTTTGAAGTTAAAGCCTTCCGTGGACAAATAATCCACGATTCCCTTTGGGGTGCAGGGGTCAAACGAGCCTAACGGATGGAATCCATCAATATCTTTTTTAGGATCAATGGCTAATTTGATTCGCTCCTCCGAAATTTGTTTGGGGAGAGGGAGCTGGACAATCAAGCCGTCTACGGAAGAATCGAGATTCGCTTTCGCAATCTCTTCAAGCAATTCGGCTTCACTAATATCGGGGGGGAATTTGCGAAGTTCCGCTTCCGCTCCGATTTCAGCAGCATCTTTTAATTTTCCACGAATATAGGCATCGCTTGCCGGATTATCATTGGCCTGAATCACTACAAAATGGGGAATTTTTCCACTTTTGGAAATTTCATCGCGCATCGCTATTTTTCGCGCAGCAACATACTCTTTGATTGTCATGGAAAAATATTATCATCCCAGCGAAGAAAGGGTAGTAAAAAAGGTAAGAAAAAGCACCCCGTTTGGAGCGCCAAGGTTTCGAAAAATTAAGCAGCGACCGAAGAGGTGGAGCTGGAAGCATCCGCCCCTGCTCCGTTTAGCAGCATAACAATCAAAGCAAGGGTCAAGAACAAGATGGCGAACGCGAAGGTCAAATAGGTAACGACTTTCTCGGAACCGCGTTCCTTGGTTTTTGCAAAGACGTTCAATCCGCCGCCGGTGATCGCACCGGAAGCACCTTCGGATTTACCACCCTGAAGAAGAGAAAGGATAATAATGATCAACGAAACGATGATGAAGATTATGTCATACCACTTCATGTATTTTTCTCCTTTCGCCTAAAAACGCTTGAATACGTTAAACCAAAATGGTTCAAACCGCAACTGAAACTCCTACTTTCAAAGTCATTTTATCCCAAAAGCAACTCTTTAAGGCTCTGGATAAGGGCATCGGGCCGAGTGGGAAGGTTATCGTTCCCACTTCTAGAAATGAAAATCGCATCCACTCCGGCCGCTTTGGCGCATTCGATATCTTGATGAGAATCCCCGATATAGCAAATGTGGGAATTAGGGGAAACACCCATACGATTTAAGGCGCAAAGAATGGGTTCAGGATCTGGCTTCCCGTTTTTGTATTCGTCATTTCCCACCACAAATTCATAATACGATGGATCCACCTTCCAGCAATCCAAACAAAGTTGAATGTGATGGGAAGAGTTTCCCGAAACAAAAGCTACGCGTTTTCCTTGTTGCTGAAGAGCAGACAATACTTCTTTTGTTTCGGGAAACGGGCGACTTGCTTGAATGGCTTTTGGAAGATCGATGGCTTTTCGAATGGCCATTTCAAAGGCGTCATATAACGAAGTAGGGACGTTTCTTTCTTGTAAAGTTTGCAAGACG
Organism: uncultured Bacilli bacterium; assembly: GCA_934699525.1. Taxonomy (GTDB): domain Bacteria; phylum Bacillota_I; class Bacilli_A; order RFN20; family CAG-826; genus Alloenteromonas. The sequence continues at coordinate 260,739 of CAKUWP010000001.1, forward strand.
TTTTGATGCATATAGTGATGGGCTTGTTCCGGCGTGCAATCCATGCCAATCGCCACAAAAGCGGATTTAAATACGGGAACAAGGGACTCTTTGGTATCGAATGTTGTTCCGTCAAAATCGAATAAATAAATGTAGTAATTTTTCATTTCCGCTTTTCCTCTTGTTCCGCTTTTAATTCGAAGAGAATGTCTCGTAGTTGGGCCGCCCTTTCAAAGTCATAAGCTTTCGCCGCCGCCTTCATTTGCTTTTCGATGTCGTCTAAGCGCATCTGCATCTGTTTTTTGTCGATTGATTTTTCGCCGTGCAGCAAGGCTTTAACTTCATCTTCGCTGTTGTGCATAGGAGGCCGAATTTCCTTGACAATCGTTGTCGGAATAACCCCATTTTCATCATTATATTGCTGCTGGATTTTGCGGCGTCGTAGGGTCTCCGTAATCGCTTCTTTCATGGAATCGGATTCCGTATCCGCATACATAATCACGCGCCCTTCAGCGTTTCTTGCCGCACGGCCAATGACCTGAATCAAGCTGCGCGTGCTGCGTAAGAACCCTTCTTTGTCCGCGTCTAATATAGCAACCAAGGACACTTCAGGAATATCCAAGCCCTCTCGCAAAAGATTAATACCAACCAAGACATCGTATTTGCCTTTTCGAAGTTGATAGATGATTTCCGTTCGTTCTAATGTCTTCGTTTCACTATGCAAATAAGTCACTTTGATGCCATGGTCGCGCAAATAAGAGGTAAGATCCTCCGCCATTTTGATGGTTAAAGTGACTACCATGGTGCGCTCATTCTTCTTAACGCGTTCTTTGATTTCGTGAATTAAATCATCCACTTGGCCGAGTGTCGGCCGAACTTCGATGACGGGATCCAATAGCCCGGTAGGACGAATGATCTGCTCCACGATTTCGTTATGGCACTTCTTCAATTCGTAATCTCCGGGGGTAGCGGAGGTGCAGATAACATTGCTAGGCGTTAGCTGTTCCCATTCTTGGAAATTCAAAGGTCGGTTGTCCAAGGCGCTTGGCAGGCGGAATCCATATTCCACTAGCGTCTCCTTGCGACTACGGTCTCCGTTATACATCCCACGAATTTGCGGAATCGTGACATGGCTTTCATCAATGAGAAGAAGGTAGTCCTTTGGCATATAGTCCAAAAGACAGAATGGCCTTTGTCCCGGAAGTCGTCCATCGATGTGACGAGAATAGTTTTCGATGCCAGGACACCTACCAAATTCCAGCATGGACTCCATATCCTGGCGCGTTCTCATTTCCAAGCGTTCCGCTTCCAAAAGCTTCCCCTGCTCCCGGAAATAGCGAAGCCTTTCATCCAACTCGGCCGAAATCGTTTTGCAAGCGGCTTCAATACGCCTTCTTGTCGAAGCGTGATCATAGGCAGGAAAAATAGGGTAAGTTGCGTAGGTTCTTTGGACTTCGCCCGTTACCGCATCAATTTGTTTGATGGATTCTACTTCGTCCCCAAAACAATCGAGACGAATAAAATAATCGTGGGTAGGCGGAGCGATATCGATAACATCGCCATGAACACGAAAAGTACCAGGTTTTAGCTCTAAATTGTTACGAGTATATTGAGCGTCTAAAAGCTGCCGAAAAAGGCCTTTGCGGTCTAGCGTCTCCCCTTGGCGAATTTCAAAAATCAAACCCTGATATTCGTTAGGATCACTTAAACCGTAAATGGCGGCAACAGAACATACAACAATCGTATCGCGGCGTTGGAGAATCGAATTCATGGCGGCAGAACGCATCATGTCGATTTCCTCATTCATGACGGCATTCTTGTCAATATAAGTGTCGCTTTTTGGGATATATGCTTCTGGCTGATAGAAATCAAAATTCGAAATAAAATATTCGACACGATTCTCTGGAAACAGCTCCTTGAATTCCCCATAAAGCTGAGAGGCTAACGTTTTATTGTGAACCATTACCAGCGTGGGACGATTTAACGCTGCAACGATATTAGCATCAGTAAACGTCTTGCCCGTTCCGGTCGCCCCCTGGATGACGTTCCATTTCTCTCCTAAGGAAATTTGATGAAGAATCTTTTCAATTGCTTCTGGCTGATCCCCTGTTGGCTTGTATTTGGAAACGAGCTTAAAGCGATGTTCTTCCATGGGAGTTATTCCTCTTTTTGATTATCGCTAGAATCGCGCAAATCCCGTTTCTTTCTTTTTGTAATATTGGATATTTGCAAGGTTTTCTCTTCTTTGTTAGAAAGGGGATCAAACCCTTCTCCGTTAATCATCGAAGCGGTGGTAAAGGTCACAAACGCTCGAGGGTCCACTGAAGCAATAAACTCGCGGAAATCGTGAAGTTCTCTTTTGTTAAAGGCAACACGAATCAAAATCTTTTCTTCGCCACTATAGCCCCCGTGAACATCCATTACCGTGGTTGTGTGGTCCATGTCTTCGATAACATATTTTTGAATTTCTTCCGGCTTGGAAGAAACAATATCAGCGATAACATACGAAGAGGAATTGACGTAAAAATATTGAACAACCGCCGCGCAAACAAAAGCGGAAAGCACACCAATTAACCCTAATGCCAAATCGCGTTTCACGATGATTCCAATTAGAATCAATGTTCCGTCAATGATAAAGCAAGATAAAGCTTCTTTTATCGGGGTGTGTTTAGCAATAATAACCGAAATGACATCAAAGCCACCCGTCGAGCCATCCGCGTGATAGGTAGTAGCGACGCCCCCTCCAATCATCGCTCCGCCAAAAATAGAAGCGAGAAGCAAAATGGAGGTAGACACCATGCCTTCCATGCTTGTTTTCACCAATTGGTCCGCAAAGAATTGTCCAATAGGCAAACCATTCACCATGGGAATGCGGTAAAGAATCGTGAAGATTCCCGGGTAAATCAACGTAGCAAATAAGGTATGCAGCGTGAATTTTTTGCCCAAGAAAATAAAACTAACAATCAATAAGCTGATTTGAAGAATCCAAGTCACGATGTCAATCACTTGAAAATCAATGCCCGCCGCATCGACAAAGTGCTGAACAACGATTCCAACGCTGATAATGCCACCGGGAAGAATATTAAATGGCGTAATAAAAATAGCGTCACCGGCCGCTAGCAAAAAGCAACCCAAGACAATGAGCGCGTAATTGCGAATTGCGTGCAACACTTCTTTTTTAGTCCACGTTTTTAGCATCTTTGCGGGACTCCATTTCTAGATAGGAGAAAAGGAATTGGTTGATATCGCCATCCATTACCCCGTTAATATCCCCAGTTTCGTAGCCCGTGCGATGATCTTTGACCATTGTATATGGTTGGAAAACATAGGAACGGATTTGCGAACCCCATTCAATATTCTTTTGTTCTCCTTGAATGGATTTTAATTGACGTTCCCTCTCCTCCAACTTCCTTTGCATCAATAAGTCGGTGAGCATCGACATACAGGTTGCCTTATTCATGAGCTGGCTACGTTCAATCTGACATTGGACAACAATGCCAGTTGGCAAGTGGGTGATGCGAACCGCAGAAGAAACTTTATTAACGTTCTGTCCTCCGGCTCCGCCTGAACGGTAGGTGTCTACCCGCAAATCCTTAGGGTCGATCACAATATCGCTGACCGCGCCGAATTCTGGAATGACGTTAACCGAAGCGAAAGAAGTATGACGTCTTGCCGCTGCATCAAAAGGAGAAATGCGAACCAAGCGATGAACGCCTTTTTCGCTCTTCAAAAAACCATAAGCATCTTGCCCTGAAACTTTTAAAGTCACGGACTTAATGCCGGCTTCTTCCCCTTCTTCGATATCGATCACTTGAACTTTGAAATTGTTTCTTTCCGCCCAACGGCCATACATACGCATAAGCATCGACGCCCAGTCGTGAGCCTCGGTTCCGCCGGCACCGGGGTGAATATCCAAGGTGCAATTCAAAGCATCATAAGGGCCGCTGAATAGCAATTTATGTTGCAAATTCGAACAATCCTCTTTGAGGTCTGTTTCCATGGAATCCAAAAGCTCCATCATGTCTTTATCGGATTCGCTGACTTCGGGAAGCATGTCTTGAATGTCTCGATAAACGTTAGCACATTTAAGATAGGCCTCTTTTTTTGAAACCAAAGAAGCCAAACGGCTCGAAACCGTTTTGGCTTTATTTTGGTCATTCCAAAAGCCTTCTTCGTTTTGTTCGGCAGTTAACGTCTCAATCTCCGCGTCAATCTTCGGCAAATCCAGAGAATCGCCGAGGCTTTGAACGGATTTGCCTAATTCGTAGGCTCCTTGTTTCAGCTCGACTAGATTCTTCATAGATTTACTCCTTGGTTGGGTTTTGGATAGGGTTGACGGGCATTTCCTTGCTATTGTCGCCTTGTAGATAAGCGATGATTGCTTTTGCATCCTTGCAGAGCAAGTGGAAATCCATCGGATCCCGTTGTGTTGCTTCAATCACCTGTTCACGAGTGATTTTCTTTTCGAGCATCAAACGGGTAATTTGTTTGGCTTCGCCCAAATTCATGGGCTTGTTGTCGTCTTCTTCCGGGCGAGCAACATATTCAAATTTTTGCGGCGCGGCAGTTCCCACGTGAAGAATAGCGGCATTACTGGGGTCCGAGGCGGGAGCGGAAGCCGGCTGAGGCTTGGGCTCAGGTTGTGGCTGAACTTCTTCTTTCTTCGGCTCGGCAATTTCCTTTGGTTCTTCCTTAGCGGCTTTCTTTTCCTCCGGTTTGGCTTCAATCACCTTCGGTTCCGGTTTGGGTTGCTCCTGTTCCGGGGTCGAAGTGCGCAAACGGGCATTCATAAAGTTGAAGACGCTATCCACGGCAATGGTTTGGTTCATTTCGCGGAACATGTCGTATCCTTCGTTCACGTAATCCTGCAACGGATTAGTTTGAGCGTAAGAACGAAGTCCGATGCCTTCGCGGAGGTGCGTCATGGCATCGATATGTTTGGTCCAGTTGCGGTCAATGACCGATAACGTGATGGAACGCTCCACGCGGTCCGCGACTTCCTTCGGCCACGTCTTGCGTTTCTTGAGATATTCCATATAAAGGAATTCACCCAAGTCTTCTCCGCCTTCTTCTACCGTTGCCTCATCATAAGCTTTTAAGGTTTTTTCCGGCATGGAGCCCTCTGGCAAGAAGGCTGGCATAATCGTTTTTCCTAGCAATTCTGCCGAAATCAAGTCTTCATCACGGCCAGGAACCGTGCTCTTTTTCGCCAAGAATTTACCAGCGTCCAAGAAGAAATCGTGAATCAAATCCTCGATATCGCCGGAAAGCATGATGCGGTCGCGGCGGTCATAGATGATTTGGCGTTGTTTAGCCAAAACGTCATCGTAATCGAGAAGGTTTTTACGAATATCGAAGTTCTTTCCTTCGATTTGCTTTTGAGCATTCGTAACCATGTTCTGAATCATCTTATTTTCCAAATGCTCATCGCCAAGAATCTTCTTCATTCTTTCACGAGCCTCATCATTGGTGAAACGTTTCATCAAATCGTCGTCAAAAGAAACGAAGAAACGAGAGTAACCCGGATCACCCTGACGTCCCGAACGTCCGCGTAGCTGGTTATCGATACGACGCGATTCATGGCGTTCCGTGCCAAGAACGCACAAGCCACCAAGGGCTTTGACGTCATCCGTTAATTTAATATCCGTACCACGGCCAGCCATGTTGGTAGCGAGGGTAACCGCACCTTTTTCACCTGCATGAGAGATGATTTCCGCTTCGCGAGCTTGATTCTTCGCATTCAAGACTTCATGAGGAACATGAGCTTCCGTCAATAAGCGAGAGATTTCTTCGTTAGATTCGACAGAAACCGTACCAATCAAAATTGGTTGACCCGTCGCATGACGTTTTTGGACTTCTTCCACCAATCCACGTAATTTTCCTTCGTGGGTTCCATAAATAATGTCGTTATCGTCAACACGCTGAATCGGACGGTTCGTCGGAATGACGATAACGCGCATGTTATAAATCTTTTCAAATTCTTCTTCTTCGGTTTTTGCCGTACCGGTCATACCGGAGACTTTCTTATAAAGGCGGAAGAAATTCTGATAGGTAATCGTGGCTAAGACGGTGGTTTCTTGCTTGATTTCCACTCCCTCTTTCGCCTGAATTGCCTGTTGCAAGCCATCGTTATATTCACGGCCTTTCATGATACGTCCGGTGAATTGGTCAATAAGTTGAATTTGGTTTTCGGAGTCGACCATGTATTCGACATCACGCATCATGATGTAGTTGGCCTTCAAAGCTTGGTGGATACGGTGAACCAAATCCGCGTATTGAGGATCGTATAGATTGGGAACGCCAAACATCTTCTCCGCTTTATCGTTGCCCGAATCCGTAAGGTTGCAGGTTTTGTCTTTGATATCGATGGTGAAATCTTTTTCGGGCTTCAAGAGCTTAACGAAACGATCCGCGACTTGATATTGAGAGGCCGAGGAACGTTGGCCGCCGGAAATAATAAGCGGGGTGCGCGATTCATCAATTAAAATCGAGTCCGCTTCGTCGATAACGCAGAACTTCAACCCACGTAAAACGCGGCCATCCAAGGACTGGGCCATGTTGTCACGGAGGTAATCGAAGCCCAATTCGGAGTTTGTGGTGTAAGTAATATCGCAAAGATAGGCTTCGCGTTTTTCAGCAGCGGTTTTGGTCGAAAGGTTAACGCCGACGGTCAAACCAAGGAAACGATAAACGTTACCCATCCATTCCGCGTCACGGGAGGCCAAATATTCGTTGACAGTGACAACGTGAACGCCACGGCCCGTCAAAGCATTCAAATAAACGGCCATCGTTGCGGTTAAGGTCTTACCTTCGCCGGTGCGCATTTCAGCGATATTACCGCCGTTCAAAACCAAAGAACCAACAATCTGAACTTTGTAGGGGAACTGTTTTAGGGAACGTTTTGCCCCTTCACGGCAAACCGCAAAAGCTTCGTATTTAATCTCTTCAAGACGGCGATCCATTTCTTCGTCGTTAGCGCTACCCTTCAAATATTCTTGGAAGTGTTTCGTCTTTGCCCGAAGTTCGTCGTCACTTAATGCGGCGATCTCTTTTTCAAAAGAAATCACACGGTCCGCTTCTTTCATGTAGCGGTTCAATTCACGTTTCTCAAAATGGAAGATGCTCTCAAATATATTTGCCACTTCAAAACTCCTCAATCAAAAAAGCCGAATTATCATACCATTTGAATAAATGGTAGGCAATTAAAGTCCATCGCCTTTTCCCTTCTGAATCACTTTTGACATAACTAACACTTGAATCTTTTTAACTCCGTGCTGCTTCAAAAGACGTATGCACGCCTTTAAAGTGGAACCTGTCGTGCAAACGTCATCCACAAGCAAAACGGGCTTGTTCGTTATCTTTTTTGTCTCGTCATAACGAAGGAATTCGCCTACACGTGCCCGCTGTTTTGCATTTAAATCGCTTTGTTTCATTTCAAATGGTTTGGTAATGGGGAATTGCATCGGCAGGTTCAAATTGCGGAACATCTCCACCACTTGATTGAACCCACGTTCTTCATCGTGGCTTGGGCTAGACGGAACAGGGACGATAACATAATGGTGGTACTTCAATTTTAAAAAGAACAGAATCCTTTCCAAAAAAACGGGAGCCAATTCAATGTCTCCACACCCCTTGAACTGATACAAGGCATTCCGAATCGTCTCGTTATAAGGGTATATAGCCAAGCATGAAACGCCCTCCATTTTAAAGCGAAACCACCGCGGAGAAAATTTTGAAAAACATCGATAACATACGGAACAATTCCGATGGAAAACACGATGGAAAGAACAGGGTTCCAAAGGATGGAAACACAGCTTACAAAAAGGTGTTGCAGTATCGGATTTCATTGATAGCGTCCTCCATGCTTTTGGTGATTCGTTCGCCAATAAAATAAACTTCTCCTGTGGGCGCGCTCGCTTTTCTTCCAGCGCGCCCCGCGATTTGAATCAAGGCAGCACTGTTGTAAATGGGGTCGTCAGCATGCAGGACAACAACCTGCAAATTGGCCACGGTGATTCCCCGTTCCAGCACGGCCGTTGTAATCAAATAGTCATATTTTCCCTCCTTAAAATCCTGAATGATTTTTTCTCGGTTTTCTCGTTGCGACGACACGTAATTTCCTCGAGGGAAAAAAGGTGATAAAACGGAAAAGACCGAGGACGTGTATCGAACTTTGGGGACAAAAACAAAACATGGTTTGTTCTGTTTTTGAAACGTTTTCAGCTTTTTCATCAAAAAAACTAGCGCAAAAAATCCGAAAAGTTTTTTGCTTTCGGGGACGGGAATCGGATGGCGATGAAAACGCGTATGCAAGGTCAGCATTTCCTTTCCAACTCCTTTAAATTCCGCGACGATTTCTTTGGATGGAGTAGCCGACATCATGACGCAATGTCCCTTTAGACTTTTCTTGTATAGAGAAATCAGCACTTCGTTCCCTTTGAAAGGAAAGGCGTCGATTTCATCCATCACAAGCAAATCAAAATAGTTAGGATAGCGATATAGCTGATGGGTCGTGAGCACAATGCAATCACCTTCGAGCCTGGACCGATGACCCCCATATACTGCGACGATTTTTCCACTAGGAAACGCTTCTTTTAACCGAAAAAATAGTTCAATGACAACATCCCTTCTAGGCAAAGCAAAACCAACTTTCATGCCCCGACTCATCGCATAGCCGATTACGCCATAACTAATTTCCGTTTTTCCTGAGCCACAGACCGCGTAAACCATCGTATCTTTCCCCTGCTTAAAGTTAGAAACAATGCGATCAGAAAGAACTTGTTGTTCTTTAGAAAGTGGGTACGAAAGTTCTAACCCAATAGCGCGTGGATTCCGAAGAATTACGTTTTTCGCTTCTTCGCCCTGAAATTGAATGCATTTCCTGCAATAAGGGGATCCGTTTTTCACTCCCAAGAACCGGGGGTCGCTATTTCCGCAACGGGGACAAACAAAAATATTCTCCACACATAATTAGAAGGTGAAAAAAATATTTTTTTGCGAAATTTCTTTAAAGGGAATGCCGTTGTTCTAAAGAACAAATTTCTTTTACTCTGCGATGGTGCTTTTCTAACGGGGAGAACTTTTCGGCAAGGAAGATATCGACGCGCCGCAGAACATCCTCTTCTTCCATGTAAGCCGCGCCAAACGAAATCATATTGGCGTTATTGTGTTCGCGGCATTTGCCAGTTACCACGTCATCGTATCCCAAGCCGCAGCGGATTCCTTCCACTTTATTGGCCACCATCATGACGCCTTCGCCAGATGTGCAGCAAAGAATCCCCAAATTGGCTTTTCCGGTTCTTACATCTTCAGCAGCCTTATAGGCAAAGAAGGGATAATCGCAGCTTTCTAAGCTGTCCGTGCCTTCATCTAAAACATGGAAGCCGCGTTCTTCTAGATGCTTACGAACGCTATTTTTTAAACCAAATCCACCATGATCCGATCCTAATGAAACGGAAAAAGAGGCGGAAGCATATGCTTTTTCAATCGCTTCGAAAGAAATGGGTCCTTGGCGGACAAGCTTTAATCCCTGCTCGCCAAAAAGAACAATCGTAGAAGCAAGACAAGAGTGACATTCGCCCCGAATTACAGCAGCAACGCTTCCATTAAAGGCGGTTAAGGTCTCTTCAAAAGAAACCGAAGTTTTTTCTCCGGAAACATTGGCGCTAGGAACAAGTAGCGGCACACCAACGCGGTCAATCAAATCCAAAACTTCTGGACTATTAGGAATACGAATGCCGATATAGGGGCTACCCAACGTCATCCATGAAGGAATGTTTTTACGTGGTTTAACAAGAACAGTAATTTCTCCCGGCATAAAGGCATGCATCACTGAAAGAACCTTTACGTCTAGTTCCGCGTATTCCATTGCTTGCGTAAAATTGGCACACATTAGGGTAAAGGGTTTTTCAGGCGGGCGTCGTTTGATCGTCACGAGTTTATCAAAACACTCTTGTTTCGAACAAAGGGCGCCCATTCCATAAACGGTTTCCGTTGGGAAGCAAACAACTTCCCCGCGTTTTAGAAGCGTCGCCGCTTCTTCCAGTTGATTCCATTCCAATACTTTTGTATCCATGTTTTCACCTCTTAATGGCAACAAATAAACAAGAAACGAGTAAGTCCATTTAGGTCTTTGACAAAATCATAATCGTAATTTTCAAGATATCGCTTCATCAAATCCGTCAAATAGTTTTCTAAGTCGTAGCCAATTTCAAAACACATAAGCAACGTGCCTTTTTTGACTTTTTTATAATCGCGGAAAATCGATTCGTATACCGAATGGTTTTTATCTAAATAAAGGGCGCTGGAAGGTTCATAGTTTTTCACCGAATCCTGAACCTCATCTTTGTTTAGAATATAAGGCGGGTTGGAAACTATGATATCGAGTGCCATATTATTGCGAATAAAAGGCTCTAAGCATTCCCCTAGTTCCGTATGGATTGGTAAATGGTAAGTTTCCATATTTTTCTTTGCAACATTTAATGCGCCTTCTGAAATGTCAGTCGCCGTAATGAGCCAATTATGAAAAATGGACTTTAGCGCAATAGCAATGCATCCGCTTCCAGTTCCAATGTCAGCGCAAACCAAATAATTACGCGGATCATAATAGTCCGTAATTCTTTCGGAGATGTGGGCAATTAACTCTTCTGTTTCCATGCGCGGAATCAAGACGTTCTCGTCAACGTATAACCGATGATCTAAAAACTTGGCTTCGTTCAAAATATATTCCACCGGTTCGCCTTTCAATAAACGTGCAAATTGAATATCAAATTGGCTTTTTGCGGTGAATTCATCGTTTTGATGGAATAAAGTGTCGATGGGTTCCGCATACCCCATATCCCGAGATATCAAAAGGCGAATATCCTGGGAAGTGACGCAGTGTTCTTTTCCCTCTTCGATGGCTTTGAAATAGACATCGCGGATTTTAGGCATTGTCTTTTTTCTCCTGCTCTAGAAGTTTTTGTTCCTGATCAAAATGAATTAAAGCGTCAATGATAGGGTCCAATTCTCCTGCCATAACGCGATCCAATTGATTGATGGTAAATCCGATACGGTGATCTGTAACACGATTTTGTGGGTAATTATAGGTACGAATTTTTTCTGATCTTTCGCCGGTTCCAACTTTGAGTTTCCGTTCAGATGCTCTTTGGGCATCCACTTGATCCTGATAAAAAGAATAGACTTTGGCACGGATCATCTGCATGGCAATCGCTTTGTTTTGCAATTGGGCTTTTTCAGTCTGACACGCCACGACTAGACCCGTCGGAATATGGGTGATTCGAACCGCAGATTCCGTTTTGTTGACGTTTTGTCCGCCCGCACCTTGGGAATGGTAGGTATCGATTTTTAAGTCGTTTGGATTAATTTGAACGTCGACTTCTTCCGCTTCTGGCATCACCAAAACCGTCGCTGTGGAGGTATGGATACGGCCGCTGGCTTCCGTCTTCGGGACGCGTTGAACGCGATGGGCGCCGCTCTCAAATTTTAGTTTGGAATAAACGCGGTCACCTTTAATCATGAACGAGATATTCGAATATCCGCCAGCAGTTCCTAAAGAGGCATCCAGAAGTTTGATACTCCAGCCCTGTTTTTCCGCGTAACGAGTGTACATATTAACTAAATCGCCCGCGAAAAGGTTCGCCTCATCGCCGCCGACTGCTCCACGAATTTCAACGATGATGTTTTTGTCATCGTTAGGATCTTTGGGCAACAAAATGCTTTTGAATTCCGATTCAATTTCTTCTTTTTTCGCTTCATCTGCCTTACGCGTTTCTTTGGCGAATTCAGCTAACTCGGCGTCTCCGGATTCTTCCATTTCCAACGAATCTTTAATTTCTTGGGTAAGGCGAAGATATTCCGAATATTTTTCATACGCTTCTTCTATGTCGGACTTTTCTTTCGATAGGCGTGTGAATTTTGCAACATCCGTCGCAATTTCTTCCAAAGTAAGTTCTTTTTCTAATTCCTCGTAGCGAACCCGAATGGCCTCGAGGCGTTTGTGCATTGATTCTTCCATAAAACTTCCAATTTCCGCGTGGATTATACCACCCTAGATAAAACCTTCCTAATCCTTGATTAGTCACTAGGAAGAAAAACGACAAAAAGGTATAATTCCACGGAACGCATATGGCCTACAAAGCACTCTATAACAAATATCGTCCACAAACCTTCGAAGAGGTTGCTGGACAGCGAGCAATCGTTCGCACCTTACGAAACGCAATCACCAACGACAAGATTGCACATGCCTATCTTTTTTGTGGTCCAAGGGGGACCGGAAAGACTTCCATGGCCCGTTTATTCGCCAAAGCCTTGAACTGTGAAGAGGGAATCGGGCACCAATGCAATCACTGTTCTAACTGCTTGGAATTAAATTCAGGATCCCATCCAGACGTCATCGAAATTGACGCGGCATCCAATAATGGCGTCGACCAAGTTCGTGATCTTATTGAGCAAGTCCGTTACGCCCCTATCAAAGGCCGTTACAAGATTTACATCATCGACGAAGTCCACATGATGAGCCAAGGGGCTTTTAACGCCTTGCTGAAAACCTTGGAAGAGCCTCCCGAACATGTTGTTTTTATTTTAGCAACCACAGAGCCCTACAAGGTCCTGCCCACCATTTTGTCCCGCTGCCAACGTTACGATTTTGGCAAAATCAGCGAAGCCGACATGAAAGCCAAACTCATTTGGATTTTAGGGCAAGAAGGAATCGCATTCGAAGAAAATGGATTAGATGCCGTCGTTTCTCTCGCAGACGGGGGAATGCGGGATGCGCTCTCCATTCTGGATCAAGTTCTCGCCTATAGTGGGGATGCGTTGAAAGAATCGGACGTCCTTTCTGTTTTTGGACTCACTTCCACCGAAGAAAAAATCAACTTGCTGGAACTAATCGCCAAAGGTGACATTTCTGGAATCCTTGAAAAGCTATACTTCTTCTTCGAGGGAGGGGTCGACATCCGTCGCCTATGCGCGAGCCTGCTAGACATTTTAAAAGACTTCATTATTTACCGAAAAACAAAGAACGAATCTTTGGTTCAATCTTTGAAAAAGCAAGATGCCGAACGTTTAAATAAACTCATCGATGCCAAACGTGCCAATCAAATGATCGACATTCTGTTGAAGACGCAACGCGACTTCCGCGTCGTATCCAACGTACGTTCCTTATTTGAACTATCCATGTTGCAACTAGCCACGCTTTCGGAAGAAAAAGAGCCAGTTCCTGTCATTGCCATTCAAGAAAAACAGTCGATACATGTCGATTCTTTTGAGCCAAAAGCCCCTTCGTTAGAAAAAACGCCGATCCTTTCTAGCCCAGTTCCCGAACAAACGGAACAGCCCAAAAAGAAAGAAAAAGTCGCCCCAGCTCCTGTTCCCAAGGAAGCAGATTACATTCCCGAAGAAGGAAAACCCTACCTTGGAAACGAAATACCCAGTTTCTTGGAAGAGCCAGATGAGCCTGAGATTGAGCCCCTTCCATCCGTCCAACCCGCGGAGGCTGCAAAACCCGCAGCTCCCGCAAAAACGGTGGAAGAGCCAGCTTCTGCACGCGACACCACGACACTATCGTTCTTCGAAACTTCGTCTTTGCCGGCCCCAACCTCCCTTGACCTATCCAAAGTTCCTGGGGATGGACTATACAAAGAAGGCACACCTGTATCGATTTCCGATGACGAAATGATTAAAATCATGGTCCTTGGGCCCAAACATAAAAATGAAAGAAAGAACCTATTTAATAGCTGGTCCGAATTCCAAGATGCCGCATTAGATAGTCGCGTAGGAAGCGTGGCTCAACTATTAGCGGACGGAAAGCCTTTCTGCCTTTGCCAAGAAGCTTTGCTCATCAACTTCAATTACGATAAATCCGCGGAAATCGCGAATTTGAAGGAAAACCAAAAGGCCATCTCCGCCATGGTTTCCTTAGTTTTAGGAAGAAAAGTGTTCGTCCATGCGTTAACCCGTTTAGACAACAACCGCATTCAAACCACTTACTTTAACTTAAAGCAGCTATCTCAACTGCCTCGCCCCGAAGATATTCAACTGAAATTGCCTAAATTTTGATGGAGGAAAAGAAAATGAATCAAATGCAGCAAATGATCATGCAAGCTCAACGCATGCAAAGAGAAATGAAAAAGGCCCAAGATGCCTTGGAGCAAAAAGAATTTGTCGTTGAAAAAGGCGGCATGGTCAAAATGACCGTCTTGGGTAACCGCAGTGTCAAGAGCGTAGAAATTGATAAAGATGCGCTCGACCCCGAGAACGCGGACTTGCTTTGCGAAACCATCGCCATGGCCGTCAACGAAGCCATGGAAGAAATCCAAAAAGAATCGGATACGATTCAAGAAAAAATCACCGGACAATCCGGAATGCCGTTTTAATGAAAGAACTCAAAACCTATAACGAATTAGTCGACAGCTTCTCTAAACTGCCAGGCGTAGGGATGAAAAGTGCCCAACGCATGGCTTTTAGTGTTATTGAAATGCGGGAGGAGGACGCCAACGAATTTGCGGAAGCAATTCGCAAAGCGAAAACTTCCATCCATAAATGTCCTACATGCGGGCTTTATTGTGAAGGCGAGCATTGCGAGATTTGCGACAACCCAGAACGAGACCACTCTACCTGCATCGTCGTTTCTTTGCCTAAAGATGCCTTGTCCTTTGAAAAGTTGCAGTACAAAGGCGTTTATCATGTTTTAGGCGGCTTGCTGTCGCCGACAAAGGGTATCGGAGCGGAAGACATTTCCATTGCCCCTTTGCTTCAAAGAATTGAAAAAGAGGGGATACGTGAAGTGATTTTGGCTATGAATCCCAACCTTGAAGGGGAAACAACGGCCTTATTTATTGCAAGAATGTTGCAGGGGAAAAAAGTTAAAGTCACACGGCTAGGATATGGACTTCCTATGGGAGCCAATTTGGAATACGCCGATCCACTAACACTAGAAAAAGCACTCGAAGGGAGAAAATCATTATGAGTATCTTCATAACCTTTGAAGGGGGAGAGGGTTCTGGAAAAAGCTCTGCTCTACGCCTTATAAACGAACGTCTCATTCAAAATGGTGCCCAAACCGTTTTAACGCGGGAACCAGGAGGCACACCTATCAGTGAAGAAATTCGCAACATTATTTTGGATCGGAAAAACACGGACATGGACCCGCGAACCGAAGCTCTTCTTTACGCCGCCTCCAGGAGACAGCATCTTGCTCAAAAGATCTGGCCGGCCTTGAAGGAAGGGAAAATCGTTCTTTGCGACCGTTATCTCGACAGTTCTTTGGCTTATCAAGGCGGCGCACGCGGCATCGCCCTTAAAGATGTCCTCGATATCAATATGTTTGCAACAGAAGGGACTTTCCCGGATCTCACTTTGCTTTTCGACATCGAACCCGAAAAAGGGTTAGCTCGCATCGCCGCGAACCAAAATCGCGAAGTCAATCGCTTAGACTTGGAAAAATTGGACTTCCATCATCGCGTTCGCCAAGCTTTTTTGGATTTAGCCAGACAATATGCGGACCGTTATGTCATCATCGATGCGTCTCAACCTCTAAATAAAGTAGTCGACGACGCCTACGCTGTTATTCAAGAAAGGCTAAAATAATTCGGTATGGGGATTGGCGAATACATCAAAAACCATCAGCCTTTGGCCTATCGTACTTTCGCGAACGCCCTAGAAAAAGGCCGCCTTTCCCATGCCTATCTTTTAATGGGCGAAGCCGGGATTCCCTTAAAGGAAACTGCGATTTATCTCGCCAAATCTATTTTGTGTGATCATCCTAGCCCCTTCGCCGACTTAACCTGCAGAACCTGTCAACGCATTGATGCGAGCGATTATCCGGATTTTGTTTGCCTCGATGGAAGTGAAAATTCGATTAAAAAGGATGAAGTTGGCAACGTGCTTGCAAACTTCAGCCAAACCGCATTGGAACGAAAAGGCATCATGGTTTATGTGATTCACGAAGTAGAAAACATGACCATAGAGGCCATCAACAGCCTTTTAAAATTTTTGGAAGAGCCCTCCCCCAATACGTTTGCAATCTTAACAACCCGAAACGAATCCAAGGTTTTGCCGACGATCATTTCGCGATGCGAATCCGTGCGAATGCTACTTGTCCCTCAAGAACAAGTCATTCAAGAGGCCACCTCCATCGGCGTTGCCAAAAACGACGCAGAAATCCTTTCTTTCTTCAATAACGATGCAAGTCTTATTGCCGAACAAATCGAAACCACGGATTACCAAAATGCGAAATCGGCTTTCGAAGCCATGCTAGAAGCCTTTGGTGAAAAACCAGAATACGCTCGTTATGTCATGGAGAAAACCATCATTCCGCTCATCAATTCTAAAAAGAGTGCGCGCTTCTATCTCGATATGCTTGCCATGCTATTTGAAGATGTCGCTTCGATTCGTCGGCAAGGAAGAATTCGTTTATCCTCTTACTTAAGCCAAACAAAAGTCATCGCTTCTTCGATTCCTAATCCCGATCGAGCCCTCTTGGAAGTCATGACCTTACGGGGAGAAATCGACACGAACATTAATCTCGGTCTTCTCTTCACCCATCTCATCTATGTCATCTACAAGGAGTAATCTTATGGAATCTAATACTAATAACACCGTTCAAACCAAAGAAAACCTCTATCCTTTCTTCGTTTCTATTCGCTTCCGTGGCAGTGATAAATCTTATTTCTTCTCCACTTCCTTCTCCGATTTAAAACCGGGCGATCTTGTGGTAGTTGAAACAATTTCAGGCTATGAAATTGGAACAGTATGCACAACGTCCACCCCTCTTTCCTTTTATCATTCCTCCTTGGAATTAAAGCCCATTTTACGTCGGCCCAACAAAGGGGATATGTCCAATTACGAATACAACCTCGCTCAAGGAAAGAAAGCATTGGAAATTTGTAGACGTGACGTCGAAATCCTTGGCCTAGCCATGGATTTGATTGATGCTGTTTATACCTTAGATGGGGAAAAAGTCACCATTACTTATACCTCCCCTGAAAAACGCGTGGATTTCCGCGAATTGCTTCATATGCTCGCGCCAGAACTAGGATGCCGCGTGGAGTTACGCCAAATCGCGAACCGCGATAAAGCGAAGATGATTGGAGGGATTGGCATTTGCGGCCTGCCTCTTTGCTGTTCCACTTTCTTGAATTGTTTCGAAGGCATTTCCATCCAGCGTGCCAAAAACCAAATGCTGACGATCAACATTCCGAAGCTTTCTGGTCCCTGCGATAAATTGATTTGCTGTCTCCTTTATGAAGACGACGCCTATACGGAAGCCAAAAAAGAGTTCCCGCGTCATGGTGAAGTCATTCATACGCCCGAAGGGGATTACAGCGTTGACTCCTTTAATGTTCTTTCCAAAAACGTTCGCTTGGTCAATGCGACTCGCGACGACTATAAAACCTATCCATTAGAAGACATCCGTGCTATGCAAAGAGGAACCTACAAAAAGAAGGAAGAAGATAGTCACCTCCATTTAGAATTGCCCGATTACAATATCGGCGGAAGAAGTTTCAACGACTCCAACGATCGCAATCAAAAACCCAATAAAGACAACAATCCCGGGCGGAAAAATAATCAAAACAACAAAAACCGCAAGGGAAACAATCAGCTAAATCGCGGCCCATCTTCTAGCCCAAACAATCGTCCACAACAGGGAAACAATAATTCCAAAGATCAGCGAAATAATAAAGGCAACCATCAGAACTTCCATGGAAAACATCGCCCAAATCGCGGCCCATCCAACCCCAATGAAGGGAATAAGAAATCATGAATCGAGAATTGAATTTTGAAGGCCAATCACCCCTTCTTTATTTAATTGCCACTCCAATCGGCAATTTAAAGGAATTTTCTCCACGCGCTTTGGAGGTTCTATCCGAAACGGATTACGTCGCCGCAGAAGATACAAGAAATTCTGGCAAGCTATTATCTTATTTTCAGATATCAAAACCCTTCATCAGTTGTCATGAGCATAACGAGGAAGAGGCTGCCTCTTCCATCGTCTCTTTACTAAAAAGTGGGAAAAAGGTGTGCTATATGTCTGACGCCGGATACCCCACCGTCAGTGACCCGGGTCAAAGGCTTGTTACCCGCTGCCTTGACGAAGGCATCAAAATCTCGGTTGTCAGCGGCCCAAGCGCAGCTATCAACGCCTTAGCGTGCTCCGGTTTAGATTCTTCCCACTTCTATTTCGAAGGCTTTTTGCCTGCCAAAGAATCGGAACGTAACCAAGAATTGCGGGAACTTGCCAAGCGAGAAGAAACCTTGATTTTCTACGAATCCCCCCATCGAATCACCCGAACTTTAGTTGCGATGGCGGCAAGCCTAGGCAACCGGAAGGCTGTAATAGCAAGAGAAATCACCAAGGCACACGAAGAATTTATCCGAGGAACTTTGACAGATCTTGCTTGTGAACCCGAAGACAGTTTACGGGGCGAGATGGTCATCGTCGTCGAAGGAAATAAGGAAAAGAAAGAAACTACCGATGCGGAAATCGGCTTAGCCTTAAGGGAAGAATTAGATTGGGGCAGGTCGGGAAAAGAGGCCGTTAAAAACGTCGCTTCCAATCTAAACGTGCCAAAAAACCGCGTCTACGATCTTTATCTTCGTAACTTCACGGAAAAATAAAGCTCAATCATTAGATAAAGGATGGAGTTCTTGCTCCTCCTTTTTCTTTTTCAAAAAATAACTGACTGCAAAATAGGTACTTAAGGAAACTAGTCCAATTCCAAAAGCCAAACCGGAATAGGAAGCACCGGGAGTCACATAACGCATTTCATAACGAATCCGAAGAGGGGTTCCATCTTCTTGCATCACTCCCGGGGCCACAAAACCAACGAGGCCGCCATTCAATTTAAGGATGGGAAGATTCCGTTTGGTTCCATCAGGCAAAGTCGCAATCACCGACCATCCTTTGTCATAGCCTAGCTGAGTTAAAACCAAGCGGTCTTCGCTATATTTAGTTTCAAAAGTAAACCGATCCGTGTCGGTATAAACGTTTTGTAATTTATCCGCTTGGAGCTTAGTCATCTTATTCCCTAAACTCTCATAGTCTTCCAAGGTGAAATAGACATTATTGGGATCAAAGGAAATGGTTGGATAGTCTTTGCTTCCGGTATAGCAGAAAACCACGCATTTGACCTTACCTTCATTTGTATAAAGGCCAAACGTGGAAGAATAGGCGCCGTAATAAAGACGGCCAGAATCCGTCTTCCTTGCATTATCAAAAGCATTGTATTCAAAGCTTAATAACGCGTTTTCTTCCACGATATTGCCGCTAGAATCAAAGCGATCGCCAATCAAATAGACGCGAGGAACTTCGTTATAGGTTCCCGAAGAGGAGCTCGACATGTTGTTGTAGTATTTAAGTTCGATGTAGCATCCTTCTGCTTCGTTAAAATACCCGCCAGCTTTTGGGCTAAAAGCCACCATGCCGGAATCGCGTTTAATGGTTTTGGTCGAGCTAATCTTTTCCGATTTTACGTAATGTTTTAAGAAGAACCCAAGCCCTTCGTCGTAATAGGGGGAGGAAGGGGAGGGGACCATCAAATCCTCACCACCAACTTCGTAATAGGTCGCGGATAATCCATAGCCCAGGCGAGAAGAGAGCGAATACATTTGATTGTAATATTCCGTGAGGGGGCGGTTATCTCTCTTCACATTAATGTTAGAAGGCAAAACGGCGTCTTCTTCGACCATGGCCCCATAAAGTTCGGTTTCTTCTACGCGAAGAAGTTGAGCAAAGCCCGTCTTGGAACTCACGTTCCGCGAATAGAAATTGGTGGAATAATAACTATCGGGGTCATGAATCAACGCATAGACGCGGCTCGAATCTACCGCATATCCAAGTTCGGGGCGAGCTTCTTCTTTCACACGGTAAACGCGGTACAAGTCACGGTTAGGGGATGCGGTTGGAATTTCAACGGAGCCATAAGGAACGTTCGGGGTAGGGAAAAAGACAGAGCCGTCTGTATTCTTCCATGAAGAATAGGAATTGGAGATTTCATAGTAACGGTAACCAAGGACCGTATCGGTAGCAAGCCGTTTATTCGCGTAATACCCTGACCAGCTATTGTTATAGACTTCTTCCCCCTTATAGGTCGTTAATACCGATCCAGGGGATTTCATGTGGTTATTGAGGGCAAAATCTTCTACGTCAAAATTCATAAGGGAATGGAAATCGCTAGAAGCATTGAGCCCGGCTACCCTCGCCCCATATTTGGTGGAGCCGAATGAATCCGCGTAAGTCCGGAAATAAGAGTTATCTTCTTTTTTGATTTCCCTAGCGACATAACTCATCGTCTCCCGTGCGGTTTGGCCATTGGCGTAAGAATAGCGATAAGACCACACCCCATCATAAGCATAGGCAATATTGCCCATAACGATGGATTCGATGGCTACGCAGGCAACAAGTGCTTTTGGCAGCCATTCTTTCTTATGCCCGTAAACCATCAAGGAACCTTCAATGACCACCAAAGCAAGCTGATAATAAAGATACCAAACGTTGAAGATGTTGCCGTTATAAATCTCCGTGGCCGCAACATATTCGCCACGCCAGTAAGTTTGCCCATTAGGATTGATGTTGAACGTCACTCCTTTTAGGACTTTATCCGATAAAAAGAAGGTCCCAATGGTTCCAAGCAACGCCAAAAGGGAACCAGCCAAGGGAATCCAGCGAACGCTAGAAGAACGCTGATCGAATCCCCAAGCACAATAGTAGACAATCAAAGGAATCAAGACGATATACCATCGGCCATATCCGTTGCCCGAAAAGGCATAGAACAAATAATAACTGGAGTTGGTAAACACCAGGAAGAGAATGGCAAGAACCGCCAAGAGATGACTCATTTTTTGAAGTCTTATGCTATGAATCAAAGCGGTAAAAAACAAAACGACGCAGGGCGTATAGCAAAATAAGGCCGATGTCCAAGCATCATAACCGCTTCGCGCTAACGGCAAAGCCACATGCCCGCCCGTAGGGAAAAAGAACGATAGCAAGCCCATAAGTTCCCTGGCTGGATGATCGCCGACCGGCTCAAAAACAAAGCCAAAGAAAGCACGAAGATCATGGGAAAGAAGCGATTCTTTCACCGCGGTTAAATAAGCACGTCCAATGGAGGAACCGCGACCCGAAAGCATCGTTTCACGCAAGGAAGGCAAAACCGTGAAGCACGATAAGCACAAAGCGACCGCGAAAGAAGCAACCCCCATGCCGATAACGGTCCAGTTCTCCTTCGCGTTTCGTTCTTTAATCGTCCAAAAATAACGCCACAAGGCGTATAAAACGCCAAAGATGCAAACGACAACCAAGAAGAAAAAGGAGGTGATGCCCTCTATGAATAAGGCCAAAACCAAGGTGAAGGGCTTCCGCTCCTTAATGACTTTCTCTAGGCCAAGCAAAATCAAAGGAATATAGCAAGCGGCACTAACGAAGCTTGGAAAGCCAACGAAAAAGGATACATAGCCCGATAATCCAGCCGCTAGGCTTGCCCAGCGGGCCGTCCATTCTTGAATCCCCATGTATTTGAGATAAAGACGCGTGAGCAACGTGGCCACCATGATTTTGACGGCCGTAAGTATCGCAAACATTTGAGGAATCCACGCGCGAGGAAATAGAACCATCACAACGACAAAGGGATCAAATAAGCCGTAATAGCTATTCGACCCAATAGAATCCGTACCAATGAAGGTGGAAGGATCGTACATGGGAAAGCGCCCCGTAGTGAGAAAGGTGTGCCAAGAATCCCAATAAGTATAGGCAAAGGGCACGTATTGCCACGTATAGTCCCAATTCAATAACTGAGTGAAGTTGTTTTCAATCAGCGAATAACCAATCCAAAGAAAGGCAACAAGCAAAGTGAATAAAGCAAAATAAAACAAGGAATCCCAGCGGAATAAAAAATCGCATTTCTCACGAAAGAAAGAAGGACGTCTATGCTTTAACCGACGTTCTGCCAACGTTTTTTCTCGACTGGGTGCCGTGTTCATTTCTTTGCTCTTGGTTTATGGTACGCGTTCTTTTTTGGCGAAACGGATTTCGACCGTTTGGTGTTTTGGCCAAAATAGTGTTCCGTTTTTTCTTGGCGCCTTTTCCCCTTCTTGATGCGGGTTTCGCTTCGCGTGTCGCGCATCTTCCTCCGCTGTTTGGCTTCTACAGCCTTCGAAAGCACCTTCAAATTATAATTGCCCTCAAAGAACATTTTCTTAAATTCGACGGGCATATTGGACTTAATATCGTATTCCTTACCATTGAGGGGATTCGTAAAGGCGAGCTCATAAGCGTGTAGCCCCAGCCGTTTCAAAGGGTCGGCCGGTTCCCCGTATTTGTCATCGCCAACGATATAGTGACCAATGTTTCCTAATTGCACACGAATTTGATTCTTTCTTCCCGAATCCAGCGCAACATCCAGCAACGAAAAACCAGCTTTCTCTTTAATGGTTTTATAAGAAGTAATCGCCAGTTTTCCTTTTGTTTTGTTCTTGGTTACGTAAATCAACTGGAAGTTGTCTTGGGCCAAATAATCGCGAAGAGTATCTTCTTTTTTCTCCATTTCGCCCTCAACAACCGCATAGTAATATCTTTTGGCCACGATTTCCTGCCAATGATTTTGGAGGGCTTCCCTCGTTTCAATATTCTTGGCAAAAATCAAAACACCCGAAGTGTCTTCGTCCAAGCGATGAACAACAAAAGCGCGGGACTTTTTATCCTTTTGGGTCAAATAATCCGAAACCATCCGATAAGCCGTCTTCCCCTTTTCTCTTTCGGTGGCGACGCTTAACAAGCCGGAAGGTTTATCGATCGCGATGATGTCTTGGTCCTCAAATAAAATGGGGAGGTCTTTTCTTTCCCTCTTGGTAATGCGGCGTTTGGAAACCGTCACGACGTCTTCTGGATAGATTTTGTAATCGAATTGGGAAACGGGGACTCCGCCGACGGCCACCTGATGATGGGACAATAGGGACTTCACGGTTTTCCGGGACGATGGGCCCATTTTGAAAATCAAAAATTCCATGAGGGTCGTCTCTTTGTAGACGTTCCACTCGGTAACCATTTTGGGGTTGATAAGCCCTTTCTTTGGGCGATGTTGTTTCTTGTCGTTCTTATTCATTTCTCAAAAACTCCAGGAGTTCAGGGAGCAACTCTTCCATTCTTTCTACCCCTTTTTCGTAAACCGGCAGCAATTTCTTTTTGCTCGATTCGTGATTGGACACGCCGAGGGATTCTTCCGGCGCGATCAGGAACGCCTTCCCTTCTTTGGCATAAGCCAAAAGGTCGTCCATGTCCTTATTATACGACAAAGGATAGCGAAGATAGGCAGCAAGGAAGTTCGGGTAGTTGTGATAAAGCGATTTCGCCGCGGCAAGAAGGGCTTTAGAACGTTTGTTTTTCTTTCGATAATCCACAGGACGAGTCAGGATGACAACTAATTTTTCTACCCCGTCGGCAACTGGTTTTCTCCAAGGCACCGCAGCCGTTGGTCCTCCGTCTAAATATAATTGCCCTTCCACCTCCACAGGCTTAGAAAGCAAAGGAAGTGAAGCAGAGGCATAAATCGCGGGCCAAATATCCGGGGTAACGCCTTTTTGAAAATAAGTGGCTCGCCCCGTCTCAAGGCTAGTAGCGGCGACGATAAACGTACGGGAGTCTTCATCGAATTTCTTGTCGTTGAAGGGCAATTTTGTCTTTGGAATTTCAACGCCCAAATACTGGAAATCGAATAGACCCCCTTTATGAATGAGGTTATGAAGGGACAAAAATTTCTTATCGGCGACCAGCTCCGTCGTCACGACTTTGGAACGTCCAATATCGCCGCTTAAATAGTCCACGTTATTTAGGGCCCCGGCACTAGTTCCGATGATATAAGGAAAACGAATGCCCTCCCGCATCAAAACGTCTTGAACCCCCGCGGTAAACGCTCCACGGGTCCCCCCTCCTTGACTAACTAACGCAATCCTTTTTTCCATGTACAAGCCCCTTGACGACAATGGTAAAATACGGCGATGAAAACCTCAAAGAAAATCGCCATTTATTCCGCGCTTCTCCTTCTTTTGTCTAGCTGCGCCCCCACCCATTCTAACTCCAGCTCTTCTAATGGCGGGAACTCCTCTTCGAATGGGCCCACCCCTTCTTCGTCCTCTAGTTTTGAAAGCGCGACGAATTCTTCTTCGAATCACGAAACTTCAACGGGGGAGAGACCCTCTTCCGAGAGTTCGTTAGATACGCCAAAGCCCTCCGGACTCTTCCGTTTTTATTCCGTCAATGATTTCCACGGAAGCGTGCTTCCGAACGGGTACGAAAAAGGGCTGCTATCCTATTTCTCTTTTTTAGCCGACGAAGTAGACCGCGACCCCGAGCACACGATCATTCTATCCGCGGGAGACATGTATCAAGGTTCTTATGAATCCAATTCCAATTACGGGGCCTTTCTCACCGAAACGATGAACGCCGTTCCTTTCGACGCTATGACTTTAGGAAACCACGAGTTTGACTATGGTTTAGATCGGCTTTACGCGAATATCGAACGGGCCAATTTTCCCATGCTTGCTGGCAATATCGTCAATTACTATTCCAAAGAATCCTGGGGCAAAACCGAATTATCGACCATCGTGGAAAAAGGAGGAGCAAAGATTGGAATCATCGGAATGATTGGAGAAGGGCAGACCACTTCCATCAATGCTAAAATTGTCCGCGAATTAGAATTCACCTCTCCAAAGCAATTGACCATCAACGAAGCGAAAAGACTAAAGGAAGAGGAAAAATGCGACATCGTCGTGCTCTCCATCCACGCGGATAAAAAGGCCGTGGACTCTTGGAACGCCAGTTCTTATCTTTCTTCTTATATCGATGGTGTTTTCTGCGGGCATAGTCATACCTTAAACACAGGCTATATCGGATCTACCCCCTGCCTCCAAGCCTATAGTAACGGCAAGGATTATTCCTTCATGACGATGGAATTAAGCGAAGGCAAAATCACCAAGAAAACCGCTGACGTAATCGATGCTAAATCCACAAAAGCTTCTTCAAGAATTCAAAAGGTCTACGACCGTTACATGACCGCGGAAGTCACGAATAAAACCAGCGAGATTGCAGGTACAGTTACCAATGGGACCATCGATAAATATGGCGTGGCCCGTCTCGGCTGCAAGGCTATCTACGAAAAGTACAAAGAAAGCTACCCCGGTCTTGCTTTGGCTATGGAAAATTCCCAACGCGCTACATTAAGCGGAGAAATCACTTATGGGGATATCTACAAAGCCACCCCCTTCACGAACAGCATCGTCATCGCCGATTTACGGGGAGACGAAATCAAAAATGAAGCGAGATACAATCCGACATATACGGGGGACGTGGATCGATATTCGAACCTTATCGATAACACTTATTACACGGTTGCCCTCATCGATTACCTTTATTACCATCAAAACATCCAAAAGAAATACGACTACTTCCCAAGTCTCAATGGCTTAAATCCCGTATTCCATGGCGAATATGAAACCTATCCAGCTGATTTGACGTTTGATTACGTGAAAAATGTCCTAAACGGCAATATAAATGCCGCGGATTACACTTCTTCCGCTGCAGGATTTGATCTCTACGGAAGCCCCGAAAGATAATCGGCTAATCCAATAATCCAAAATGTTTTAACGCGTGGACGACACCGTCTTCTTCCACATTTTTTGTCACGTAGTCTGCAGCGTTTTTGACAATAGGGAGGGCATTTCCCATAGCAACAAACTGGTTAAGCCCTTCTTTCATGGCGATGTCCTGTTCCCCATCTCCAAATCCCATCGCCTCATCCTTGTTCCAACCATAATATTTCATCACAGCGGCGATGCCTTTTCCCTTGCTATGGCGAACAGGCATCACATCCAAGGCAAATTCGTGGAAACGATCATAGGCTAGATGAGGGAAACGCTCGAGAAAAAGGGGGTCGAACTTTTCTGGAGAATAAAGCAAGAAACCCGTGCATTGGCCGCCCTTATAGTCTTTGATAGGACACCAAGGTTCCTCGAAATATTTTTCGAATTCGAAATAATATTCATTCCGTTCATCCGTCACGTAGCGGGACCTCGGCGTGACGACTTCCATCATCAATCCGTTTTCTTTTGCTAAACGGATAAACCCTTTCGCATCTTTGGGGTCCATGAGTTCCTTAAAAACGAATTTTCCGTCGGTAAAAGCAACCGCGCCCGCAGAACCAATCCATCCATCCCACTTTAAGCCAAGATTGAAGCAATTAAACCGTTTCATAGAATCGTAGGGGCGGGCCGTGCATAAAAAGACTTTAATGCCCTTCTTTTGCAATTTTTTGATGGCTTTTAAGGCTTCTGGCATAAAACGATGTTCTTTCCAACAGTAAAGGGTATTATCCACATCAAAAAACAGTGCTTTAATCATGGAAAACTACCTCCTTGTTGCACTCAATCATTTCTTTTTCCCGTACTTTTAACACCTTGCGATCATAAGTCACTAAACCATTCACTTCGTCCTCGACATCGCTCCACTGGGTGAGGACTGCTACCGATAGACCTTCCTTATCGATAAAAGGAATCACTTCATCGCGATAAAGCTCAACTAAAGAAGCCGTTAATTCATCCACGTCCTGCTTCTTTTTGTATCCGAAGGACTTCGCACTAAAAGAATGGTCTTTTAAAAACAATGAATATCCACCGAATTCGCTGAGGGACAAAATTCTCTTGGAATCGGACTTCAATGAAATTTTTCGGAAATAAATATGATGAGAAGAAAAATCTCCGCACCCTTGATCCGCCCAACCAGAGGTGGAATCGATGAGGCGAGTAGAATCCAATTCCTTCAATAAGGACGTCATTTTCTTCGCGTCAAATTGCCCCCACCCTTCGTTAAATATCGTCCAAATGGCAATGCAGGGGACGTTATACAGGTGAGATACGGTTCTTTTTAAATCTTCGACGAAACGTTCTTTTGATTGGGGATTTCCACGTCCAAAACGTTTATGAACCTTGATTTTTTCATCCTTCCATTTTGGACATAAAAAGGGGCCGGCAACAATCAGCCACTTCTTATAGGGGGCTCCGCCATTCACGAGGTCTTGGATCACAATCATGCCCGAAACATCGCAATGGTAATAAAAACGAAGGGGCTCGATTTTAATGTGCTTTCGAAGCATGTTAAACCCTAGTTTTCTCATGCCTTGAATATCTTGTAGCATCGCCCTATCGCTAGGAGGAGTCAAACCTCCGTCGGGATAATAACCCTGGTCCAATAAACCATTTAAAAACAAGGGACGATTATTCAAGGCAAAAACGGGATGCCCCTTCAAAGAAATCGTCCCAAATTTCCGCATAGCGAAATAGGAGGTGATGCGATCCTCGTTTACGCGAATCGACAAATCGTATAAAGCAGGATCATCGGGGGACCACGGGTGAAACTCTTCTTCCAAAGGGACGAATAGGCTTAACGAAGCATCTAAAGCCACACGTTTTATAAGATGGCCACGGAACCAGACTTCTACTTCGCCTTC
Organism: uncultured Bacilli bacterium; assembly: GCA_934699525.1. GTDB lineage: Bacteria > Bacillota_I > Bacilli_A > RFN20 > CAG-826 > Alloenteromonas. The sequence continues at coordinate 288,212 of CAKUWP010000001.1, forward strand.
GTCAAATGTTCCATCAAGGGAAATAGACAAAGAAAAAGAGCGGTTATCAAAATCAGGAATGATGCGAAGGGAGGAAATTCTTTCTCTTGGCGTTGCTTCTAACCAAACAGTTTGCCAAATACCACTCGTTGGGGTGTACCAAATACCCCCGCGTCGATTTAGTTGCTTTCCACGGGGGAAGATAGGGCTATCCGTATCGTCTTTAACGCGAACATAGAGTTCGTTGCCCGTTTTGCGGAGGTGATGACACTCCACTTCAATGGGGTCATAACCCCCTTCGTGATGAGAACAAAACTCCCCATTCACGTAAATATCTGCCACCTGGTCCACGGCGTCTAAATGCAAAAAATATCGATGGGCATTATCCAAATCATCCACGTCAAAATAGCGTCGATAATGCAGCACATCCTTCGAAGTAACAGAAGATTGAATTCCCGACAAAGGCGTTTCTGGGCTGAAAGGGACCCTTATTTTCTTAGAAAAGCAGTTAGGTTTATCTTCTGATTTCGAAATTTCAAAATCCCATTCCCCGTTAAGACAAAGGAAAGAGGATCGTTTTAATTGGGGTCGAGGGTATTCCGATAAAGGAAGGGTTTCTTCTTTTGTTTTTAAGCCTTCATCCGTCCAAAGCATAGCGATATTTTACACGTAGATAGAGGGTTTTACATCATATCTCGCCAAGAATTTCGTCCATGGGTTTATACTAAAAATGAGGAAAAAATCATGGAAATCAAAGAGATTCAAAAATATTTGCAGGAACAAAATGCAAGCGCATGGGTCATGAGTGATTACGAAAACCATAACCCGTTTATGGTTCGTCTATTAGGCGAAAAAATGTTGACCCGAAAAATTATCATGGTCATTCCATCCAAAGAAAAACCCTTCTTGATTTGTCATCAAATAGACACCGTCTTTTTAAGGGATGAATCTGTCAGCCATTTTTTTGATTTGAAGCCTTATGCAACCTGGCAAGAAATGCTTCAAATAGAAAAAGAATCCCTTCAAGCCATGCCCGTTGTACTGATGAATTATTCGGAAAACGGCCTACTGCCTCGCGTATCTTTAGAAGATTATGGGACCATCTCTTACATCAAGTCCCTTGGAATTCAAATCGAATCCTCTGCCGATTTATTACAAAGCCTTTCTGCGGTTTTGACGGAAGAACAATTTGAATCCCAAAAAGACGCTTGCAACAAGGCGCTTAAAATTAAGGATGAGGCTTTTCAAAAAATCGCGAAAGACCTCCGCGAAAAAGGACATTCCAACGAGTTGGATATTCAATTATTCATTGGAAAACGTTTCAAAGAAGAGGGGATGGTGTACGATGAACTACCGATTGTCGCCATAGGAGAAAATGCTTCCGACCCCCATTATGGACCAACCCCCACCGCCCATTCACGCATTCACGAAGGGGATTTGGTTCTCATTGATATGTGGGCAAAAAACAAAGAGCCCGGGAGCGTTTATGCTGACATAACCTGGATGGGCTATTGCGGTTCTTCTGTTCCGGAAATTTATCAAAAAAGGTTCAGCATCGTGAAGCAAGCTCGCGATGGGGTCATTTCCTTTCTAAAGGAGGAATTGCCCCATAGAAAGGTTCAGGCATATGAAGCCGACGACGTGGCGAGAAAAATCATTACGGACGCGGGATTTGGCCCCTATTTTATTCACCGCGTTGGCCATAACATCTCGGACGACATTTCTCCTCATGGGCCCGGAGCCAATCTCGATAATTACGAATCCCACGATTTCCGTGAATTAATGGAAGGGACTTCTTTTAGCGATGAACCCGGAATTTACGCTCCAGATTTTGGCATCCGCACCGAAACCGATTTGCACATCCAAAATCGTCAATTGTGCATAGTTGGCGGTCTTCAAGAAGAAATCATCCCCCTTTTGAAATAAAAAAAAGAGGGGGCACTAATTTGCTCCCTCTGCCAACAAGTAAAGAGGTCGTTTACTTGATAGCGATTTGGTGAGAAGTGACTTCCGGTTCCTTTTCTTTCGGGAAGAAAACCTTCAGTGCGCCATTTTCGAAGGTCGCAGTCACCTTCTTCTCGTCGATGTCGCCCACGTAGTAGCTGCGGCTGGCAGATCCCGAGAAACGTTCGCGATGCTTGTAGCCCTTCTTTTCGCCTTTTTCGTTTTTAAGCGAAGTGTTGGCGGAAGCCTTGATGGTCAAATAACCATCTTCCAAAGAAATGGAAACATCTTCCTTTTTAATCCCAGGAAGATCGACGACCATGTTATAGCCGTCCTTGACTTCCTCGATGTCGGTCTTCATCGAAAGAGAACCGAAGTTTTCATTGGACATTGCATCGTTGATTCCGAAGAAATCATCGACGAACGGATCCAAGAAATTCTCAACACGATTGATTGAATAAGCCATAAGTTTTACCTCCTAATGGATATCGTTTAGCACTCTTCATTTCCAAGTGCTAACAATACTATAGGTGGTTTTTTAGCAATGTCAACACATGAGTGCTAAAAATTTTAAAATATTTTTTCTTTTGAAAAACAATCGATATTTCGTGCTTATTTTGTGATATCAACGAACTTTGCTTGGCAATAAGAAAGCAAATCTAAGGGATTCAAACCCACTTGATAACCTCTTTTGCCACCTGAAACGAAGATACGATCAAATAGTTGGGCCGTTTCATCAATGACGACTGGAAAGGGCTTTTTTAATCCAATAGGACTGCATCCGCCGTGGACGTAGCCGGTTAAAGGAAGCAAAGTCTTTTGCGGAATCAATTCAATGGATTTTGCCGAAACGGATTTCGCCGCTTTTTTCAAATCTAATTCTTTGGCGACAGGAACGCAGAAAACGAAATGTTCTTTCTTTTGGTTTTCTACCACGAGGGTTTTAAATACACAATCCACGTCTTCCTTTAACGCTTCAGCCACCTGAATCCCATTCACGATGGATTCATCGTATTCTCTTTCTATATAGGAGATGCCCGCGATGTCGAGCAGGCGCATCACATTCGTTTTTTCCATGTCGGTTATTCTAGATTCCTATCACGAAAAAAAGGAAGCCCCAATTACGAGGTTTCCTTTTTAGTTATTTTTCATTCGGCTTAGATGTATCCGATTTAGAAGGCTGAGCATGTTTCGCCGGCTTTTTCTTTTGCGATGAAGCATTTTGCTTCGATTGCGGATGGGATGCAGGTTTAGAGGAGGGGACTTTCTTCACCACTTTCTTTACAACCGCCTTTTTCTTTTGCTGAGGCGAAACAGTCGGTTGAGAAGTATTCTTCGGCTTCTTCTTTTCTGCAGAAGGTTTTGGTTGAGATTGTCCCATTCCTTTTTGTCCTTTTTTCGGCGAGCGAATGGGGGCCTTTTGGTTAGATCCAGCAGGATTCTTTTTCTTAGACGAATGATCTTTAGCTGATGGAACAGGGGTTTTTTCGTAACGAATTTTGGCTTCGATACGTTCCCGTTTGTTCTTGTCTTCAGGAGCAAGAATTACCAACTTCGGATGTCCGAAATCCGCGGGCTTATCCTCTGGGTTTGGAGTCGATGTCTCTTCAACCTTGGCCACGGGTTTTTCCACGACCGGGGTTTGAACCTTCTTTTTTACCTTTTTCACCGTACGTTGAGGCTTAGCGCTGAATTTAGGGGCAGGCTGCTCCTTTTTAGAGGGGGCAACTTGCTCCAGCTTCTCAAGCTTTTCCGGCTCGCTTTTTGGAAGGGGGTCTGCATTAGAAATCGTCTTGGGTTCTTCCAAATTTTTGGTCAAGCCAGCCCATGCTTTAAATCCAATTCCATAGGGCTCTGCCAAAACAGTCAGTCCTTTGCAGTCCGTAGAGACCGTGGCACGGCCATCCATTTTGTCTTCCAAACGCTTAGCAATTTCATTGAGATCGTTTTCCGTTAAATCTAACGGCCCATGGAATTGTGCTTGATAAGGGATTGTGGGGTAGCGGAATAATATTCCTCCGCACCAACTTGCCGCCTCTTGAATGGCGCTTGGAAGCGAATTTCCGCTTCCAAAACGCATTTTCTTTTTCAAAGCCAAGGTAGCATCAGCGGCAGGCTCTTGTTTTGCGGGCTTTTCCGTCTCTTTTTTCGCCGGGATTACCGCACTTTGAAGATTGGCTAATTCTTGACGCAATTGTTTTTCCGGAACCAAAAGACGGAGTTTGGCTTTCTTTTCGTCCTTCAAATTTTTAAGGTTCTTCAATTGCTCCGTCACATCCTGGATTTTTCTTTCCGTTGGATATTGGCGGTTTTTTAAATTGGAACCAAGATGCGCATCCATCTTTTCGATGGCCTTTATGGTGGCATCCTCTTGGTTTTGTGGCTTTGGAGCCACCTTGTTAACCGGGGCGTTGTCTCCTCGGCTGTTATTGGGGCGGGGCGCACTGCGTTCCGCCGGTTTGTTACGATGCTCTTCGGGAATGATTTCTCCACGATTGGGAACTAGGCTTCCATCGTGATCCAGCCGATAAACTTGAACTCGATTTCCATGTTGGGACATCAAATCGTTGAGCCCCCGCAAATCACTGGCCAATTTTTTGTCTTGGGTTACGACCAGGATGCGTTGATTAAGTCGATCCGCGCTTACTTTGACATAAATCGCCTTATCTGCGAAATGGTGCTCCGTATCGTTTCCATAAGTCTTTAGAAGCGATAGCACTTTCTTTCTCTTCGCATGGCGAATGATTTTCAATGCTCTCTTTGCCGATGAACTCTTGTCAAAGTTCTTTTTATCCGTGCAATGGTTTTTCAATTCTTCAATGCACTCATCCGGGATATATATTTCTACCGGCGAATCGTCGAGATAAGTTTGGGCGTTTAGCAGGGAATCCATCCAAATAGGGAAGGAATCTTCCATCAAAGAACTCGTATCCACGATTGCATAGTCGAAGTAATTGAGTTGCTTCGCTAGCAAACGGGCTTTGTTCTCGTCGCTATACATAAATAAAACGGTATTAACCTCCTTCGGGGTAACATTATACCGAAATGAAAAGGGATTAAAATAAATTTAGTCCTACCCTTCAGGGTAAGAAATAGGAAAATGCCGTGGGGATGGGATAAAGGGATTTTCTTTGCCCTTCATCAATGAACAAATCATTGGGAAGTGGGGATGAAACGGAAACAGCATACCCCGTCATTTCCCATATTTGATGACTGAATACGTGCTTAGCGTGTCCTAAGTCGATGACGGATTCCACATGGTATCCTCCCTTGCACCACTCTTTCCTCGCCTCCTCTAACGTCAATTCTCCATCCACATTAGGGAGTTCATATAAAGAAGCCAGTAGTCCTTTATCCGGGCGTTTGCGGAGCAGGATCTTATCCTTGCACCGGACTAAGAAAACGGTTTTATTTACGATTTTTTGAACAGGTCTTTTATTCAAATTCGGATACCTGTCCTCGCTCTTTTTTAAATGGGCCGAGCAAAAAGAGGCGAAAGGACAGTCCGAACAAAGCGGCTTTCCATTAGGGATACAAATCGTTTGGCCAATTTCCATTAAGGCTTGGTTAAAAGTGGCGGGGTCCCCTTCTAACCATTGTAGAAATCCTTTTTGCACTTTTTTGCGATCCGCAGGCTTCCCCGGATCGATAGATGATGCAAATAAACGAGCGTATACTCGAATCAAATTTCCATCCACGGCCACGGCTTTTTGATGGAATGCACAAGCTAGGATCGCATTCGCTGTATAATCGCCGATTCCAGGGAGTGAGACCAATTCTTCATAAGAGGATGGGATTTCGCCGTGAAAACGGTTTTGAATCTCCAAGGCGGCCCGATGCAAATTTCGCACTCGGGAATAATAACCGAGGCCTTCCCAGAGTTTGAGGTATACGTCTTCCGGGGCATCCGCCAATGCTTTCACGTTTGGCAAGGTGTCCACAAAACGGAGATAGTACCCTTTAACGGTGTCTACCCTCGTTTGTTGCAACATGATTTCGGACACCCAAACATGAAAAGGACTTGGATCGCTCCTCCAAGGCAACGCACGATGGCCCTGATTCCAAAAATCAAAAAGACGCGCGGAAAAATCGTGGGCGGTTATTTTAAATAACGCCATACGCCCTTCATTCTTCTCCATATTTCTCGTTCAGCATAGGTTGCATGGCATAATCGGCGTCACGCACGGCAATCATCACGCGCTTGGCTTCTCCCGTTCCATCCATGGCCAAAAAGAGTTTCCACGTATAGCCGCCACAAGGATTTTTAACCCGGAAATAGCCGGAAAGGAATCCTTGGCGCGTTTCTTCGATTTTATCAGGCAATTCCGTTAACTTTTCATAGGAAGAAAAGCGCTTTTGATCGAGAGGGTGAATCATGTTCTCCATCAAGCGCCGGAAAAATTCCGAGGCTTTTTCTTGAGGGTTCGGATGGAAATGTCCATTATCGAAAACCACCTCCATCGAATCCGCTTTCAATTCTAGGAACACAACGAACTCATGGATGCAGTAAAACGCTTTTGCATAGATGTCCCGGTTCTTTTGTCTTTGAAGCGCCCTATCGTCCGATATATTTTTAATCGTAGCGACATATGCCGATCGGTCTTTAGTCTTATCTTCACTTAATTTTCGTAATTCCATACAAGCGAATTTCCCATTATCGAGGTAATCCACCGTCCGAATTTGGCCCACCTTCATTTCTTGCATGCAGGCAAGGATTCTACGTCCGCCAATCCAACGGCAATCATTCATCTCCTCATCGTCTGCAAGCACGCTTTTATGAAACCCGGAAATTACTTCCGAATAAGCCTTGTTGAAAAACAGGGTTTGAAAACGATTGTCACGAAGTTCATAAATCGCAAGGGGGAAACTTTGCTGACCAGCAGTGGGACTGCAATCCACGGGATTGCCGTCCAGTAGGTTCACGCGCTCAATTTCATCCGCGTATTTCGCATCCGTTTTGCTTTCAAAGAAAAACCGATGTTCATGTGATGAGGAACCATCTTCATTTATGACCTCCGGACGTCCCAGCAAATACCCTTGGATCTTTTCGCATCCGATACCCAATAGAAATTGCATCTGTTCTTGAGTTTCGACTCCTTCTGCTAGCGTTTTCATCCCAAGCTTTTTGGCCATGTGAACCACATTCGCGACGATAATTTTGCTTTTTTCGTCAAATTTCTCTAGAAACTTCATGTCGATTTTAATTTCGTCGAACGAGAAGTCGTGAAGTACATTTAGAGAAGAGTAGCCCGATCCGAAATCATCCACCCAAACCTCGTAACCATGGTCGTGGAGTTGGCAAATTTTCTCCTGCATCAATGCAGGGTCCTTTTTGAGCATGCTTTCCGTGATTTCCGCTTTCAAAAGGTATTTGTCCAAACGATTCTTTTGAACGGCTGCGTCCATGCAGCCAACCACATCAAATAGCGAAAAATCTTCGTAGGAAAAATTCATCGACACCGGAACGACGGGCAAACCATTGTCCATGCGCTTACGAAGGTCATAGCAAACGCGTTGAACCACAAATTGGTCGAGCGCCCCAATCAGTTGAAAAGACTCAAGGATCGGAATGAATGTCCCGGGGGAAATTGAGCCAAAACGGGAATCGTTCCAACGAGCCAGCGCTTCCACGCTGCAAAGTTTTCGCGTCCCTGTGCGTGCAATAGGCTGATATGCAACTGTAACGTCACCACAAGACAACGCGGTTTTGAAACGCGACAAAATATAGGCGTTACGTTCCGTATCTTCATTCTTATTGTAATAGCGAAAAAATGTACCGGGATTATCGCGAAGGGATTCGGAAGCCAGCTTAGCGTGATCCAACCATTCCAAAGGATGCAAAGAGACACCGTCAACCAAATAGATGCCGGAAGAAAGTTCAATGGCCTCTTCGCCATTCCAGGAATCGAAATCCATTTTAACGTTCGTGACCCCCGGTTCCACATCGCTTTTTGAAGCCAAGACTACAAAATGATCGACATACACACGATATAAGGGGCAATCAGGGAAAGCGTTGGCAATCGATTGGGCCAGCAAAGAAAGAAATGCATTCCCTTTTTCATATCCATATCGTCTGTTATAGGTATGAAAATTATCAATATTGAAATAAACGATAGCCAGATTCTCGTGGGCAAGGTCTTGGTGGTGTAGGATTTCATCAACCTGCGATGAAAATGTTTTGATTCCAGGTAATTCGTCAATGCGCGAACCCGCGGATCCGTCGTAGGGGGAGGGTGATAACCGGATCAAGGAGTTCATGATGTCTTGTACAAAACGAAACCCAATCATGCGACACTCATTATAGGCTGAGAAAATCAAAAGACAATTTTCTATTACCCCCACCCCCCTTCTCAATTCAATAAAACGTAATAAAATAGAGCCATCGGGGAAGAAAGGAATTATGAGAATCAATCTCCTTCTTTTTTGTTGCACGCTATTAGCCACGTGCCAAGCGCCCTTGGATCCCCCTTCCGATTCCAAGGCATCCTCCAATTCTTCTTCCGCTTCATCTCCGACAATTGAAAATAACGCTGACTTAAGAATGCTGTTCACAAGGATGCGGACCAACTGTGGTCTCCTTTTCGATGAGAAAGGGCTAGGCTATTCTTTCCAAGGAGAAGCCTATGAAACGACAAAGGGAGAAGGTTTTTTAACGAATGGGGATCAAGGGATTTTTTCCTTTCAAAAAGATCCCGTCACCTCCGATATTCAACTGTCCGAATATGTTGGCCCAGGGAAAGTCTCACAAAAAAGAGGGCTATTACGTATGGCAAAAGGCTCGGAGAACCTCTTTATATCTGAAGAATCGTCCCCCAACATTTATTTTCCACGTTCCTATAGCAAAAATCCTTTCGTGGAAGAATGTCTGCAGTTATACGCGCCGGCCTTATCCCTAGAAGACATAGATCATTTTTCGATTACGATTTTATCCGATCAAAGCATGGACGTGCGTTACGAAATAAGGGGCGATGATGGTGATATGGAAGGAAAAACCATTCACTTTTCCCGTCTAGGAGAAATATACGATGAGAAAATAAAGGCTTATTTGGATCGCCCCGTCATGATAGAGCCTCCCACCCAATTTTCTTTCCGTTTGCAAAGCGAAATGGAAAAAATCATTGGCACTTCTTCTACGCTCCCCTTCCCGAATGGGGTTACTCACGCCTTTTACGACCGAACCATCGATGCCAACCATTGGGAATGGGCAGCATACCAATCCTCGTTAGAGTCCACGTATTCTCTCCAGCTCCTCAACAGCGGGTTTGTCTTGCAACCATCCGGACTTTCTTACCAAAAGAAAGTAAGTCATAACGACACCCTCTATCTTCTTAACGTTTGCGTGCAAGAAAAAGAGGGATGGACCATAGCGGCCATTTCTATCGAGCGTCCCAAAGAATGGGCAAGTTCTTTTGGATACATCAATTCCTTATTAGGCGACTCCCCTTATCCTATTTTCCCTCCGTGCATCACTCTTTTAGAAGCCACGATACAAAAAACCTAGATATAGGAGCAAATAAGGGATTGTAGATTCGTGTTATAATTCCGGTCAGCCAAACAAGTTGGACTTGGGAGGC
>CAKUWP010000002.1:0-131869 GCA_934699525.1 uncultured Bacilli bacterium
TATTCAATAAATTGAATAACTAATTATCAAAAATACTTAAATCCCAAACTTTGTGGTGTTAAATCCTAAAAACGGGGCGGTTTTTTATTGCGTGTTGCCAGGAACTGGATGGACACAGATGTATTTAAAAGCAAACGGTTCGATGTCGAATTCTAGGTCCTTTTTTGCTTCCTTTATTAGTTTGCTTTAAGAGCAAAAGTATGTTAATAATTAGATATATAAATGAGGGGAGTCAGTATGAAAAAACTCATAATTTTTCTTTCCGCATCTTTCTTGGCATTAACCGCTGAAGGGGTCTTGCAACGGGATCCGATCGCCACGGTGGCTCAGAGCCAGGATTACAATATAGCCGCACATGACTTCGGCGATAAATCGACTAAATTGTTGCATTACGAAGATTCTATTTGGTCTTCCGAGCACGAGGCAATCTCGGCTTTTGTAGATTCTAATAATTCAACCAATAACGATGGCTCTACTGTTAATTACGGGCCAGTTACTAGCGACACCACGACCACTCCATATAAATATGTGTGCATGCTGGAGACCCCTCAAGGGTGTGGAACGGCTTTTTTCATTGGGAAAAACGTTCTACTAACTGCGGGACATTGTGTTTATAACACTTCTGGTTTCGTTCAAAGTGTTCGGATTTGGCCTGGGAAAAATGGTGGTTCTACACCCTATGGGTATTTCAATGTTAAAAAAGCCTATATTCAAAAAGAATACTATTTGACTCCTGATCACAATTATGATTTTGATTGGGCCGTTGTTATGATTGACGCATCCGAATCTACCGGAACTCATCCTGGTGGTAATTTCGGGAAAATCGGAAATTATAGCAGAGAAGACGAACGATTATTCGTCTATGGATATCCAGACTCCTTCATGAATGAGACTCAGGGAAATATTCGTTACTACACGGAAAAGAGGCTGGAGTATAGTTGCCAAACCGCCGGCGGATTCTCGGGCGGACCCGTTTTGATTCGCCGAAACAATAATTGGTTTGCCATTGGAATCCATACTGCTCATAATAACGATAATACTTCGTGGGGCGGAACGAGAATCAATTCATTAATCTATTTTTTAACCAACTCGCTTTTGCTTGAAAATACAGTGGAGGTTAAGAACTTTTATTTAAACGGATCGCATCACAGCGAACGCTATAATTGCGTTGGCAAGATTGTTGCAAATCCGGCAAGTGGGTCGGAAATTCAAATTTCAAAAAACGGAAGTGTTTTCAGCAATGGGTTTACTACTTTTGAGGAATCTTTTTACACTTCTAATAACGAAACCGCCTTTGTGCAATATCCCTTTGATTATTATCGCTGCTATGATAGGGCGACTGGCCAATATTCGTCGACGAGGAGATTGTCGACAACGTTTTCGCAAGAAGAACTGAGTGCAAAATTTCCGATGGTGAGTAGAACGGCAAACAACGTGACTTTGCCGACTTCTTTCGACCAACCTGCCAATAAATGGGCACATGGTGGCGCAATTGGGAAAGCAATCAAAGGAACTGTCGTTTATAATAAAACAGCAAGGAATATTGAGGTAAGCATCCCACTGCTTGGAACCAAGAAATCTTCGGAGGTTACCATCGATAACGTAACCTTCCAACTAAGGTGTGGCCCAAATTACGTTTCTATTAAATCCAGCAGGGCTATTGATTGCAATGATACAACGAAATTCTTTGCTTTTGGCGTTGCATAAAAAGGAGATTATCGATGAATAAATTAAAATTTTTTGGATTTGTCACGAGTTTAGTCACCTTGATAGGATGCAACTCCACCCCGGAGACTCCGCCGAAACCAACGGAATTCCTTTTTGCCGTGACGAATAACTTCGTTTCATACGGTGGGAAAGAAGAATCTTATTATAAATTTATTCATGACTGCGACGTGGTTGAATACCGAAACGAAAAAGGGGATTTCGTTCCATTGAAATTAGAAGATTTTGGCATTGATTTCGACCAATTAATCGGCGGAGACGCCCTTGACATTACCTTGAAAGGGACAGTAGATGTCAGAATACAAGATATTTATCCGAGCCGATGCTATATTGATGATCAAATCGATAAAATCGAAGTGAAATATGCCGATGTTTATTCGGTTGTCATCCATCGGAATGGAGACGATGTTTCCTTTTCTTATGCGGATGGATCTGAAGGACCGGAGATTAGCGCGTCCCATTTATATCCCGGACGCGCTGGGTATTGCTTAAGCAAAAGCGGCGATGCAATCGCGAAAAAAGATTTCAAAGACTTCGAGGACGGGGCGACTCTTTATTATTCCTACAATGCCAAGCTTAACAATCCTTTGTACTATAGTTGCCTTTACGATTATAACCCGCGATAAAACGTTGAATTTAAAAGGTCGTTTCCTGCGATTAGGAGACGGCCTTTTGTCATTCGATATCGAAAGAATAGGAGTAGACGAATGTTTTTCCGGCCTCTAAATGGAGGAGATTTTTCTTTTTCTCCAAATCCTTTTCTAGAGGCAAAATATCAGGAGTAGATAACCAGGGCTCTATGGCGACGAAATCTCCTTTTAAATCTCTCCACAAGCATAGATGGGGAGCAGCTCCTAGATGGAAACGGATTTTAGAACCGTCTTTCTTATTTAAAACGACCTCTTCGAAGTTCCTGGAATCGAGGATTGCCGTGTCTACTTTTCGGAAAAAATCGGAGGATAAATCTATAACGTTATCTTGAAGCCCGGGAACTTTTAGAAGACGGTCGCTGACAAACCCTCCCGGCAATAGTTCCGTCATTTTGATTTCTTTTTTGCAGGGCGGAAGAAGAAGGGCGTTTTCGGAAGTTTCTAGAATTCCGTTTGGTTCTTTTTGACAAGGAACGCGGAATGCGGGGTGGCCGCCAAGCCCGAATATTAGGGTACTGTCCCCCGTATTTTGGATTTCATAAGTCACTTGAACCCCGTGAGGCAAAAGAGAGAAAGTGGCTTTTGCTTCGAAGGAGAAGGGGTAATGGATTAATGTTTCTTCGTTAGAGGTAAAAACGATTTCGATGGTGGTATTGGATTCTTTTCTTCCTCGCCCTTCTTGGTTTAATAACAGGCCATGCATCGGCATGGTATAGGCTTTTCCGCGATAAAGGTAATTCCCATCGACCATTCTTCCGGTGAAGGGGAAGAGGAAATGGTCCTGACGTTGCCAAGATTCTGGAAGAGGCTGATAGAAGAGTTCTTCATTCCGGGTTTTATCAAAAACGGAGGTAAGGTTTCCTCCAAAAGAAGTGACCTCGATCCGTAAAGCGTTATTTTCTAAAGTGAAATTCATCATGTGCTCATTATGGCATAAAGAGGAGTTTTGGCCTATGGAATCTAATAAAACTATGGGTTTGCTGGTTTGTTTTTTGTACAAGTTTTTCATGTTTTTTACTCATGATGAACATAGGAAGAAACGATTGATAGAATTCCATGTACAATCAAACCAACAGAGGATTTTGTATGCAAGGATATCAGCATTTCGGTGTCATGGTCGATGTTTCCCGTAATGGGGTTTTAAATCGCGACGAATTAATTCGCTTCGTGGATTTGATTGCTAAGATTGGCTACGACACGTTAGAACTTTATAGCGAAGATATTTATGAAATCGATGGGGAACCCTATTTTGGATATCTTCGCGGGGCCTATTCCAAAAAGGAAATCCAAGAATTGGACCGTTATTGTGCTTCCAAGGGAGTAGAACTCATTCCCTGCATCCAAACCCTGGCTCATTTCACGAATCCAGCGAAACTTGGCTGCTTCCAAAAACTGCTTGATATCGACGATATCCTCAACGTGGATAAGCCGGAGGTATACGATTTCATAGAACGCTTAATCGCCAATGCCCGGGCTTGCTTTACTTCGAAAAACCTCAATATTGGAATGGATGAAGCCTATAACCTTGGATATGGGAAGCATCTCCGGGAATATGGTTACGAAAAGCAAGGCGAAATCATTGCCCGTCATTTGGAACGCGTGGCTAAAATTGCCAAAAAATATGATTTTGACTGCCATATGTGGGGCGATATGTTCGTTCGTTTGTCTAATAACGGCCATTACTTGGATGAAATCGACATTGAGAATTTCCACGCTCCCGAAGAGGTGGTGAATCGGATTCCTTCTAACGTCAGCCTCGCCTACTGGGATTATGGACACGAAGACCCCCATTTCTATGACCGTATGTTTGAATTCTATGGCGAATTCCATCACCCCGTTTGGTTCGCTGGCGCTGGATATACCTGGCGTGGATTCTGCCCGCAGAATGCCTATTCGCTCGGTCTATTGAAAGCTTCTTTCCAAAGCATGAGAAAAAATCACGTGGGGCATTACCTTCTTACCCTCTGGGGAGATAACGGAAAAGAATGCTCCCTTTATGAAGTCTTGCCTGTTATTTTTGCGGCTTCCGAGTTTGCCAAAGGGAACGAAGATATTTCAGACATCGCGAAAAAAATGAAGGATGTCCTTGGATTGTCTTTTGAAGATTTCCTGCTTTTGGATAAACCAAATTTAGGAACCATGAAAGGCGAGCCACTTGGCGGGGCCAATAGCCTATCCAAATGCCTGCTTTATTCCGACCCCTTGATGGGCGTCTATGACTTGGATTTGAAAGAATTGGACCCCATGGATTTTGGGGCGATAAAAAAGGAAATCGAAGAAGCGGGGAAACGGAACGAGCCTTATCGGTATGTGTTTGATATGGTTGCTTCCTTGTGTGGAGCTTTAGAGCATAAAGCCTATTGGGGAATTAAAGCCCACGAAGCTTATTTTGCCCAAGATAAGAAGGAACTTAGAGTCCTTTGCGATGAATGTGATGTCATCGTGGAATCCTTGAATGTTTTCCAAGACGCGTTTGAAAAAATGTGGCTAAGAGAAAACAAAGCATTTGGCTATGAAATCCAATGTGCACGGCTCGGTGGATTAAAAGAACGCATGGCCTATGCAAAACGCCGTTTAAGCGCTTATTTAAAGGGAGAAATCGATTCGATTGAAGAGTTGGAAGCGAAACAACTTCCTTCTTACCGTCCGGAAGGGCTACGTGTGAATAATTACCGTTGGTCGATTTCTACAAGCGAAATCTAAGAAGGGGCGTTTTATGAAGAAATTAGAATTACGTTACGGGCAGCCCGCGCCCATGAACATCGAAGGATGGGAGAAATATTCCCTTCCCATTGGAAATGGTTATTTTGGGGCCAGTGTGTTTGGCGGGATTGAAGATGAGGAAATCCAATTCACCACGAATGAATATGCGAATGACTATCCGCATGGGGGTGTTTCTTCTTTTTCGGAGATCCATATCGCCTATCAACCCCAAAATAGCATCACGGATTTCCTCCGTTCCTTGTCTCTTCAAACCGGATGTGCCTCCTCTTCCTTTTTTGATGGAAGCAATCGTATCCAAAGGGAATGCTTTTGCTCCTATCCTGATCATTGCTTCGCTTATTCCATCGAAGCGAATCGGCCCATTGATTTGAAGATCGATCTTGTTATCTCCTATTTGGGAAAACGCAGCATCGAAGATGGTGGAAGAGAAGGAAAGGTCTATTTTGAGTCAAATGTTCTTGTGATGCGAGGAACCCATCCTGCTAAAAACCTGATTTATGAAGGAAGGATGGGAGTGATTTCTAATGGAGCCGTGGAACAAAAAGAAGCGGGTTTTTGCATCAAAGGAGCGACCCGTGTATCGATTTTCTATGCCGCGGGAACTTCTTATTCGCTTTGCCCCGAGACTTTCTTCAGCCATAAGGCGGAAGGAAAAGATCCTCATGAAGATGTTGCGAAGCGTCTTCAAAACGCGATGGGACTTGGCTATGCCGAGCTTAGAGAACGTCATCTCCAAGATTATGTCTCCTTAATGGGACGCGTGGACTTGGATCTTGGAGGAAAAGAAGACGTTCGCTATACAGATGAATTATTAGAAAGCTGCCGTCAAGGGGAATCCATTCCCTATTTGGAAGAACTCTATTTCCAATATGGGCGTCACCTTTTGGTTTCTTCTTCTCGAAAAGGAAGTTTGCCCGCTTCCTTGCAAGGAGTATGGACGGCCCATGATAAATCCCCGTGGGGGAGCGGATTCTGGCATAACATCAATATCCAGATGAATTACTGGCCAGCTTTTGTCACGAATCTTGGCGAAACTTTTGATGCCTATGCGGATTTCTTCTTGGCCTATTTGCCTTATGCGCAAACCAGCGCATCGAAATGGGTGCAGGAAGAAAATCCCGCCTCTTATGAAGCGGGGGAAGGGAAATGCGGTTGGATCATCGGAACAGGTGCTTTTGCCTACGAAATTGAGGGCATGCGCCATGAAACCCATTCGGGTCCTGGAACCGGAGGAATGACCAGCCGTTTGTTCTATGATGCCTATGCCTTTACCTTAGATCAGGATTTTGCGTCCAAATACGTCGAACCCGCCGTTCATGGCATGGCGAAATTCTTTGTCCGCTGCGTCAAAAAATATGACGATAAATATCTTTGCTCGTATTCGGCTTCTCCCGAACAGCTTCTCGGTGGACACTGGGTATTAAGCGACCCTGCTCAGCAATATTACCACACGGTTGGTTGCGCTTTTGACGAGCAAATGATGCAGGATAATGCTTTAAATGACCTACGTATCGCCACGGTTTTAGGAAAAGAAGACGACACCACAAAATTAGAACGTCTTCAAGCCAATCATTACGACCCCGTCCAAATTGGCTACAGCGGGCAAATCAAAGAATACCAAGAAGAGCATTTCTACGGGGAAATCGGCGAATATCATCATCGTCATCTTTCCCAGCTCGTCGGTTTAATGCCGGGAAGTTTAATCACCCATCAAACCCCTGCGTGGTTAGATGCGGCGAAACGCACCTTGGAACTTCGTGGGGATTTCTCCACCGGTTGGGCTTTGGCGCATCGCCTTTGCTGCTGGGCTCGCGTTGGGGATGGAGACCATTGCTATCGTTTGCTAAGAATGCTCCTAGAAAAGAAGACCCACCCGAACCTTTGGGACGTCCATCCTCCTTTCCAAATCGATGGGAATTTTGGGGCGACGGCCGGGATTGCGGAAATGCTTCTTCAAAGTCATGAAGGATATATTTCTTTGTTGCCTGCCTTGCCTTCTTCTTGGAAAAAGGTATCCTTCCGCGGATTAAAAGCCCGTGGAAATTTCGAGATTTCCTGCCGTTATGAAGGCGGCGTGATTCAAGAAGTTCGTCTTCTCTCTTTGAAAGGGCAAGAAGCACGGATTCGTTATGAGGGGATTACCCACGCGATTCAAGTGGAAAGCGAAGAAGGGGTATACGCCAACGTCGAAGGGACGGAAGTCTCTTTCCCCATCATTCCAGGGCATACCTATGTGATAAAAGGGTTTGTCCCCCCAGAAATCTTTACTCCTATTCAGTACTTCCAAGCCTCCTATGCGATGGATGGCGTGCATCTATCTTGGCAAGGAGAGGGGCCTTTTGCCTTATATCGCGCGGAAGGAGATTCCCCTCGTTACCAGTTGCTTGCCGTACTAGAACGTTCTTCCTTCCTCGACAAGGACTATTCGATGAAACGGAAGGGAAGGCTCACTTATAAAGTGATGCCCGCCCACCGGGCAAGCCAAGAGAAAAACGGGGCTTTGGTCTTCCTCTCTCCTGCTAGTGAACTAGAAGAAGATCGTTATCAACTAAAAATCGCGGTGAATAACCAATTCGCCGAGAAGATTGGTTGGAGCGAAAAAGACGATTAAAGAAGAGAACTTTCTTGAAGCGGGGATAAGACGATATGCCCCGCTTTTCTTGTTTGGGGGACATCAATGATTCGTTGGTTGGTGGATCCGCGGAAATTCAAAGAGATGTTTTTGTTTTCTTCTTGGAAGGGGCCATCCACAAGGATATCAATCTTATCCAAAATGGAATCCGTGAAGGGCGTGTAGCGTTTTCCACCTGGCAAAAGGTCTTCATAATGGAATCCGGTATACATCCAAATAGTTCGTTTCGGATCCATTTCGTGAACGCGCTTAATCAAGGGAAGAAGAGCGGGCTGATTTTCGATTTCGAAAGGCTCGCCTCCTAAAATCGTTAATCCGTCGTAGTAGGATTTCTTGAGTTCTTCGAGGATTTTTTCTTCCACCTCTTGGGTATAGGGCTCTCCAAAAGAGAAGTCCCAGGTTTCTGGTTGAAAACATCCGGGGCAATGATTCGTGCATCCCGAAACGAATAAAGTGACGCGAATCCCTGCTCCGTTAGCGCTATCGGCAATCATGATTTGTCCGTAATGCATCTTTGCCCTCCTATCGAAAAGCCACAAGGAATCCCTGTGGCTTTCTATTTTACTTATTTTCTTCCGCTTTTTTCTTCTCGGCTTCTTCGTCCAAGGTTCCTAAGCTTAGATGCAGGACGCGGTCTTGGATTTCCTGCGTGCGGCCCTGATTCCAGAACTGGGTGCCGATATATCCGCAGGTTCTGCGGGCAACGTGCATCTTGCTTTGGTCGCGGTTGCCGCAATTGGGACATTCCCAAACGAGTTTGCCGGTTTCGTCTTTGACGATTTTGATTTCGCCGGTATAGCCGCAATTCTCGCAAAGGTCGCTCTTGGTGTTGAGTTCTGCGTAGACGATCGTGTTGTAGATATGTTTCATGATCGCAAGAACCGCAGGGATGTTATTCTGCATGTTCGGGACCTCAACATAACTCACGGCTCCACCTGGAGAAAGTTGTTGGAACTGGGCTTCCTTGGTCAATTTATCGAAGGCGTTGATCTTTTCCCGGACGTTGACGTGATAGGAATTGGTAATGTAATTATGGTCGGTAACTCCGGGGATGATGCCAAAGCGCTTTTGAAGGCACTTGGCGAATTTGTAGGTCGTGGACTCAAGAGGAGTGCCATAGACGGAGTAGTCGATGTTTTCTTCTCTCTTCCATTTCGCGCAGGAATCGTTGAGAAGTTTCATGACGCGAATGCCAAATTCTTCCCCTGCTCCGGAAGTGTGGGATGTGCCTTTCATGTAATAGACACATTCGGCGAGTCCGGCATAGCCCAAAGAAATCGTGGAATAGCCATTGAAGAGAAGCTTATCAATGGTTTCTCCTGGCTTCAAACGGGCTAAAGCCCCGTCCTGCCAAAGAATCGGAGCCACGTCGCTTGGAGTGCCGAGCAAGCGCTTGTGGCGAAGTTGCAAGGCGCGGTGGCAGAGTTCCAAACGATCGCGGAAGATTTCCCAGAAACGTTCTTCGTCTTTACCGCTAGAGCAAGCAACATCGACAAGGTTAATGGTGACGACGCCTTGATTGAAGCGGCCGTAGTAACGGTGCTTACCTGGAACATAATCCAAAGCGTTTGCAATGTTACCAATGCCCGCATCGGTGAAACGATCTGGAGTTAAGAAGGAACGGCAACCCATACAGGGATAGCAATCGCCCTTTAATTCGAACATCTTCTTTTCGGAGATGTAGTCGGGGACCATGCGCTTGGCCGTGCATTCCGCGGCCAATTTGGTCAAATAGAAATAGGGGGTACCTTCGTCGATGTTATCGTCTTGAAGGACATAGATGAGTTTGGGGAAAGCCGGGGTGATGTATTGCCCGGTGCGGTCCTTGACTCCAAGGATGCGTTGCTTGAGCATGACTTCGATAATGAGAGCGAGGTCATCTCGAGTGCGGCCTTCCGGAACTTCGTGGAGATAGAGGAACACGGTCACGAAAGGAGCCTGGCCATTGGTGGATTGCAAGGTGATCAACTGATATTGGATGGTTTGGCAGCCCGTTTCGATTTCCTTGCGGACTTCTTGCTCGACCAAATGATTGAATTTATCACTGGAAGTTTCGATGCCGGCGGCTTCAAATTCCGCTTTCAAACGTTTGGCGATTCTCTTGCGCGAAACGTCGACAAACGGAGCCAAGTGGCTCATGGTGATCGTTTGTCCACCGTATTGGCTCGAAGCGACTTGGGCTACGATTTGGCTGGCGACGGTGCAAGCGACGGAGAAACTATGAGGGGTATCGATATGAGTGCCCGAAATGCAGGTTCCGTTTTGAAGCATATCCTCGAGGTTAACGAGGTCGCAGTTGTGCTCGTGTTGGGCAAAATAATCGGCGTCGTGGAAGTGGATGATGCCTTCGCGATGAGCTTGGACGATGTCGTCGCTAAGCAAATAACGGCCCGTATAATAACGGCTCCATTCCCCGGCCATATAGTCGCGTTGAACGGAAAGGATTGTCGGATTCTTGTTGGAGTTTTCTTGTTTGACTTCTTCGTTAGAACGTTCGACAACACCAGCGATTTTCTGGTCGATATCGCTCATTTTGCGGTTTTCGCCGTGCTTATAACGATAGGTGATATAAAGACGGGCAACCTTGTATTTGCCGGTGCCCATCAAAGCATCCTCGACCTTGTCTTGGATTTCTTCTACGGACAAATCGCGTCCAGCATTCGCGGCATCCTTCATGATGCCATAGGCGATTCCGTTGATTTGTTCTTCGGTTAAACGCTCCGAAACGATGCCTTCTTCTTCGTTGGCACCGCGGATAGCTTCCACGATTTTCATGCGATCAAAACTCGTTCGTTCGCCCGAACGCTTCATGACGCAGATTTTTGGTTCCTCAATATCTAAGTTCCCATCGAGACTTTCGTCGTAAATAACTGTCATACCGATACTCCTCAAGACGCTAGAGAAAGACAAGCACCCTTCTCTTTCACTGCTGACGAGTCCTCATTTTAGGCGCGTGAGAGAATGTTGCAACAAGAGAGGACCAAAGTTTTGACAACGTCCTATAAAGTGGTTAAAAAGCCCGAGAAATAGGCAAAGAGGCTTTGGGTTATTTTGCTTGATTTCTTCTTTCTTCCATGTATCTTGCTAGAGTCGATATTGAAGTGATCGACATTGCCATTTATGAAAACCAAGACGCCATGCCAACAATGCCCTTCTCCATGCGTATCTGCATGGCTTTTCGAGGAAGACAAAAAGCAAGGGAAGAAGAATTCGCTTTTTGCCTCAGCCGTTCGATTGACTTACCAAAAAGGCGATTCGATTTTTTCTCTTGGTGATCCCGCCGACTCCCTTTACTTGATTCATAAAGGGAACATCAAACTTGTGAATTACGATTCGGATGGCAGGGAGAAGATTGTCGCGTTTTTTGGTAAGGGCGAATGGATTTGGGAGGGTTTATTTCTCGAACAGCCCACTTTCCCCTTCCACGGCATTGCCATGGATGAAGTGGTGGTTTGCAAAGTTCCTGCCTCCATCGTCCGAAATCATTTAAAGGATGGACGCGGCGCTTTGTCCGTGATCGAGATCCTTTCGAAAAAACTCCACGATGCGAATGAACGAAATATGATCCTATCTACCACGGACCCCAAAGCCAAAATCGCTCGACTATTTGCTTATCGCGCTTCGCAGTTTCATAGGGATTCCTTCTCGATGAAATTAAGCGACATTGCTTCGGCGGTATCCCTTCGTCCTGAGACGGTATCCCGAAAAATCAGCGAATTGCTGCAAGATGGCGTCCTGGAAAAGAAGGGGCGTTCTGCTTTTCGAATCTGCAATTTCGATGCGTTGGTGGAAATTGCCAATTCTTGATTGAAATCAAGGAAGTTTCGATATTTTAAAAAGATAATAAGCGTGCTGAGAGGATTTTAGATGCAAGGAAACATTCATTCGATCGAAACGTTTGGATCCCTGGATGGCCCGGGAATCCGTTTTGTGATCTTTTTGAAAGGCTGTCCTTTGCGTTGCCTTTATTGCCATAACCCCGATACGTGGGCTACTCCCGGTGGGGAACTCCGATCAGCGGATTCTATCCTAGAGCAAGCGTTACGTTATCGATCTTATTGGGGCGAAGAAGGCGGCATCACCGTCAGCGGAGGAGAACCTTTGCTTCAAATCGAATTCTTGACGGAACTATTTACGAAAGCCAAAGAAAAAGGGATATCCACCTGCATCGACACTTCGGGATCGCCGTTTACAAGAGTAGAACCCTTTTTCTCTCGATTCCAAGACCTGATGAAGGTAACGGACTTATTACTTGTCGACATCAAAGAAATCGATAATAAAAAGCACCGTATTCTAACGGGCAAAAGCAATGAAAATATTCTTGATATGCTTCGTTACTTGGATGAAATCCATAAGCCCGTATGGATTCGTCACGTCTTAGTGCCGGGATACACGGATTTCGACGAGGATTTGAATGCAACTCGCCACTTCATTGATGGTCTCCATAACGTGGAACGGGTGGAAGTGCTCCCCTTCCATAAAATGGGGGAATTCAAATGGAAAGAGCTTCATTTGAATTATTCGCTTGGGAAGGTAGAACCCCCCTCGAATGAACGGGTAAAAAACGCGGAAAACATTCTTACGAAAAAATAAAGCGAAATTGATTGAAATCAAAGAAACGCTTCCTCTAAACTTTCAAAATATTGCATGCCCCCAAAGGAGGGAAAACATGGAACAGAAATTACAATGGGAGGGCTTTGCCCCCGGACACTGGAATGAAGACGTCAACGTTCGTGACTTCATTCAACGGAACTATACGGAATATCAAGGAGACGCTTCCTTTTTGGAAGGGCCGACTGGTGCAACCGAAACGCTTTGGAACATGGTGCAGGATTTGCAGCATCAAGAACGTGCCAAAGGCGGCGTTTTGGACATGGAAACCGAGGTGGTTTCCTCCATTAACGCCTATGGTCCCGCTTATATTGGCGATCAAACGAAGGAATTAGAAAAGGTGGTCGGCTTGCAAACCGATAAGCCTTTAAAGCGCGCTTTCATGCCTTATGGCGGCATCAAGATGGCGGAAAAAGCCTGCCAAACCTATGGCTATACCCCCAACCCCGAACTCCACAAAATCTTCACGGATTATCATAAGACCCATAACCAAGCGGTCTTTGATGTCTATACCCCAGAGATGAAATTAGTCCGTCACAACAAAATCTTAACGGGTCTTCCCGATGCATATGGCCGCGGCAGAATCGTTGGCGATTATCGTCGCGTTGCCCTTTATGGCATTGATTTCTTGCTCGCAAAAAAGGAAGAAGACCTCGCCGAATGCGGCGATGGCACGATGACGGAAGACGTCATTCGCCTGCGCGAAGAAATCGCGGATCAGATGAAGGCGCTCCGTGAAATGAAACAAATGGCTGCCTCGTTTGGTTTTGATATTTCTCAACCGGCTAAAGACGCCAAAGAAGCGGTGCAATGGCTCTATTTTGGCTATTTGGCCGCCATCCGCACGCAAAATGGTGCTGCCATGTCTGTAGGCCGTATCTCTACGTTCCTTGATATTTATATCGAGCGCGATTTACGCAAAGGCATCCTTACTGAAACGGAAGCCCAAGAGCTCATCGATCACCTCGTCATGAAACTCCGCATGGTCAAATTCGCCCGCATTCCCTCCTACAATCAACTTTTCTCTGGCGACCCTGTTTGGGCGACCCTGGAAGTTGGCGGTATGGGGCAAGACGGCCGCAGCCTAGTGACCAAAAGCGATTTCCGTTTCCTTCACACCCTGGAGAACATGGGACCTGCTCCCGAACCCAACCTCACGGTTTTGTATTCGAAGCGCCTTCCTGCCGGATTTAAGTCCTATGCGGCGAATATTTCGGTGAAAACCAGCTCCATCCAATATGAAAACGATGATGTGATGCGCCCAGTTTGGGGAGACGACTATTCGATTTGCTGCTGCGTCTCCGCGACGGAAACCGGCAAAGAAATGCAATTCTTCGGCGCCCGTGCGAACTTGGCTAAATGCTTGCTTTACGCAATCAACGGCGGCGTTGACGAAAAAACGCACGACCAAGTGGGCCCGCGTTATCGTCCGATTACTTCCGAATATTTGGATTACGACGAAGTCATGGCGCGTTACGATGACATGATGGAATGGCTCGCAGGCATTTACGTCAATGTCTTGAACCTCATCCAATACATGCACGACCGTTATTATTACGAAGCCGCCGAAATGGCCCTCATCGATACGGATGTCCGCCGCACGTTTGCTACGGGGATCGCGGGATTCTCCCACGTTGTCGATAGCCTTTCCGCGATTCGCTACGCCAAAGTCAAAACCATTCGCGATGAAACGGGTTTAGTCGTGGATTATGAAATCGAGGGCGACTTCCCCCGTTATGGCAATGACGATGACCGTGCGGACGATATTGCCGTGTGGCTTTTGAAGACCTTCATGAAGAAGATCAAAAAGCACCATACCTACCGCGATTCTGAACCCACGACCTCCATTCTTACGATTACTTCCAATGTCGTTTACGGCAAAGCCACGGGTTCGATGCCGGATGGCCGCAAAGCGGGAGAACCGCTCTCTCCGGGCGCTAACCCTGCTTATGGAGCGGAGAAAAACGGCTTGCTCGCTTCCCTCAACTCGGTAGCAAAGCTTCCGTATGAATATGCGCTGGATGGCATTTCCAATACCCAGACGATTGCTCCGAATACCCTTGGAAAAACGGATGCGGAACGAGTGAAAAACCTCGTCTACGTCCTCGATGGCTACTTTGATAAAGGCGCCCATCACCTTAACGTCAACGTTTTCGGCATCGATAAGCTTAAAGACGCGATGGAGCACCCAGAAAAACCCGAATATGCGAATTTCACGATCCGCGTCTCTGGTTATGCGGTCAAGTTCATCGATTTGACGAAAGAACAGCAACTAGACGTTATCGCTCGTCATGCGCACGAATCGCTTTAATCGGTAGAACAACATAAAAACGGCAGGGGGGCCTGCCGTTTTTATGTTAGAGGTGCGAATTATTTCGCGCGGCTTTTGCCCCAGAAGAAGAGGGCGACCGTGCCAGGCCCCGTGTGGGATCCAATCGTAGTTCCAATAGAATGGATGACGACTTTGCCGTTCATGTTCTTGAATTTTTCATCGACCATGTTCTTCACCGGCATTGCAAGATCCATGCAGTGAGACATCGAGATAAAGACTTTTCCGTTATAGTCGAGCCCATCGTTGGCGTTTTCAACCATTTTTTCGACGATTCGCTTTTCCACCTTTTTGGTTCCGTGGACTTTTTCTAAGGGGATGAGCTTTCCGTTTTCGTCCATATGGAGCAAGGGGCAAATGTTAAGCAAGTTCCCGAAGAAACCGGCGATGGGGGTAACGCGACCGCCGCGGACATAATATTTCAAATCGGTGGAGAAGAAGAAATGGTGGAGTTCAAGGCGGTGTTCCTCGGCCCAATCGCCCAGTTCGTCTAATCCCATGCCTTCATCCCGTAAATCGGCTAATTTATCCATGAACAAGCCGTAGCCGCTGGAAGCGCCCAAACTATCCACGATACGAATTTTGCGTTCGGGGAATTGTTCCTTGAGCATTTCTGCGGCGAGATTTGCCGAATTGTATTCACCGCTTAACCCGCTGGAAAGGCTGACGTGCAAGATGTCTTTTCCTTCTTGAAGGAATGGCGTGAAGTAGTTGATGTAGTCTCCGGCGGAGGGTTGGCTGGTTTTGGTCATTTCACCCTTGGACATGCGTTCATAGAATTCGTCGAAGGGGATGGATTGTCCTAAATCATCGACGTAATCGACTCCATTGAGGTTGAAATGGAAGCAAAGATAATGGATGTTCCGATTGTGGAATTCCTCTTTGGTGAGGTCGGCGGTGGAGGTAGCACTAAGTATGTAGTTCATAAAACTAGTTCCTTTCGGTTTTAATGCTAGTATCATCGCGAAAAATGTCAATATAATTCGAGGTATTTCACAGGCTTTTTTATCCAAAAAGAATGCGTAGAATAATGGTGAAAAAGAGGAGGGAATGAAGATGTTAGAAAATCCCGAAAGAACAGCGGAAGAATTGATTCGATGGCTGGTGGATTATTTTGAGAGCAATGGTCCAAAATGCAAAGCGGTTATTGGGATTTCTGGCGGAAAAGATTCTTCCGTTTGCGCGGCTTTGTGCGTGAAAGCCCTTGGGAAAGAAAGGGTTTTAGGCGTTTTAATGCCCAACGGGGTTCAAAACGACATCGAAGATGCTCGTTCCTTAGTTCGCTTTTTGGATATTCCCTTTATGGAAATCAATATTAACGACGGGTTCCTTGGCATGAAGAAGGACATAGAGGCATCCTGTTCTTTGAGCCATGATGCTTTGATCAATTTGCCGCCTCGCTTGCGCATGGCAACTTTATATGCCGTGGCACAGTCCATAGAAGGGGGAGGACGCGTCATCAACACCTGCAATCGCAGCGAAGATTATGTTGGCTATTCCACCAAATTCGGTGATTCCGCGGGGGACGTGAGTCCTTTAATGCTTCTTTTGGTGGAGGAAGTGAAACAAATAGGAAGGGTCCTGGGATTACCTTCACATCTTGTGGATAAGACACCTAGCGACGGCTTATCTGGTTGCAGTGATGAAGATAAACTAGGCTTCACTTATGCGACTTTGGATCACTATATCCAAACGGGGGAATGCGCGGATTTGGCGACGCGAGAAAGAATCGACCGCTTGCATCGAATGAACCTGCATAAGCTCCTTCCGATGCCCCGTTTTGACCCTAAGAATCGTGAAAAATAAAATTTGGAATCTCTTCCGTTTTCTTTGTTTTCACCGGGGATGGGTTTCATGTTCCTAGGAACTAGTCTAAAATAGACTAGCCCATGGCCGAATATCAAATTAATACCAACCAAGAGCCACCTAAGAAAAAGTCTCAGCGGTTCAAATATCTCATCTACATCGTCGTCGTTCTTGTTGCCACCGCGATTTCTTTGGTCATTTCGCTTTGGGGCGATAATTTTAACGATGCCATGACAGCCTTTGGCCAAGCAGACTGGCGTTATGTTTTGCTTACGTTTGGCGTCGTTGTCCTCACATACTGCATTGAAGCTTTAATCCTCGTTATCTTCTGCCGACTCTATACCCGAAAATATCGTTTTCACCAGGGTTTAGCCTGCGCCCTTGTTGGCCAATTCTATAGTGACGTCACCCCGGGGTCTAGCGGGGGTCAGGTCATGCAGGTCTACACGATGAAAAGCCAAGGAATCTTGGTTTCCAACGGCGCCTCCATCATGGTCATGTTCTTCATTTTGTACCAATCCGCGTTGATTATGTTTGGCGGAGTGGCCCTTATCTTTGAGTGGAACACCATGATTGGCATTAATCCCGTCATTACGTTATTCGACTATTCTTTCACCGTTCCGATGTGGCCGCTCATTATCATCGGTTTCGTCATCAATTTGTCGGTGATCCTCATTTTGTTCGTCATGAGTTATAGTCACCGTCTCCACAATTTCATTTTGCATTACGTCATTGGCTTTTTAGGAAAAATTCATATTTTGAAGCACCCTGATAAAACCCGCGAGTCCTTACGCGTTCAGGTTGAAAACTTCAAAATCGAGTTGCGCCGTTTACAGTCCAATATCCCTGTTTTGATTCTTCTATTCACTTTGTTCCTTATCCTCATTTTCTTCCGTTTCTCCGTGCCTTATTTCTGTGGCCTTGCGATGCATGCATGGGGAGAGGACACACATTTTGTTTTTGCCTCCTTGAAAAACTATGGGAATTCCATGGTCCGCGCCTCCTTCCTTATGGCCTTCCACCAAATGGTCACGGGTTTAATTCCTCTTCCAGGAAGTGCTGGTGTTGCCGAAATCTTCTATAACGCCATCTTCACCAATTTCTTTGGTTCCAGCCAAGGTGTTATTTCGGCTACCCAGATTCTTTGGCGTAGTGCAACCTTCCACATCGTTTTATTGATTTCGGGAATCGTCAGCGCCTTCTACCATTCTCGCGGAGGGGCTGCTCCCGAATTTGCTTCCAGAAAAACCTATGTTACTTTGCAACTTGAGACCTTTGATGAACGTAAGCGTTCCGCGGACACCATGTATGAGACCAGCCAATTCTCTCGGAAGGAAATGCAACGTCGCTTAACGGCCACGTTCCACAAAAAGAGTGAGGAAGAGGCGGAAGCTTTGACCACGCAAGACCCCATCAATTCCCATACCACTGACTTATCTTCCACCTATATGAAGGTCGGCCAAGAACCGGAAAAAGAGCAACGGAGAAGTCGCCGTCGCAATATGGAAGCTAGCCCCCTCCCCATCCAAGAAGAAAAACCCAAAAAGGTTAAGCGGAAAAAAGAAAGGAAAAAGAAGGACCAAAGTGAAGAATCCGGATGGTCCAATTGGGAGATTTAACGATGAATATCGTTCTTTTCTCTGATACCTACCCGCCCGAAATTAATGGGGTAGCCACCTCCACCTATAATTTGGCTACTACTTTAAAGGCGCACGGGGAGAGGGTTTTGGTTGTCACGACCAATCCCTATGGTAACCAGTTTGCCTATGAAGACGGCGTCGTCCGTGTCCCAGGCATTCAATTGAAGCGTCTTTACAATTATCGCCTCCCTACCCCTTATAACCGAAAGGCCGCTCAAATCATTCGTGATTTTCATCCTAACGTGATTCATGTTCAAACCGATTCCAGCGTCGGCATTTTTGGCTCGATGATGGCGGATCAGCTTCACATCGGGAAGATCTACACCTTCCATACGATGATTGAGGACTATACCTATTACATTACCCATGGGCATTTTGACCGCGTTGCTAGACACTGCATCCGTGCTTTTTACCGGGAAAAAACTAGGGATTTTGGTGCGATTATTTCTCCCAGCGAAAAAACTTACGACTATCTTCGTATGGTGGGGATTGACGCGAATATAGCCGTTATCCCTACCGGCATTGATTTCGAACGATTCTCTTTGAAAAACGAAAATAAATCGGAAACAGAAGAATTGAAACGAAAATACGGAATTCAACCGGATGAATACGTGGTATTGTCTTTGGGCCGCGTGGCCAAAGAAAAATCCATCGATGTGTTGCTTCGTGGCTATGCTCGTTTCCTTAAGAATTCCCCGTCCCGTAAAACTAAATTTGTCATTACAGGCTGGGGGCCTGCCGAAAAAGAACTGCAAGACCTTGCTCACGAACTTCAAATCGAATCCAATGTGGTTTTCACGGGGAAGGTATCTCCAAATGAAACTCAAAAATTCTATCATTTGGGGGATTGCTTCGTTTCCGCTTCCGTCACCGAAACGCAGGGATTGACGTTTATGGAGGCGATGGCAGCATCCTTGCCGGTATTGGCTCGATACGACGATAATCTCGTCGGAACGATTCAAGACGGCTCCACGGGGTTCTTCTTTTTTGACGAAATGGATTTTCCCGAACGCTTGGAACATGTCATGAATTTAAAAGAAGAAGCCAAAGAAAAAATCATTCAGTCCGCTTTAGGAATCATTGATGTCTATTCCTTGGAACGGTTCTATCAAAACATCATGGAGGTGTATCGCCGTGTCGTCCGTCAAAACTGGTAAAGTCATTGCATCAATAGAAAGAAAAAAGAAAGGCGTTCTTGTTGTTTTTGATGATGGGTCCAAACTGGAAATGGGCCTCCATAGCTTCACGGATCAGCCTCTTTATGAGGGGAAAGAGATTTCTTCCCAAGAATTCGCCCAATTAAAGAAGGCGGCCCAATTGGACGAATATTACGATTACGCCTTAAAGCTTTGCTCGGGAAGCAGCAAAACGATTCATGAAGTATCCGCGAAACTCGAGTCCAAAAAAGCCAGCCAGGAGACGATATCTGCCATTTGCTCGCGCCTAATTAAAATTGGGTTATTAGACGATGAGATGTATGCGAAGGTTTACGCTTCGGATATCGCGGATTTCAAATCCTACGGCCGAAAGAGAATCCTTTACGAATTAAAGAAAAAAGGGATTCGCGATGAAATTCTTTCCAAACTGGTTTTCGACGAAGAAAACGAAAAGAACAAAGCCCTTAAGTATGCGGCGTTGCTCAATAAGCGGAACGAAAAAGCTCCTAACGCAAAGAAACAAACCAAGATGATTCAGGGCTTAATTCAACGGGGGTTTGATGAAGATATCGCGATTCTAGCTACCAAAGAATGCGCGAGCGTCAATGACGAAGAGTCGGAACGCAACGCCCTTCTCAAAGATTATTTCACCTATCGGGCGAAGTACGAGAAAAAATATGAAGGATATGAATTACGTCAACGCATCTTTGGAGCGTTGATGCGCAAAGGATACCAATCGCAAGACATTCAAAATACGATGGAGGAAAACGAGAATGCTGATTAAAGATTTAAAAGATGGCGTAGAGGTCTTTGGGCCCTATCTGGTCGCCGATTCCAAAAAATGCGTGAGCTCCGCGGGCAAACCCTATTTGACGGTGACCCTTCAAGATTGCTCTGGAACGATCGACGGCAAAAAATGGGATTACCAACCGGAGGACGATAAACTTTTCGAAAAAGGAAGCGTCGTCCAGATTCAGGGCAATGTCCTTTTATACGCTTCCCATTTGCAACTAAAAATCAAAACGGCCGAAGCCTTGGATCAAAAAGGCATCGACTGGTCCATCTTCGTTCCTAGCGCTCCCGTGGATCAAGATATTTTGCAAAAGAAGCTAGACGTGTATTTGAATTCCTTCCGCGATTCCGTTGTTGGCGAGCTGGTGAAGGCGATGTTAAACCGTTATATGGATCATTACCTCCAATGGCCAGCTGCTGTGCGTAACCACCATAATTTTGCATCGGGATTGCTGTTTCACAGTTTAACCATGACGGATTTAGCTCTTAAAGTATGCGAAATCTATCCATCTTTAAACCGCGATATTATGCTCGCGGGGACATTGATTCACGACATTGGAAAAGTAATTGAACTATCTGGTCCTAATGGCACCGTTTATACCTTGGAAGGCAAATTGCTTGGCCATATTTCGCTCGGCCATTCCGAACTTCGCGAGATTGCTAAAAACTTGGGCTATTTTGAATTCGCCTCCCTTTCTAGCGCAGAACAAGAGAAAGAAAAACAAGCTAATTCGGATATCTTCCATCGTTACGAAGTGGCGGTCACTCTTGAACACATCATTTTGTCTCACCATGGTAAAATGGAATTTGGAAGCCCCGTTTTGCCCGTGACCCGCGAAGCGCTTGCCATCTCCATGATCGATGACATGGATGCGAAGATGCTTATTTTGGATGCCGCGTATAACGGAACCGCCAAAGGGGAAAATACCCCGAAAGTCATGGCGTTGGATGGGAGATATTTCTATCGCCCTTTCTATTCTAGCGATGACACTCGCCCCTACGGAACTAGCGTCGAGGAAGAAGAAAAAGACCTCGCCGCGGGGGAACCGAAGCAAGGTCAATTGTTCTAGATTTAGCGAATCGCTTTCGAGATATCGCAGGCCAAGCGCGGCAAATCCATTCCGGAGGTGTCGTTCTCGGCCATTTTAATTTGGAATCCGCCTTCCCCGCGAATATAACGTGGGATGACATGGACATGGAAATGGGGAACGCTTTGTCCGGCCGCTTCGCCACAATTGGTGAGGATATTCACGCCTTTGGCTCCTAACACAGCCATTTCCGCTTGGCCGATGCGTTGCGCCACGGCATAAACCTTCATCATCAAATCCTTAGGGCAGGATAAGAAGGAATCGTAATGCTTTTTCGGCATCACGAGGGTGTGGCCGCGAGTGGCCTGAGAAATATCGAGAATCGCGAGGACGTCATCGTCTTCATAGACTTTGGCGGAGGGGATTTCCCCTTTGATGATTTTGCAGAATACGTCTTCCATAATTGCTCCTTTTCCCTATAAAAATAAGGGACAATTGCTTGTCCCTTATTATAGCGTGTTTTTTGGATTAGTCGAAGAGGTCCGGGAACGTCTTTTCGAAATAGGAATAGACGTTATCGTCGTGATAGGAGATCGACATTTTTTCCACGAAGTACTGACGAGCAGCCTTTTTGTAGGAATCACCATCGCCAATGAGGTCCGCGATGTCCCAAATGATTTGGTTCATCGTTTCACCAGAGGTGCGGTTTTCATAGCTGGTGTCGCTGTTCTCTTTGCTTTGGAGCTTCGGAGACTTGACGGCTTCGTCCACGCGGACGATGTACCAGGTTTTGCCGGAGTCATCATACATCGCGTACGGATAGGCTTCGCCGGTTTGAATCGTTTCGGGGCGGAGGTAATATTCACCCTGAACGCGCCAAGTGAAGGTGTCCTTGATCTTTTCCGTGACGGGTTTGTCTGCATAGGCCGGGTTATCGACTTCGTTGGCCACTTGGGTCTTGAACAAACGGGTCTTCATGGAAGAGGGAAGATCGCTCAAACCGGAAGAGGTGTACCATCCTTCGGTGACCTTGCTGGAAGCAACGATGTCACGGGTCTTCATTTCAAGGCCGGTGACTTTGGTGTAAGCGCCGGAATTGGTGAAGTCCGTGGTCGAGCCGGTTTCCCAGCGAGAATCGCTGAGATCCTTGAAATCGAGGACGAGTTGGCCGTAGGTCGTTTCGCGATAAGTGGCTTCGGTCGTATAAAGCAAGCCGCCATCCGCGTTGGTAACGTTATAAGCGGCAACGGCGGTGAAGCCGGCTTCGCTGTAGATGCTATTTAAGACCGTCGCGTAAGAGGTTTGTTCTTCAGCGGTGAAATAGCCGGAATAAAGACGATTCAAGAAGTGAAGGTCTTTGTAAACGCCGGCGAATTCGCCAAGATCGCTATCCTTCTTTTCCAAGACGTGCTTGCAATAGGCACGAACAAGAGAACGGGTGGAGGATTCATATTTGTCGAGGTTCGGCAAAGCAACGTATTGGACCTTACGGGCATAGGAACGTCCGAGGGCACCATAGTTGTTGTCGATGAGGTATTGCTCGACTAAAGCCTTGCGATAAGCGTTCGGCAACAAGGAGCGTTCAATATAATCCTTATAATAAGAGAAGAATTGATCGTTTTGGACGTGGAAGTAGCCCATGACGTCCTTGTAGGTCTTGGAGCCGTCGATGGCGCCGTCATTTTTGAAGGTGACATTGCTATCGAGCTTATAAAGTTCGGCTTGTTGGGCTTTGACGAAGAGTTCTTCGTGGAAGCGTTGGTTCTTTTGATAGGAACTATTGCTGACTACGGACCAGAACGACTTCATGATAGAAGTCACGATGGAATTGTGGAAATCCAAGGCTTTGGTCGTGGCGACTTCATCACTGACGCCTTCACGGAAGAAGGCCGCCGGTTTGACTCCGTCGTTTAATTTCCAAGTTCCGGTAGCATCGCAGGTATAATTCGCAAAGAAGTCACCGAAATAGGATTTGGCATAGAGATAAAGAACGTTATTGAGGATCTTTTCGCTATTGGTATCCCCGCTGACGACGACTTTGTCATAAATCTCAAGGAGTTTATTGCCAAAGACATCGGTGTCTTTGAGGATGGTCTCGTTTTGATCGGCTTTTCCGAGACTCATTTCGACGTCGCCGCAAGAAGCGAGGCCGAGGGTCATCGCAGCAAGGAAGGCTGCGGAGAAGATTTTGATTTTCTTCATGTTCGTTTCTCCTTACTTCTTATAGCAGGCGCCCGGTTTTCCGGCGTGGGTGCCGCTGGTGACGATGCCCCAGATGTTCTTTCCATCACGGGCGTCGGCGGTGTTGTAGGTCAAGGCCGCGACTTCGGAGATGAGTTTTTGAGAACCATCGGCGCGGGTTTCGCGGGAAGCATCTTCGCGAAGGAGGAATTCCGCGTATTTGGCCCAGGCTTCGTCAATGGACTTTTCTGCGTCTTCCGCGTTCTTCTTTCTTTGTTGCTTCGAATAGTTATAAACGGAATCCATGATCGTTTTGACCGTGGCGTTCTCCACATTGAATTGCGCCTTGGTTTCTTTGACCAAGTATTGAACTTCGTAGGTGTCGAGGTCGCTGGAATAGGCGGCTTTGACTTTACTCTTCAAATCTTCGATGTTGGTCTTGTAGTTTTCCTTGGTGGTATCAAGGCCCATGGTGATGAGGGTCGTCTTGTCCACTTTGGTACCGTCAACCGTATATTGCGGATAGCTCTTGGATTCGGCCGGGTTTTCGAAGGTGTAGTATTCAGAAAGCGAGGTGATATCTTTGCTGGAACTCGATTCGGTGGTTTCGACGTATTTGCCATTGTCGAATCCAGCGTAAGCGATGAGCGGGCTGCGTTCCACGACGATGAAGTGGATGCCTTTGGTTCCGGAATCGCCGCGAACGGCAAGGATGATTTGTCCTTTTTCGTTGGTGAGAACGTTTTCGGCGTTGCCACTGGCATCTTTCACATCAAGGATTCCCTTGGTGTTGTTTTGGAAACCAGGGAGCTTTGCGTAATCGTTATCTAAGGTGCCTTTCCAAGCAGCGTCTTCGGCGGTCTTCTTGTAATAACCTTCCGCTTCCGCATATTTGGTAGCAGTAGCTTCTTCGCTGGCTTGGGTGAATCCCGCTTCGACGACATCGTTATAGGCGATGCGGTTCGGGGTGATCACGGCAATGCGGTGCGAGTTGAAATATTTGTTCCAAATGACGTTGCGCGGCATGTAGGCCGAATCATTGTCATTGACTTGATATTGCTGCGACGGGAAGTTCTTGTTGACTTGATCATTGGCCAAAGCGACGGCGGCACCGAAGGGAATCGTGCCGATTTCGCCTAAAACGCCATCAGCGGCCGTGGCTTCGGAAAGAAGGGTTTCCTCACCTTTTTCGTTGCGGAATTTGGCGTCTTCGGAATACATGATGGCCGATTTGTTGGCGTCTGCATCCTTATGCGTGCTCTTATTGAAGAAGAGGTCGTAAGCATAAACGCCGTATTGGAATCCTTGGACGAAGGAAGTGGAAGTATCCATGATGCCAAGGTTGCCGTATTTTTCAGCGGATCCGGTATCTTTGGAATAGGTTTTCGCCAATTCGCCAAAGGTCATGCGTCCGTCGGCGACGGATTTCTTGCCGTTGTCGCTGTCAACGGTGCTGGCGCCCGCCATCATTAAGATGACATCGCCAAAGGTTTTGGCTTCGGTTTCGCTGACCACGGTGCTTGTGGCATCGGATTCGCTCGCGCTGGAAGCTTCTAGCAAAATGTGCGAAACGTTGTACGGCATGCGGGTCTTCAAATAACCTTCCGATCCTTTGCCGAAGTTTTCGTCTTCGGGGAAGAATTTGTTGCCATCGGAATCTTTGCCATCACGCATCTTTACCAAGTTGGCGTCGCTTTGATAGTCGGTGTTGAATTTGTCGGATTCGACTTCGTAGAGTTTCTTTTGATAAAGCTCTTCCACGTTGTCGACACTTTCGCCATCTAACAAGGCTTCGAGTTCAGTCGCGTAAGACGTGCCGTTATTTTTGGCATTGGTCTCCGCTTGGTTCTTGATACCGTCAACTTTGGTTTGGGCCGAGGACTTCAAAAGGCTGAGGTCGCCGGCGCGGCTCGGATCCTGATAGTACTTACGGATTAGAATTTCTTTGATTTTGTCAAAATCGCTGCTTGCGGTGCTGCTGCTGGCTTGATAGTCCTCAAACAATTCTTTGGTTGTATAGTTCGTGACTTTGCCATTCGCATCGGTGAAGCTAATCGCGACACCCTCTTTGTAGCTGGTCTCGTTGCAGCCCGCCAAAGTGGCGAGGGCCGTGAGGCTAACTAAACATGTGAGGAGTTTGGTTTTCTTCATGTGGAATCGTTCCTCCTTCGTCTGAACGTAGCCTTAGAAGTTTATACTCTTAAGAGTATCAAGGCAATAAAAATAATTCGGGATGATGAGGGATTATTTCTTAAGGGGTAAAAGAAGGAATCGAATGGTTTTGTTCCCAATCTAAATTGGTCAAATTTTGCTGGATTATGTTAAAAAACGTTTCTTCATTCAAAGTTTAATTTTAATGTATAAGAAAATGACAAATGTAAGCGGAGTGAAAACGTCAAATTCTTCCTTATATTCTTAATTATTAAGAAAGGATTGAAAATTAACGCTGTTTTATATTAAAAAATCCCAAACGTGAATGTATAGCAAAAAATATTTATCTTTTGATGATTTAAAAATTATATTTTGGCCTTGGTTTCGCTAGGGAAGGCGGATTTTATTTGCTGTCCACGGAACACGGATAAATCTGTTTCTTGGACGAAAGAGGGCTTAATTTACGTTTGACGTTATCGTTTCGTTTGATAGGCTATGCCTAGATGCATAAAATAGACAGGCTCCTTTGGAGGTGCTTTTTATGTCCACGCTAAAAATTGAAAATTTACATGTATCGGTTCAAGACCACGAAATATTGAAAGGGGTCGACCTCGAATTGAACGAAGGCGAAACCCTGGCCCTCCTTGGCCCCAATGGTCACGGCAAGAGCACGTTGCTCGCCGCGATCATGGGAAATCCCAATTACCATGTGACGGAAGGATCCATTACTTTGGATGGGCAAGACGTCTTGGCGATGAGCGTTGACCAACGTTCGAAAGCCGGCATTTTTCTTGCTTTCCAATACCCCAGCGAAATTCCCGGGGTGAACAGCGCTGATTTTTTGAAGGCCGCTATGAATGCTCGCCGTCAAAAGCCGATGTCGCTTTTTGAATACTATTCCAAACTGCAGAAGGCTTATAAGGAAACGGGTATTGCCTTTGAAATGAGCAATCGCAACCTGAACGAAGGGTTCAGCGGTGGCGAAAAGAAGCGAAACGAAATCCTCCAAATGAAATTGCTTGATCCGAAATTTGCTTTGCTAGATGAAATCGATTCGGGTCTTGATGTGGACGCCATCAATATTGTCGCCAAATCCATCGAAGAAGAGCAGGCCAAGGGACGTGGATTCCTGGTCATCTCGCACTATGCCCGTTTATATGATTTGATTCATCCCACTCGCGTAGCCATCATGATTAATGGTCGCATTC
Source organism: uncultured Bacilli bacterium (assembly GCA_934699525.1). Lineage (GTDB taxonomy): Bacteria > Bacillota_I > Bacilli_A > RFN20 > CAG-826 > Alloenteromonas. The sequence goes on from CAKUWP010000002.1 coordinate 26,635, forward strand.
GCGTTAATGGCGATCCTACCCTCATTGAACGAATTGACCGCGAAGGATACGAATGGATTAAACGGGAACTCGGCATTGAAATCGAAAAAGAAAACCCGGGTATGAATAACGTTTCCATCGGCGTCTGCGCCGCGAAAGAGAAAGCGGGTATCTGATGAAAACGACTTTAATCAACCAAGATATTCAAGCCGCTTCCTATTCGGTGAAAGAAGGGGAAGAACTTCGCCTTAATATGGCGAGTTTTGAATCCTTCCCTTCCACGGATATCGAAGTCCACGTTGCCAAAGACGCCAAATTTATCGGCGCTTTAGCGGACTTCTCAAAGGGAAGCGGAACGTTCCGTCTTTCCGTATTCCTAGAAGGAGAAGGCGCCTCTTGCGAATTCCATGGCGCCGTTTTGTCCAAAGGCAGCGATAAAAAGACAATTGAAGCCAGCTGTTTCCATTTGGCTCCGCATACCGAGGGAGTTATGGAAAGTTACGGCATCAGCGAAAACGAAAGCCATCTGGTTTTCACCGGAGTTAGCCAGATTCAGCATGGAGCTCGCGCTTCCAAAACCCGACAAGCGGCCAAAATCATTGTTTTCGATCCTCGCTGCTTGGCCCGTTGCTCTCCGATTTTAAAAATCGATGAGAATGACGTGTCGGCTTCTCACGCGGCGATCGTTGGCAAACTCAACGAAGACCATATGTTTTATTTGATGTCCCGCGGGTTGGACTCCAAAGAAGCCCGTAGACTCATTACCTTGGGTTATCTAAAACCCATCGAAACTTATTTTGGTGAAGCGGATCGTTCTCGTATCGACGAGGCGATCGAAGGAGGAATCTAATGTTGGATCTCGATAAAATCCGTTCCGATTTCCCAATGCTTCGAAACCATATTCAAATGCAGGGGAAACCTCTTGTTTGGCTCGATAACGCCTCCACGACGTTTAAGCCCGACTGCGTGATTCACGAAACGGTTCGTTACTATTCGTTTGAAACGGCCAATTCCCATCGCGGGGATTATGACCTTTGCTACAACATGGACCAAAAGGTTCTTGGAACCCGAAAAGCCGTTGCCCATTTATTGCATTGCGACCCCACCGAAGTGGTTTTCACTGCTGGAGATACCGCGGGCATGAATCTTATCGCCTACGGGTACGCCGTTAGAAAGCTCGGACCCGACGATGAAATCTTGATCACCCAAGCCGAACACGCTTCCAATGTTTTGCCGTGGTACCGCGTCGCCGAGCTAACGGGTTGCCAAGTGAATTTCATCCCTTTGACCAAAGAGGGTCGCTTAACGGTAGAAAACCTTAAAAAGGTCATTTCCCCCAAAACCAAAATCGTTAGCATCGCTGGGGTAACTAACGTCTTAGGCTACGTCGCCCCGATGAAAGAATTAGCAGAAGTGGCTCACGAAAATGGAGCCATCTTCATTCTCGATGGTGCTCAATGCGTTCCGCACATGAAGATGGATGTCCAAGACCTCGATTGCGATTTCTTGGCGTTTAGTTCTCATAAGATGTGCGGCCCGACCGGAGTTGGCGTTCTTTATGGCAAATACGATTTGTTAAAACAGACGCAGCCCTATATGACGGGTGGCGGTATGAACGTCAAATTCGATATGTGCGGGGAAGCCTCCTTCTTGGAACCTCCGATGCGCTTTGAAGCCGGTACTCAGCCATTAGCTGAAATCTGTGCCTTGCGTCCCGCCGTTGAATATTTGGAAAGCATCGGCTTAGACAACATTCAAAAGCACGAACGCGAACTAAAAAAATACGCGGTCGAAGAACTGCAAAAAACCGGAAAAGTCACGATTTATAATCCCGATAGCGAAGCGGGAATCGTTACCTTTAATATCAATGGGGTCTTTGCCCAAGACGCGGCGACTTACCTTAATAGTCGTGGCATTGCTTGCCGTTCGGGCAATCACTGTGCCAAAATCCTTTCCTCCTTGTTGGGGACGGTAGCCACGGTTCGCGCATCGTTTTATCTCTACACCACCAAACAAGAAATCGACGCCCTCGTCGACGCCGTTAAAAATGGAGGTCATTTCTTAGATGCCTACTTCAATTGAACTCAATCCCATGATGATGCGGGAAATCATCATCGACCACTATAACGCTCCGCGTCATAAGGCCAAGCCCTCCAGCCTAGATGGCTATCTTTCCACGCATAGTTCCTCGGTGAATTGCATCGACGATATCGATGTTTGGCTCAAGGAAGAAAATGGAATGATCATCGATGCGTGCTGGGATGGCACCGCCTGCGCGATTTCTACCGCTTCCACGGATATCCTCTGCGATTTATTAATTGGCAAAAAAGACGAAGAAGCCAAAAAAATCCAAGAGGAATACACCAAAATGATTACGGGACAGGAAGAATACGATGCTTCCGTTTTGGATGAAGCCCTTTGCTTTGCCAACACCCATCGCCAGCCCTCCCGCATCCATTGCGCGACCATTGGCTGGGATGCTTTTGCCAAATTGGTCCAAGAAGAGGAGGCAAAGCACCATGGCGAATGAGAAAAAACCAACACCCAGTGATATCCTAAACGAAGAATACCAATACGGTTTCCGCGATAAGGACGTCTCGATTTATAACACTGGTAAAGGATTAAACGAAAACGTCGTTCGCGAGATTTCCAAAGCCAAAGGGGAACCGGAATGGATGCTCGAATTCCGTTTAAAGGCGTACCATCAGTTTTTGAAGATGCCGATGCCAGATTTTGGCCCCTCCCTTGATAACGTCGATTTTGATTCTTATACCTATTTCACCCGCGTGGCGGAAGGAGAACATTCCTCTTGGGATGAGATTCCCGAGACCGTTAAAAACACCTTCAACCGCCTTGGGATTCCAGAAGCGGAACAAAAATTCCTTTCTGGCGTTTCCACTCAATACGAATCGGAAGTCGTTTATCACAACATGCTTTCCGAATTGCAGAAAAAAGGCGTTATCTTCCTTTCTAGCGATATGGGGTTAAAACTTTTCCCTGATTTGTTTAAGCAATATTTTGGGACGGTGATTCCTGTCGCCGACAGCAAATTCAGCGCGTTAAACGGGGCCTGCTGGAGTGGAGGAAGCTTCATCTATGTTCCCAAGGGCGTGAAACTCGATAAGCCCCTTCAATCTTATTTCCGTATCAATAATCAAAAAACGGGCCAATTCGAACGCACGTTAATCATCGCCGACGAAGGCGCGGATATCCATTACGTGGAAGGCTGCACCGCCCCGACTTACAATAAGGAATCCCTCCATGTGGGTGTGGTAGAAATCGTGGTCAACAAAGGGGCCCACGTCCGTTATACGACCATTCAAAACTGGTCGACCAACATTTTGAATTTGGTGACTCAACGTGCCCGCGTGGAAGAAAACGGATTCATGGAATGGGTGGATGGCAACGTCGGTTCGATGACGACCATGAAATACCCCGCCTGCATTTTAAAAGGCGACCATTCTCGCGGATCTACCGTGACGATTGCGGTGGGCAACAAAGGGCAGTACCAAGATTCAGGCGCCCGCATGATTCATATCGGAAAAGACACCTCTTCGACGATTGTTTCTAAATCCGTCGTCCATCATGGTGGGGTCGCGAATTTCCGTGGCACCGTTAGGATGATGCCCTCGGCTATGGGAGCCAAATCGCACATCGAATGCGATACGTTGATTTTGGATGATGAATCCAAATCGGATACGTACCCCAAGAATGAAATCCAAAACGACGATTCTTATATCGAACACGAAGCCACGGTTTCTAAGATCGATCAAGAACAGCTTTTCTATTTGATGAGCCGCGGTTTAAGCGAAAAAGAAGCGACCCAGATGATCGTTATGGGCTTTATTGAACCTTTCGCCAAAGAACTTCCGATGGAATACGCGGTAGAACTCAATCAACTCATTAAGATGGATATGGCAGGGTCCATTGGATAAAGATGGAAACCGATTTTGACGTCATCGTGGTTGGAGGCGGACACGCAGGAATTGAAGCAAGCCACGCTTCTGCAATGCTTGGCTTGAACACCTTGCTCATCACCTTGAACCGCAAGATGATTGGCAACATGCCCTGCAACCCGCATATCGGGGGAAGCGCGAAGGGGATTGTCGTTCGCGAAATCGATGCCCTCGGCGGCCTTATGGCCATTGCCGCGGACCATCGTCCTTTGCAGATGAAAATGCTTAACACTGGCAAGGGCCCTGGCGTTCAGTGTCTTCGCTCCCAGCAAGATAAAAAAGGCTACCCCGCTTTCATCCAATCTCTTTTGGATCAAACCCCAAATCTAACCATTATAGAAGAAGAAGTCAAAGACCTTCTTTATGATGATAAACGCGTATACGGGGTCGTTCTTTCTTCTAAAAAGACCTTAAATGCGAAGGCCGTAATTTTAACTACGGGCACCTACATGAACGGCCGAATTATTTCGGGACGCGATGTTTTTGAAGGCGGACCCGATGGAGAAAAGCCTTCGAAAGGATTATCGGAATCCTTACAAAGAATGGGGATTGAGCTCATTCGTCTTAAAACGGGGACTCCGCCTCGCTTAAAGGCTTCGACCATTGATTTTTCCAAAGGGGAAATCCAAGAGGGCAGCCATGAAAAGCTCGCTTTCTCCTATTCCACCAAACACTTTATTCCCTTCGAGGAACAACTCCCTTGCTATCTGATCTATGCGGGAAAACCAACGATTGATATCGTCAAAGAACATATGCAGGACAGTGCTGTTTTCAATGGCGTGATTCAGGGAATCGGACCCCGTTATTGCCCGTCTTTCGAATCGAAAATTGACCGTTTCGCGGATAAGGAACGCCACCAATTGTTCCTCGAACCTGAATATGAACACGGCGAATCCATATACCTTCAAGGCTTTTCTACCGGCATGCCCCACGAAATCCAAGAAGAGATGGTCCATTCCTTGCCGGGATTAGAACACGCTGAAATCTTAAAGTGGGCCTATCAAATCGAATACGATGCCGTAAAGAGCTTCGAATTCGATGAAACGTTGAAGATTAAAAAATACGATGGTCTTTATATCGCGGGCCAAATTTGTGGTACAAGCGGATATGAAGAAGCGGCAGGGTTAGGTTTAATGGCCGGCATCAATGCCGCAAGAGCAATCCGTGGCCAGGATAAGTTCGTCTTAAAACGGAATGAAGCCTATATTGGAGTCATGATCGATGATTTGGTGACCAAAGGGACGGATGAACCCTATCGTTTGCTCTCCTCCCGTGCCGAATATCGTTTATTGCTTCGCCACGACAACGCGGATTTACGCCTATGCGAACACGGCCACGATTTAGGCCTATTAAGCGAGACCCGTTACGAGGAATTTAAGCAAAAGTACGAGCGAATCCATGAAGCAATCCATCTTTTGGAAACCTGCAATATTTCCGATCGCGACGGCTTGAATGCCTATTTTGCCGAAAAGGGATTTCCGCCCACTAAAGATGGCAAAAAAGGCATGGATATTTTGAAACGCCCAGGTTTTCAATATCGCCGAATCCGGGCTTTGATGCCGGAATTAGAATCCTATGATTTTGATGACGAATCCGTTTTGGCGTTAGAAACCAAAGCCAAATACGAAGGATATATTGCCAAAGAAGAAAAAGCGGCGAAGAATTTTTCCAAAGAAGAGGCCATGATATTACGCCCCGACTTGGATTACATCCATATGGATGGCTTACGCCTAGAAGCAAGGCAGAAACTCGATAAATATCGCCCAGCCAATTTAGGACAAGCAAGCCGCATTCCGGGAGTTAATCCCGCGGACATTACGATCCTCGCCCTTTATCTAAAGAAGGAGAAACGCCTATGACTTACGCCGAATTATTCGCATTCGCTTCCGAGCACGGTTTGGAACTAAATCCGGACCTCGAAGCCAAATTCCACCGCTACGCGGAATTGCTCGCGGAATGGAACGAAAAGATGAATCTCACTTCGATTACGCAAGAGTCCGAAGTCATCGAAAAGCATTTCCTCGATTCCTTGACCCCCGCCTTTACAACTTCCTTTGCCGGCAAATCCGTGGCGGACATGGGGTCGGGAGCAGGCTTTCCGGGCATGGTCTTCGCTACTGCCTTCCCTTCTTGCCACGTCACCTTAATGGATGCGACCAAGAAGAAATTCCTCTTCCTAGAAGAACTCAAAAAAGAATTAGAACTCAACAATGTCCGTTTCTATGTCGGACGGGTAGAAGAGGCAAAGACGTTGCGGGAAAGTTTTGATATTGTCACGGCTCGCGGGTTTGCCGCTACACGCATTCTTCTCGAAGTAGGCGCCCCGTTAGTTAAAGTCAATGGAACTGTCATTGCCATGAAAGGTCCTCGCGGAGAAGAAGAACTTCGCGAAGCTCTTGGCACCGAACAACGCCTTGCCCTGCATCTAAGAAAGAAAGAAGAACTCGTGATGCCAAGTGGAGAAAAGCGCATCAATTATTTCTTCGAAAAAATTCATCCAACCAAACCCTGCTACCCCCGTAGTTGGGCGGATATCCAAAAAAAGCCTCTCTAAGAGAATTCACCAAAAAGGAGTAAAATATTCTCGTCATGCCTAAGATTATCGCCATCGCCAACCAAAAGGGCGGGGTGGGCAAAACCACCACAGCCATCAACCTTTCCAGCGCCTTGTCCCATTTTGGGCAGCGTGTTCTTTTGGTGGATATGGATCCCCAGGGCAACGCCGGGCGCGGCCTTGGCATCGATATTACTTTGGCAAAAGAAACGATTTACGAAGCTTTGACCGGCCAAATGGAAATGGAAAGTTGCATCCAAAAAACTCCCTTTGAAGGCTTAAGCGTGATTCCGTCGAATCTTCGCTTGGCTTCTCTAGAAGCCTCGATGTATACCCATCCCCAAGAAAAGCCCTTTGATTTGCTGGCTCGATGCCTTAAAACCGTCGAGTCCCATTATGATTTCATGATTTTGGATTGCCCGCCTTCTTTGGGTTTATTGAACCTTAACGCCTTAACCGCCGCGGATTCGGTTTTAATCCCCGTTCAATGCGAATATTTTGCCATGGAGGCGGTCGCCGCGATCCTTTCTTCCATTTCTAACGTCCAAAATACGTTGAATCCTCGGTTAAAAATCGAGGGTTTCCTCCTGACGATGTATGACGCGAGGACCCAATTAGGGACCGAAATCCAACAAGAGGTGAGGCGGTTATTCAAAGAAAACACCTTTGCCACCTCCGTTCCGCGGAACCAAAGCATTTCGGAATCTCAAGCCCGTCAGCAGCCCGTCACTATCTTCCGCCCGACTTCCCAAGGGAGCTACGCCTATTTCTCCTTGGCCAAGGAGATTTTGGACCATGAAACGCGATAAGCCCAAACTGCTATCGGATTCGCTTTCCTCTTTGATTGAGAAATTTTCCCAAAGCGATGTTATCGCCGAGATGGAAAAGGAATATCAAAGCGCACCGGCTAAACTCATTTCCACCTTACTTATCGACGATACTTCCTTCATCCAGGAAGTTCCTCTTCCAGATAAAACGATTCGTTATTTTGCCGAAGGGCTGAAATCCAAAGGCTTTTATAACCCCCTTGTCGTCCGCAAAAAAGGAGAGGGGCGATATGAAGTGATCCTAGGAAGAAAACGTTTCTTCGGCGCCAAAGCGGCGGGGATTTTGTCCCTTCCCTGCGCGATTATAGACTGCGGGGACGAAGAGACGTTATTGATGCTTCTTGCCGACGCCCGTGACCAACGGGAAACGAATATTTTAGAGATGGCCTTGCTCTGCCATGCCTTAAGCGAAAAATTTGGGTATCGCCAGCAGACCCTTGCTAATTTATCTCACCAAAGCCGTTGCCAAATCACCAATACGATGCGTTTATTAAAGCTCCCTGCCTCGGTTCGTTATGATGTGGCTTTAGGAAAGCTTAGTTATGGCCAAGCTCGTGCTTTAGTTTCTCTTCCCACCCCTCTTATCGATGAGGCGGCTAAGGCAATTCAAGAGAATCATTGGTCGGTTCGTAAGGCAGAGGAATACTGCAAAAAATTACAGGGAAAAGAGAATAAACCCCTACACGTCCCCTCTATTTCTTATCAAAAAGGGAATACGGTTAGCCTCACTTTCTCTTCCAAAGAAGAGATGAAAAGTTTCTTGGAGAAGGCAGGGATCCCCTTTCAAACCAAAGCCCATTCTAAGAATTGAAGCGCTAGAAGGGGCGTAGTATGATGAAGAAGCTTCAGGGCGACGAGAATTACGTCGACTGGCGGTAAAGCCCGCGAGCCGAAAGGCACGATTTGGTGAAATTCCAAAGCCAACGGTACAGTCCGGATGGAAGAAAGCGCAGAACGATGTTTTGCCTCTGGAGCGTATGCTTAGGAGGCTTTTTCTATGAAATGGTTAGCTGTAGGGCTACTCAGTGCCGCTTTGCTTATCGGCATTATCGTGGCTATGGTTTTGGCCAAAAAACGTCCCGATTACAATGGGACGAGGCTTGTGGCCCGCGTTGGGATTTTCGGGGCGCTGTCTACGATTTTGTATTGCGTGCCCATCTTTAATATCCCCTTGCCTTTTTTCCCTTCGTTTTTGAAGATCCACTTGGATGAATTGCCCGCGTTTATTTGCGGCTTTGCCTATGGGCCTTTATCGGGCTTCTTGGTCCTATTTGTCAAAACGATCATCAAGTTGCCGTTAACCAATACGATGGGTGTCGGGGAATTCGGAGATTTATTGCTTAGCTCCCTTTATTGTCTTTCCGCGACCTGGATTTATAAGCGGTTCCGAACGTTAAAAGGTGCGATTGCTGGCATGAGCGTGGCCACGGTTATCCAAGTTTTGAGCGCCATGTTATTCAACGTTTATATCCTGATTCCCTTCTATGTCTTCATGATGGGAATGGAAGAAGCGTCGTTATTAGCGTTAATGCAGAAGGCGATGCCGATGATTAGCGATGTGAAATGGAGTTATGGTCTCATCGCCGTTTTGCCTTTCAACCTTTTAAAGGACGCCGTAATAACAGTTTTGACCTTTGTTCTTTACCATTTCCTTCATAGGCCGTTGCATTTAGAGAAAAAGACACCGAAAAAAGAGGCTTCGAATACAACGAACAAATCCTCCAATTAATCGGCTGAATGTTCGTTTAATTCCTTTTCCAAAGCGGACAAGTGGCCCATTAGGTCATCGAAATTTTTCACGGAATCGCCGTGAATCATTTCTTTCATCGATTCAAAATCTTTGCGCAATTCCGCCATTCTAAAACTGGGCGGGACAAGGCGAATGGAACCGGGAACGCATTCATCCAGACGATTCCATGAATAACGATAAAATTTATTTTTAAAGGCGATAACTTGCCGCAAAAGGTCTATGTTATCCATGGCTTTTCTTTTGTAATCCGTCAAAGAAATCTTCCAGACATCATAATAATGTCGTGCGTACCGTCTCGGGATAGGGTTATACCTTTCCACTCCGTCGACTAATTTCCGTTCTGGACGGTTGGCTTCTTGATGAAGGATAAGAACCTTTTCCCAAAATGTTCTTTCTGGGGAAATGACGCGAACTCTTGTCGATGTGGTTTGGACGAAGGGAATGTTCATACCACAGATGAGCGGGCTAATTTCTTTTTCAACGGAAGGAGTGGTTTCGGCTAATGGCCCTATTTCCAAACGTACGCAAGGCAAAATTCCTGCGGATCGAATGTTGAAAGTGGATGGGTAATAAAAATTGATAATGTGTCCGTCGCCCTCGCCTAGTTGGAATTGAGGCGCTTCACGTAAAATTTCTGCGAAGCCTTTTTCTAAATCTGGTAAAATTTGGCTGACAATAAATTTTGTAGCGGCATCTTCTACCTCTTGGTTGTATTTGAGTTGGGCTGTATGGCTTCGATTTTGATAAGGCTCATTTGCTGGAAACCCCAGGGTCTTCCAATCGAGAATGAGATCGATATCTTCTGAAAACCGATCAATGATGTGAAAACATTTAGACAAACTCGTTCCGCATTTAAACGTAAATGAGGCGGCAAATTTAGAATGGTGAAAAAGATAATCTAGAACTAAAGTTACCCAAAAATCTTTTTCGACAACAACGGGGGATAAGCCTGTTTGAATGGCGTAGGAATTAAAGAGGACCGCCCTGTCCTCTGGTTTCAGTTTTGCAATTTGGTACACTTAAAATTCTCCTCATTTCTTGATTGATCCAAACTGTTATTTTCATCCCGTTTCGAATTTCTTCTTTGTCGGTTTTGGATAGAAATGCGGAAAACCTAGCCCTATCTTTGTCCGATACGCTCCCCTTGCCCAGTTCTTTGATAGCTTGAATGACAAGTCGATTGTTATTCGATAGCCCACAAATATCTTTGCTAGCGGAGTGCTTGAAAATAATTGTACAGCCAAACACATCAAAGGTGTTATAGGGTCCGGAGGATATGTAAACAAATTGTTGAGGAACCTGAGTAGATAACCCCAGCATGTTCAAAACGTAATTGCCACTAGGGGTGATTGTCCAATTAAATTGGCGGGCGATTGCATGAGCGATGTCGTCGATGCCAGGCATCTCTTCTATTCCTAAAACAGGGTGAATTTTGTGTAGATAATAAACGCCTCGCCTCGCCCTTCTCAGTGTTCCATCATTGGTAAGCGTTTCCAATGCCTTACTGACCAATTTGTAGTTGCCGAGGTCCATAAAGTCACTAGAGGTAAAAGCTTTGAAAGAGGATGCTTCCAAACGTTCTAGTATTTTCTTCTTTGTGTTTGACATTAAAATCCTTCGCAAAAAGTATATGACATTTGCGAAAAAAAGAAAAAAGAAAAACAAGAAAATAAACGAATCCGAAAAGGTAAAAAATTTGATTACCAATGCATTGTCGGCCGAAGAGAATTTCCAATGTTTTGAGATAATAAAAATTTTTCTTTTATCTTGATAAGAACGTATTATGATAGTGCCCGTGAAAAAGAAGAAGTTCGTTCTTGCACTCGTTCCGCCTTCGGGGCACCCCAATGGGGAGAGTGTATTCCGTTAACGTTACCCGTCCTAGTTTACTCTAGGACTTTTCTTTTCCCTTTTTTCTAGCAAGGAACCCAATATGGCACATAAAATCCTCGAACTCAGAAACATCAAAAAATCCTATGGCGATAACGTCATCTTGGATCATTACAACCTCTCGGTCAACGAGAATGAATTCGTGACCTTTTTAGGCCCGTCCGGATGCGGGAAGACCACGATTCTCCGCATCATCGGAGGATTTGAAACCATGCAGGAAGGGCAACTCCTTTTAGATGGGGTGGAAATTCAAGACTTGCCCGCGCATAAACGTCCAATCAATACGGTCTTCCAACGTTATTCCCTTTTCCCTCATCTTTCCATTTTCGATAACATCGCGTTCGGGCTCCGCAACAACGTCTATTCCAATGTTTATGACATCGGAACCATGAATATGATGAACGAGAAGGGTTTTGAGGAAGAAGAGGTGGATGGCCTCATGAAAATCCTCTCCCACATCGAAAAACCCAAAGACGTTTTGCATTATGTCGTGACCCATTTCCAAGAGGCTTCTCCCTCTTGTAAACTGAGCGAAGCTTTTGCTTTTTTAAAGAAAACGAAAAAAGCTAAGACGTATGGGGAAATTAGCAAGGACGTGGATGAAATTTTGAAAGGATTATCTTTGGATAACCATTATCAAATTGATTCTTCTTCCAAAGCGAATTTGGCCCTGGACATCATTTTGAAACAAGTGGAATCCACGGATCCCTATTTTGATATGATTTCCCGTCTTAAGGACCGTCACTTCAAAGAGAACGTAATCCATGGGGAAGTTTTAAAAGCTTTGAAATTCGTCAACCTCGAAGGATATGAAAATCGCAGCATCTCCTCCCTCTCCGGTGGTCAGATGCAGCGTGTTGCCATTGCTAGAGCCATCGTGAACAAACCCCGTATTTTGCTTTTAGACGAACCCTTGTCCGCCTTGGATTTAAAACTCCGCAAAGCGATGCGTCTAGAACTTCGCGAAATGCAAAGGAAGCTGGGCATCACCTTTATTTTCGTCACCCACGACCAAGAAGAAGCGATGGTCATGTCGGATACGGTGGTAGTCATGAACGGAGGCAAAATCCAACAGATGGGTCGCCCCGAAGACATTTACAATGCCCCGGTGAATCGTTTTGTCGCCACCTTTATTGGGGAAGCCAATTTGCTTCGTGGCGTTTATAGCGCTCCCCGCCGCCTGGATATTTTGGGGAAAACCTTTAAGGTTTCCGCGGATGATTTCCGCGTGGGAGACCCTATGTATGTGGTGGTTGAAAAAGAAGACTTCGATGTCTGCTCCCCTGAAATTGCCAAATGGATTGGCAAGGTAAGCGGAGTTCGCTTCGCCGAGAACAAATATGAATTAGACGTGGATATCGAATCCTCTCGTATTCATGTCGAATCTGACGAAAAATACCAAGTAGGACAAGAAATCCCCTTAACCGTCGCCCCGGGAAATATCTATTGCGAGTCCATCCACGAAAACAAAGCCAAGCTTTTAGCTAACTACGAAGGGGCTAATATCATGGAAGGGACTTATCTTGGAAACCGCCGGGTTTCCTTCCTTGGACAAAATTTCTCCACCTACATCATGAACTTTGTCCCAGGAGAAGTCGTCGATGCGGTCATCCGTCCCGAGGACTTTGACTTAGTTTTTGAGGATCCCGAAAGCGCGATTCTCCACGGAACGGTGGTCAAAACCGCCTTTACGGGAGTCTCTTTCAATCTTTGGATCCAATGCGAAGGAACCACGTTGATGGTGACGGATTATCAAAATGCCGAAATTGGCCAAGAAATTGGACTCAAAATCGACTTCTATGAAATCCACTTGATGAAGGTGGAAGACGAAGAACAACCCCGGGAAATCCGCCTTTTTCGCGAGAAAGCCCGGAAAGAGGAGGAAGCGGCCCAATGAAACGATTTAAAGGGTACGCGATTCCCTATTTTGTTTGGCTAGTCCTTTTTGTCGTGGTCCCGCTATTCGTCATGTTGATTTTGACGTTTTTGCAAATCAACGCGATGGATTTTTCTACGGCTAGTTTTTCTTTCGATTCCTATTTCCGCTTAGCCGATCCTTCCATTTTGAAGGCGTTATGGAATTCCTTGGTGGTTGCCGTGTCGACGGTTGCCATTTGTTTATTGCTTGGCTATCCCACCGCTTATTTCCTTTCGTTTTCTAAACTAAAGAACAAGAAGCTCGTGCTGCTACTCATGATTCTTCCCATGTGGAGCAATTCCATGCTCCGTATCGTCAGCTGGCTCCGTTTGTTCTCCACGGATTTCTTCGCCGCGATGAATCTATTGGGTTCCACGGGCGCGGTCATCGCCGTCACGGTCACGACCTATCTTCCCTTCATGATTTTCCCCATCTACACGATTTTGGAGAAACTGGACCGCAGCTGTTTGGAGGCATCTCGTGATTTAGGCGTGAATGCCTTTAAGACGTTCTTCAAGGTGACGCTTCCTTTATCCATGGAAGGCGTTTCTAGCGGTGTCTTAATGGTTTTCCTTCCTGCCGCGACGGGGTTTGCCATTTCCCAGACGATTGGACAAGGAAGGGTTAGGCTAGTAGGCAACCTCATTCAAAGCGTTTTTGAGAAGAACAATTACAGTTTTGGCTCTTTGCTTTCCTTGTTCGTCTCCGTCGTGATTTTGGCCTTGGTATTCGTTTTGACGAAAATCCAAAGCCGAAAGAGGAGGGTTGCATGCTAGAAAAATCAAGTTGGAAGCAGGTTTTGCTTTCCGTTTTCAAGACCGCCTTCGTCGTTTTGGTGCTTTCTTCCATGTATGTCCCCGTTGTTTTGATCGTGTATCAATCTTTCAACGCTGGGGCTAATTCCATTTCTCCTTTATCTTGGGGCGGGTTTACCTGGAAGAATTACGCGGAAATTTTCACGAATCGACAACTATATACTTCCATTTTGGATTCCCTTCTGGTTTCTTTTTGGGCAACGGTTTTGGCAACCGTTGGCGGCCTATTCGCCTCGATCGGCATCCATGCTTTGGAAAAGAAAGCCCGGAAAACGATGGATTTCTTAAACGAGATTCCAATGCTCAATTCCGAAATTGTCACGGGTATTTCCATCATGCTCGTCTGCTCTTTGGTTAAGCCGATTTTCCCTCATATTTTTGGTTTCGCCTCCATGACCTTGGCCCACGTTTTCTTCATGATCCCCTATGTCATTTTGATGGTTTTGCCAAAATTAGAGCAAACGGATGAAGCGGTTTTTGAAGCGGCTCAGGATTTAGGCTGCAGCCCGACAAAATCCCTTTTCAAAGTTGTCATTCCGTCTTTATCCACAGCGATTTTGACAGGGGCCCTCATTGCTTTTACCTTGTCGATCGATGATTTTGTCATTTCCTTCTACACCCAAGGAAATGGCTTCTCCAATTTCTCCAACTACGTTTATAGCTCCTACACCAAAAAGAATTTCTCCGCGGGAAGCTATGCCTTTAACGCCTTGTTGACGTTTGTTACCTTGGGCATCGTTCTTGCCTGTTCCCTTTATGAATCGTCGAAAAAGAAAGGGGAGAAAGAATGAAAAAGATCATCATCGGCCTTATGGGCTTATCCTTATTTACCGTCTTTGCCGTTTTAGTCCTCGCCTCGCCTTCGAATATCCTTTATTTCCTAAACTGGGGTGAATACATCGACATGAGTCTTGTCCAGCGTTTTGAGCGAGAGAAGAACTGCCAAGTGATTTTAGAAACCGTTACTTCCAGCGAAGCCATGTATCAAAAAATCACTTCAGGGACGACCCCATATGACGTGGCGATCCCCGGGGATTACACGGTTCAAACCCTTTATAAAGAAGGGCGCCTTAAAGAACTGGATGTCACGAACCCTGATTACCCCCATTTATCCGCTTATCAAACGATGTTCGTGGACCCGCTACATTCCCTAACTTCCAAATATATGGTGGATTCTAAAAAGGAGGGATACGCCTCTTATTACATGCCTTATTTCTATGGGGCCTATTCGATTTTCTATTCGGATAACAACCCGGAAGTCGGCCAAGTCATTCAAAAAAATGGCATCTCTTCCTTATACAATTCCAACCTCTATTCCTCCAAGCCAAAAATTGGCATGTACGATACGGCCAGGTGGGTGGTTGCGAGTGCTTTGATGGCGGACCATTTGAATCCCAATATCACGGATTTAAATGGCAACACGGACGGGAACGACCTATCCGGAGAACTTCAAGATCAACTCGTGAACCAAATTAAAAATGCTGGATTCTATGAATTTGGCAACGACCAATTGAAACGAGACTGCGCGAATGGTTCCATCGATGCCTGCTTCTCTCAGCTTGGGGACTTCTTCGACGCGTTATATCTTTTATTAGAGGAAGGCTCAGAAGTGCATTTCAACGTTTTTGTCCCCAAATTCACCGCGGCTTTCTTCGATTCCATGGTGATTCCTTCTACCTCCCGCAATAGCAAACTGGCCAATGCATTTATCGATTTCATGATGGATCCGGATAACGCCTATCAAAACGCGAGGGCAATTGGCTATAGCCCTACCTTAAAAGAGGTATGCTCCCGTTTTGAAAAAGAAGCGGATGCCGGGGAATATTATTATGGGGATGAAACGACAAAGACCTCCCTCACTCTTCGCGATTTTTTGGATCACTACCCGGTTTATCTCGATCCGTTAGGACATTCGGACCAAGTTTATGTCCTGGACCCGAAATCCAATCAATATCTCACGAGCTGCGAATCTATTTTCAATCGCGCTTTAGCCTAATCCCCCTTCCTTTTATTCCGTGATACAATCATCGTTGAAGGAGGAAATGATTTATGAAACTCGTTCGCAAATCTTTGAATAAATGGATCCAAGCCGCCATCATGCTGGTTGTTGGTATTTTGGTGATCGTCGCCGGAGCCCAAATGGGAAAGGGGTCGAACCCCAGCGATGCGCTCAATGCCATCTCCCTCGTTTTGGGCTGGACGCTCATTGTGATTGGTTCAATTGGTATCGTCGCGGGTATCTTTGCTGCCGTGGTTAGCCATGAAGCCTTTGCTACTGCGGCGATGTCTGGAGGAATCATCCTTGCCGCTGGCATTTGGTTCTGCGTTTATCGTGAAGCCGCCAATCTTATGGGTGTCCTCATCGGATTCATTCCGTTTGTGATGATCGTCGTCGGATGCATTTTGGCTGTTGATACCTTGCTATTAGTGATCAACGCCGTTCGCCAAAAAGCTATGAAAATGGCTCTCCCAGCGGTGATTTTCGGTGTGATTATGGCCGTTGTTTCCATTGTTCTTGGCGCGCTTTGCATCGCTAAAGGCAACGGCGGAGACACCATTATCCCTGGAAATGTGCAGCTCATCATCTTCGGCATCGTCGTTTTGGTCTATGCCATCTTCATGGGCCTGTCCACCTTTGTCGTGCTCCCTACCGCGACGGTTGTGATTTCCAAAACCATTCAAGCGGATGCTCCGATTGAAGGGGAAGTCGATAACGAATAATCTCGTTGAGCTTTTAACGCTTTTGTTCAAGGTACCACCTTTGCAAAGGCGTTTTTTATCCCCAAAAAAGGCATAAATTCTTATTATTTCATAAAAACTTTATTTGTTTCATAAGTGATGGTACTATTAAAGTAACAATGAAACAATTCGATGTTAACGGCACATTTAAGGAAACGATTGGCTATCTAAAGTCCATTTTTGGTGAAACAATTGGAGTGAAAGATTATCAAAGCCAAGTTTCATTACCCCGATTTTTGCAGACGAATTATGCGTTTTGCCAATTGGAATGGAACAGCAATTCTTGTGTTTTGCTTCGCCCTTTATTTGCTTGGCGTTTGCCTGAAATAAAAAAACAGTATGGCTTTTTCCAAAAAAACTGTGCGTGCCCCTGTGCTTTATGCGTGGATGGACTCACGGCTTTGCAAAGAAGAAGCCTTGTAGAAAGTCACGTCCCTTTTGTTTCCTCATCTCAACAGGTTTATTTCCCGTTTTGGGGATGCTTGTTTCAGGAAAGAACTAAGGCCCCCTCTCTTCCATCTTCAAAAAAGATGGTTCCTGGTACGCAAGCCGTATTTTTGTATCTTTATTATCACGATGATTCGCGCCCCGTTAATTTGAGCCATGTGGCCAAGGATCTTTCCCTTTCAAAAGCGACGTGCACTCGAGCCTTCGATGACCTTCTAGGCTTTGGGCTTATTCGCCAGAAAAAAGAAGGCGCGAACAAATGGATTTCTCCCGCATTTTCGAAGGAGGAGTATCTAAGAAGGGGGTATCCAAAAATGAAATCCCCCGTTCAACGTATGCTTTTCCTAAAACCCGGGCAATCACTCCCCTATCAACTCATTGGGGGAATCCGGGCTTTATCGGATAAGACCGAACTGGCTTCGAATTCCAGGGATGGAGCCGTTGTTATTTCCAAAGCCGAAGCAAATAGGATTCCTTCCCATTGTCTTTGCAGCCAATGCGATTTCGAAGATTTTGGCGGTGAAATAGTAGAAGTGTGGTCCTATGACCCCCATGTTTTTTCCAAACAAACTTACGTCGATGATATTTCCTTGTTGCTTAGCGTTGGGGATAATACGGACGAAAGAATTCAAAAATCCCTCGACCAAATTCGTGCTAAGCACGGATTATTAACAAAATAAACAAACATTAAAGGAGAACAATTTTGAACGGAATTTCAATTTTTCGGGAGTATTTTCATCATTTTAAAGAACAATATACCATCATCGGTGGCGTAGCTTGCAGCCTGCTGATGGACGAAGCCGTCTTCCCGCTTCGACAAACGGTGGATATCGATATGGTTTTGATTGTCGAGGCCTTGACGCCAGAATTCGCCAAGGCGTTCTGGGATTTTATTCAAGCGGGCGAATAGCAGATAAAAAGACGAAGCAATGGCCAACCGCAGTTTTATCGGTTTTCCCATCCAAAAAATCCAGCGTTTCCCAAAATGATTGAACTTTTTTCTCGCTCTCAAAACCCAATGATTCTGCATCCAGATTCCCATTTGACGCCGCTTCATGTAGACGAAGAAATATCGAGCTTGTCTGCTATTCTTCTGAATGACGACTATTATCGCTTTCTCCTTAACGGAAGAACGGTTTCAGACGATGTTTCTATTTTGGATGCTGAACATATCATTCCCTTCAAAATGAAAGCGTGGTTGGATCTTAAAAACAACAAACGAGAAGGAATACACGTCGATAGTCATGACATTAAAAAACATTGTTTGGATGTTTTTCGGCTATCCCAACTGGTTTCCGCCTCTTCCAAAATATTGGTTTCCGCCTCGATTCAATCGGATATTGATGCATTTATTGACCAAATGAGCGAAGAAGAAATTCATTTGATGGATTTAGGGATTCACGAATCGAAAGAAGAAATTCTGAGCATCTTGCAGCAAATTTACATTTTGGAATAAGAGAAAAAATGGATAAAGGTTTATAAGCCCCACCTTTTTCTTTATACTTTTCTTCAAGGACGAAGGGAGATTTCCATGTCACGTGCAGACCGTATTTTTATTGATAATATGAAGGATATTTTGGAGAACGGAGTTTGGGATACCGATTATCCCGTTCGTCCCCATTGGGCGGATGGGACTCCTGCCCATACCATCAAGAAATTTGGCATTGTAAACCGTTATGATTTGCAAGAAGAACTGCCAATTCTTACGATTCGCCGCACCGCATTCAAAAGCTGCTTGGATGAATTGCTTTGGATTTGGCAAAAGAAATCGAATAACGTCCATGACCTCCATAGCCATATCTGGGATTCGTGGGCGGATGAAACCGGATCGATTGGCAAAGCCTACGGATACCAGCTCGCCAAAAAATCGATTTATCCCGAAGGCGAATTCGACCAAGTGGATCGCGTCCTTTTTGATTTGAAGAACAATCCGCACAGCCGTCGCATCATGACCAACATCTATAATTTTGAAGACCTTCACGAGATGCATCTTTATCCTTGCGCGTATTCCATGACCTTCAACGTTTCCGGGGATAAACTCAATGGCATCTTGAACCAACGTTCTAACGATATGTTGACCGCGAATAATTGGAACGTCCTTCAATATTCTCTTCTTTTGATGATGTTCGCCCAGGTCAGTGGATTAAAGCCTGGTATCTTGCTCCACGTGATTTCCGACGCCCATATTTATGACCGTCACGTCGACATCGTGAAGGAAGTCATCACTAAACCCGAGCACCCCGCGCCCAAACTCATCATCAACCCCAACATTAATAATTTCTATGATTTCAAAGTCGAAGATTTCGAACTCGTGGATTATGAATTCGAAACCTTGGATAAGAAAATTCCGGTGGCCATCTAAAATGGGAAAGCTGATTGAGATATTAAACGCCGACAAGAAGTTCGGCATTGGGAAGAGGAATGGGCTATTGTTCCACCTTCCTTTGGATATGGCTTTCTTTCGCAAAACGACGATGGGTCACGTCTGTGCCATGGGAGAGAACACATTGCTTTCCTTCCCCAATCAAAAACCATTGAAGGGGCGTCCTAGCATCGTTTTGTCCCAAGACCCTACCCACGAATACGAAGGGGTCACAAACGTCCATTCGATGGAGGAATTCCTTTCTAGCATTGGCAAAGCATTAGAAGAACAAGATGTCTATGTCATCGGTGGGGCTTCCATTTACCGTCAATTGCTTCCTTATTCTGATGAAGTCCTTTTAACCAAGGTTGACGCGGATGGAGGAGCGGAAGTCTTTTTTGAAAACCTCGACGAAAACCCTAATTGGGAATGCGTCGAAGAAGGAGAACCGATTCAAGACGGAGACATCACAATTCGCTTCTCCAAATACGTGAATCGCCACAAAAAGTGCCTTTGCAACCGTTAGTTGCGGATTTGACTAGCAGAATACCTAGACCGTAAATTGGAAGAAACCGTACGCTGGAGGCACCTTCCAAGGAGGAAGAAATTATGAATATTGAAATTGCCAATCGCCTCGTCGAGCTCCGTAAAAAATCGGGGCTTTCTCAAGAAGAACTTGCTTCCAAACTGGGGCTATCCCGCCAAGCCGTTTCCAAATGGGAACGCGCGGAAGCAAGCCCAGACACGGATAACTTAATTGTCCTTGCTCAAATCTATCACGTTTCCTTAGATGACCTTCTTTCTACGGATACGCCCGTGGATGAAATCGTTCAAGGCGTGAAAGACCAACAAGAAGAGAAAAAAGAAGAGCCGAAAGCCGAAGAACCCGAAGAAGACGACGATGCTTGCCTGACTCCCAATCAAAAAATCGCCAAAGCTATCGTCCACGGCGTGTTTGCTTTCCTCGGGATCCTCTCCTTTCTTCTCGTTGGATTTTTATGGCAGGGGAATCAGGGGTATTTAGGCTGGAAGTGCGGTTGGACCTTCTTGCTTTTTGGAGAATTCCTAGCCTCCATTTCCGATGCGATTTTGAAAAAGAAAGCCACCTCTCTCAATGTTGTTTTCCTTTGCGTTGCCCTTTATTGCTTCATTTGCTTTATTCTCTTGGACCAAGGAATGAATTGGTTCCATCCCTTATGGGTCATCTTCCTATTCATTCCTGCTTATTATGGAATTGCCGGGCCGATAGAAAAGGCGATGGTGGCGAAAGAAGAGGCCTCCAAAACGACGGATTCTACGAAATAATCGACAAAATGCAAGAGCATGACGGGGGCGTAGGCCTCCGTTTATTTTTGTAGGAGATATGCTAAAATACGGCCACTTATGAAGATTGTTTTTGTGCTCGAATGCGCGAATATCCTCAACAATGGCACGACGGCCACCTGCCTTCGTTTTGCCAAAGGATTGAAGGCCAAAGGGCACGAAGTTCGTCTTGTTGGGACGACTTATAACAATCCAGACGATGCTCCTGATGATTATTATCCGCAGGAACCCTTCCATTTTCCTTTTTTCCAATGGTTGATTGATAAAGAGGGCTTTACCTTTTGCTACGTCGACGACGTGAGCTTATATTACGCGATCAAAGACGCCGACCTTGTCCATTTGTTCTTGCCCTTTAAACTCGAAAGCCATGCTCGGCTGATTGCGGAATCTTTGGGGGTCCCTGTCACGAGCGCCTTCCACCTTTTGCCCCAAAATATCACCTCGGCGATCCATTTGGGGTGGACGCATGGCATCAATACCATTCTTTTCAATTCCTTCCGTCGTTACCAATACGATTACACCAAATACGTCCATTGCCCAAGCGCGATGACGGCGAGAGAGATTCGTCTGCATCATTATCGTAGAAGCGTCCCCGTGGTGATTTCTAACGGGGTCAATACGGATTTCTTCCATCCAATCGAAACCCAAAAGCCCAAAGAGTTAGAAGGCTTGTATGTTGTCACGGCCGTTGGCAGGCTTGCCCATGAAAAAAGACAGGACTTGCTGATTAAAGCGGTGGCCAAAAGCAAATATAACGACAAAATCCAGTTAATCCTCTGTGGCCAGGGCCCGGAGAAGAAGCGTTATCTCCGCTTGGCTAAAAAAGTGGGATTGGCTCATCCTTTAATCATCCAATTCTGCAAGCAGGACCATCTCCGCGAAATTTTGAATTGGAGCGATTTGTACGTCCATTGCAGCGATTTTGAAATCGAAGGGATTTCTTGCATCGAAGCCTTTGCCTGTGGGGCCGTTCCCCTTATCGCGGATGCGCATATGTCGGCGACGAACACGTTCTCGTTGGACAATCGGTGTTTGTTCCATCATGGCAGCGTCCGTTCCTTGACCAAACGAATCGATTATTTCCTCGATAATCCACTGATTCGCATGGATTTGCGTCAAAAATACATCGATAATGCGAAAAATTACGCCTTGCCTTTGATGATCGATCAATTCGAAAAGATGCTTTTCACTGCCGTGGAAGACCATAAGCACGGCACGGATTGGCCTAGCCTAGAAAGGCGAAAGAAGGACATCATCAAATCCCGCCGCATCTTCAAAAAACTCATCAAGCAAGGAGTGGTGGAAGAAATGCCAGAATCCCTTGTGAATCCTTTTGCGTTTTTCCTCCGCCCTCTAAAATAAAGTCATGGTTCAATCCAAAGTTGCGAAAGACGAAGGATGCATTTTTGCCTCTTTCCATTCCTAATATCCGTTCTCTTCGATTTTTATGATGGACGGGATATAATCCTTGCAACATGGCTAAGAAAACAAAGCAACAACACCAGGCATTAACCTTAAGGGAAAGATGCCACCTCCTCCACGGGAATGGAGAATGGAAACTACATGGCTGTAAACGCCTTGGCATTGAAGGGATTGAGATGCACGACGGTCCCCTTGGGTTACGGGTATGCTCCCCCAAAGAAGTGGATTCCACCTGCTATCCCGCGCCTTGCTTATTGGCTTGCAGCTGGGACGTTGAGCTTGAAAAACAAATCGGCCGAGCCATAGCCGAAGAATGTGCCTTAAAGGGAACGGATGTTTTGCTGGCCCCTGGGGTTAATATTAAACGGAACCCTCTATGTGGCCGTAATTTTGAATATTTGTCCGAGGATCCTTTGCTTTCCGGCAAAATGGGCGCGGCCTTTATTCAAGGCGTTCAGAGCAATTCCATCGCCGCCTGCGTGAAGCATTTCGCCTGCAATAGCCAAGAGAACTATCGTTTCATCAACGATTCGATTGTGGATGAACGGGCGATGCACGAAATCTACCTTAAAGCCTTCGAGATCGTTGTGAAAGAAGCGGACCCTTGGTCGATGATGTCCGCCTATAACATCGTCAACGGGGTTCATTGTAGCGATAACGAATATCTTCTCGTGGATACCCTCCGCGATTCCTGGGGGTATGAGGGCGTTGTCATGAGCGATTGGGGCGGAACCTATGACCCCGTATATTCTCATCAACATGGTTTGGATGTGGAAATGCCCTGTTACGCGAAAGAGCGCACGGCAGAACTATTACGCGCGACGAAATCCGGGCGTTTGTCTTTGGATAAAATGACGGAGTCCGCGGACCGCGTTTTGAATTTAATCTCCAAAATTAGAGAAGGGGATAAAGTGGCGCGGTGGGATGCCCAAAAGTGCCATGAATTAGCGGTTAAAGCAGCGGAAGAATCCATCGTATTGCTAAAAAACGAGAACAATATTCTCCCCTTATCCAAGACGTTGATGGGCGCCTGCGTTATCGGCGCCTTTGCTGAAACCCCGCGTTATAACGGAGGGGGATCAAGCAAAGTCTATACGGAACATTCCATTTCCTTCTTGGATGCCATCAACCGAGAACTTCCTTTTGCTAGGGGCTATTCCTTTAAGCCGAATTCCGATTCCAAAGCCTTGCTATTTAACGCGGTGGATTTGGCATCTCGTAGCAAAACCGTCCTCTATTTCATGGGGTTGCCAGAAGAAGACGAATCGGAAGGCTATGACCGCGAGACGATGAATCTTCCAGAGAACCAGCTCGCTTTGTTCGATGCCCTTTATTCTGTAAATCCCAACATCGTCGTGATTCTTTCATGTGGTGCCCCCGTTGTTTTGCCTTTCCGCGACCACGCCAAAGCAATTTTATTGACCTATTTGGCAGGAGAAGGAAGCGGAGAAGCTCTTCGCGATATCCTTTCGGGAGAATGCTCCCCCTGCGGCAAATTGGCGGAGACTTGGCCGATACATGAAAGCGACGTCCCTTCCTTTGGCTTTTACCCCGGCTTCCAGGGGCAATCGATTTACAAGGAATCCATTTACGTGGGATATCGTTATTACCTGACTTCCGGAGTTAAAGTCGCTTATCCGTTTGGACATGGTTTATCCTACAATCGTTTCTCCTATTCGCTTCGTTGCGAATCTTCTCGCCTAGAAACGGGAAAAACGATTCGCGTATATGCTAACGTCACCAATAAAAGCTCTCGCCCAGGGAAAACCGTTTTGGAACTATACGCGGAATCCCCCAAAGGGAACGCCTTTAAAGCAAAGCGTGTCTTGGTCGCTTTTAAGAAAGTCGCCCTAAAAGAAGGGGAGACCCAAGTGGTTTCTTTTGATTTGACCCAAAATGATTTTGCCATTTACGATACGGAAACCCACGCGTTCCAAGTGGAAGGCGGAACCTATATCTTGGCCCTAGGAACTAGCTCTGAGAATATCGTTTCAACCTTGGATTTGATCGTGGATGGAACCCGTACTTTGCCTAATCTCCGCGAGAAGTGCCCCATCTATTACGCGGTTCCCCATGGGGGTTTCACCCAATACGACGATGAATTCGAGACGTTACTAGGACGTCCTTTAACTTTGGATAAAGACCGTCGGGAACGTCCCTTTGATCGTGATTCCACGATGGGGGATATCTCTTGGACCGCGGTGGGCAAGAAGAGGCGGAAGCAGTTCGTCAAGGAACACGCGGATTGGACGCCGATTCAAATCAAATCAGGTTTTGATGATGCCCCGATTCGTCAAATTGCCAAAGACCAAAGCGAACGGGATGTGCGACGTCTCATCGATGATGCAAACGGGCATTATATCCGTGGTTTTATCCATGGACTAATCCCTACGAAAACCAAGGATTTCTACGCGGATCAAAAAGCAAAAAAGAAATAAAGGAACATTCGATTTTTGCTTCGGAGAAGTATATAGTATCTCCACGTGCACTGGTGGCGGAATTGGTATACGCGCTAGTCTCAGGAGCTAGTCGGGCAACCGGTGTGGGTTCGACTCCCATCCAGTGCACCATTTACGCGCTCGTAGCTCAGCTGGATAGAGTACAACCCTCCGAAGGTTGGGGTCAGGCGTTCGAATCGCCTCGGGCGCGCCATTTAGACAAAAGCGATCTAGATTCGTCTAGGTCGTTTTTTTGTCTGGGCCTACGTGTTGCGTCGAGAGAGCCTAATTATTGCAGTTATCCTTAAAGGACGTTATTGGTGGTGGTGCTTTTTGTGAGGGGAATTAATTTACTATAAAATGACAAATTAATTCTAGGGGTAACCAAAGAAAAATATGTTGTAATTCATCTTTTAAAATGACGATAAAATATCAACGGAAAACTCTTTCTTTGTCTATAGGTTAAAAAATGCCATGATTAGTACAATATCTATTTACTGATATCGAAATGAAAAAGGTATTATATTAACAAAAATAGATATAAAGGGATTGCAACCTAATAGGAAACCTGTATATTGACTTGGTTGAGCATCGAGTAGGAGGAATTATGAAAAAAAGATTACTTGTGCTTTCGCTTTTTTGTGCTCTGGGCATCACAAGCCTAGGCGCAGTAACCAGTTGCAATAGTCAACCCGGCGGCGGTGACGTGATTTCAACTCCGGATAAAAAGAGTTATCCATTACCTTAGAAGGGGAGAAGGTCAAAGGACAAATCCTTACCATTTCTGTCAAAGATTTAGAAGGCAATGCGGTGGAAAACCCGGAAATCGTTGTTTTGGAAGGAGCGAATCTCGTTGCTCTTTCCGGAAATCAACTCACGCTGAACGAAGTCGGCCACGTGAAGCTTGAAGTCCGCAAAGAGGGCTTCAACAGCAATCAAGTCGAATTTGATATCGGCGATGTTGTTTTGATGAAATTAAGCGTCTCCTTCGAAGGAAAAATGTTCCATGGCGAGACCATCAAGACCATTGTCAAAGACGAAAAGGGCGAATTGCTCTCCGACTATAAAATCGATATCCGGAAAGGCGGCGATTTTGCTTATTCTAAAGGCAATGACATCATCCTTTTGGATAAAGGAACCGTTGAAGGCATCATCTCCAAAGACGGTTATGAAGATGCCCCGTTCTCCTTTGTTTCCCAAGAAGTCCTTCGCATTAAGGAAATCAAAGATGATGTGAACCAATATGATGGCAAATTAGTCACGGTCCGTGGCAAAGTCACCGCGAGCTACGGCAATACCTTCTATTTGATGGACGGCAAGCACGGCTTCTATGTCTATAACATGAATACGTTGGAGACAACTGGCGACCCCGGAGACGGTTTTGTTAACGGCAGAGTCGTCATGAACGAAGCGGTTTTGGTGACCGCCAAAGTCAATAACGGCAAATATGGCCTGCAGCTTGCGGGCAACCTGGATGGCTCCTTCATTTCTGAAGCCTGCGTTTTGAAATCCAACATGACGGTTGCGGATCCTATCTCCTATGAAGTCAAAAACGAAGCGGATTTAGCCTCTCTCAACGCTTCTCCCAAACTCGCGGGTTCTCGCATCAAAGTCACGGGCAAATACATTACCGGCGATTTCTCTAGCGCTGAGCAAACCGGGGCGAAAGACGCGATTTTCGACTTTGCTTATGGCTCTTTGAAATTCCAAGCCAAATTCAATAAGCATGGTTCTGTCAGCACGGTGAAATCCTATTGGAACAGGGAAAAGATCGAAGCGGGCGATTATGTCACCCCCGAAAGGAAACTTCACGAACTTCCAAAATACGGTTTCGATTGATTTAGCCGATGAAGGAACCGCGGTCCATAACGAATCCAAAGACAAGAACAACATCATTTGCTCTTCTAGCAGCCCCAAAGTGGAAATCGGCAAGACGATCACCTTGTCCGCCACCCTTCCGGAAGGAATGGAGGGAACTCCAAGCTTTGAAATCACCAAAGGAAAGGATTTCGCCACGATTGAAGGCAATGTTTTGACGGGCGTTAAAGCAGGACAAGTGACCATTGTGGCCAAGGTCGGCGACAAGCAAAGCATGCCGATCGAAATCATCGTTTCCGAATCCGAATATTCCAAAATCAGCTCCGTCCGTACGATGGAAGTGGGCGCGGAAGTGACGGTCGCCGGCAAAGTCCTCGCCTTCTACCGCACCGGACTTTTGATTCAAGACGATTCGGGATTCTTATTCTGCAAAACCGAGGACGACTACTACCCCCATGGCATCAATATGGGCGATACGGTCAAAGCCACCGGCGTCCGTTTCACTTATCAAGATACCCTGAGAAAGATTCCTTCGATCAGCAATTCCCAATTCGAGGTGATCGCCAAACAAGAAATCGAAACCACTTACGACAAAGTGAACCAATCCGACTTCAAGACCTTTACCGAAGAAGATCTCAAGAACGGCAAGCCCGTTGAAGCGGTCATGACGGTAGAAGCCCTGCTTAAGGTCAAGGGCACCGAAAATTTCGCGGGAACCGGTCGATTCGCCATGGATCCAAGCGATGAACCGGGAACCGAATATTATTTCTTCGGCTATGATCAAAACCTCTATTTGAAGAAATATGAGAAGTCTTTGGTCAAAGCCATCGTTTACAACACCTACGAAACGAAGATTGGCAAAAAAGGCTATGTCCTTATGGTTACGTCTGCCGAGAAATACGTCGTTAATCCGGAATCCATCACGCTAACGCTCGAACAAACCACGATTGATAACCATGTTACCTTTGGCTCGGCCATGACCTATGCCGATTTCGAAGTAGGACCAATGGGCGCATCGCCAGATGGAATCCAACTAGTGGTTCTCGAAGGCGCGGACCTCGTCGAGGTTTCTTCCGATTACTTCCATAACTTCAAAATCAAAGCTGTCGGTCTTGCCGGCACGGTGAAACTCCAAGCCCAAACCGCGGATGGCAGCGTGAAATCCAACATCGTTGAATTAACGATTACCCAATACGTCGAAGAATAAGGCACATTCGACGAACAAAAAGAGCTGTGAGGGGTATTCCTTCATGGCTCTTTTTTCGAAGGGATATTGGCATTAGCGACGATCCGAATATCGTGAACGTTTTTGACTGGCTGATTTAGATCGCTTGAGGTCTAGTTCCGCGATTTATTTTCCTAAAAGCCAATCGAGCACATATTTGATTTGAATGCCATCTTCGTTTTTTACGGGAGATTCGTCCATCGTCAAAATGATTTTGGGATAGCTGTTGTTCAATGCTTTTAAGGGGGTGATTTCTCGTTCGAATGTTGATTCATTACGTAAAGACAAACTGACTTGAATGAATAACGTTTCGTTGGGTTTATCGGCAATAAAATCAATCTCGTTCGAATCGTTTTGTCCAATATAGACGTTGTACCCTCGACGTAATAGTTCCAAATAAACGATATTTTCTAAGATATGTCTTTCGTCTTGTCCTTTGATTCCAACTAAAAGGTTACGAAGACCGAGATCCGCTACATAGTATTTGGACTGGGTTTTAAGGAGTTGCTTTCCTTTGACGTTATAGCGTTGAACCCGATAAAGGATGAGCGAATCCACTAAGGCTTGTAGATATTTTTCCACCGTTTTGTCGTTAGCGGTTCGTCCGTTGGCAGTTAAGATGCGTGCGATACTATTCGCGCTGAATCGGCTGCCGATGTTATCAAAAACAAAGCGGATGACGCTTTCTAACATCATGATGTCGCTGATTTGATACCTCTGAACGATGTCTTTTAAAAGAATCGTGGAATAAATGCCTCGGAGATAGTCTTGGACCGCTTGAAAATCGCTGCCGTATTGCAAGACGTAGGGGAAGGAGGAAAAAGTGATGTAGTTGTTGTATTTCTTTGAAAGAGATTCTGAGGGGTCTGTTCCTTGAACGTATTCGGAAAACGACAAAGGCAGCATTTTCAATTCCACGTATCGGCCCGATAAAAGGGTGGCTAATTCTCCGGACATAAAATAGGCATTGGAGCCCGTGAGATAGATATCGATATTCGGCTGGATAAAAAGGCTATCCACCATTTTTTCAAAGTGCTCACAATTTTGAACCTCATCCAAAAAAACGTAGGTCATTCGACCTTCCATTAATTTGCTTTTAATATCCAAATAAATTTGGACATAAGTTTTTCCTTGATAGGCGATATCTTCGAAATTGATGGAAATGATTTGCTTTTTGGATACTCCATGGCGAAGCAGGTAATCTTTGAATATTTCAAAAAGCGTGGATTTGCCACATCGGCGAATGCCACTTACCACTTTGATGATTTGCTTGTCTTTGTGCTGAATCAAGAAATGAAGGTAGTCTGTTCTTTCAATATATTTCATGGGCAATCCTCCTGTAATCATTTTACTACAGAGGTTTTAACCGTCAAAAGAATTCGAAATAGAATTCGAAAACTAATTAAAAACATGAAGTTTTCGAAGTGTAATACGAAAACTAAAAATAAAAAAGCTCCTTTCGGAAGACTTGTTTGGCGATGAGCTCTCGGCCTCCCAAGCCTGGAAAGAGTTTCCATGACAATAGAAGACGTCTCGCGACTGTCCGACGAGGAGCTTGCAGCCCTCGCGGAAATCGTCTCCGAGGAATCGGAGAAAAGGGAGAGGGAATCCGCCAGATTCGCCAAAGGCTTGAAAGCCAGGGCAATGAAAAGGGATCCAAGGTGCCCGAAATGCGCCGCCAAGCTGTGGCGCGACGGGAAAAGGAAAGACGGCGTCCAAACCTACGCCTGCCCCGTTTGCGGCAAAAAGTCCTGCGACGCGAGCGGAACCTCCCTCGCATCGTCGAAGTTGACGATGCCGACGATAGAGAAAACGATAACGCTGATTATGCTGGACTGCCCGAATTGGGTGGTTTCCTGGATACTCGGAATCGATCAGAAAACCGCTCAGTTTTGGTGGTATCTTTCTCTATATTTTTCAACGGACTTTTCTTCGGCTATTGGCGTTTACGAATTTTAATTTCCATAGCAGCGTTCGTTTTTCTTGTGACATGATGAGCAATGATGTTGACATGATGGGCAATGATGTTGACATGATGAGCAATGATTAATAGATGGTTACACGTTTCATCCCAGGGAAACAAAATAGAACGAATGACGCATCTTATTTTGCGCCGTTATTCTTGCCGTCCTTGGATAGCTTTTTGAAATAATAAATCATCGGAACCAATGCGATTAAAGGGCTAGCAATCCAAGCGATGGGGTCGCCTAATGCCGCGCCTAAGAAGGAAAGAGGGGTTGCTTCCGTCGTGATGGGTCCCCCATTCATTAACGCGGGAACAAAGGAGCATACCAAAACGCGGGCTGCTAATTCGCCAACTCCAGACAAGAAGGGGAATAAGGGTTTTTCTAATCCCTGCAATGCGTTACGGAACAAAATCAAAATCATGAGCAAAATCAAAGAGGGAACGGCCGCATAAAGATAGATGTTCCCGAATTCGATGGAACGCTCATTGATTTTTTCTGGTGACAAGAAGAGGTATTGATACGCTCCATGGATGGTTAATAGAAGTCCGATAACGGTGGTAACCGCGTAGCATACCATTCCGATCCAGAACGCGGCCCATACGCCTTGCTTTAAACGTTTATGGTCGCCCGCGCCAAGGTTTTGGCCAACAAAGGCGAGGATCGCCGTGCCAATCGCATTGTAAGGAACCATCAAGAGATTGATGATTTTGCAGGCCGCCCCATATCCTAATTGGGCGGGCATCGAGGCAAGCATGCTTCCATCGGGTTGGATATCGAAACGGATGATCGCGTTCTGCATGACGATGCAGCCGATGGCAAGAATCGAAAATTGAAAACCCGAGGGGAATCCATTTTTGATATGACGCATATACTCTTTGAAGGAGAAGGTCATATCCTCTTTGTGAAGACGCAATTTGGGGTAACGGATATAGGCGTAAATCATGGCTCCTACCGCGGCAAGGCCCTGGCTCAAAATGGTGGCCCAGGCACTCCCAGCAACCCCCCAATGAAAGGCCTGAATGAAGAGCAAATCGAGTCCGATATTAGCAATCGTGGAGAAAACTAAGAACAAGAAGGGATTGAAGGAATCTCCCATCGCACGCAGCACGGCGACGATCATGTTGTAGAAAACTTGAGCAATCGTCCCACCAAAAATAATAACAAGGTAGGTATAGGCGGCTTCGTATTGGGCTTGCATGGCCATGTCGACTTCCGAAGGATGGATGCCTAAGGTTCCTAATAAAGTCGGGATCAAAACGATGCCTAAAACCGTAAGAAGAAGGGAGACGAAGAGGCACAAAACGATTTGGATAAAATAGGATTGCCGCATTCTCTTTTCGTCTTTGGCTCCGATCGCCCCAGCGATGACGACGCTGAACCCGTTCGTGCACCCTAGTCCAAAATAAATGACGATGAAAATGAGGGAGGAAGAGTTATTGACTCCCGCCACCGCGGATTCGGAAAGGGTTTGTCCAACGATAATCGCGTCGGTTAACGTGTAGATCTGTTGAAAGATCATGGACAAGATGGTCGGAACCAAGAAGGCGATTAGGCCTTTGTAGATGGACCCCTTGGTTAAATCGATGGGGTTGAAGAGGGAGCGAAATTTCTTCCAGAGTTTCATAACGGCCGTGATTGTAACCGCGATGAAAAAAAGATGCTATAGATACCGCTTACAAAGTAAAAAAGAAAATTAATCGTGACGGCGGGGGTCCTCAAAAGTTTCGGAAAAACGCGCGGCAAAAGAAGGTTCTAACCCCACTAAATCAAGATGGGGCGTCCCTCCAAATTGGTTCATACGGAAACTGGCAATTCCTTTCCGGCGTTCTTCGGTATAAAGGGAGGTAATCGAACTAGGAACGGCACACGTCCCCTGCCAAAAGGTAACGGGGCTTGCATTCAGCAAATAGGAAAGCATCACGCTTTCTACCCCAAAGTGGCAGAAGAAGGCGATGGTTTGTTGATTCCCCTTTTCGGTTTCATAGTGGTGACCCACTTTATGGTACCCGTGAAGGTTCAAAACCTTTTCCAGCCCTTGGCAAACTTCTTCGTATTGCTCTTTTAAATCTTTGCTTGTCCGATAAAAAGGCAAAGACTCCATCCATTGGGAAGGATCAAAACATGCGTCTCCGCCTTCTTCCAAGGTGGAGGGGAGGATATCCCAACTGATGCGGGTGCTATCGTGAGGGGCTAAAGCACGGAATTCGCGTAGCCAATCCAGAATAATGGGCTTAATCAAAGTGCCGCTTTCTTTTAAGTAGGGTTCCATCGTCCTTTGGGCGCGACCTAGGGGAGAAACGTAAATCGCATCGATGGGGATGTTTTTCAGGTATTGACCCAGGGCATTGGCTTCTTTTTGGCCTTCTTTGGTCAGCCCGTCGATTTCGTAATCGGGGTCGGCGTGACGAATGATTAAAATACGCATGGAACAATCATAATCGTTTTGGATTTTGTTAAAAGGGGATTGACCGTTATTTATGGTTGCCCTATGCTTTTGCTGCTTGAGGGAGTAGTCGTCGCCGCAAGGCGAGACAGAGCCAACAGCACTGCCTTCTCAAATCGGGAAGCCTGGCCTGTCTTCATTGACGAGACTTGAGCAAAGGCGTTTTTTATGCCTTTGCCCGGTCCCGTTTTTTTGGTTCTGGGCCACCATGAGGAGGTACATTATGTGGTGGATTTATCCGGTCTACGCCCTGGATTTGACGGCGATGATCGTTCTAGCCTTTTGGCTAGGAAATTTGGTCGACATGCTCGACAAGAAGACAAAGGTCTCTGGAGCTTTTATCGGTGGAGTTTTGCTTGCCGCGGTTACTTCGCTCCCAGAACTATTCACGGCCCTTTCCGCCGTTTTCATCGTCAATGAACCCGAATACGTCGTCGGCGATATTTTGGGTTCCATCATCTTTAACCTAGTCGTTTTGATGTTAGAAACCGTGATGTTCGTCAAGAACTTCCGTAGATCGAACGTCAAGAAATTCCACGTCGTCAATGGCCTATTCTGCTTGGCGATGTATGGATTCGCCGCTTATGCCTTCTTTGCCCCGAAAGAATGGCAATTGATGCTAGGGGACATCAACTTTGTCAGTTTGTTGATTCTTGCCCTCTACATTGTGTCCCTTATCATCCAGCCCAAAGAAGAGCAAAAAGAAGAAGTCAAAGAGCAAGTCGCTTGGAGCTTAAAGAAAATCATCACCTTATTTGTTTTCTGCTCCATCGGTTTGATTGGCACTTCGATTGCTTTGACCTATCTCACCAAGATGATTCAAGAAGCCCTTCCTGTTTTATCGGGTTCCGTCGCAGGTGCGTTGCTCCTTGGCATTGGAACTTCGATCCCCGAGGTCATCTCCACCGCTCAGCTTTTCAAAAAGAAGAACTACGACGCTGGGATCGGCAACATGGTGGGATCCTGCACGTTTGACTTTGCCATCTTTGCCTTTGCCGACTGCTTGTCGTGGCATCCTTACAACAACCACGTGGATGCATCGGGCGAATTCATCATTTCTCAACGTGGCCTTTATATCGTTAGCCCCGACGCGATTCAATTCGAAATCTATGGGGCGATTGTCTGCGCTTTGGTGACGGGTTTCCTGGCTTTAAAGGTCTTTACCCCGTTGCTCAATAAAAGCAAAGGATGGACCATTGCCTTAAGCAGCGTCACCGCGGCGGCTTGTCTTGCTTTGTATCTAGTCATCTTCTTCTTTTAAACAAAGCGTGGTCAAAATATCGGTTTGTAATAAATGTCATTATGACAACTTGCCGAAATGTATTATAAATGTCTTGAATAGGTAGATTCTTTGAAATAGAATATTATCAATGAATCCCACACAAGCATTACCCAAATATTTGGAAATTAAGGCGAATTTGATTACCCAAATCAAAACGGGAGACTTTTGCAAAGCAGAGATGCTTCCAACGGAAAAAGAGCTTTGCTCCCGGTATGGAGTTTCGCGAATCACGATCCGCAAAACTCTTGATGAGTTAAAAAAAGAAGGATACGTTTCCTCCCGTCCTGGGTTTGGAACCAAAATCAATCATCATAAGGAAGACCTGTCGGCTTTTACATTAGTCGAAAGTTTTACTTCCGAGATGAAGGAGTACGGTTCGAAGATTAAAACGATCAAAGCATCCCTTACGATTGTATATGCTGACGAAGAGCGCGCGAATGAGATGCGCTGTGAAATCGGCGATAAACTCTACAATTTAAAGCGTGTGCGTGGGGATGATAAAGGCCCAATCGTCTACAGCGATACTTGGTTGCGCCTTCCTTTTGATTTGCCGAGCACCCAAGATTTCTTGTATGGATCCCTTTATCAATATCTCATTGAAAAAGGACTCTATTTTTCCCGATTCGAAGAATGTTTGTCTGCTCAAAGAAGCACCGCCGCCATCGAGGAAATGCTTCAGCAAGAAGAGAATGGCATTGTTTTAAAACGCGTCCGTCGCGGTTATGATGCCAACAAACACATGATCGAACTCACGGATAATTTTTATAATCCGGAACGTTATTCCTACGAAGTCGAAGTCGATTCCATCCATAAATTTTAAATGTATTAGAAAAGTACTATTTCTTGTTGACACATTAGTAGTACCAAGTTTATGATGATGCCAGAAGAGGAAGCGCTTACATGGCATATTTGGAATTCGAACACGTCGGCAAGACCTACCCCAATGGTTTTGAGGCCGTCAAAGATTTAAACCTTTCTGTTGAGAAAAACGAGTTCGTCGTTTTCGTCGGTCCGTCCGGATGCGGAAAGACAACGTCCTTGCGTATGCTCGCGGGTTTAGAAGACATCACCGCCGGCACCATTTCGATCAACGGGACGGTCGTCAATGATTTGGAACCCAAGGATCGCAATATCGCGATGGTGTTCCAAAACTACGCCCTTTACCCCCATATGACCGTTTATGACAACATGGTCTATGGGCTGAAATTCCAACACGTGAAGAAAGAAGAGCAAAGGGCCCGCGTTGAGGAGGCCATGAAGATTTTGGGCTTCGACGAAAACTTGTTGAAACGGAAGCCCGCTCAACTTTCCGGCGGACAAAAGCAACGCGTCGCTTTGGGCCGCGCCATTGTTCGTCGCCCGGACGTCTTCTTGATGGACGAACCGCTTTCGAACTTGGACGCCAAGCTCCGCATCACGATGCGCGAGGAAATCATCCGCATCCATCGTGAAGCCGCTGCAACAACCATTTACGTTACTCACGACCAAACCGAAGCCATGACAATGGCCGATAAAATCGTTGTCATGAATCTTGGTGTCGTGCAGCAAATCGCTTCTCCGGAAGAACTTTACGATTATCCTGCCAACGTCTTTGTTTCGACTTTTATTGGTGCCCCGGCTATGAACGTCATTCCGTCCCATTTGGAAAACGGCGTTTTAACCTTCCAAAGCGGCAATCGCGTCGAACTGCCAAAGGAACACCTGGAATTCTATAAGGACTACGAAGGGAAAGACGTCCTCTTCGGCATCCGCCCCGAGGATTTCTATTTGGAAGAAGGCGACATCAAATCCAAGATGGCCCATCCTTTCCATGGCAAGATCGACATTGTCGAATTGTTAGGATTTGAAACCATCCACTATATCCAAGACCAAGACGTCCGTATCGTGGCCAAAGTTCCGCACAAGAGCCCCTATCGCCAAGGCGATGAAGTGACTTTCTTCATCGACATGAGCAAATACGCTTTATTCGATTGCGAAACTACCCTTCGCATTCCGCGGGAGCATTGAGGATGATTCCCTTTTCCTACTTGGAAAAAGAAGGGCTCCTTTCTTTTGAAAAGCCCGTGGTCCTTTCTTCCATGGAAGTGGAAGGAACGGTGGCTTCCCTTTCGTATTCCCTAGACGGCGAACGTTTCTTCGAGGAGAAAATCCATCAAGAGGGAACGCGCCTAGATTTAAAGAATCTTGTCTGTGTTTTCCTTCGCGTAGAAGGCGCTAAGCCCGTTTCCTTTGAGGAAGGGGAGGGCTATATCGGAATCCCGGATGAAGAATTCACTTCGCTTTTTCAAACCAAAAAAGGATGGATGGGCGGAGATGGTTTATTCACCTTCAACCTATTCGACAATCGCGATGACGAACCCGATCGCGTTCGGACCTTATGCGTTTTCGGCGACACGTTTGTGAACACACGGTCTTCGAATGACGTCCGCTTGGATCCGTGGCTTATGCCCCATAATTCCTATGCGATCATCGAAGGGGCGGAACCCAAAAAAGAAGCCACAACCTTTCACGTTAAGCAAGATCGAAAAGGGCATTATGGCTCTTACTTGGAACCCCATAATCCTCAAAGCTTTTCGGGAACCATGGTCGACAATTTAGTGGCTTATGGAGAAAAGAAGGGGGACGTGTATCTAAGTTCCTACGACCCCAAGAAGCCAATTGTTTTGAAATTTCGTTTTGGAAAAGCCTATTCCCTCAAGCAAATTCGCGTCGTGAATTATTCTCAACCAGATCCCTTTAGCGTTGGTTATGCCCGCCGCGGCGTGAAGCAAATGAGCGTGCTGGCCTATGCCCGTGGTAAGCTCCAAAAAGAAAAAGAAGTGACCCTTCGCATGGCGGAAGGGATGATGGACGAGCAACTCATTTCCCTCGTTGCAGAAGCCGACTCCGTGGAATTCCATATCCCTAACGAGAATGGAATCGGCAATTATGGCGGAATCGGCGGAAACGAAGGATTGTTTGGCCTAAGCAAAGTTTATTTCGATACGGATAACAGCACTTTAATCGATATCGAAGCCGATGCAAGTTCCGAACTTGCCTGTTCGGATAAAAACGGCTGGTTCTGGTTGCAGGATGGCATCATTCAAAACGGGTATTTCTATTCCTTGCCTCTTGTTGGCGTGAGCGACCTTACCCAACCGGAAGGATTCCAGTTCCGAATCGAAGGGGTGTCGATGCTTCGTCTTCCCATTGAAAAAGGCTACTCCAATTTCGACAAAGTGGAACAAAAGGCGACCAATCTTCATCAACATTATGGTTCAATTGAAGCCCTTTATGGCGCGGGAATCCTCGACTCCGCCCAAGAAGATGGATACGTCTATATTTACGGCTATTTAACCGATCAAAATCATTTGGAAAATGGCAAGGAGATGGTGGTTGCCAGAACCAAAGATTTCCCCAACGTCAACGAATGGGAATTCTTTGATGGAACTTCCTTCCAAAAAGACATCACGAAAGCCGCTCCCTTGCTCAACCACGTTTCTTGCGAGCTCTCCGTTTTCAAGAACTTGGACCAATACGTGGCGATCTTTACTTACGACGTTCAGTCCCCTTATGTTGCTTATAGCTTAAGCCCTACCCCCTATGGCCCCTTTGGACCGATCCGCATCGCTTATACGGACACGTCCAAATATTGCCCCCATGAATATCATTACAACGCGAAGGGCCATAAGCATTTGTCTCATCCGGGCGAGATTCTAGCCTCTTATAACGTCAATACGTCTGATTTAGGAGAGAATTTACAATTCGCCAGCTGCTACGGACCTCGTTTTGTCCGTCTTCAATATGTTCGCGGAGGTAAGAAATGATGGATCACGCATCCGAACCGAAAAAAGCGACTTTCAAACCCAAGAAGCCGCATTCGAAAAAAGCTCACTCCATTCGGGAGAAAGTCATCGCCTATATTTTTCTCGTCCTTTGCTCGATCTTCTTCGTCGTTCCCTTGCTCTGGATGCTTTTAACGGCTCTAAAGTCCACGGAAGATTTGCAAGCCGGCGTCTTCTTTCCGACGAAACTCTACTGGGATAACTTCAAAACCGCGGTGAAATCCGTCCCCTTTGGCCAATATACGTTCAATTCCCTTTATTACGCTTTATTCGCCACGATTGGCACGGTTTTCTCCTGCACCATCACTTCCTATGCCTTTGCTAAGCTCAATTGGCCAGGCAGAGACAAATTGTTCATGGTCCTCATCGCGACCATGGTCATCCCCTCCCAAATCATCCAAATCCCTTTGTATATCATCTATTTCAAGCTCGGATGGATTGATACCTATAACCCCTTAATCATTCCTCTTTGGTTTGGAGTTGGCCAGGCCGCGAACATCTTCTTGCTCCGTCAATTCTTCATGGGCATCCCCAATTCGTTAAAGGAATCCGCCCGTTTAGACGGGGCGAATGAATTCCAAATTTTCTGGACCATCATGTTGCCGTTAGTCCGTCAAATGCTTGTTGTCGTAGCCATCATGACCTTCCTCAACTGCTGGAACGATTTCTATAATCCGTTGCTTTATATCAACGATTCCAATCTCTTCCCGCTTGCCTATGCGATTCGTACCTTCGCTACGCAATATTCCAACCAAAACAACCTGATTATGGCGGCTTCTCTCATTATGACGGTTCCATCCCTCATTCTTTTCTTCCTCGCGCAGAAGCAGATTGTCGGTTCGGTGGCCCATACGGGAACCAAGGGATAGGAGGACAAACAAGATGAAAAAGAAATCAACGGCACTCCTCGGTTTACTAGGAGGAATTGTCCTCGCTAGCTGCAAACCGCCCCTATGGTTTATCCCCAAAGACGACGTGGTCGACTATGGAGAAAGACAACAACTCATTTTCTACCATCAGTGGCAACGCGGTGCGACGGGATACGCTGAAATCAACGGACTCATTAAGGAATTTAACGCCTCCGACGTCGCGAAAAAATACAACGTCGCGATCAAGGGAAACGGTGTGAACTTCTGGGACTATTGGGACAAAGTCAATCTCGCCATTTCCGGCGGATCCGCCCCGGACATCTATCTTCACACGGTTTCTGACGCCCCGTTAAGGGCTCGTTATAACCTCGACCTGACCGCGATGGAAGAAGAAGACGTCGCCAAGGGCATTGAAACCTTGAAGGCGGAGGACATGTTCTTCCCCACCCAAATCAGCGATATCGCCAAATACGACGAAAATAACCACATGAAGGCCTGGCCGTTCTCGGCGACGGTCCGCGTGGTTTATTACAACAAAGACCTCTTCAAGGCCGCCGGCATCACGGATACCCCCAAGACCTGGGCGGAGATGGAAGTGGTTTCCAAAAAGCTCACCCAATATAAAGAAGAGGGAAATCCGTCCTCCGGTTACAAAATCGTGGGATACGACCCCTTCTCTGGAGAAGGGCAATACGTCCATCAATGGGGATGGCTCTCTGGCCATTCTTTCTGGGGCAAAGATCCTTCTAATGGACGTCCTATCCCCCAATTCAACGATGCGGCCTACATCAAAAACCTCGAATCGCTTTATTACGATTCCTATTGCCGCAAAGATGCCCAAGCCCGTCAAAATCTCGAAAACTTTATGGCGGACGTCGGCAAAACTGGCGCGGACCCCTTTGTCTCGGGAAAACTTGGAATGATCGTTGGCAATGAAGGCCTCCACACCCGCTTGAAGGAAGCGAAAGTCACCTTCGATTACGGAGTGTTCGAGCTACCCACCATCTCTTCCGAAGTCGAAACGACGAATTGGAGCAGTTCCTATTCGATTGAGCTTTACGACAATAAAAATCGGAACGTGAAGGAAGAAGTGGCCGCGCAACGGAACCGTGGATCCTGGGAATTCCTCAAATTCCTTTATTCCAAACATTCTCAAGAAATGATTTCCAAAACCGGATTCCTCATTTCCAATCGTCAGTATTACGCGGATTTCGTTGAAACCGACCCCGTCATGACGGAGGTGGCGAAAGCCGTAAGCCATACCCGGGAAGCGGAATACATCGCCGCCGCCCCCAAATGGACAAGCGACATTCAGGTTTACGTGAATTCCGTCGGCTCCTACAAAATGAGCGTCCAAGACGCGATGGATGAATCCCAAAAACTGATGGAAAGCAAAATCCGTCAATACTATTCGACCCAAAACTAAGGAAAGGAGAGAATCATGGAAGAAGTTGCAGCAAACAAAGAAGTCACTCCGACGGCTGTAGAAGCACCCCAAAAGCCCAAGCGTCATCTGAAGAAGAAGACGAAAGAAGGGATGCTGGGATATGCCTTCGCCTCCGTTTGGATCATTGGTTTCCTTTGTTTCACCCTTTACCCCCTCGGCACCTCACTTTATTACAGCTTCACCAACTACAACAAAGTCGATGCCCCGGTGTTCGTCGGGTTCAATAACTACGTCTATCTATTTACCCAAGATCCCTTCTTCTGGAAGAGCCTTGGCAACACCTTGTTCCAAGTGGTCTTCGGAACCTTGTTCTCCATCGTAATCGGCTTATTGATGGCTGTTCTTCTCAATAAACCGATCAAAGGGTTAGGCATTTGGAGAACGATCTTCTATTTGCCAAACGTCGTTTCTAGCGTCGCCATGGCCTTGCTTTGGACTTGGATGTTCAACAAGAACTACGGTCTCATCAACGAATTCCTCGGCCTATTCGGAATTCCGAAGATCGATTGGCTTGGCGGGGAGCATCTCGTCAAAATCTCCTTGATCCTCATGAGCGCATGGGGAGGAGGCATCAGCGCCCTCTTCTACCTCGGCGCGATGAAGGGCATTCCCAATCATTTGTACGAGGCGGCCTCGATTGCCGGGGTGTCCAAAGCCCATCAGTTTTGGACGATTACCTTGCCCCTTTGCACCCCCACGACCCTCTTCATGCTGATTACGGGCATCATCGGGAATTTCCAGTATTTCACGATGGCCTACATCATGGTCGGGAAAGGCACGAATTACAGCGCCTATTACCTGGCTTACTACCTTTACGACAAAGCTTTCATGGACAACCAGCTTGGTTATGCGAGCGCGATCAGCTGGGTCATGTTCCTCGTGGTCATCCTCGTCGTCGTCGCGATTTGGAAGACCAGCAAATATTGGGTCCATTACTTGGATCAAGACTAAGACGACAACCAAAATCATTTCCATTTTTTAGGATATAGGAGGTATATCAACCATGAACAAAAAATCCTTTGGAAAATTCGGCGCGATTGGCGCGGGCGCCCTTTTAACGGTTCTACTGGCTTCTTGCCAAGTCTCCCCCGTTAACGGAAACACGGTCATCACGAACGCCGACGGCGCGGGCAATAAAACTCTCTCGCTATTTTGCCTTGTGGACGGCTCCATCCAGATTCAGCCAGACACGGAATCTTTCGTCGGCAACAACAACTATTTCCACATCGAAGATATGAAGAACCCGACCTTCACTCCGAAGGCAGACAACTGGGTCAAATACATCTCGGACGGCTATTTCACCAACCCGAACCATTTAACCACCCCGACGGAAATCTGGGACGAATGGAACGCCAAAGTCGCTTCGATCATCCCGGAAGGATTCGAGTTCTCGATGGATACCTTTAAATCCGCAGGATGGAAAGATGAGATGATGAATACGACCGTCGCTGGTTTCAATACGACCAACGAATGGAAGGCCTTCGTCTATAACATCAGCTATTCCTGGAACAACGTCGAAGAATATAAGACCAAAACCAAAGCCTTGATCGGTGAGACCAATTTCGCCGTTTCCGAAATGGCCGATTTGGAAGATGCGGATACCCCATGGGTCAGCTTCGAAAAGGGAGAAGAAGCCAATGGCATGGCCGCCTACACCTGGAAAGAATGCTACACGGTCAACTACTGGTCCAGCTTCGGACTTGTTGACACGATGCTTTCCTCCAACCTTTTCAACCGCGATGCCTTAGGCGCGGACTATCATGTCAACACATCTTCCGCCATCTCGATGTCGCAGCAAAGCTATAAAATCGGAGAAGGGGAAGTCGTCACTCATAAAGTCGACAACACTTCGATTCTTGATGAGAAGAACAACGTCAAATTCTTAACGGCCGAAGGCAAAATCGCCCTCCCCGCGAAGAAAGGCAATGGCGCCTTGATCGGAGCGATTTGTGGCGTTGCCGGCGCCGCGGTTGTCGCGGGCGTTGTCGCTGGAGTCGTCGTCACCAAAAAGAAAAAGAAGCAAGCTTAATCGCTTGATTCCCAAACGGGGCGGAGGTTGCCCTCTTTACCCTTCGCCCCGTGAAAAGAAAAACCATGAATAAAGTTGCGGAAATTCTAAATAAAGTCGGAAGCGTGCTCTTTTTGAACATCCTTTTCCTACTCACGAGTGCTTTGACGTTAGGACTTGGAATCGGCACCTGCTGGACGGCTTTAATCGCGACCTATTTGGATTTATCTACGGATAATACCGGGTATTACGTCCGCAACTATTTCAAACATTGCATCCAGGAATTAAAGGAGACCATCGTTCCGTCGATTCTATTCGCCCTTGTGCTGGCGGGAGCCTATTTCCTATTGGCGTTTATCAATTCGATGGCGGGCGGAACGCTAAAAACGATTTTGTTCGTCGTTTCTTTGACGGTCCTATTAGAAATCGCACTCGTGGCTTCCTTTTTCTTCCCGGTATGCGCTAAATTCCAAGGCGATTGGATTGAACATCTGAACCTCGCCTTTTGGTTTGCCCACCGCTACATCTATTTATCCGTGGTATTCGTGGCCCTATTCGTAGGGTCGCTTTACCTCATCGTATACGTCAGCTTTGCGTTCCTGTTCGTTTGCTTCGGCTTAATCGGCTTTTTGGAAGCGAAAATTTTGAAACGCCTATGGAGAGAATATCAACATGAATCAGAATAAGTACCTGTCTTTTGTTTCCGAATATGACAAGGAACCGAAAACGTTTGCCAAGGGAAATGGCTTTGTTGGCCATCCCGCCATCGCCGAGGCGATTGCAAAGCGTTTTTCCGCCGCGCCCATCATTACGCTGGAGAAATATCCGGGCATCCGTCAAGAAACGCTTCGCCGCTTAGCGGAAGCCATTGCTTCGAAAATCGGGGCGGTTGCCGTTGACGTGGAGGAAGCCGCCAAAAGCGAATCCGAAATCCAGGAAATGATTCAGGATAATCTCACCGACGATCGCGTCTTCGGTGTGATGTCCCATTTCCATGTGGAAGATTTCTACGATGAAAAGAAATTAGAAAATCTCAAGGCGAATTTGCCTCCCAAAGCGGTTGTTTATGGGTTTGGCGCCTCTCTCGTTTCGGAAGAGAACGTCGTTTACGTGGAACTCGACCGTTGGGAGATGCAACTTCGTTTCCGCAACAAAGAAACGAACTGGCATGCTTCTAACGAGAATGAAGACCCGTTAAAGAAATTCAAACGCGGCTATTTTGTGGAATGGCGGGCGGCCGATCGCTTAAAGAAGAAATTATTACGCAACACCGCCTTCTATATCGATGGTAATGACGATACGGCCTGGAAGATGGTGGAGACGAAGGACTTAATGGAAGCCCTGCATGCCCTTGCCTATCGTCCCTTCCGCCTCGTTCCTTATTTTGATCCAGGCGTTTGGGGCGGACAATGGATGAAAGAAGTTTGCCATTTGGATCCAAGCAAAAAGAATTATGCTTGGAGCTTTGATGGCGTTCCCGAAGAAAACGCCCTGCATTTTGACTTCAACGGAATGGTTTTA
Source organism: uncultured Bacilli bacterium (assembly GCA_934699525.1). Lineage (GTDB taxonomy): Bacteria > Bacillota_I > Bacilli_A > RFN20 > CAG-826 > Alloenteromonas. The sequence continues at coordinate 69,459 of CAKUWP010000002.1, forward strand.
TCGACCCCGGCATCGAACTTAACGTTCTTTGAGCCCAAAGCCTTGCTTGGAACCCGCGCTTATGGCCGCTTCGGCGATGAATTCCCCATCCGCTTCGATTTCCTTGACACGATGGGAGGAGGAAATTTAAGTCTTCAATGTCATCCCTTGACCCAATATATCCAAGATAAATTTGGGATGCATTATACCCAGGATGAATCCTATTACCTCCTTGACGCGGGAGAGGATGCGGTGGTTTATCTTGGCTTAAAAGAAGGCGTGGATAAAGAAGCGATGATCCGCGATTTGAAGCACGCCCAAGAAACGGGAGAAGAATTCCCCGCGGATTTATACGTCAACCATTTCCCAGCCAAAAAGCATGACCATTTCTTGATCCCCGCGGGCACCGTCCATTGCTCCGGCAAGGATTCCATGGTTTTGGAAATCTCCGCAACCCCTTATATCTTTACCTTCAAGCTCTATGACTGGGGACGTATTGGATTAGATGGTAAACCCCGTCCCATCCATATCGACCACGGGGCGAATAACATCCAGTTTGACCGCACGACCCAATGGGTTAAAGACAATCTGATCAACCATTTCGAAGTCAAGGAAGACGGCTGGGTCAAAACGGGTTTGCATGAAGCGGAATTCGTGGAGACGAGACGTAAATTCTTCTCTTCTCGCATTGAAGTGAATACCCATGGTTCGGTCAATGTAAATAACTTGGTGGAAGGACGCGCGGCCCGTATCATTTCTAAAGACGGTTCCTTTGAAGATTATGTGATCCACTACGCGGAAACGTTCATCGTGCCCTCCACGGTGGAATCCTATTTCATCGAACCCGTTTATGAAGGAGAGACCGTCGGTCTGATTCAAGCCTATGTTCGATAAGAAGTTTTTGGGAATTGATGGAGGCGGGACGAAAACCGCCTTCACCCTCATCGACGAAAAAGGCGCCATCCTCCAGCAATTCGTCCTCGGGGGAACGGCTTTCGATACCTATTCCGACGAAGAAATCCTATCGGTCTTTTCCAAGGCCGATTCTTTGCTTTCGTCGCGCCCCGATTTCATCTTTGCCGGGATAGGGGGAATTCTAAGCCCCGAATCCAAAAAACGATGCAATGCCTTGTTGGCTCAAGCCTTTAAGATGGAAGAAGTGGATTCGGATAACGATTCCATGAACGCCCTTTATGGGGTGAGCGAAGGGGAGGATGGAATCATCGCAATTTGTGGTACGGGATCAGTCGCTTTTGGGAAAAAGGGCAACGCGTACGCTCGAAGTGGAGGCTATTGCTACCAAGAAGGAGACTTGGGCTCCAGTTATGATATCGGACGGAAAGCCTTACAACATCTAGGCAAGACTTTGGACGGAAGAGAAAAACCAAGCGCCCTATCTAAATTGCTTCAAGAAAAACTCGCTATCCAAGGCCAAATTGATTTTGCCGAAGTGGTTTCGAGATTAAAACGGGATGAAGCGGCATCCCTAGCTAGACTTGTATCCGCCACCCAAGAAGAGGCGGTATCGCAGACGATTCTAGAAAAGGCAAGCGAGGAGGTGTTCTCCATGGTGGATGCCGTTTATCGTCGTTTAAAGATCAATGTCCCCACTGCTTTTGGAATTATTGGTTCATTGGGCCAAGCGGATACGCTTTATCGGACCCGTTTGCTAGAACGCATCCAAAAAGAATTGCCTTTATTGAAACTATCGAAAAAAGAAGATGCTGCCTTGGGCAGCGCCTTGAAAGCGAGGGAACTTGGATGGAATGGATCGTCGCAACAATAGTCTTTGGGGTTTTATTCTTGTTGTCCCTCGGGTATGGCTTCTTGTGGATGAGTTTATCCAAGAAGAAAGAGAAGGAAGCCTACCAAAAAGGGGGAGGCGACACCTTTGATTGGATTTTAAAAGCCGGTTATGAGCAACGGGTTCAGGAATTCCGCCTCTATAATGAAAAAGTTGAGCCAGGGCAGGTTGTTTTCGTTGGAGATTCTTTGACAGAGAATTTCAATCTAACCGAATGTTTCCCCACGTCCCCTTACCGCCTTTATAACCGTGGCATCGGGGGGGATACGACGGAAGGGTTGAAGAAGCGTTTGAATGAAAGCGTCTTCGATTTATCCCCCAAAGTCATCGTGTTATTAATCGGAATCAACGATTTTGCTTTGTTTCCTAACGCAACTCCAGAAAGCGTAGCCGCTTCGATTCAAGAAGTCGTGAAGAGAATTCAAACCCAATTGCCAAAAGCCAAAATTCTTTTAGAAGCCCTTTATCCCGTTCATTCGACGTTGGACCCTAAAATCGACGCGGGATCTGTTGGCAACAAAAACAACGCGGATATTCTAAAAACCAATGAAATCATCGCCAAAATAAAGAGGGTACATTTCTTGGATTTAGGTCCGATTCTTCACGATGAAAACGGGGAATTGAAGTTGGAATATACTCGGGAAGGATTGCACCTCAACGCGACGGGTTATTTTGCCATCGTTCCCACGTTAGAAAAAGCGGTGGAAGAAGCGATGAAGGAGTGAATCATGAAAGGCAAAACGATTTTTAAGGGGCATTTCGTCCAAGGGGAAGAACGAGTCATTGAACTCGCTTCTTTTCGACCAATTGCCGAAAAGAAGGGGGACGTGGATGTTCTTTACTCCTTTGATGGGCAATCTTTCTTTCCCAATCCCGCATTGAATCAAACGGCTTTATTCTTAAAAATCCGGGCCAAACTAGATACGGATGTTGAGGTTTTAGAAGGCGATGGATTCGTCGTTACCAAAGACGAAGGACTCAGCAAAAAATTCGAACATTCCCATATTTGGAGTGGCGCGGATGGAATCTATTCCTTTAACCTTTGCCGCAAAGAAGACTATGGCCAAAAAGACGACCCCACTTTATTTCTTTTTGGCGATACCTTCATTGGGGAATCCTTGCCTAGCAAAAAAAGATTAGAACCGACCAAGATGGTCAACAACACGGTTTGCTATAAAAAAGGCGATGCCTACGATTTCTTTGTAAATCGGGATGAAAACGGCGCTTTCATTTCTTGTTTTGAGGTTCCTTTCTCCTTAACCAAAATCGGATATTTAGCCGAAAACCTTACCCGAGATCTTGGGAAGCAAGTTCCCCAAAAGCCGTATTTATCATCGCTTGGAGAAAAAGCTAATCCCGTTTTGACGTTCGATTTGCATGGCCGTTATGCGTTAAAGGCCATTGCCATTGCCAATTTCTTCGACGATTCCTATGGGCTAGAAGAGAGCTATCGTCGCGGAGCAGAAGAAGTTCGTCTTTCCTTTTCTTTGGATGGCGTCCATTTCACCCACCATTCCACGTTAAAACTAAACGAAAACCAATCGGGGCATTTATCGGAACAGTTCCTGTTGGATGGAATGGAAGCTGCATTTGTCCGTCTTGAATTAATCCGTAAAGAAGGACTGACTCCAAGCGATGATTGCGTTGGGTTAAACCAAGTCCTTTTCTTTGATGAAGAAGGCCTCTTAAGCGATGTTGCCTGTTCTTCGAATTCGCTTAGCGCTTTCGAAACTGTAAAATCCTGGTTCTGGCTGCAGGATGGGCTTGTAAAGGGCGATACCTTCTATGTCTATCCCGAAATTGTTCAAGAAGAACGAAACGGAATCGAAGGATTCGAATTTAAAATCGCGGGTGTTGTCGAGGCGAAAATCCCGTTGAAGAATGGCCACCTAGAATGGAAGAAAGTCTCTATTCGCCAAGTGCCCTTTTATTTGCTAGAAGACGACTGCGAAACGATTTTAGGATCCGCGGTTTTAGATAATCGTGACCGAGATGGCTACCTTTATTTCTATGGCTACCGCAACGACAGGAAGAACTTCCTTCGTTCGATGATCGTGTCGCGTATCCGCGAAGAAGATTTGGGCAATTACAACGAACTCCGTTATTTTGATGGAGAAGGGTGGAGTCGGGATATTCGTAAAGCAAAGGCTTTAATCCCCCATGTCTCCACTGAAATGTCGGTTATCCCTTTAAAAGAAGGGCCGTGGAAAGGGAAATACCTGGCCAATTTCGAATATGATTCTATTGGCAAATGGACCTGCTATTGCGTGATGGATACCCCTTTTGGCCCCTTTGGCCCCGTGTGCCCCATCTACTACACCCCCGAACTCGATCGTTATACCAAAACGACCTATACCTATAATGCGAAAGCCCATTTGCATCTTTCCGAGCCTTCTAAAATTTTGGCGAGCTACAACGTCAATGACATGTCGATGAAGGCGAATAAGGACGACTATACGATTTATCATCCCCGTTTCCTGTGGCTCACCCCCAATTCTAAGTTATGATCGCGAAGCCCCTCCCCCATTGGGACGAACTTTTCTATCGCAAAGACGGATGGTCCGGCGCCGATGGCATTTATGCCTTCGTTCACCAAGGAAGTTTGCTCTTCTATTTTTCTGATACCATCTTGTCTCGCCCTGGGCCAAACAACCAACGGGAGGGATTTCGTTTGACCCATAATTCGTTTGCTTCCATGGATTTAAATGGAGAAAACGCTTCGTTTGTCACGCGCTTCCCCGCCTGCATCGAAGCGGATTCCGGTTATTATTGGTTGCAAGACGGCCTCATCAAAAAAGAAGCGTTGTATGTTTATGCTTTGAGAGTTGAAGATTCGAAAACCGCACGGATCCCTTTCCTTTTAAAGGGAACGGATTTGCTGAAAATCCAACTTCCCTTAAAAGAATCCCCTTCTTTTGAAATTATCGATTCCCGTTTGGACGAAGACCTTTATTTTGGTTCGGCTTTAATTCGACATGGACATTATTACTATGTGTTTTGCTATACGGGTGGAGTAAGAAAAAGGACGATTCTTGCCCGCACGCCTTCCTTAGATAAGCCCGATTACGAATTCCTCCAAAAAGATGGGAGGTATTCTAAAAACAATCATCACCCCAAGGTCCTTTGCGATTTTTTGCCCGCGGAAAGCAAGATTTATTTTGAAAATAACCGTTATTACATCGCTTATTCCCCTTATGGGATTTCGCAAGAAGTGCGACTCACTTCCTTTACAAAATTAGGCGAAGAAATTCCACCAGGAGAATGCATCTATCATTGTCCGGAAATGAAAGGAGAAGACATCACCTACAACGCGAAAATCCAACCCGCGTTATCTTCTCCCGCGCGTCTAGTGATTACCTACAACGTGAATTCCCTTTCTTCCAAGCGCGTCGAAACCACCTATTTGTATCGTCCCCATTTCCTGGAGGTTGAATTATGAAAACCCGTATTTTCCCTTTGTTTTTATTATCGTCATTGCTCTTTTCCTGCGGAACGCCTTCTAATCCTTCTTCCTCCGAAGAGCCTAATTGGTCCCCAACGGAAGAATTAACCCCCAATGAAGGGGAGCGAGTGGACTATGTTTCAAAACCTTCTTCGCTAGTGGGGTCAATGATTCGCGTTCAAGAAATCTACGCTTCTAGTGCTCTTTTTTCCGTAGAAAACCTCATCGACGATTCGGGGATGAGCGGAGGCGGAAGCGAACTCCAACTGCATTCGGCGTCTTCTCCTCGCGATACGATGTTCTTATCCGAACGCGGTCAAACTAACGGTGAACTGTTTTTAAAATTAGGAGAATTTCATCGTCTTGGCCATCTTCGCCTATGGAATTTCTCTCAAGTTTCCAAACTAGACTGCGGTTCCAAAGAAGTAGAAATTCTTTATTCGGATGATGGAATCCGTTTCACGAGCCTTGGGACCCACGTTTTAGATCGAGGGAATGAATCTTCGAGCCCTATCGACGGTCAATCCTATTTTGATTTTGGTGGCGTTAAAGCCCAGTTTATTCAACTGAAAGTCTTGTCCAATTATGGCGGAAACCAGTTCGGCTTAAGCGAAATTCGTTTGTTTGAATATGCAGACGAAAAGAACCCCTCCATCGAATCCTGGAAAGATGCGAATGCTTCTTTGCGTTCCCGCTTATTTACTGGAACTGCTTTGGATCAAAATAGTTCCAAAGGGAAACTGAGTAACAACCCTTATTACCAAACGAAAACCAAGAAAAATGCTTTAACGTTCCATTTGGATGGCCAATACGAGGTGAACCAAGTTTCCTTTTGGAATTATAACGACCCCGCAGACTTGAATTCAGGAGTATCCTCCCTTCGCTTATCGGGCTCGATGGATGAAGTTCATTACGAAGAATGGGGCACCTATTCCCTCCCCAAGGGCACGGGACTTAACGCGATGCCTGCTTCGTTTGTAGCGACAATCGAATCCAAGAAGGCCCAGTATCTTAAACTTGAATTCTTGTCCAATTACGGGGGAGAGGGGTATGGGTTAGGCGCGATTGCCTTGGAATCGGATTCCCAACCCATTTCTCGACCCATGGTGAATTTTACGGGTCAATTCAGTTCCTATTCCTCCTGGAGTGGCGCGGATGGAGTCTTCTCGACCCGGTTAGACGGATATCAAGCCATGAACGCGGAGCCCTCCAAAACCGTTTTCCATTTCTCCGATACTTATTATGGCGAGGTGAACCCGGTTACCAAGCAGCGAATCAACAATACGATGGTCAACAATTCGTTCGCTTATTACGAAAACGAAAAGATGAATTTTATCGGAAACGTGGAGGGGCTTCCTTTGCTGGCTACGAAGGATCCCAATCGTTCCGAAGCCGATGCATTTTATTGGCTGGGGGATTCTTTTGTCGTTGATCAAACCTATTATGTGTTTGGCCTATACATCGCTAAAGAAGGGCCCCTTGGCTTTAATCAAGTTGGAGAAGACCTCTTCGCATTCGATATCCAAGAAGGCCAAGTGGATTTTGCCTCCAAACGTTTGATCTACGACGCTTCCACGAATCATCTTCCTTATTTTGATCCAGCCAATCAATTATCGATTATTTTGGGGTCGGGAGTTTTTGAAAACACCATCCAAGCCGGCGCGTTAAATCCGGACGGGTATGTTTATATTTACGGATATCGCGACGACAAGAAAATCGCCAATTCCCGTTCTTTGGTCGTGGCCAGGGTTCAACAAGAAGAAGTCGAGAATTATTCTTCTTATCGTTATTGGGATGGGGCGAGTTGGGTAGAAGATATCTCTAAGCTTTCCCCGTTAACGGACCGCGGGAATGTGTCCTGTGAATTGTCCGTATCGGAAATTAGCGATAAAAAATCGCCTTATTATGGAAAATACATCCTTGTTTATCAGGATGCGACGATTGGTAAAGACGTTTGTTACCGCCTTTCCTCTTCGCCCTACGGCTTATTCGACGAGAAGAAGGTGCTATACCATTGCGAAGAAACGACCTTGATGAATGGGTTGTCCCAATATAATGCGAAGGCCCATCCTGTTTTAAGTCGTAATGGATCGCTTGTCGTCTCTTATAACCTCAACGAATCCACCTTTGGAATGAATAGTCAAAACGGGGATATTTACCACCCCCGTTTCGTAAAATTTAACCTCTTATAATCCAGTTACTTCAAAGTTACTTCAATGTCTACTTCAATGTTACTTCAAAGTGACATTGAAGGATTTCAAAGTCTTTTATCGCAGAAAAACCTTGTCAGTATTCGTGGAATATATCGTAGTATTCCCTTCTTTTCCTTCGGCAAGGAACCCTTGCTCTACAAGGCGAGCCAAAACGTTTTTACGGAAAAAGGTGGAATTGGAGATGCCAAGGTGGTCGACAATTGCCTTGACGCTTCGGGGAGAAGTGAAACAGAAGGACAAAATAGGAAGATCGAATTTTCCTTGGCCAAGAATCGGTTGAATCAGTGACAATGATTCTTCGCTTAATTCTACGCCGTCTTCATAGGTTAGGTCGGGAAGCACGATGGAAAACTGGTTGTTTTTTGAAAAGATGAAGGGCTTTTGAGCCTGGTTCCCGGCTTTATAGTCCTTGATAATTTTTTCAAATCCCGTTCCTTTGGCTTCCATGGCTTTGCATAAAATAAACACATTGGAAATAAGCTCGTTACGCCGCCTGGATATCCAAGAATCCAAATGGTATGTTGGGGCGAGTTCTTGAATCGACCCCGTCATTCGTCCTGGGGAGGACAAGACAAGGCGATTACGGAATAAGTCGGCGTAGATGGCCGTCCCATCCAGCAAATAATCGCGATGGGCTAATGAATTGATAATGGCTTCAAATAAACTGCGCGTGGGGTAAGCATCGAAATCCACGCGCTTATTTTCCAATTTACGGAATCCACGGTTCATTCGTTGAACGACGAAGGACCATAAATAGCGATAACAATCAATTAAATTTCCTTGAAAGGATTGAGACGATAAAATTTCATCATCTCCCCGTGTTAAGCCACGGTATAGCGAGCATACGATTGCTGTCTTCTCCCCGTCATAATGATCGGAAAATAAGGTTGCTCCTTGCTTTAAATGATGAGTTTCATCAAAAAAACCAATGGACGCCAATTCCTTTTCCTTTAATTCTTTTCCCGTGTTTTCGTGGTAAAAAGCATAGAGCTTTGTGAAATCTTTGGGGTCAAAAAGAATATGGGTTGGACCTTGATCGAATTGCGGCTTATTTCCCGACAATAGCATCTGCAGCATTTCTTCGCTGCTAGCGGCATTAGTGTATCCATCGCGTCTTATATAAACCTGCGGCATTCCCTGGTATTTAAGCATTAGAGGCTTGCGGTCAGACTCCCCAATTGTGATTTTTAAAAGATATCGTTCCTTGTTTTTGATTGCATAAGGGATGATTTCTGTAGTGATTAAAGGAGAGATGTCAAAATGGTCCTTAATCTCGTGATAGAAGTAGAGGCGTTCCTTGTCGGCTTCTTCCGATTCAAAGCCGATTAGTTGGTTCGTCCCATCTTCGACCCCGATGAAAAGAACGCCTCCGCAAGCGTTAGCAAAACCATCAACGGTCTTAAGCCATCCAATCGTATGGTCTCGGTCTAGACGTGCTTTGCATTCATAGTTTTTGTTTTCTAAACGGTAGTTCGGTTCAATGTCTTTTAGTTCCATGAAATCAATTTACTTCAAAGTTACTTCAATGTCTACTTCAAAGTTACTTCAAAGCAACATTGAAGTGATTTCAAAGTCTTTTATCGGATAAGGAATATACCTGATTTTTATTCCACAATTTAAACCACATTTTATTCCTTAGTTTAAACCACAATTTTTTGAAACCGTCATTTTATAAAAATTAAGAAAATAAGGTTTTGTCGAAAAAACAACGAAACTTACTACAAAATTTAAACCTCATTTTATTCCTTAGTTTATTCCACATTTTATTCCTTAGTACATCAAGAAAAATAAGGGCCAAAACATGGTAAGAAGTGTCGGAAGCATATGGGGTAATTTTTGGATTTCATGCTGCTTAATTCATATTGGCAAAAACCTACAAATTGGAACAACTCACAATTTTACTAAATTTAGTATTTTTGTGAGTTGTGCATTATAATGATGTTGGAGGTGGATGTTATGATTTATCAAAGACATATCTTAGCAACGTTGAAACGAAGTCTTGATGAATACCCCATCACTTTAATTACGGGCGCCCGGCAAGTTGGAAAAACCACTTTGGTCTCCGTCATCGAAAAAGAAAACCACTATCAATACCTTACTTTTGACGATACAGATTTATTGGCTTTGGCAAAAAAAGATCCAAAGAAATTCGTCGAAGAACATCCTGCGCCAATTATTTTTGATGAAGTCCAAAAAGCCAAAGAACTATTCCCGGAAATTGAAGCGGTTGTCAATCGAACGAAAAGGGAAAAAGGCTCCCAAGCCGCGAATGGAATGTATATCCTTACGGGTTCTCAAAAATTCAATTTGATGAAAGAAGTCAGCGAATCGATGTCAGGGAGAGTCTCCATCATCGAAATGCCTCCTCTTAGTCAAGCGGAAATAAGAGACTGGTTGGAACCTGTTTTCTCGGTAGACAATGAAACTTTATTCGATCGTTGCGAAAGCCGCACCCTAAGCGACGAGGAATTATACGATTCCATCGTTCGTGGCTTTTATCCAGCACGTTGGGAAATCGAGGGGAAGCCGATTCAAAATTATTTCTCTAACTACATCAAAACCTATTTAGACCGCGACGTCTCGCAATTAATCACTTTGAAGGAACAGGCGAAGTTTGAGGATTTGCTTCGCGTGCTTGCTTCTTTGACGGGACAAGAATTCATCCCGGACAACATTGCCAAAACGATTGGAGTGGATAAAAACACCGTGAATGCCTGGGTCAATATCGCAATAACCGGCGACGTCGTGACGTTGTTATCGCCCTACTATGAAAAGTCGATTAATAAAAGGATCGTTAAGCGTCATAAGCTCTATTTCAACGACACGGGTCTTGCTTGCTATCTTCTTGGAATTGATTCTGCAAAAGCGCTGCGCCTTTCCTCCTATAAAGGGCAATTAATAGAAACCTATATCCATAATGAGATTCGAAAATCCTATTCAAACCATGGCTTGGAAGATAAGAACATGTTCTTCTATCGAGACAGCAACCAAAATGAAATCGATTTGGTCTTGCTTCAAGATGGGAAATTGGATTTCATCGAATGCAAAGCGGGCAAAACGTTTGATTCTAAAAACGTTAAAAGTTTTTCAAAACTGGACGATACTTCTTATGATTTTGGTGGCAGATGCATTGTCTGCACGACGGAGGAACCTTATCGAATCGCCCCCAATGTATATGCGTTTCCAGTCCGTTGCTTGTAACTCACAAAAATACTAAATTTAGTAAAAATGTGAGTTCATCAACTTTCAAACCCGTCCACGCTTGTATCGATTAAAGGAATGATTCTTAGAATTCCCCCTCCGCGATGGCTTGCTTTAAATCCTTTAAGACTTGCTGATTTCGCGGGGTGAGCTTAGAAGGAAGATGGTCCAAGGAATAATAGGCTAAACCCGTAACCTCTTCCTTTTGAAGGGTTTCGTCTCCTTGAACTTTTCGCGTTAAATAGAAGATATCAACCCCGGATACTTCGTCGCCATTGGGATAACGGTGATAGGTAAGGGGCCCGCTATAAACGCCAAAGAGAACGGGATCGATCGCATCGAATCCCGTTTCTTCCTTTAATTCCCGTTTCGCGGCTTCCATGGCTTCCTCGTTCCATTCGATGGATCCGCCGGGGAAATCAAAATACCCATCGTCTTCCCGCGTTTCGAGAAGAACTTCGTTTTTATCGTTTAAGACGATCATCACGGAGAAAGCCGCGACGATCCCCCTATGTCCCACGTATTTACGGATTTCCGAAATATAACCCATATTTAAAACATCCTTTCGATTTGTTCTTTCATTGCTGCCTTCTTATTCTTGATGTCTTGGCTATCTTTTCCAACGATTGAGAAATAGATTTTGATCTTAGGTTCGGTACCAGAAGGACGTAACACCAAGGTCGAACCATCTTCCAAGAAATATTTGATGACGTTAGAAGAAGGCAACCCGTCGATCCCGGGTAAATAATCCTTCATCATCTTCACAGGAATCGAAGCAAAAGAAGAAGGAGAATGAGCCCGGAATTCATTCATGATGCCGACCATTTTATGGAATCCCGCTTCTCCATCGAATTCATAGGAAGCGAGGCTATTGGAACGATATCCATAACGGGCATAGATGCCTTCTAATACCTCGAATAACGTTTGGCCTTTCTCTAAATAATAAGCCGTCATCTCCGCGGTTAACATGCAGGCGGCGACCGCGTCTTTATCGCGGACGTAGGTGCCTGCTAAACACCCATAGGATTCTTCAAATCCAAATAAGAACGAAGAGGCTTTCCCTTCTTTTTCTAATAGGGCAATTTGTTCCCCGATAAATTTAAATCCGGTGAGGACGTTAATCGTTTTAACCTGATGGGCCGAAGCGATTTGATCCGCTAAATCCGTCGTGACGATCGTTTTAATCATTACGGGATCGTTAGGCATGATTCCTAATTCGTTTCTTCGTTCCAAAATATATTGGAAAAGCAATAAACCCAGCTCGTTGCCGGTGACTAAGGGGTATTCCCCTTGTTTATTTCTAACGGCAATGCCGATGCGGTCGCAGTCGGGGTCGGTGGCCATCACTAAATCGGCACCCACGCGCTTTCCTTCTTCTAATCCAAGTTGCATGGCCTCAACGATTTCAGGATTTGGATAGGGGCAGGTAGTGAAATTCCCATCGGGATTTTCTTGTTTCTTCACCACATGAACATCCTTAAATCCCATCTCATCGAGTACCCGGGTCACGGGTTTTAACCCCGATCCGTGGAGAGGGGTATAAACGATGGATATCTTCTTGGTCTGGATGTCCTTCCCCCATAAGGACAAGGATTCCACTTGATGAACAAATGCGTCGTAGCAATCCTTTCCAATATCCTCGATGAGTCCTTTTTCTCTAGCCTCTTGTTCCTCCATAGATAAAACGTCTCCAAAGGGATCTACGGATTCAATCAGGCTTAGAATTTCTTCCGCGGCGTTTGTAGTGATTTGGCATCCATCCGGCCCATAAACCTTATATCCGTTATAAATACTCGGATTATGACTCGCGGTGACCATGACTCCGCTGAAGCAGTGGTAGTATCGTGTAGCGAAGGACAAACAGGGGACGGGCATCAAGGTGGGATAGAGATGGACCTTGATTCCATTCCCAGCGAATACTTTTGCCGCGGTTAAAGCGAACAAATCGCTTTTGATGCGGGAATCGTAAGAAATGGCAACGCTTCGATTTCCTTCGTCGAAGTGCTTTTTAATATATAAAGATAGCCCTTGGGTGGCTTTAGCAACCGTATAGATGTTCATGCGGTTGGTTCCTGCCCCGATTTTGCCGCGGAGTCCGCCAGTACCAAAAGCAAGGTCGCGGTAGAACGCATCGTTTTTGGCGGCTGTATCCATTTTTAAAAGTTCTGGTTTTAAATCGGAATCCCCGTTGGCTTTATTCAGCCAAAGGTCGTATTTTTGTTCGATATCCATGGTGATTTCCTCGTTGGAAATATTTTAAAACGGAAGAAGAGGGAAAAGCCAAAGAAACCATTACTTTTGATCGACTCTAGAAGATGGGCGCAAATTCTTTTTTCGGTCTCAAAATTTTACGGTCTTTTTGGAAGCGCTTTCCTGTCGCGTATTTCTCGCAATAAAATGAAACCATAGCAAGGCCAGTTTTTTGCGTGTAGGAGTCGACTCGTTATGCAACGACCCCCAAGCAAAACAGCCATGCAAAGGAGAAATAAATGAAGATCAATAGCAAAAAGACTCTTCTCGTCCTCGCCGCGGTTGCCCTCGTCGGAGGCACTTTCACGGCGGTGGCCCTCACCAAAGAGAATGGATTTTCCGTTTCTGCGGCCGAAGATGAAAATACCATCTGGAAACACTATGCCGCGGTAGCACCCGACCCCGACAAGAAGCAATTCGGCTCCAAAGAATTCTGGGCCAGTTGCACGGAACCAGGTAAACACCTTTTCGAAGCTCCAGAAAAATATGGACGAATCGATGAAGGTGGCGATTTCAGCAAAACGGCTTATTTCAAGGAACTGACCCCTGAGGACGATCGTTATGTCCCCTATGAATACACGGTTACGTTTGATTCCAATGGCGCGGCAGCGATTGCCCCGGTCACGGTTGGCTATGGCAAGACCTTAACGGCCCCGACCACCCCGACCCGTGCAGAAGATGCTTACTACAAGGCCTATACCTTTGATGCTTGGTATGCAAACGGCAAAGCCTTTGACTTCACCAAGGATATCATCAAAGAAAGCGTTACCCTTACTGCTGGATGGAAATATGGCGATAAGAAGTTTGACGAAGTGACGTTGACGAAAGATAACATCACGTTAACGGGAGATGCCGTCTACAAAACGTTTAATCGCGTTTTTGATGAAATTGCTTATAATGATAAAACGCTAAATAAAACAGAACTTATTAATGAGTTTGGCGGAGCAAATCGTGAAAATGATGGTATTTTCGCTTGCCCTGGTAATACGAATGCGGGAACAATTATTCTTCCAACTATTAATTTTAAAGAAAAACTTGCTGGTGGGAAAATTATGGCCATGGAGATGGGCTGCTATAGTGGAGGAAGCTCGCTTATATTCCATGAAACCGAGGTTTACAACACGTCTGGCAACCAGCAAGTTATTGCCTCTTTGACAAGGGCGAATATTTATTTTAAGTTAGAAGGTGAAGACGTTATAGCCCGTTTTTACAATAGAACTCAAACGGAAACAAATGACTTATATTCGTGCAATGATTTTACTCTTATTTTAACTGCGGAAGAAGCAAACGGAACAAAAGGTCTGGAATTTGCCTATGGCGTGAATGGACAAACTCGTTTTCACTGGTTTGGTCATCCGCGCATTATTAACGGTGAGTCCTGCTTGTTTGATTTCAGCAAGAAAGAGAATATCACTGTTGAAAATGGCGTCTTGCAAACGAGAGAAGATAATAAAGCCGGCGCTCCCTATGGACAATGGAGAGACACAGTGGCGCTCTCTATCGACGGCATTGGCGTGCAGGGAAACAAACCAAACGCCGCCTTGAAAGTCCATTATCCGGCGGTTAATTACAACGATCTCTTCGCCAAAGGCAATGGGGTTCGTTTCACGATTGGTATGTGGAATGGCGGCGAACAATTGAAATATGGCGAAACCGTTCTTGGTGTCAATAGTGCAGCACCTAGCAACCCCATTTATCACACCGAAGATTCTATTGTTAATACTTGGCACAACTTCCAAGTTGAAATTACCAAAGTAGGCATGCGTGTGCTAAATCACTTTGAAAACAAGGAATACATGATTGCTCCTACCGCGAATCAACTATCTGGCAAAGAAGGTTTGACCTTCGATGCTTGCCCGAACTCGAATGGGCGTTTCGTTTACCTCTCCAATATGAAAACCTTCCACGCTTAATCGGCGTTCCTAAGGTCTACCAGGCGCGGGTTAACCCCGTGCCTTTTTCTACCATCATTCGATATATCGATAATAAAATACCGAAATAATGAATTATCCCCTACAATGTAGATGCTTTGAAAGGAGATCAATCATGGAAAAGATCAAAGTCGTCCAATATGGCTGCGGTAAAATGAGCCGTTGGATTGTCCGCTACCTCATCGATAAAGGCGCCGAAATCGTCGGAGCCATCGACGTTAATCCCAACATCGTCGGAAAAGACCTTGGAGAAGTGTCTGGCTTAGACCATAAGCTAAACGTCATCGTCAGCAATAACGCGGATGAAGTACTCGATAACTGCGATCCGGATATCGCAATCGTCACCTTGTTCAGCTTTGTGGAAGACTGTTTCCCCCATTTCATGAAATGCCTTGAACGCGGCATCAACGTCATCACGACCTGCGAAGAGATGACCTATGCTAGAACCACGAACCCCCATCTAGCCAATATCCTGGATAAGACGGCCAAAGACAATTGCTGCACGATCGTTGGAAGCGGCATGGAAGATGTCTTCTGGGTCAATATGGTGGCTTTAGCGGCAAGCGCCTGCCACAAAATCAATCGCATCGAAGGCGCGGTGTCCTATAACGTGGAGGACTATGGCCTTGCATTAGCGAAAGCCCATGGCGTTGGCTTAACCGCCGAAGAATTCGAAAAGACCCTAGCCCATCCTAAAGAAACCGTTCCAAGTTACGTTTGGAATAGCAATGAAGCCCTCGCAGAGAAACTTGGCTTATCCATTTTATCGATGGAACAGCACGCGGAACCCTATTTTGAAGACCACGATGTGGAATCCAAGACGATGGGACGTGTTCTCAAGAAGGGCGAATGCATCGGCATGGCGGCGGTCGTCACGACCAAAACCCATCAAGGTATCGAAATCATCACCAAGTGCATTGGCAAAGTCTATGGACCCGATGATGGCGATATGTGCGATTGGAAATTCACGGGTGAGCCGAACGTCGAATACCACGTGGTCAAGCCTGCGACGATTGAGCATACCTGCGCGACGATCGTTAACCGCATCCCCTCGGTTTTGATGGCGCCTTTAGGCTTAGTGACCCTCGATCAACTTGAAACCTCATCCTATCTCCCCTATCCAATGCGGATTCCGGAATAAGTAGCAAGGATAACGCAGGGCCCGTCGTGACTACGATGGGCCCTTTTATCTTATAGAGGTGCGAAAAAGGCCAATTAGTTTAAAAAATGCTATATTTTGACGTCTTGTATGCAATGTTACTAGGACAGCAGGTCAAAAAAGTATAAGAATCTGTAAAAATTAACATTCTAGTAAACCGCTTACATGTACCTTAAAATGAACGAAGTTAATCCTTTGGAGTCTAGCGATGGAAAAAATGGATAGAAAAGCCGAAATCAAAAAAATCAAAGCGGAAACCCACACGGAAAAGATTCAGCAGAAGGCGGTTCAAGAGCAAAAAGAACGCATTCATCGCAACATGGTCGCTTATGAAAAGCGCCATAAGAGAGAACGCAAAATTGCTCCGAAGAATTCTTTCATTTCCCTGCAGCACATCAATAAAATCTACGATAACCACGTTCAAGCCGTCTATGACTTCAACCTCGAAATCAAGCAGCATGAATTCATCGTGTTCGTTGGACCGTCTGGATGCGGCAAATCCACGACTCTCCGCATGATCGCGGGATTAGAGAACATCACCGCGGGCGACCTTTATATCGATCACGTCTATGCCAATGACTTGGAACCGAAGAACCGCGATATCGCGATGGTTTTCCAATCCTATGCCCTTTATCCCCATAAAACGGTCGCGGGCAATATGTCGTTTGGCTTAAAAATCCGTAAATTCCCGACGGCTTTGAAAGATAAAGACGGGAATCCCGTTCTCGAAATCAACAAAGGCTTGATTCACGACCTCGAAAAGGAAAAGAAGAACCTTTTGCTCTTCAAAGAAGACTGCTTGAAGAACGAACCGGAGAAAGTCGAATCCATCGATAAAGACATCGCCGAGCTCGAAGAGAAAATCGAATATCTAAAAGTCACTCCGGTTCAAAAATATGTGAACCGCCACATGGATAAGGAAACGATTCGCGAACGCGTTTTAAATGCCGCGAAAATCCTTCAAATCACCGAGTACCTCGACCGCAAGCCCAAGGCTCTTTCGGGTGGCCAATGCCAACGCGTCGCGTTAGGCAGAGCCATCGTTCGCAATGCCAAAGTCTTCTTGATGGACGAGCCTTTATCGAACCTCGACGCCAAACTCCGCGTTCAGATGCGTTCGGAAATCATCAAACTCCATAACCAATTAAATGCCACGACGATTTACGTCACCCACGACCAAACCGAAGCCATGACGATGGCTACGCGCATCGTCGTTATGAACAAAGGCTATATCCAGCAAATCGGAACCCCGGTGGAGATTTATAACCACCCGGCGAACCTCTTCGTCGCGACCTTCATCGGCTCCCCAGCTATGAACCTTTTCCCGACGACGTTAAACAAAAGAACGCTCCATTTTGAAAACGGCTATTCCATTGTCCTAGAACCCGAACAAATCAAAAAGGTGGCGGAATTTTACGAAAGCGAGCTAGCCCAATACAAAGAAGAAAAAGAACAACTGCTCGTGAATTTCGAGGAACGGAATCTTTTACTCGATAAGTTAGAACATTTGAAGACCCTTCCGGATTCCATCAAAAAAGACGAGGAAATCAAAAAGACTTCGTTTGAACTCGAGCACGTCACCCGTAGCAATGAACGCCTTGCTTATTTGGAGAAGGCTATCGAAGCCTATGAAGCGTATCTAAAAGACGGGGAATATAAAGTCACCTTTGGTATTCGCCCCGAAGACATCTACGAAAAGGACAAGGCCTTCACGGATGGCAAGTTAAGCAAGCCCATTGCGGGGGTGGTCAACGTCCCCGAATTGCTCGGCCACGAATATTTCATCCACATCGATTTCGATTCTGCGGATTTGGTCGCCAAGATTGCTGCCAAACGCACGATTTCCGCGGAAGAGAAAATCGAGGTCGTCATGGATCTATCGAGGGCCCATATCTTTGATACGGTTTCCACCAAAATCATTTTATAATTTCCGCCATGGAGAAGAAGTACGCCTCCCAATATCGAAACGAAGGCTTCTTGTCGGGGGCTAGAAGAATCTATGCCTCATTGCTGGATGCTTTGATTTTAAGCGTTGTTTCTTTTTGCTTGATTCTTGCTTCTAGCGCCATCGTCGGCTCCGTCCCTTCTTATTCTTCCAAAATGGAAACGATCAACCGTTCCCGGGAAGACATGTATCGATTAGAAGAAGAAACAAAACTTTTCGAATTCCCTTTAAACGAAGATGGATCCAAGAATTACGACGCCCCCATCTCCCAGGATGAAGTTTTTAAAAAATACGCGTTAAGCCATATCCTTTATTCCTATGCGACCCATCAAGAAGAATGGGATGCTAAATTCATGCGAAATGACGATAACCCCATCGCCAAAGGAAACGAATATCACGTGGCCTCCGCCTCTTATTCGAGCGACGTCCTCGCTTATTTCTTCGTGGGATACGCAAAAGAAAACAACGAAAACGACAATTTGTTCCCCTTGGAAGGGCAAAGTTACGAATCCCGTTACAAGACGGTTCTTAAAAATAATTCCAAGGGAGCCAGTTGGAATTATTATGAAGGCGAAGAAACCCTCCCTGTTTTAACGTTAGATTACGCGCATACCCTTTATCGATACCTTTATTTTGGAGAAGGCGGACAAGAAGGGCTGAATTCCTATAATTTTCTCGTTAGCCAATACCAAGGGGTTTTCACCGAAGCGGGGAATATCCTCTTCCAAAGCACCCGTTACCAGGAACTATATACCCTGTATCATTCCAATTACGCGAGCTGCTCCAAAATTATCTCGCTATTCTCCTTCATTGGATATGTCCTTGCCTTCCTTCTTTCCATCCTTTTGCCAAGTTTCATCACCAAAAATGGCCAAACGGTTGGCTTGATGGCTTTTAAAGGTGCGGTCATCCAAAAGGATGGTCTTGATGTATCAAAGGGACAAATCTTGTTAAGGAGCCTCGTTTCTTTCTTTTCCTTTTTCCCCACCTTATTCTTTGCCTGCTTCTTTGCTGGCGGCCTCAATAGCGGATGGATGTACCCCCTCTTTTCTATTGGAAACGCCGGAATCTCCCTCTTTAACATCACGATTATTTTATTCATCGTTCCCATCGTGAATACCTTGGTGATGTTAATCCGGAAAGACCATCGTTCCTTGACCGAGCTTGCTAGCGATTCGATCGTCGTCGATACCCGTTATTACGTGGACCATCAATGCGAAGAAGAAGCCAGAATCCAAGAGGAGAAAGAAAAAGAAGAGACGAAGCTCTACGAAGCCGATCTCCCTTATTTCGATTCAACTTGCTTTAAAAATACCGAACGCGACGAATCCCCCGAAGACAAGGATTCCCGTTAACCCAAATCCACCGAAATCTTTTGCTTATATTTGGACGGGGGCACCCCGTAATATTTTTTGAATCGCTTTGTAAAATAGAACTGGTTTTTATAGCCAACCGCCTCGGCGATTTGGTCCATCGTCAAAGAACGATGGTTCAATAATTCGATGGCTTTTTTCATGCGCATTTCATCCACGTACTGGATGGGGGTGATCCCCGTTTGAGACTTATAGAGCCTCGTGATATAAGACTGCGAGAAGCAGAATTTCTCGGCGACCGCCCCGATCGAAAGATTGGAATCGTTATAGTGGAGATAGAGATAACGTTCGATTTGCTTCACGATTTCTTCTTTCTTCGAGATGAGGGCGGTCTCGCCTTTGGGGAACTGCTTGGTCAAAAAAGAAAATATTTTGAACAGATAACTAATAATCAACAAAGGCTCGGATTCCTCCGTGGAAAGGCTATCCTCGTAAATCATTTTAGACAAAAGTTTCGCCAGGTCTTTTTCCTTGGAATCCTCGAACACGAAATGGGAGAGGCTGAAGGAGGTCGTATCCAAAATCGATTTGACGGTGGAGCCGTTGAATTCAATCCAAATATAGGACCAAGGATTCTTTTTATCCGGCTCGTAGATGGCGTTACTATGAGGAGGAAAGAGGAACAAACTCCCCTGATGGACGGACTTATTGGTTCCTTCCAGGGTGATGTTGCCTTGCCCAGATAAGACATAATGGAGAATGTAACAGGACTTGTTGGATTTGATTTTTGCCTTGGTCTTTTTGCAACGTTCAAATCCCACGACAAGCGGAATGACCGAAAAGTCGTAATTATTGGGGATGTAACTATAATAAACGTCTTTCTTTAAAACGTCGCGATAAGTTTCTTCCATACCTAAATAGTTTATATCAAAAACATTGAAATATCAAAAAAGTATATAAATGAGATGAAATCGTATATTCTTTCCGTTCGGAAGTCGCCCCTATAATGGAAGCGCTTCCAGCAATTATGGAAAAAAATGCAGTGAAATTCAGCGAAACGGAGCTTGTCCGTAAGCCCAAGCCGAGAAGCTTGTGGTCCAAATGGGGAATCACCTTGTTCCTCATGGCTTTGCCGACGGTCATTTATGTCTTCATCTTCCATTATATGCCTTTAGAAGGACTGATTATTTCTTTCAAGAACTACAATTCCTTTCAAGGCACGTGGGGATCCCCCTGGACGACGATGGGTGGCTTCAAACATTTCTATACCTTCATCACGTCTCCCAATTTTTGGACACTGATGAAGAACACCCTGGTCTTAAGCGTCCTTTCCATCGTCTTCAATTCCACCCTTCCGATTTTGTACGCCCTCTTCTTAAACGAGGTCCGATACAAGTGGGCGAAGAAGACGATTCAAATCATCATGTACGCCCCCTATTTCATCTCGACTGTTGTTTTGGTGGGTATCCTCTTTGTTTTGTTCCGCGCCGAAACCGGTGCCATCACCAAAATCCTCATGGCCCTTGGCTTTGATTCCGTTAGCGCCATGTCCAACCCCAAAGCCTTCGTCGCCATCTACGTCATCTCCGGGCTTTGGCAGGGACTAGGTTGGTGGTCCATCGTTTATATGGGCAGCTTGGCTAATGTCGATCCGAGCTTGCATGATGCGGCCAAAATCGATGGAGCTGGACGCTTTCGTCGCATCTTCTCCGTCAATTTCCCTTCGATCATCCCCCTTGCCATCATCATGCTCATCATGTCGATTGGCAATATCCTCAACGTCGGCTTTGAAAAAGTCTATTTGATGTATACCCCCGGCAATAGCATTAGCAGCGAAATCATTTCGACTTATGTCTATCGCATCTCCTTCCCAGACTACGGGGCTCCCCAATTCTCCTACGCGACCGCGATTGGCTTATTCAATAGCGTCATCAACATCATCATCCTTGTGGTGGCGAACTTCATCTCCAAGAAAGTGAGCGACAATTCGCTGTGGTAATGACTTATGAAACGCATTAATTCTGAAAAAGTATTCGACGTCGTCATCACCATCGTCATGGGCGTGATCGCCGTTTTGTTCTTGCTTCCTTTGCTTAACGTTTTAGCCTGTAGCTTCTCTAGCCCCGATAAGGTCGTCGCCGGTGAAGTCGGGCTCATCCCGGTGGAATTCACCTTGGATGGGTATAAGAAGGTTTTTGCTAACGATAGCTTAATCCGTGGTTTCTTGAATTCGCTTCTTTATACCTTCCTTGGCACGGTGATTCAGGTCACCCTGCAGATGCTTTGCGCCTATCCTTTGTCCCGCCGTGACTTCAAGGGGCGGAAGTTCCTCAATATCTTTTTAACCCTCACGATGTTTATTAGCGGAGGCATGATTCCGACCTACCTCCTCATTTCGAAACTTCAAATGCTCGATACGATGTGGGCCATTATCATCCCGGGATGCGTGAGCGTCTCCAACATCATCGTCATCCGCACCTACATGTCCACTTCGATTCCCCATGAACTACAAGAAGCGGCTCGAATCGATGGCTGCAGCGATTTTCAAATCTTTCTGCGCGTCATTCTCCCTCTTTGCCGCCCCATTCTCTTCGTCATGGTGCTTTATGCGATCGTCGGATACTGGAACAACTATTTCAACGCCCTTCTTTATATTCAATCCACCGATCTCTACCCCTTGCAGCGCGTCCTTCAGGACATGCTCGTCTCTAACGGCAATAGCCTAGGCGGGGGAGACCCGAACCTGCAGGAGCAGCTGAAGTACGTCACGATCGTCGTGAGCTCTTTGCCATTACTGATTATTTATCCGTTCTTCCAGAAATACTTTGAAAAAGGTGTTGTCATGGGCGGAGTCAAAGGATAGGAGGATAGTCCAATGAAAATGAAAAAATCCCTTTTTGGAGCTTTGCTTCTTGTAAGCGCTTGCAGCGCCCTCGCTGGTTGCGGCGGAGGCGTCTCTTATGACGCGGAAAATTTCTTGCCGAATGGGACCAGCGACAATCCCTATCAAATCGTCAAGGATCCCGTGACCATCAAAATCTTTGCCCCTCATTCTAGTGGCAACCCCGAATACAAGGATTTGAAGATGTTCAAGAAGCTTTCTGAGCTCACGAACCTTCAATTTGAATTCACGACCCCAGATACCTCGGCTTATCAACCCCGCCGCGCGGCCGTTTGGGAAGACCGGAACTACAAACCCGACCTTTTCCTCTTCAACAACCCGATTTCGGAGCAGGTCCAATACGCGGAGATGGGTTTTGACGCCCTTACCCCGTTTAACGATGCCTCCTATTCCGATTCCACGGGAGAAGTGGGCTCCTTGATCGACAATTACATGCCGACCTATAAGAAATTGCTCGATAACAATTTTGGCATCGATGCTACAAAAGAAGACGCGAAGGAAACCGCGACAGTGAGCAACGGCAAGATGTATTGCTCGTTGTCGGTAAAAGACGTCGCTAGAGATTTGACCTACAAGATGTTCATCAATAACGTCTGGATCAAAAACATCTATGCTTCTTATCCGAATTCCTACGCGAAAACCCACAATATCGACGACGCGTCTAAGATTTTAACGATCGACGACTACGTGGGCATTCTCACCGATTTCAATACCTTCGACGCGAACAATAACGGCAGGACCAACGATGAAATCGCCGTTTCGTCCAAGGCGTTTGAATATCTCCGGAACTTTATCCTCCAAAGCTATGGCTACGTTTCCTATAGTTGCGAACTAGAAAACGACGGTTCCCGTTTCACCTATGTCCCGTCCACGGATGCGTTCCGTTCCTACCTTAAGACCGCCCGTTCCATGTGGGACGCCGGATTAATGGATCGTTCCACGACTGAGAATAAATCGGACACGAATATGGCGACGAACGGTAAGCGCCTTGGCTCCTTCGTCGCGGCCGCACCCTATATCATCACTACGCAATCTCAAGACCCCAATAACCGCAAAGAAGACGGCACCCCCTATAACTATGACGAAGAATACGTCACGGTGGGTCCCTTGCTTTCCTCTTCCTATTCGGGTCCGCGCATTCAACTAGGACTCGGTTATTTCCGTCCGGATGGAGCCTGCATCCCAACTGCTTCGGTCTATAAACGCGAAGTGGCTCGCTTAATCGACATTATGTATAGCGATCTTGGCACCCAACTCATCTCCTATGGTTACGAAGGGGAAGATTGGACCTGGGACGATGCTTCTAAATCCAGCTGGACCTTCCATGTCCCCTCTACTTGGACCGGCAACCAAGAGGATTACCGCGCCCAAATCACCCCGAATGTCGGCAGCGCCTCCGCCCTTTATTGGAGCAATGAGTTCGTCGGCAAGATGAATGACGAAATCATCACGCGCCTCAACCGTCAATCGGAAATCTATACGCCGTATCTTAAGACTCCCGAACCCGCTAAGTACAAATTCACTAGCAGCGAATACGATCAGATTTCAACGATCAAGGCTTCCCTCGACAACCAAATCACCTATTACGAAGCTTCCTTCATCACCGGCAGCCTCGATCCCAATTCCGATAAGGATTGGAACGATTATCTTTCTACCATCTCTCGCTTCAAAAGCACCGAATTGGAGCAAATCTACAACACGATGCTAGCGAGGTATAACGGATGAAAAGAGGCAAAGCCGCCAAAGCCTTATTGCTAGGCGTTTTGGCGATGGGATTAGTTTCCTGCGGGAACAATCCTTCGGTCCCTTCTTCTAGCAGCTCCTCTTCCTCTAGCCTGGAGGAGACGATCCCCGTTACTGGAGTCCAAATCCAAAACGAGGCCACCGAACTCGAAGTGGGTAAGACTCTTAGTCTAAACGTGGAAATCCTCCCCTCCAATGCGGCGAACCAAGGATTTGATATCACCGCGGATAAAGAAGACGCGGTCTCTATTTCGGGAACGACCATCACGGCTTTGAAGGCGGGAGAAGTGACTTTGACGGTCACCACCCATGAAGGGAATTTCACCGATTCGATCAAACTGAGCATCCTCGAAAGGAGAACCATTGTGGACGATGCGCAATTCCTGAATAACCTCCATGTCGACGAATTTGCCCATGGAGAATATCCAACGACCTCGGGCTGGGGCTTATCCCGCCCGGATATCGTAGGCATTAACAAAACTCGCTTGGAAACAGAATCCCTTTATCCTGTTCCGACGGAAAACGTCAAAACCTATGAAGCGGACGCTTATGGGATTTCGCCTACCGGCACCAATAACGCTGGCAAACTCACCAATCTCCTCCAATCGTTGAAGGACGAGGAAGGGAATAAGGTCGTCCATTTCCAAAAGGGAACCTACCTTTTCACCAATAGCATCACCGGCCAAAACCTGAAGGATGTTTATTTGGTGGGGGAAGAAGGAACCAAGTTCGTCTTCACCGGATGGATGTCGTTCATCGTTCTGACTCAGTGCGAGAATTTTCACATCAATAACCTCGTCTTTGACATCAACCCCTCCCCAACAATCACGGGGACGGTCGCTAAAGTCGAAGAGGATAGCAATAACGGCTATATCTATTTAAAACCGGACGAAGGCTACGATTTAAGCAACGCCGAATATCAGAAGTACAAACTGAAGAAGACGGGGAGCTATGCGGAATACTATTACGATTCCGAATTCGACGCTTATGTTCCTGATCGCAGCGGGAACCTCTTCTATAACCCCGGCCTCAAGGATTTAAGTTACGACATCTCTTCCGATTTATTGAAAATCACCTTGTCCAAATCCTTCTTTGCCGATACCTACAAAACCCCGGAAATCGGCACGATTGCCTCGGTCGCCTACCAAGTCTATGAATCCCATGGATTCTATTTCAAAGACTGCGTGAACACGACGATGGAAGACGTGACCACCTATACGGTTGGCGGCATGGGCTTACGGACCGATGCCGGCAAAAACCTCTATCTCAACCGCGTGAATTTCATCCGTGAACCGGGCACGAAGCGCTTATTGACCTGCACCGCGGATATCCTCCATACCTGCAATTTGGAAGGAGACGCTGTCTTCACTAACTGCATTCTCGAAGGCAGCCACGACGATGCCATCAACGTGAAATCCTTCTACACGAAGATCACGGCGATTAAGGGCAACGTCACGACCGTCGCCCAAACCCAAAGCGAAACCACGATCCGCTTCGACGTCGGGGATGAAATCGATGTTTATGACCCCTCGGGCATGAAATACAAAAACACCTATAAGGTCGTTGGTGTGGAAGCAATCGGCACCACCTACGACTTAACCTTAGACCGCGCGATGCCTAGCAAAGGCTCTTCGAGCTACGTCGGATTTAGCTTAGGCAACGCGACGAAATCCGTCCATTTGACCCTTGATAACTGCTTGATTAAGAACAAGCGGAACCGTGGGGTCTTGCTCCAAGGTCGTCACTCGGTCATCAAAAACTGCACCTTCTCTAACGTCAATATGGGCGCCGTTCAAATCCTTGGGGTCGACGATACCTTCAAAGAAGCGATCGTCCCACAGGACATTCAGGTGCTCAACACCAAATTCCTCTCCTGCTGGGATGACTTGCAGGTCTTTACTTGGGACGCGAAGGGGGTTGCCACTAGCGGAACCTTAAAAGACGTCACCATCCAAAACAATTTCTTCTACCACGGGACGGGCAATTCGCTCCGCCTCAAAGGAGTGGGCAACATTTCGGTGAAGAACAACCTCTTCTATGAGCAGTCCACGAAGAACTATTCCTGCAAAATCGATAACGCCGAAGACGTGACGTTAGAAGGGAATTCTACCTATTTTGGCGAAACCAAAGTCGGTTACAACTTCGCCTCCGTGGCTTCTACGACTCAAAACATCATTCAAAAAGATAATTCCGTGAAAGGAGCTTTGAAATGAAAAAACGCAGCCTCTTACTCTTATCGTCGACCTTGATTTTAGGATCCCTAGCAGGTTTAGCTTCTTGCGGCGGGGGATCTACAACCAGCCAAAGCGAAGTGATTCACGTCGAATCCATCGCCTTGTCCGCGAAGGAAACATCTGTAGAAGTCGGCAAATCGATTTCCCTCTCGGTGAAAGTCACTCCTAGCGATGCGAGCGATCCTTCCGTTTCCTTTGTTTCTAGCGATCCTAGCATTGCAACGGTGGATGCTAATGGAACCGTCCAAGGCGTTGCTAACGGCAAAGTCACGATCACCGCGACTTCCAATGACGGGGGAAAGGTTGCCACCTACTCCCTTCAAGTGATTCCTACTGGCTACCAATATTTAGGAGTGGACGCGATGGCGGAAGCTCTTGCCGAGACCCCTTATCAAAACGCGGTCATCGGAACGGATTCCTTTGGATTGTCCTCTCCGGACCAAGTGGGCGTGAATGAAAAAGAAGCATCCACGGTTCTTTATGCCCCCAAAGCTGATTCGGAATATGACGTTATTCTCTCTTCGTCTTCGTTAACCTTATCTCAAATCCAATCCGTTGTGCCTTCTGCGACGGAAATCAATGGCTACACCTCCATTCAAGCAGCCATTCTTCTTGCTAAGCAAAATAGCGATGCTGGCAAAAGCACCAAAATCAAACTCCCTGCTGGGAAGATTGACGTGGATGCAAGCCAAGTTACCTCAACCCGCGCCTTCGTTCTTGATGGCTTGAAGAATGTTGCCATCGAAGGAACGGATTCGGTCATCAACCTCCAGATTCAAGATTTGAATTACAAGGGGTACATGAGCATCGATAACTGCGAGAATTTGACTCTCTTCGGCATCCGCTTCACCCAAGAAGTCGGAGCTAATGTCACCGGGACGATCGAATCCTATGACCTAGAGAAAAACACGGTTAAGGTAAAAGTCCATTCCGCTTATAACGAGACGATGCGCCGCGTGGTTAAAGCCAACAAGAAGCTCCGCAGCTATTTGGAATTCCATAAAGCGACGAAAGCCCCCATCCAAGGTGGAAACTTCTTCGTCGATGCCTTCTCCTCCACCCAAATTGAAGAAAATGCCGGCGAATACACCGTCACGGTTGCCTTTAAACAATCGATCAACGAAAGCGCCCTCGGGACCCTGGCTTCCCTCCAATTCGCCCAATATGACATTTCGGGCATGGCGATTGGAAATAGCAAGGACGTCTATTTGGAATCGATCGCGATGAACAAGGCCTATGGCATGGGCGTCACTAGCAGCAGCACCGAGAACCTCTTCCTAAACCGCTTCCATCTTGAAGTGGAACAAGGAAGCGAAGACTTGATGACTTCCTGCGCAGACGCCACCCATTTCTCCTATATGTCCGGGAAAGTGCAAATCACGAATTCCCTCATCGAATATTCCCACGATGACGCACTCAACTTAAAGCACGGCTATTGGTATAACCTCGATTCCGGGTCTTCTCAAAAACGCACGTTCACCCTCAGCAAAATCACCACGGCGATGCCTCTTCCTAAAGAAGGAGACAAAATCGCTGTCTACAACAAGACGACTTTTGAAGGGCATGGAACCTATACGGTAGTTTCTGCCACGGAAGAAAGTGGCAAATTCATCGTCACGGTGAAGGAAAGAATTGCCAATTTGAACTCCTGGGGCGAATGCCGCGTGACCTTCCTCTCCCATACCCCGGAATTCGTTTTCCGCAACAACATCGTTCGCAATAAGCGTAACCGCGGCATCTTGGTCCAAGTCCCCAATGCCATCATCGAGAACAACGCCTTCATCAACGTCGGCCACGGCTCCATTCAAGCGGCTTCCGCGATGGATCAATTCAATGAAGCGACGGTCCCACAAGGGTTAACGATCCGCAACAACAAATTCATCCATAACAATTATCTAAAAGAAGGAACCCTGTATGGTGACGTTTCCGTGTTTGCGATTTCTAATAACGCAAGCGTCGCCCCAGCCGGAACGATTAAGAATTACGTCTTGGAAAACAATTTCTGGAGCGAAAACGGCAATTCCTGCATCTCGATGCGAGGAGTTGGCGATAGCGTCGTGAAGAACTGCCTCTTCTATAACGCAAGTGCTTCTCAGCCTTCTGGAGATTCCTACAACTGCCTCTTCAATTTCTATAACACGTCCAACATCACGATTACGAATTCCTATAACCAATATCATCTCAATCAAGGTTTAAGCGGCATCATCCCTCAAGGGACGACCTCCGCGGAGAACACGACTCTCACCGATAACAAAAACATCGGCTTCCAAGTGATTGATGACGTGGGCCCGGAAGTGACGATCAAGAAAGCCACGGGGGCGATTGCCTTAGACGGCAAGCTCGATGAATGGGACGCCATAGGCGGAACCGACATCGAAATCCGCGGCTATACCGATGCTTTGGGCGGAGAGTGGAGCGAGAAGCAACTCGAAGACACCTTCCGCGTCAATGCGCTCAAGATGACCTATACGGATGAGGGAATTTACCTTGCCTTCGATATCTTCGATAACGATATTTCCTGCAAGACCGTCAACGACTTCTGGCTCGGCGACTGCGTGGAATTGCTCGCCAGCGACATCACGAATAAGCCAAACGCGGACTTAATGGTCTACAAGGAAGAAGGCGGCGTCTTACAAGCGGCCTTCGCCCCCACCTGGAGTTCTACGGGTTATGGCACGGTTGCTTCTGTCCGCACCAACACAGAAATCTATAACAACCGCACGCAGATGCAGGCAATGCTAGTGACCAATGCAACAGGCTATAGCGGAGAAATCCTGCTCCCCTTCACGATGGTTCCCCAGTTCAAGACCTCGATCGAAGCGGGCAAGCGCATTGATATGGCGATTATCTGCGCCGATGCGGAACGCACTTCGCGGAAGCGCGTCCAGGCATCTAACGTTCCCCATAACGTGGAAAACAACAAGACCATGACGGCGAGAATGCCGCAGTACTTGTTCGATTAAACAAAGGCTACCTCAACATCCCCAATGTTGAAAAAATAAATTTTTTAGGAGGAAAACATGAAAAAGAAATTTATTCCGGTACTAGCAACCGCCGCACTCATTGGCTTAGTCGGCATCGTCTCCTGCACCAAGGGCCCAACCCCTCAACCGGGGGAATCGAGCTCCACGCAGCCGACCCCGCCTGGTCCCACGACTTCTAGCAGCACCTCGACTCCGACGCCGACCCCGTCGACTTCTAGCAGCACCACGACCCCGTCGACTTCTACCTCGACTCCGGACAAGCCTATTTTGGCCGAGAATCCGACTTTGACTCTAGAAGGAGAAGCGGAATACACGATTGCCGCTGGAGAAACCCTTGTTTTGCCGAAAGCAACCGCGATTGCCCGCGATGGCAAAACGGATTTAAGCGGCGAAATCTCGGTGGAAGACTACGCGGATACCAAATCGATCTCTGCGGATGGCAAATCCTTCTGCTCCAAGATCGCCGGCGACCACACCCTTTCCTTCTATGTGGAAGAAGCGGTGGAAGGGGAAGACCCCCGCTTTGACGAAAAGACGATTGTTGTCCACGTCACCGCGGCTCACGCGAACACCTTCGAAGTGACCGACGAAGAAAATAACGCGGAAAACGTCTCCACTTACGGCACCTTCAAAGACGGCTTCGAAAAAGGCATGGACTCCAAGCTTTATAAGGGCTTGGGCGATGCCAACCACGCGGCCTATCTCTCCTCGACGGAAGAAGCCATCGAAGGCACGTCCTTGATCGTCGACTTCAACAAGACCGCGGGCAATGCTTTGTACTCGCTCTTTGTGAACCTCTTCACGGACATCATGCTCCGTGGAAAACCTGTCACCTACGAAGTGAGCTTCGATTATAAGCCCCTCACCGAAGGCGCATCCTTCGGCGACGTCTATTTTGGCCAACGCTGGGATGGATATCCTGGCACCAACAGCCAATTCATGACGGACAAGACCATTGGCAAGACCAGCCATTACTCCGTTTCCTTCACTGAATCGGTCGTCCCCGAAGGCGGCAATGCCGGATTCTTCTTCTTCAAACTCTCCGCGGACCCGACCGCCGAATGCAGGGTGGCCATCGATAACTTCGTCGTCACGGCGAAGAAGTGCGTGGAAACTACTGACGTTGTTCCGACGTCGGACGAGCTTTCCGCGGAAGGCGGATTCACCTTCAACTGGAAGGAAAAAGCCGGTAAATTCGGTGGCAAAGGCGAAACGATCCTCGTGGAAAATATCGAAGACGCCACCATCAAAGCGGCTTTGACCGGACGCGAAGGATTTGGCGAAAACGTCATGCACTTCACCGGCAACGACAGCCATATCTTCAGTGGCTTGAACGGCACCAATCTCGTTGGTGGCAAGAAACTCACCATCTCCTTCAAGTACTATGCCGTCGATGATAGCGCCTTCAACATGATCGTCATGGCTCCGAGCGGAATCACAATGAACGACGGCCTCAAGATGACGGTTATTGAAGGTAAGGTCAAACAGTTTGTCTGGACTGGTGTTCTCCCCAACGGCGTCACCGAGATGAACTTCTATCCGACCAATACCGCCTTCAACATCTACATGGGCAATATGAACGTTCAGCTTGCTTAAGCCGATCCCATCCCCGAAGGAACCACGACCCTTGGCCACAAAGTTGGCGACAAATGGACCAACACCAAACGTTCTTTCGGGGATGAAAAGAAAGCTTCTGGCATTGAACTCAAAATGGTCGATACCCCGGAAGATGTGAAGGGGCAAAAAGGCTTTGGCAACAAAACGTCCAAAAACCTGCTCCTAGCAAATGCCGACATCTCCATTGAATGGTATCAACCGGGCATGAAGCAGATGGAATTAGGCCACGACTATAAGATTACGGTGGTCTATTACGTCGAAGCTATGGCCACAGGACGTCGCTTTATGATTAATTTCGATAACAACGTCTTCCTGAATCTTGATAACGGCGCGGCGACGGATGCCGTCTATGCTGCCTCCACCACTTGTGAATTGGTGAAGATCAACTAATTCGTTCGTTTTTGACTCCATAAAGTTCCCCGGGGGTTCCTCTCCCGGGGAACTTAGAAAGAACTTTCAACATGAAAAGAACAGCACACGGCGACTTATTTCGTAGAATCAAATTGAACCGGAAACGGCTAACATCCTCGATGTATACCTACCCGGGTGTTTTTGAGCGGAATTCGAGTTGGCCGGGCGACTGGGTTGGAAGATGCATGTTGGGCTTATCGAGCCTTTATTTTGCCTTTAATGGCTACCCCAAGGACCAAGAGTCCGTTAAAAAGCAACTAGATGACATCGTATTGCATCTAAAAGATCACCTAAATTCGGATGGATATTTTGGCGATCTTTTTGATGAAAAGGTCGTAAACGAACAGCAAGTAAGCGGGAATTCCTGGTATCTCCGCGGCCTTATTGAGTATTACCAAATCAGCCATGAAGAGTGGTGCCGCGAATTGATCGAAGAAGTGATTCACCATTTTATTCTTCGCATTGCCCCTTTCTATTTGCATTATCCCCTGATCCGTCGCGAGATGGGCGGAGTAGATGGTCATATTGAGGGAAGGGTCACGGATGGGTGGCTTACTAGCAGCGACGTTGGCTGTGCTTTCATCATGTTGGACGCGATGAGCGAAGCCTATTACGCTCTCCGCGACCCGGAACTCAAAACGGTGCTAGAGCAAACGATCGACGTGTTCCTCCATTTGGATTTCGTTGGCCTTCAATGCCAAACCCATGCAACGCTTAGCTGCGCTCGCGGTGTGATGACTTTTTACCGTGCGACGAAAGAGGAGAAGTATCTCAACGCGGCAAAAACGATTTTTGACTGCTATTTGTCCCAAGGCATGACTTTGGATTATTCCAATTTCAACTGGTTTGGCCGTCCCGATACTTGGACGGAGCCTTGCTGCATCGTGGATTCGTTTTTGCTCGCGGCCCAATTAGAAGAAATTACGGGCGACAAACGTTATTTGACGCTCATGAACCGCATCTATTTCGATTCGTTCCGCTTGGCCCAACGTTCTAACGGTGGGGCGGGTTGCAATTATTGCCTCACCGAAGAAAATCGGGAAATCCGCGTTCATCTTTACGAAGCGTTCTTTTGCTGCACAATGCGTCTGGCCGAAGGACTGCGTTTCGTGAAGAAATATGCCTGCAGGGAAAGAAATGGCGAAATCCTCATTACCTTTCCTTTCGACCAGGAAGCCTCTATTTGTAATGGACCCACGGTTTCCGTGAAGGGCGACATCTATTTTAAAAAGAGGATCCGCATCCGCGTAAGCAACGCCAAAGAAGTGACCCGCGTATCGCTTTATGTTCCTTCTACGATTCCCTTCCGCGTCGAAGGGGCGGATTATCATTATCATGCGGGAATCCTTCAAATGGAAATCGCCCCAGATGGAGAAGCAACGATTCTATTCGACTGCAAACCCCATAAAGAAGGCGACCTCCATTTTGTCGGGGATATGCTTTTGGTCCAAAGAAAAGAAGAACCTTTCGATCGGGATTGCTTTCTTCTCCATAATCAGGATTATTATTACGTTGTGGACTTTTCGAAGCTCCGCGGACAAAAATACGCATCGACGTTTATCCAAAGAATATGAAAACTTATTTCCAAATCGCTCAACCCATCTGGGGTAAAGGGCATGAAGACGAATTAAATTCGTCTCTATTTTTCGTGGTTACCTTGCCAAACAAGGCCAAGACTTTACGTATTGCCGGCTGCTCGTTTTATCGGGCAAGCCTAGATGGAGCCTATTTTGCTTATGGTCCTAGTCGCGACGCCCATACGTATTACCGCGTCGATTCTTGGCCGATAGAAGCAAAAGAAGGCACCCATACCCTCGTTATCGAAGTATCAGGATATCACTGCAATTCCTTCTATTCCCTTAACGAAGCCCCGTTTATTCAAGCAGAAATCTTGGATGCAGAAGGAAATGTTGTAGCAGCGACCGGCAAGGATTTCCACGTCTATTCTAACGGAGGACGCCTCCGCAAAGTCACACGCTTTTCCTATCAACGCGCTTTCAGCGAATCCTACCGTCTTTCTCCTCGTCACGAAGCATTCTTGCATGGCTTAGATTTCCCTTATGAAGAAGTGAAACCCGTTATCCTAGAAGCAAAAAAACTCGAAGATCGAATCGTAGATTATCCTTCTTTCCCGATAGAATCTTTGGCCCACGTAGAATCGGGAACCTGTTATTTGGATTCTGCTAAAAAAGATTACGAAGACCGTTATCAGGTTTTGGAATTCCTGAAGATTTTCCCAAAAAGCGAATGGGAAATCGATTCCAACCACATCGCTTCTGAACTTTCCTTTCGGCTCGGTTCCAACGCCTTTCCCGTTTTAAAAGAAAACGAATTTGTTACTTTCGCTTCCAAAACTTCCAAAACGGGCTTTATTCATTTGAAGCTAAACGTTCAAAAGAAGGCGATCGTGTATCTTCTTTTTGATGAAGTGAATGTCCCAGATCCCAAAAATCCCAAGCTCATTGGAATTTGCTTCTACCGAAATACGACCCATAACTGCATCACCTATGAATTAGAACCCGGGGAATATGATTTAACGTCTTTTGAACCCTATACGTTGCATTATCTTCGCCTTGCTTTGCTAGAAGGAGAAATCGAAGTTCAAGAATGTAACCTCGTTTTATACGAAAACCCCGATGTGCGGATTTCCTTCCACTTTGAAAATGAAAAGATCAACGCGGTTTTGGATGCGGCGGTTTCTACCTTTGCCCAAAACGCTTTGGATTTGCTTACCGACTGCCCTTCTAGGGAACGGGCGGGATGGTTATGCGACTCCTATTTCTCGGGTCAAGCCGAGCCGTTCATCACGGGGCAAAATAAAGTCGAGGAAGCATTTCTAGATTGCTATTCCAAATGTGATAAGAATTATCTTCCCGAAGGGATGATCCCCTGTTGCTACCCCGCGGACTTCCCTAGCCACGAATTCATTCCGAACTGGGCTTTGTGGTATGTCTTGGAACTGGTTCGATACCAGCAAAGAAACGGGATGTCTCCAGTCGTAGAAAATAGCAAAGACAATGTCCGGGGCATTTTGGCTTATTTTAAAAAGCTTGAAAACGAACTTGGCCTGCTTGAAAACCTTCAAGGCTGGATTTTTGTGGAATGGAGCAAAGCCAACGACGAGGAATTCACCCGTGGGGTCAATTTCCCCACGAACATGCTTTATTGTGAAGCCTTGATGAAAGCAGGAGAACTACTTGGCGAGCCAGCTTTGATCGAAGAAGGAAAGAAGAAAAAGGAGCTTATCGCCAAAATGGCTTGGAACGGCGAATTCTTCGTCGATAATGCGATTCGCGATGAATCCAACCATTTGGTTTTAACGAATCACACGACGGAAGCCTGCCAATATTACGCCTATTTCTTCGACATTCTATCCAAGGAAGACAATCCCGCGTTCTTTGAAAAGATGAGAAAAGAATTCGGGGAAACTCGCGACGACAAAACCGTTTATCCTAACATCTATAAGTCCAACGTTTTGATGGGCATCATGATGCGTCTTACGATTTTGAACCGAAATGGATATACCGACCAAGTGTTCGATGAAACCGTCGAATATTTCTATAAGATGGCTAGCCTCACCGGCACCTTATGGGAACACGATTCAGTGTTCGCCTCTTTGAACCATTGCTTTACCAGTAACATCGTGAATTTATTCTTGGAAGCCAATTTTGGCCTTCAAGGAATCGATTATAAAAACCGCGTGATTCATTTCTCTTCCCATGCCTCTCTTCGCGACGGAGAAGTCTCGATTCCTGTTGGGGAGAAAGAAACTCTCTTCCTCCAAGCAAAAGATGGAAAATTAACCGTCAAAGAACCGGCTGGATATGCCTTGCAATGGAACTGAAATTCGATAAGAACCAACTTTTAGAATATCTCGTTAGTTTTTATCGTCTGACCCGTATGCGGGTGGTTTTGTTTGATCCCGAATCTCATATCATTTGTTCCTACCCCGAGTCGGATTGCCCTTTTTGCCAAGCCGTCCAAGGCGAGATGGGGCTTAAAGAGAAATGCATTGAATCCAACGAGGCCTCCTTTGAAGAATGCAAAAAGACGGGCCAATTGTCTTTATATCGCTGCCACGCCTCTTTGCTGGAATCCACGACGGTATTGAAAAGCCAAGGGACAGTACTAGGTTATGCGATGATTGGGCAATGTTCCTGCTACAAAGATAAGAAGAAGCGGTACGAAGAAATGCACCATCTTCTAGCCAAAGAAGGAATCGACGCCTCTAAGTACCAGGAAGAAATCGACCATTTGACCTATAAAAACGAGGAGCAATATCGAAGCGCCGCCAAAATTCTAGAAGCCTTGGTGAATTATTTGGTCTTGGAGAACTTCATTCGTTTGAATCCCAGCCCCTTTGTTCAAAAGCTAGACTCCTATTTGGAATCGAAATTAACCGAAAAAATCGAAGTTGCGGATTTATGCCGCCACTTTGGGTATGGAAGAACCAAACTCTATGAGATGGCAAGCCTCTATCTCCCCGTCAGCATCTCCCAATACGTTTCCTATTACAAGATGGAGCGGGCCAAGCAGATGTTATTAGAACCCTACGCCAAAGTCGTGGACGTCGCCCATCGACTGGGGTACGAAGACCTCAATTATTTTTGCCGTCTTTTCAAAAAGAAGAATGATTGCACCCCAACCGAATACAAATAAAAACACGCCTAAAATATTCGTCCGTACGATTGTGCTATATTTTGAACCATTGTCTCTATGTTCCTTTTCTTTCCCCCGTTAAGGTTAAGAAAAAGGAGCGATTCTTATGAAAAAAACAACGTTTGCCCTCTTCTTTGGCAACCGCGGTTTCATGCCCGCGGAATTAATTGAAGGAGCCCGCGCGGACATGATCAAGGCCGTGACGGATGCTGGATTCGATTACCTCATCATGGATAAAGAAGCGACCCGTTATGGCGCGGTGGAAACGCGAGAAGAAGGGAGAATTTATCACGATTGGCTGGAGTCTCATCGCGGAGAATTCGATGGCGTTATCCTCTGCATGCCGATTTTCATTGATGAAAATGGCGCGGTGACCGCCCTTCAAGATGCTGGAGTTCCGATTTTGATGCAGGCTTATCCCGATGAAATCGGCAAGATGGATTTCGCCCATCGCCGCGATGCTTTCTGCGGCAAATTTTCCGTCACGGATGTTTTTTGCCAGTACCAAATCCCATTTACGGTTTTAAAGCCCCACGTTGTTCACCCCTTAAGCGAAGCCTTCCAGGAAAACCTCAAGGAATTCGCCGCGATTTGCCGCGTGGTCGGCGGGATGAAACGCTTTAACATCGGGGCGATTGGAGCGAGAACCACGGCCTTTAAAACGGTCCGTTTCGATGAAGTGACGTTGCAACGATATGGCATCAACGTGGAATCGTTTGATTTAAGCGAGCTCATCTTCAAGGTTCAAAAGATGGCGGATGACGATCCCAAAGTCCTTGCGAAAGCCGAGCGTCTCCGTCATTACACGAATTGCAGCTTGGTTCCTAATAAAGCCATGGCGACGTTATCAAAGATTTCCGTCGTCATTGACGAATATATCGAAGAATACCATCTGGATGCGATTACGTTAAGGTGCTGGAACGAGATGGAGACGATCCTACGCGTTTGCCCTTGCGTCTTACTAAGTGAACTCAACGATCGGGGGATTGTAGCATCCTGCGAAATCGACCTTTGCAGCGCGATTACCATGCGTGCGATGAATTTAGCCAGTGGCCTCCCAACGGCGTGCCTGGACTGGAACAACAACTACGGGACCGACGAAGACAAAGTCATCCTCTTCCATTGTGGCCCCGTCGCCCAAACGTTGATGGAAGGAAAAGGGACCGTCACGGAACATAAGATGTTTATTAAAGGCGATCCGGGTTCTGGCTGGGGGAGCAACGAAGGAAGAATCAAAGCCTTTCCGATGACCTTCTCCAACTGCAAAACGGAAGATGGAAAACTCTATATCCATGAATCCTTGGGCGAATTCACGGGAGAATCGATTGAAAAAGGGTTCTTTGGCTGCGGAGGCGTGGCTAAAATCCCCGACCTCCAGAATAAGCTCATTACCTTAGCCCGAAATGGATTTAAGCACCATACGACCGTGGGGGTCGGTGACATGAAAACTATTCTCGATGAGGCGTTTGGCACCTATCTCCATTACGAAATCATCGATATTGATTAATCCCTATGGTGTACGCTGGATTAGATATTGGGACCACGGGCTGCAAAATCTCCTTGTTCGAGGATTTAAAAGCCCTAGGAACCTTTTACGAAGCTTATGCCTCTTCCCGTTCGGCGGAAAAAGATGAAATCGACGCGCGGGAGATTTTGCGGGCTGCCAAAAAGGTGATCCAGGAAGCCTATGCATTTCGAAAGGATCTAGCTGCTATCGGCGTCACGAGTTTCGGCGAGACCTTTGTTTTGCTAGACTCTGAAGATCATGTGCTGATGCCCTCGATTCTTTATAGTGATCCCCGGGGAAAGGCGGAAGCGGAAGAGCTCTGTTCGACCCTAGGTTCGAAGCGAATCGGAGAAATCACAGGGTTAATGGTCCATGAGATGTTCTCTCTTCCCAAACTCCTTTCGATTCGAAAAAACCAACCGGAAGTCTGGGCTCAAGTCGACAAAGTCCTTTTGATGCAGGACTATATCGTTTATTCCTTGACCGGGGTACGTCAAATCGATGAATCTCTAGCATCCAGGACGATGCTATTTGATTGTCATAAAAGACGGTGGAGCGAAGAAATCTTCTCGTTTGTAAACTTAAAACCTTCCTTATTCTCCACCCCGGTTCCCTCGGGAACCAAAGCGGGGAAAATTCGAATCGACGGCATTCAAACGAACGTGGATTTATATAACGTCTCCCATGACCAAGTGGCCGTTGCCATTGGCTGCGGGTTAAAAGAAGAATCTACCCTTGTAGATGGATGCGGGACCTGCGAATGCTTGATTCCCTTCTTTCGCGCGATTCCCAAGGATCCCCGAATCTACGACGGGGGATATGGGGTGGTTCCCTATGTCGTGAATCAAGGATATATTTCCTATCCCTTGATTTTCTCGGGCGGGGCTTTGGTTCAATGGTTTGTAACGCGGTTTGCTCCAAAAGGAGAGGACCCATATGGTTATTTTGACCGTCAAATCGATCCAAATGCTCCCTCTAAAATCCTTCTTTCCCCTTATTTTTTGGGAAGTGGGACCCCGGATATGGATTCTTCCGCCCAAGGGGCAATATACGGGCTCAATATCTCTACAGAACCCAAAGATATCTACCAAGCCTGTTTAGAAGGAGTGGCCTATGAGCTCCGTCAGAACATTGACATCCTGAAATCCATGGGGATGAATCCCCAAAAGATTTTTGCTACCGGAGGCGGCAGCCAAAACAAAAAATGGCTGCAGATCAAAGCCAATATTTTGGGTTTGCCTGTTACGGCGATGAAAAATAAGGATGCTGGAACGATTGGAACGGCGATTGTCGTGGGAACCTCCATCGGGCTATTCTCCTCTTTAGAAGATGGAATGGAACGCCTAGTCCAACGTGGCGAGACCTATATTCCAAATCTAGAAGCCAAGAAACAATATGACGCCTTATACGAAAACTATCTCAAGATGGTTCAGGGGCAGAAGGAGCTAAAATGAATCCCTATGTAGGAAATGCGAAACAAATCCAGGGGTGCGAGAAGTTCGCCCGGTTAGAAGGAAAAGCCGCTGGAATGGAATTCTACCGCCTAAGAAACGGCAAGGGACTCGAGATGGAAATCTCTTTGTCCCGAAACGGGGATATCTCCTCTTTGTCCTACAAGGGGATGAATCTAAGCTATCTGTCCCCCTGCGGATATGTCGGCCCCGCTTATTATGACGATAAAGGGGACGGGTTTTTAAAATCCTTCACCGCGGGTTTCCTCACCACCTGCGGACTCACGACCTTTGGATCCCCGTCTTGTGACGAAGGAGAAGAATTGCCCTTGCACGGAAATATCGGCAACGAACCGACCTCTCAAGCTTTTTACGAGGAAAATGAAAACGAAATCGTTGTTAAAACCCTAACTCGCGATGAACGGATTTTCGGACGGAAGTTCGTGCTTCGCCGGACGATCCGTTTGGATTTAAATGCGAACCGCTTCACCTTAGAAGATACTGTGTCCAACGAAGGCGACCAACCCACCCCTTTGATGGTTCTTTATCACATGAATATGGGGTACCCTTTACTCGATGAAGATAGCCAGTTCACGTGCTCCTATTCTTCCATCCAAGGAAGAAATGAACACGCATCTCGATATATTGATTCTGCTTTCTCTATGGAGAAGCCGCAGGCGGGATATCAGGAACGCTGCTATTACTTTCCCCAAAAAGAAGGGGGGCATGCATCGATTTATCAACCTAAACTGAACGTGGGACTTGTCATGAATTTCGATGCTAGAGAACTTCCCTGCCTTACGGAATGGAAGATGATGGGGATTCGCGATTATGTTCTAGGCATTGAACCGGGAACGAATTTCCCCGATGGGCGAAAAGAAGTGCGCGCCCAAGGGAAATTGCAGGATCTAAAGCCAGGAGAAAGTCGCACGTTCCATTTAGAAATCTCGATATTCGAAAAATAAATAACAAGGAGAAAACAAAGATGTTAGTAACGATGAAAGAAGTCCTTGTCTATGCCAAGGACCATCAATGCGCGATTGGGGCATTCAATACCCCAACCTTAGAAAACATGGTCGCGGTTTTAAATGCGGCGACCCAAAGAAACGTTCCCGTCATTTTGATGCATGCGGAGCTGCATGAGCCGATTGCCCCCTTAGCACTCATCGGGCCTTTGATGGTATTCATGGCAAAGCGTGCCTCCATCCCCGTCTGCGTTCACCTGGACCATGGCGAGCACCTCGAATACATCCAAAAAGCCTTGGAACTTGGCTTTACCTCCGTCATGTACGATGGCTCTTTGAAGCCTTACGAAGAAAACAAAGAAAATACCTGTAAATGCGTGGAGATGGCAAGACGCTTCGGCGCGGATGTCGAAGCTGAAATCGGAATCCTTGGAGGCAGGGAATCCCTTGATTCCAAGAAAATACAAAAGCAGGAGGACCTCTATACGGACCCCGAGCTTGCCAAGCGTTTTGTCGAGGATACCAAAATCGACGCGCTCGCCTGCTCTTTCGGCACGGCTCATGGCATTTATAAAACGACTCCAAAACTTGATTTTGACCGGCTCATGAAGATTCATGCATTAACGAGTCTCCCCATTGTGATGCATGGAGGAAGCGGAGTCTCCAAGCCCGATTACGTCCGCGCGATCGAATGCGGGATCCGTAAAATTAATTACTATTCCTATGCGGCGCGAGAAGGGGTGAACGCGACCAAAAAACTTATCGAGGAAAACCCCTCTTTGACTTTCTTCCACGAAATTGCTTTTGAAGCAACCAAGGCGATGGAAGAAGACGTAGGAAAAGCGATGGACGTCTTCTATTTTAAACAGGTTGATTAACGGCCTTGCAACAAGAGTTCGGTCGCCCAATCGTAAGAGGGGAGGAAATTCTCTTCGGGGATGGGCGCCTGCTCATCCAAAGCATCCCAATAATCGCATTGGATATTCTCGGGGTGGAGCAACGTCCGCCCCTTTTCAAAATCGACGATATTGCCAACGCCGTTGTCTTTTAACGTTTTTCGTAACCGCCAAATGGCATCGCGGTATAACTTTTTGGCGAGTTCTACATCCTTATCTGGCCAAAGATGGCAAATCGCATCCGTCATCGTTAAAGTGGCCCCGCGATAGCAAACTAGCAATGCCAAAAGTTCCTTGGCTTTAGAAGAAGAAAAGGAAATCGCTTGGTTATTGACGAACAAATCAAAGGGACCAAGGCAACGGAAATGGATTTTACGTTTGCCATTAGCTAGGACCAAAGAAACGAACCCGTTGATGCGTTCCGGATCAAAAGGTTTGTAACAGAAGCCAAGCAACGAATCTCCGAGCTCCTTTTTGATGGCCTCTTCGTCATAGGCAAACGCGGTGATGAAGACGATCTTCATCTCGGGATTGACTTTGATTAAGCGTTTGGCAAGCTCCACTCCATTGACCACGGGCATATGGATATCGAGGAAAGCCCCCGAAACGACGTTGTGCTTGCAGTAATCGATGGCATCTAAAGGAGATTCTTGGAAGAATTTATATTCGATGCGCTTATCATTGACGATCGTGAGGAGGAAGTTTGATAACGCTTCCATTTCGTCGTCAACGGCAATAATCCTCATCGGCATGTCCTCCTCTTGCTAACCCGGATACGAAGGAAGCTCGTATCCCCTTTTTTCTTGACCCTTATTTTATAGCCACCTGCTAGACGTAGTCGAGTCAAAAGGCGCTCAATTTCTGTCTTTTTGTTATCCCATTCTATTTGAATGCCCGGAGAAGACAAAGTGATGTCAATATATTGGAAGTGACGCTTCGTGGATATCTCTAAATTCGCCGGCTCTTCCTGCACGGGAAAAACGAGGCGGAATTCGTCTAGCAAAGGTCCTAAGGTCAAAGGAGGGAGCAAGAAATTTTCCTCCTCGATATCAAGAAGCACGGAGATTTGCTTATTTTGTCTTCGATTTTCAAAAGCCACGTAATCTAGAAGAGAAGAGAGCTCATCACTAAAAGGGACGAGGGGCTTTTGAGAAGAATTGACCGAATAACGGAGATGCTTAGCAAAGTCACGCAAGGCTTCCTGACCCTGCTTTTTGTCTTCGTGGTAAATGGATTGAACGGCGTTGAGATTATTGAAGATCGTTTCGGGCTCAAACCGTCCCTTGAGGTTCAATAGATTCAACTGTTCTTGCTTGATTTGGAGTTCCTTGGCTTCGGCTTCCGTCTTTTTGAAAT
The DNA here is from genome assembly GCA_934699525.1 of uncultured Bacilli bacterium. GTDB lineage: Bacteria > Bacillota_I > Bacilli_A > RFN20 > CAG-826 > Alloenteromonas. The sequence goes on from CAKUWP010000002.1 coordinate 111,421, forward strand.
GGAAGAAGCGGTGGAAGAAAGCCCCTAACATCAAACAGGCGATAACGAGGATCAACGTGCTTAAGGGATCCACCCAACCATTAGAAAGGACACCCCCGTAATTGAGGTTTTCTAGAAACAAGCAGTCCAGAAGGAGTAGCCACACTGCCAAAGGGATGAAACCATTTAAAAAGGAGGGAGACGTATAGGCTTCTTTGGACAATAAGTAGCCAACATATATTCCCATGACGAAGAAGGGCAAGATGAAAAGCAACGCGAAAGAATAGGTATGAAGAGGTAATAGCAGTCCTGGGCCAAGTAACCCCAAAAACGATAATAGAAGTACCTGAAATGGTGGGATTTTAACGCGTTGTCCGGAACGGGAATAGAAGAGGAAGAAAATAAGAGCCAATACCAAGAATAGAAGGGAGAAATACCGCAAAAGGGTATAAGGGGCACCGAAACCCATCAAGGCCAAGACGCGGATGCCGCTAGTGCTTGTCAGCCAGTGCAAATTCAAAAACACCACGAAAAGGATTTCAAAGACGGACCGCCTTTTCTTGGGTTCGGATAATGTAGCGACAAACAAAACCGTGGAGGCGGTGAATAAAATCCCTAATGCAGCAAACATCAAATAGTCCTTTGCCCTGGTTTTTTCGGCATAGATTCGACTGGACACTAAGCGAGGCAATTCAAAAATCCCACCGCTTCCCGAATTCCCCACTTCGATGGTGACGCTAACCGTCCCGGAGTCGTTTACTTGGTAGAATCCGCTTGAAGGCAAGGAATTGTCCAAGACGTCTCCGGCCCGGCGTTTGCTCGGCACCCCACAGGTCGCGTAAAGATTCGAATCAAAATAAAGACGGAAGGAGCAATAGAAGGTATCCATGGAGATGCTTAATTGGCTATGGGGTTCTAATCCTTCTAGCTCAAAACGATAGGAAGCATATCCATCTTGGCCAAGGGGTTTTCCTTGGAACTCCCCACCTGTCCAAAATCCAGGTAACAACAATATTGTATGGGCCCCTACGGAATCGGGCTCCGATTCAATCCAGGAGCCATAATAGAATTCCACTTCCCCAACAAGTCGAACCCCATTCTCGGAGATGGGACGGTTTTTAAAATTGGCCTTGCCTTGCTGGAGGGAGACCGTGGGGTCGGTGGCTACGAAAGCATAAGAAAAAAGGGTGGGCAACAAAAAGAGCATCCACGCCAAGACGACATAGAGGATACGCAAGCCGCTTTTCTGCCGTTTCATGCTTCCTCCTTGCGGGGGATATGGATTTCAATTCGCGTTCCTTCCCCTAACGCGGAATGGATTTCAACGTGGGCCCCAAGAAGCAACTCCCATCGTTCCATCGTGTTGCTTAAGCCAATTCCCGGGCGATTTTCCTCTTCATTAAATCCAATGCCTTCATCCTTGATTTGGATATGGATCCCGTCTTCTTTTTCTTCTTCGGTGATTTCGATTTCCGCGGGGCCTTTTTTATTCGCGTGGCTATGGACAACGATATTCTCGACGAAGGTCTCGATGCCCAGGGGAGGAATCAAAATTTCCTCGTCTTCGATATCGAAAAGGATGCTATAGGGGCGAGAAGGGAAACGGAGGTTTTCTAGTTCAAGATATTGGTTGATGTGGTTCATTTCTTCTTCTAAGGGGATCAAATCGTTTTCCACGTTCAAAATGCCTTGACGGGCAATTGAAGCGAATTTATGCACGGCTACATCGCCTTCTTGAAGACTGTGGGTATAGGAAGATTCGATCGCAGACAAGGCATTGAAGACGAAGTGGGGCTTGATTTCTTCGCGGAGGGATAACTCTTTTTGATGACGGTACTTGGCTTCTTCTAACTCCAAGGTGGCTTCGCTTTGAGCCAGATACTGGTAATGGGCGGCGAAGTAATAGAAGGTGGTCGTTAAAAAGAAGAGGTAAAGAAGCGATATCGCCCCGATGCGGTAGGAGGGGAAAATCCCCTCCCCCAAATGGCTGTGAGCGATTTTGATGCCGATTAAAGTAGAAGCAAAGACGACTCCGTAGGTTCGTTTCTCCATTAAGTGGAGGGCTAGTTCCATCCCCGTTCCCGCGAAGAAGAGAAGGGCAAACCATAAGATGCTAATTTTGCTACTAGGGAAAAAACCAAGAATAGAAGCCCCTAGCACCAAGGAAGAGGAAACGAGATGGACGTAGAGTTGATGACGGCTTTTTTGCATCTGGTCCATGGTAATAAAGAGGAGGCCGAATAAACTGCATAGTCCATAGAATCCCCTGTGCAGGCCCCAAGCAAAATAAGGATGAATGTCCACTCCCATCGCATGGAATAGACCTACCCCGTCGCTAGAAAAGAGGAAGGATGCTAGGGCAAGGAGCAAGGAAATAAACAATAAGGCGTTTTGCCAGGGGTTCGTGGAGAAGATCCAGAATAGAAGAGAAATGAGGACCATGGATCCCCCGATGCCGAGGATAAAGAAAGCAACGGCCTTGCGGATGGAATCGCCACGAGAACGATAGATCCCCGTGGATAAACTCGGCATGATGGAAATATCGTGTTCGGGTGCGACGAATTCCATCACAAGGGAAGATTCTTCATGTGCATAAGCGGTTTTGGACACCTTTTCCATATCGTCTCCTAAAGCAAAATTAGGAAGGCTGCTTTGCTTTAAATCCCCATATTCATAGAAAAGAACCCCGTCAAGAAACAAACGGTAGTTGAGCCCAATTTGACCTTGATGGATATGAAGGGAAAAAGAATCAGGAAGATGAATCAAGTTCCACTTTAACGAAGCAATTGGTTCCTCCAAGGTGAAAGAACCGGGCAATTGGATGGATTCTGAAGGGGTTCTAGACCCGGTAGGTTCACTGACGATCCATTCGCCAGGATAGAAGGAGGCGCCCCCACCTAAAGAAAATACTTGACAATTCGAAGCATCTCTAAAGTCGATCTTGCCATCATGCAAAACAGGTGTGGGGTTATCGGAATCTAAAATGGGACCGGCAAAAAAAGCAAGAAAAACGCTGAAGACAATGGAAAGGATGCCGAAAAAGCCATTCAATAAGCATTTACGAACCGTCTTTCCTTCTACCTTCTTCATTAGAAGAAAGTTTGGCCTTTTTTCTCCTTTATTTCAAGGAGAGGGGCGTTAACAGAGGCCGATGAAATGAAAAGATTCCCTATGGAATAGGGCTTCGCTTTCAACTTCCGATGTCTGCCTTTTTGTTTGAAGCGTCGGACATTTTCGTGCCCCTTATTCATGGATGTTACATCATGGGGCTTTGTCTCGTCACGGAGGTGTCTCCTCGTTGCTTTGAGCGTGTCTACATTTAGGTTATCCGTGAAAAACACATACTTAGTGTAACTCTCCTACCAGCGTAAAAAATCAAAACACATTTTTTGGAAAAGTACCTTTTTAAGCCATAAAAAAGTTTGGAAAAGTCGCAAAAACGATACTAAAAATTATTGGAAAAGTTCCGAAATCCATATAAAAAATTATTGGAAAAGTCATAAAATGCTATAAAATGAAACCGAGAGAATTATGTTTTATCGAAAAATTGAAGAAAGAATAAACCGTTATTACGCAGACAAAAATGCCAAGATCCTCGTTATCGATGGGGCGAGACAAATTGGGAAGAGCTTTATTATTAGGGAAACGGGCAAGAAGTTCTTTAAACATTTCGTTGAAATAAACCTTAAAGACGATTCGGAAGGGGGCAAACTCTTTGAAAGTGTTCGTACAACCGAAGATTTTTATCTACAGGTAAGCGCGCTTTATGGGAATAACCTGGGGGACGTTTCCGATACGATGATTTTCTTGGATGAAATTCAGGTCTACCCCCATTTGCTGACGATGCTAAAACCATTAAAGGCAGAGGCGAGGTATCGCTATATTTGCAGCGGATCTCTTTTAGAAATCACTCTTCAGCACACGTTCATCCCTATGGGCAGCATAGATGAAGTAAAGATGTTCCCCATGGATTTTGAAGAGTTTCTTTTGGCAAACAACGTTGGAAAGGACGTGATTTCTTATTTGAAAAAATGTTTTGTGGATCAAACTCCGCCTTCGGAGGGAATCCATAAAACAATCCTAGGCTTGTTTAAACGTTATTTGCTTTCCGGCGGCCTTCCAGACTCGGTAAAGGCTTTCGTGGAAGCAAAAAACGTTTATACCATGAGAGAGAATCAAGCCCTGACCTACAAATACTATTCCGATGATGCGGCAAAATACGATAAGGAACACTCCTTAAAAATAAGACGCATCTATGATTATTTGCCATCCTACATGGAAAATAAGGTCAAGCGGATTCAATTTAAAAAGATTGAGGATGCTCCTAAAGCTTCGATGGGTCGTTATCAGGACGAGTTTGATTATCTCATTTCTTCCGGGTGCGTATTGGGCGCGAAAGCCATCAGCAATCCTGTTTTTCCTCTATGCGAATCCGCGAGTAAAAACTTAATCAAACTCTATTACAACGATGTTGGGCTACTCACGAATCTTTTGTATAAAAACAACATTGATGCAGTCTTAAACAAAGATAGTGGCGTGAATTTAGGAAGCGTGTATGAAACGGCGTGTGCTATGGAGCTTTCCGCGCATGGGCACGATTTGTATTATTTCGATAGCAAGAAGGTGGGGGAAGTCGATTTTCTAATCAATGATTACGAAAATACGTCAATTCTCCCCATCGAAATAAAATCAGGAAACGACCAAAATAATTTTAGAGCCATACCCAAGCTCGTAAAAGAACCTTACAACCTGCAAAAAGGCTATATCTTTGGAAATGAAAATGTAGTTAGCGAGCAATCGAATTTAGTTACCTTCCCCATCTATATGATTATGTTCCTATAGTCTTGCCCCGAACGGCTGTATAGATAAGACAAATGCATCAATAAGAATCGTGGAAATGAAAAGTCTCCATATCGCTCGGGGCTTCGTTTTCGCCTTCTTTGATACGAGAAACTAAACAGGGCTGAGATAGCAAATAGATGCTATCGAGTAGAGATTGATAACGAGTTTGGCTTAATAGGATGACATTCCCACTAGGAGCAGTAATACGAAAAGAAGCGTTATTGGGGATAACGGATGAAAGAAGTTTGTCGATGTTTTGCTGAAAAATAGTAATATCTACGGTTTTCATTAGTGCTCTCCTTGGAACGCTATCCCTGGCTGAGATTAATAGACAAGTCTTATTATGCCATAAAAGCAATAATGACGTAATAAATGGCGTAATAAACTTGAAATATGACGTAATAAATATTATTCTTTTCGTGAAATAGAGAACGCCATATATGAAATATATCGAAACGGATAAATTGGAATTAAAAGAACAAATTAATGAGCAATTGCCCAAAGAGATGGAAGCCTTTTTAAATACGAATGGCGGTGCGATTCTTATTGGCGTTACGGATGAGGGAGATCCGATAGGCGTGCAAAATATCGACGACACGTTGAGAAAGATATCGGATGTTATCTCCGATCAAATTGAACCGAATGCGATCGATTGCGTTAGACCTGAAGTCGTTTACGACGGCGACAAGATTTTAATCAAGGTTGTCGTGAATCAAGGACATGGCCCTCTCTATTGCATTAAGAAATATGGCTATTCGCCGAATGGATGTCATTATCGAATTGGAACCACTTGCAAATCCATGACGTTAGAAATGATTAAAAACGCATTTGAGCGGAATTTTTCCGACATCGATTTGATGGTTAAAATCCCCTCTTATTACGGGGATTTAAAATTTGAGAAGCTGAAATTGCTGCTTTTAGAACGTGGCTACCATTTGGACGAGGTGACGTACGAGAAAAACCTGAAACTCCGAAATCTCGACGGGGAATATAACCTTTTGGCGGAACTATTATCGGACACCAATCCTTTCTCGTTTATTTTTGCTAAATTCAAAGGCGTTTCCAAAACCAATTATTCCGAAAGAAGCGATTATGGGAATCAATGCTTGGTTTTGGCTTACGAAAGAATGAAAGAACGCCTAGGGCTAGAGAATATCTGCAAAACCATTACGTATCCTAGACCACGAAAAGATGTGTATTTATTCGATATCGATGCGGTTACGGAAGCCTTGGTTAATGCGGTGGTCCATAACGATTACCGAATCAGCGAACCTCAGGTATCTTTCTTTGATGATCGCCTTGAGATTTTGTCCCATGGTGGTTTGCCTTTTGATTTAACCAAAGACGATTTCTTTTCCGGCATCAGCAAGCCAAGGAACAAAGCCTTAATGGATATCTTCAAAAGGCTTGGCATTGTAGAGCATACCGGACATGGGGTTCCAACGATCCTTGCTAAATATGGCAAAGAGGCGTTCGACATCAAAAGCAGTTCTATTAATATCGTCATCCCCTTTAACCGAGAGGTGATGAAGAACCATGGATCTCTCAGCGCCTCGATTGCCCCTAGAAGAAGCACAAGTTCTTACGTTGGCTCTTCCTCCGACTCGATCAAAAAGGATTTAATCATCCCCATACTTCGAGAAAATCCGTCGATGACAGCAAGAGAATTAAGCGAAGAACTATCCGTGTCTTTCCGTACTGTTCAACGATATTTGAGCAGTCTAAAAGAAGCGGGACTCATCCAAAGGATTGGCTCGAATAAAACGGGCACCCGGAAAGTGAAATCCCATTAACGTCTTACCATCCTTCCCTCTTCGCGTTATCCTTAAACCAACAGGAGGTTTTAACTATGTGCACCGGCATTGCTTTTCAAACCAGGGATTTCTATTTCGGACGGAATCTCGATTATGAATTCTCTTACGGAGAAGAACTCGTCATCGTTCCTAGAGCTCATCCCTTTTCTTTCCGCTACGGGCGGCATTTAAAAGAACATCATGCCTTGATGGGCATCGCCCATAAAGACCATGGATATCCCTTGTTCTATGATGCCATCAATGACCAGGGCCTAGGAATGGCCGGCCTTAATTTTGTGGGCAACGCGGTTTATTGTGAGAAAGACCCCATCGATAAAGAAGCGGTCGCTTCCTTTGAAATCATTCCCTGGATTTTGGCGCAGGCTTCGAACTTGGAGGAAGCAAAGGAATTACTTCGTCATCTCGATATCACCGCGACCCCTTATAACGAGCAATTTCCACCTTCCTCTCTCCATTGGCTGATCGCCGATAAAACGGGTTCCATCACCGTGGAACGAACGAAAGACGGATTGCATGTTTATGACAATCCAGTGGGGGCGTTAACGAATAATCCCCCGTTCCCGATCCAATTATGGAACTTAAAAAACTATGCATCTTTATCGGTGGCCGATCCTGAAAATAAATGGAACAAACAATTAGATTTATCTCCTTATAGCCGCGGCATGGGGGCGATGGGGCTGCCAGGAGACTTATCAAGCCTTTCCCGTTTTGTTCGCGTCTGCTTTACCAAAACCCATAGCATTTGCCAAGAAGACGAACGTTCCAGCGTTTCTCAATTCTTTCATATCCTTGGCTCGGTAGAACAAGTTCGTGGCTGTTGCGAGGTTCGCCCAGGGGAATTTGAATACACGATTTATTCGATTTGCTATAACGCGTCCAAAGGCATTGCTTATCTAAAGACCTATGATGGAGAGACGATTGAACGGGTGAGTTTTGAGGATAAGAAGTACTTTATTTGAATCGAAATGTCGTTTCTTACGTATAGACACACGGGAAGTTGCCACTCTGCGTTCTGTGGGACGGTAACTGAATAAATTCAAAGAAATGAAGGGAACGGCGTTTTAATTCGCCAAATCGATCAAGACCGTAACGCGATAAAAAAAGCGATGACTCCTACGTTTTTTGTGGGGCGAACCAAAATTTGCCGCTTGGTTTCTTTTTGATAAGTTCAAAGATTTTGAATATATAAAAAGTTCAAGGGGATAATTATCCAATTTGGATGCACGCTTGATGCTCGTTATTGAAACGGCCGCTAGCCAATGCAATTATGGACAAATAGGGTTAAATAGATCCCCTTTTTCCCATGTTGGATATAAAAACGGGGTGTACTGTGAAATTTATTGCGCGCGCGTTTAAAAAAACCGACAATTATTCACATGAAATTATCCTTAATTATTCCGACCTTGAACCGGCCAAAAAGTTTGGATGATTGCTTTCATTCTATTTCATTGTGCGGCGTTAAGCCTGACGAGATTATTGTTGTGGACCAATCCGATGACGAGGACATTGCAAAAGACAATGAAATAGTGTGCCGAACTCTTGTAAGTGCAAAACGCATTGTCGCCGATTACAAATCCATTACAAGGGCGCGCAACATTGGTATGGAGCACGCCTCTGGCGATATTTTCATTTTTTCTGATGACGACGTAACCTTTCCGGCTAATTTTTTTGAAAATGTTAGTAAACTGTTTTCGGACAACAAATTAGGGTTGCTCGGTACGTTCAACTCATTGGATTGCAAATCTAAAAGAGGACTACGCCTAAGCGCTCATATATTTGATTTTCGTGAGCATTTTCATAAAGAACCTGGTTATATTACCAAAAGCATGTTAGGTGTTTTGCCGCCCCAAAAAGCTGGGGCAGTACAAACAACGTGGGCAATGGGGTATTGTTTTTGCATTCGACGCAGCATAACCGAAGCTCATGGACTGAACTTTGATGAAAATATGAGAGGCTATGCCTTCAACGAAGATCTAGATTTTACTATGCGTTATTGCCGCGCCGCTAAGGACGATGGCTATCGTTGCGAATATAATGGCAACGTTTGGGTGGAACATCACGTGTCGCAAGAATATCGAACACCATCTCTTATTTTCTACTTAGCATGGCTTGGAAATCGTTATTACATGCTAAAAAAAGAAAGAAAAACAAAAAACAATTTCTACGTCTGGCTTACTTACGTTGGCATCCTTTCAAGGCTAAAGCTGCATCATGACCGTTTTGCGATTCAAAACCTTAAAAAGGCTCATAAAATTATTAAAGGTTCGCTTGACGCTATTCAAAACGGCAATTTAGATTATGCCAATATTCTCGAGGCGCAAATAGATGAATGAAAATGTGCATGAAGTTTGCCTTTTTATAACGCATTCTTTTCCGTCTATCGGAAGTGCAAATAGCCTTTGCGATGAGAAATTGATACGTTATCGAGCCGAAACCACGAAGGTAATTGTTTTATGCTACAGATTTCTGGGGCAGGACAAACACCAAATAGAGGGAAATATCGAAATATTTAGGGTTTCCAAAGACGAATTTTGGTGGATAGAACGCATTGCTCGATCACCTCGCGGGGGAACATTTTCAAAAATTTTTACAAAACTAATTTGCAGAATACGACAAGTTTTATACCTGCCATTGTTTCCAAATTATGAACCGATCGCTGTGTTAGTTTTGTCGTCCAAAGCGAAAAAGATAATTCGAAAGCTTGGCGTTACTAGGCTCTTTGCGGATTTCAATGGAACGGATACTCTTCTCGGGGGGCGAAAAGCTGCCAAAAAAACAAAAATCGATTTTTATCCAATTTTTTGGGATGGCATGTCTTTTGGCCAAAGAAGCCATTATGTTCCAAAAAGAATGAACGACAAACGGAAAAAGAAGTTGGAATCTAAGGTTATTTTGGATTCAAAATGTGCAATTTTTTTGGATTCTTGCAAAGAAAAAATTAATTCCGATTACTCTAATTGCCCAGAGATTTTTGGTAAAATCAGATTCATTGGCCTCCCACTTTTCGATACCACATCCGTAGAATGCCCTGCAGCGAATAAGAAAGGGGAAATGGTTCAAATCACTTACGGAGGCGACTTGAACAATAGAGACTTTTCTATGTTGCTTAATGCGATAGATAATTCGCCGGAGTCGAAGAAAATTAGGGTAAATTTTTATCCGACTGCTGGAACTGCCGAAGAGATTAAAAAGATTTCGGCATTTAACTTTGTCGCGGTCCATCACCACCTATCTGCGTCCGAATTTGAGAAAAAATGCCTAGAAGCGAATGCTTTGATTGCCGCAGGTGTGAAGAATCCATATTTGCCGTCTGCAAAAGTGTTTCGAATTATTTCTCTTGGGAAGCCACTGATTTATTTATGCCGTAATCCAAAAGACTGCTTACTTGACGCAGTGAAGCAGTACCCGTTGTCTTACATTGTTTATGAAGGCGATGGCGGCGAAACGGCGCAGGGGGTTGTCCCTTTTATCCTGCAAAATTTGTCGTCTTCTGTTCCGGCATCAACAATTGAAAATATTTATTATAAAAACACGCCCCGCGCTTTTTGGAAAACAGTGGACGATGAACTTGATTTGGCGAGAGAACAAAAAAAGAGGACAATATCCGCATGAATGGCTTCGCTGCGCTTGGAATGGTTTTAGCATTGGCGTCCAGCCAAGCGATATCAACTAGCTCCGATTTATTTGATGATCCAAATGAAGGCAAATTGATTTTTTGCTATTTCAGCGACGTCAAAATGAGCCCCAAACTCTTTTCAGTCTATTGTGATACAAATTCTTCAAATGGAGTCGAATCTAGAAGCGAGGGATTTACCGTGGAACCCCCCGAAGGCCAGGATTTCGATGATTTTGAACATAGACTTTGGCTTTTTTCGATCCCCGAATCCTCTTATTCGGCCTCTTTTAAAATTGTTTTTACGGATGAAGATAGTTTGTGGTCTTCAACACTTTTTTCTCAAATCGCATCTCCTGTTTTTATTTATGATACGAGCGATTATTCAACGCTTAAATCAGACTCACGCTGGGGGAGAATCCATATATCTTACTCCAACTTTGCTTTGTATGTCCTTTCTTGGATTGACCCTTATTCGTCGTCCTCATTCAACGGTTATAACGCTTACCCTCAAATAAATGATGGAATTTATTCATGGATTAATGACGAAACGGATCCGGAAACAGTTTGTTGGGATGACCCTTATTTAGGCGAAACCAACGTTCGGGAAAAGTGGGAACTAATCCAATCAAACTACGTCGAATCCGCCCCCAATAAAAACTATGGGGTTGTTCAAATAATTATTGGCGCGATTTTGCTTTTGGCTTCGTTGTTTTTGCTGGCGATTCCGACGTGGCGTTTGTTAAAAGGAAGGCAAGCACAATGATGAATTGCAAAAAAATCATTACGTTCATCAATGTTGCCTTGTTTATTTGCATTTGTATTTTTAATTGCTTCGGACCGTGCAAATTATTCAGCTTGGCGGGCAAAAACTTTTCATTGTCCTTTTATCTATCCTTTATAGCGCTGCCCATTTTTTATATTTCGTATTTTGCTTTTGGCCGTCATGATGTTGATTTCATTTTTAAGAATCTCCTGGCCGCCTTTTTCTTACTTTCGATATCCTCTATGGGCATGGCGCTAATTATTTCGCCGACATTCAGTTTGCTTTTTAATAAGACTCCTATGAATGTCGTTTTTCTCGGAATGGCTAAATATTGCTATGACATAGCTATGATTCCTTATTTTTGTTTTATGTTGTCATTCGTTAAGAAGAAGTGGACGTGTCGCATTATTGACATTTTTATCATCGTCTTTATTTGCTTTGGCGTTTTCCAGTGCGCGTGTTTTTATATTAACCAGCCGTTATTGTGGAAAGCCTATGATGCCGTTGACGTTCTAAAGGTGATTGGTGGAGACTCTATTGTTTATGCCAGGATTCGTCATAATTATGGAACGTTTCGTTTTTATGGCTTTGCGTCCGAACCGGCTGAAAATTGTGTGTTGTTTTGCTTTTTAACGCTCTATTTATATTGGCGTATTACAAAATGTTTCACTTCTAAGAAAACCTTGGCCTTTTATTGTGTTTGTTCTATTCTTTTGGGCATTTTAGCCATTTTAACGAAATCCGCGTCTGTTTTAGCTGGTCTTTTAATTATTGGCATCGGTCTTTTCGCTTATGGCGTTTACGAAAAACGAATATCAACAAAGGCCATTATTGCGATTGTTGTATCGTTTTGTGTGTTGTCTGTGTTGCTAGCGATTATTCCAAGAACGCGTGTCATTTTTTATCAAAATTTTGTTTTAAAGTTATTCGATCGAACGAATCAGTCAACCCAATATCGCTATTCGACTATTTGGAACGACTTATGCATCTTGCTGCAGTTCCCCTTTTTTGGTGTTGGCGACGGGAATCAAGGCTATTTTTACGCGGCTAATGTTTCCGATACATGGATGAGCGCCAGCCCCGAAACGCAATTGGCACTGCAAGGAAAAATGGGATTAATTGGCGGTGGCGCGGCGATTCCGTCGTTTGTTTCGGGCTTTGGCATTTTTGGCCTGATAGTATTGGTATTATGCATTCGCTCTTACTTGATATACGCTAAAAAAACGAACAAAAAACTCTCTTCTCTGAAACCATATTTAATTATGCTTGGTGTTTCCTTTTTCGTATTGGCTTTAGCCACGTCCGGTATACATAGAAATTATTGGCTGTTCCTGTTTGCTGCCTCGCCATTACTTGGAAGATATGCAATCGATTCGCGTCCGTTGCATCAATTGTGCACTCATAGAACGGAACGGTATCAAGAAGTAGCGGTGACAAAGTATCAATTATGAAAAAGACAAATTCATACGCGTTTTCGTCGAGTAAAAAACAACAAATTTTGAATATCTTTTCGGCGATGCTTTCTTTTGTCGTCGGCTTCGGAATCTCCTTTTTTCTTTCCCCCTATTTGCTTGAGGTCTTGGGAAGGGAAGCCTATTCGTTTTATCCTTTATCCACGAATATCACGAATGCAATGACTGTGGTTTCGTCGGCCATGAATTCTATGGCTTGCCGTTACATCACTATTTCTTTGGTAAATAAGAAAAACGATGACGCAAACAAGTATTATTCCTCTACTCTTTTTGTCGATTTTTTGTATTCTTTAATACTCCTTGGTCTATCGGTTTTATTCATTGTTTTCATTGGTGTTTTTCTTGAAATTCCAACCAGTCTTCTAACGCCTGTGCGCCTCTTGTTTACCTTTACTATTGCATCGGCGATTGTAAACATCATGTCTACTGTTTTTGGCGTAGCGACTTTTGCAACCAATCGCATCGAATTACGTTCGGGACGTGAAATTGTGACCGCATTATTGCGAGCGGTCTTATTTTTGCTTTTTTACAGCTTTCTTCCTGCGAATTTATTTTATATTGGCGTCGTGGCGTTAGCGGTTGCGGTGGCGAGCCTTGCCATTCAATTTGTTTTTACCAAAAGATTATTACCCGATTTATTTTTTTCGAGAGCGAACATTTCCAAAACACATGTCAAGGAGATTCTTATTTCTTCGATATGGGTTTCAATTAATTCTCTTGGTAATATTTTTCTAGCGGGCATCACCCTTATGGTTCTGAACAAGTTTTATGGACCTGAGATAGGGTCTCACGTATCTCTTGCGATGACTATTCCAAATTTGATTAGCGGAGTAATTACTGCAATTATTGGAATATTTTTCCCGTTAATTACGAAAAATTTTGCGGATGCCAACTATGCCGAACTGAGAAAAAACATTAAAAAGACTCAAGTGGTTTGCGGTGTATTTGGATGTGCCGTCATTGTTGTGTTCCTTGCTTTTGCTCAAAGTTTCTATCAATTATGGGTTCCTACGGAAAACGCTTCTTTATTGACTGAATTAACTCGTTACACGTTAATGCCATATTTGGTTATTTCTTTATTTTGGGTTGAGACATACGTCAACACGGCTACTAACGATCTTAAAGTTCCGGCAATTGCAATGGTTTGCTGCGGTGTTGTGAATATCGGGTGTCAAGTTTTGCTCGCGGCACTTCACATGGATTATAAATGGATTGTTTTAGTGTGCTCCATTTTGCAAATGTTGATTGTTGGTGGGTTCTTGCCTATTTATATGGCAAGAACCATTCAATCAAAATGGTATGAATTTTTTGAAATACCAGTAAAAGTCCTGTTGCTTTCGGTACTCGCGTTTATCCTTTCAAGTTGCGTTAGCAATATGCTCACAATTAACTCGTGGACAAAATTCATTGTAATTGGGGGTGGGACAGGGGTTTTTGCTTTAGCACTATATGTGGTAGGTTTAATTGTTATGAAGAAAGGATGGCTTGCTTCGGTATGGCAGATACGAAAATGAAAAAAGTTTTGTTTTTTACGAATATGCCTTCGCCTTATCGCGTTTCCTTTTTTAACTTGTTGGGCAAATATTGCGATTTGCACGTAATGTTTGAGCTGGGGGAAGCGAAGGGAAGAGATCAAACGTGGCTTTCGAATCGCTTTGAATCATTCGCTCCTCATTTTTTGAAGAGTCTTGCCTACTCTAATGAAGGCTCATTTGCGTTCGACGTTATTCGTCAGTATAAAAAAATAAACCCTGATATTTCTATTATTTGCGATATATCGTCTTTGTCTGGAGTTCGCCTTCTATCTTATCTAATTCATCACCATAAGACGTACATTATTGAAGGCGACGGAGCATTTGACCGGCCATGTAATTTTATTAAAAGGAAATTAAAACAAAAGTTTTTCAGAAATGCCGAAAAATTATTATATACATCTGAGGAACACCGTAATTATTACCTTAGGTTCGGAGCAAGAAAAGAGCAATTATTTTGGTATCCTTTCTCTTCCGTTTCTCGAGAGGATGTTTTGGATGAGAATGGGCTTTTAAAAAGAATAGATAAACCAAATGGTTCCCCTTTTGTTTTTTTATCTGTTGGTCGCTTTTTGGACTTGAAGAACTTTGAAACGGCCATTCGTGCGTCCGGAAAAGCCCACGTTCAAAATTCGAAAATGATTATAGTGGGTGGAGAACCTACGCCTAAATATCTCAAGATTATCGAAGAAGAAAACATTAAAAACGTCGAGTTTTTGCCTTTCATGGACTCTAAAAAATTGTATCGTTTGATGCAACAATGCGATTGTTTTGTCTTCCCGTCATTGAACGATATATGGGGGTTGGTTATTAATGAAGCCGCGGCCAATGGAATGCCTATCATCTCTAGTCGCGGAGCGTTATCAGCGGTAGAAATTCAGCATCATTCCGATGGGATTATTCTTTATGATGGATTGGACGTCGACGACTTGGCAGCCAAAATGCAAGCTGTCGCCTCTCTTTCGAAGGATGATTTATTGGGAATGTCATTAAACAACCTTCGTGCAGTTAGCAATTATACGATAGAGGCGATGGCTGAGAAGCATATGGAACTGTTGGGGTTAAAGTGAGGACAAATATTAGGGACTGGGCGTGATATCGCCAAACGCTAATATGCTAAAATTAAACAATGAGTAAACGCATCCTTTTGGTAAACTCCGTTCTTGGGATGGGATCGACCGGCAAAATTGTCGGCGAATATGCTGAACATTTTTTGCACAAGGGTTTTGAGGTTAAGGTTGCGTACGGGCGCGGAAAAGCGGAAGAAAAGTATTCTAAAATTGCCATACGCATTGGTAGCAAACTTAATCCAGCAATTCACGCTATTCGATCTCGTATATTTGATGATGCTGGATGGGGATCGAAAAAGGCTACGAGACGCTTTATTGAATGGGCCGAATCCTTCGATCCCGATGTCATATGGCTTCATAATTTGCATGGCTACTATTTAAATTTGCCAATTTTGTTTGATTGGTTAAAAACTAAACGTCAGCTTAAAATCGTTATAACGCTTCACGATTGCTGGCTTTTTACAGGGCACTGCTCTCACTTTACTTACAGCCAATGTAGGCAGTGGACAAACGGCTGCACAAAATGCCCTAGGAATTATCAGTTTCATCATATGTACCCAAAAACGTATTTTATACCTAGGTGTAAGCGAAATTATTCAAGAAAAAAAGCCCTCTTCGAAGGCCTTAATAATGTGCAGATTGTCACGCCGTCCGAATGGTTGGAATCGGAAGTGCAAAAAAGTTTTCTTTCTCCATTCCCCATTCGTGCTATTCCTAACCAAATTAATCATAAGGTTTTTTATCCGCGCCGATCCGACATGCGTAGTCAGTTTGGGTTGGAAGGAAAGATTGTGGTTTTGGCCATTGCTAATGTTTGGACGAGAAACAAAGGGTTTGAAGATTTGATCAGCGTGGCCAAAAAGTTGGACTCGCGGTTTTCTTTGGTCATAGTAGGCTTGAAGTCAAAAGGTATAAGAGTATTGAAGGAGCACGTGTCGAATCGCGTTTATTCAATTCTCCGAAAAAAAGGATATGAAGAAATCGTGTTTTCTGGCTGCAGCGCGGAAGGAAAGAAAACATATCGTTCAAAAGTAATTCCAGAAAGCCCGGACGCGATGGTCAATGCGTTAGAAGCGACTGATGTCAACAATTCGGGAGTATTGAACATTCTGTGCTTTGGCCCAATCCGAGACCAAAATCAACTGGCGGAGTTGTACTCTTCGGCAGATGTTTTTATTAATTGTACACATGAAGACAATTATCCTACCGTAAATTTAGAGGCCGTTTCTTGTGGTTGCCCCGTGATTACCTATGATGTCGGGGGCTGCCGTGAAACGATTAGGGAACAGCAAAGCGAAGAAGAATTTTGGAAACAAATCGACTCAATGATTGATTAGTTTTTCAATTGTGGTGTGTATTATTAAGCCATCTTTGGAAGAACTTGACGCATGTCAGCACAAAGAAAGAAAAGAAAAGTTAGCCAATAAGTCGGCCAAGTTCAGTTTTAATACTTCCCATATAATAATTTTCTGTAAGCTTGGCATTATAGAAAGAGCACCCTTTTTTAGAGAAGGCCTCTTTTTCTTCCATGGATAGTGACGCAAACCGTTCGACAATTTTCGCAAAGCCTTCAGCATCTTCCGCTGGACAAGTGAAACCACAGCCAATCTCATTGATCCATTTCGAGGTCGCCCCGCTATCGATTGAAAGAATGGGTAGCCCTGCCTTGAGATAGGATTGTACTTTCCCGGGAACGGTCTTTTTGCAATATTCGTCACCTGTAAGGCTGACGATGGCTGCATCGGCCAAGTCATAGTATTTTTGCATTCCCGATAAAGGGACTCGCTCCTCGAAGATCACGTTATCCAATTTATTTTCTTCTTTATATGCTTTTAAATGCTCTAGTTCGCTTCCGCCTCCGACAAAGAGAAAACGAACTTTATTGGAATCCTTCCATTTTTTGGCGGCTTCTAATATTGTGATGCACGATTGAGCCTTACCAATATTGCCCGCAAATAAGAATGTGGTGGGCCCATCAGATGGTTTTTGAGAAGGACGTTCGCCGACGGCATCATCTGCAAACTGAGGTAGCCATGCAATACGGCCGTCTTTTTTGCCAATGAGGGATTCGATGTATTCGATGTGGGCTTCGCTTGTAACGAGAATTCGATCCATTTGGGAATAAATCCTTGCAGAAACCTTTTTATAATGATTATAGATAAACGAGCCTTTTTTGATGCCGCCTGCTAGCAAAGACTCCGGCCATAAGTCCATCTCGTACATGAGAATAGGCGTCCCCCATTTCTTTTTGTACGCGATGGCGGGTCTAGCCATCATAATCGGGGATAGGCCTATGGCTAAAATGCAGTCAAAACGTTCTTTCAGTTTCTTTGCAACTCGCGATCCATGAAAGGAAAAAGAGTAGTAATTCCAAACGCGATGAAGAGCTCCCTTTTTTCTTGGATGTTCAAGAGCACGAATAATGTGAACCCCATTGATCACTTGTTCCCGATTCTCCTTTTTGGAGTATCCAGGGTAGTAATGCCCTTCTGGGTAATTTGGAATTCCTGTTAATACGGTAACTTCATTGCCGTCTTTTACTAAATTTTCGGCAATTCGAGTTACGCGGAATGGCTCGGGGTAATAATGCTGACAAACTAAGAGAATTTTCATGATTTGGTGCGTTCTTTTGATAATAAAGACTATAATAGGAAGAGTAAGGAAAGACAAAAACAAATGAGCAATTTATTGGACGGGAAAATCCTTCTTATCACTGGTGGCACAGGTTCCTTTGGCCATGCGGTCGTTGACCGCTTCCTACCAACGGGCATCAAGGAGATTCGTATTCTATCTCGCGACGAGAAGAAGCAAGACGATATGCGCAAGGAGTATGACTCCCCAAAATTGAAGTTTTATATTGGCGATGTCCGTAACTATAACGCAATCGAATCTGCCTTCCGTGGCGTGGATTATGTCTTCTCTGCGGCGGCCTTAAAACAGGTCCCCTCCTGCGAGTTCTATCCCATGGAAGCGGTACGTACCAATATTATCGGCTCCGATAACGTCATTTCCGCCTGCGTGGCCCATCATGTTAAAAAAGCAATCTTCTTATCCACTGATAAGGCCGCCTATCCGATTAATGCGATGGGTATGTCCAAGGCGATGATGGAAAAGAATGTCATTGCCAGATCCCGTCAATTATTAGAAGGCGATACGGTTCTATGCTTAACCCGTTATGGCAACGTCATGGCTAGCCGTGGGTCCGTCATCCCCTTGTTCCTCCATCAAATTCAAGAAGGCAAGCCCATCACCATCACCAATCCTGACATGACTCGGTTCATGATGACTTTAGACGATGCGGTGGATTTGGTCCTCTATGCCTTTGAGCACGGGCAACAAGGCGACCTTTTCGTTCAAAAAGCCCCAGCTGCCACGATTGGAACCTTGGCCCAAGCCATCCTTGAACTCGAACACTGCTCCGTGAAACCAGAATACATCGGCACCCGTCATGGCGAGAAGCTTTTCGAAACCTTGGTAACCCAAGAAGAAATGCTTCGTGCAGAAGACATGGGCAATTTCTTTGCTATTCATGCGGATAACCGTGATTTGAATTACGATCAGTATTTCACGGTGGGCGATGCTAAACTCAACATTGGCGATTCGTATACCTCTCACAACACGGGCCGCTTAACGGTTGAAGAGATGAAGGCCCTGCTCAAGAAGCTAGCTCTCTTCGGCGGACCCGTGAAGCAACACGACTAATTGCGCTTTTTGTAAACTAATTCATTGCGCTTTTTCTCTATTGATATTGATTTTTGCGCATTTCGCGTTATTCTTTTGCTATGGATTTATCCGATATCCGTAAGGCAAAAGGTCTTACCCAAGTGGAAGCGGCTTCGCTTTGCTATATGTCCCGTAGAAACTATCAATATCTAGAAAAGAAGAAGGACGTGGATGCGTTAAGCTATCAAACAGCCTTAAAAACATTGAAGGAATATAATTCGAATTCGTCCCGTTCTTTACGTATTGCCATTGCTGGCGCAGGATACGTAGGACTGTCCCTCGCGATTTTATTATCCCGTCATCATCTTGTCACCATCGCAGAAGTTGATTCATCTAAAGTCGATAAAATTAATAAAGGGATATCTCCCATCCAAGATCAGGATATTGAGTCCTATTTTGTTCGGGGTGAAAAAATGCCTGGGGCGACTTTAAATGCTAAGGAAGCATACCAAAATGCTGACGTTATTATTATTGCTGCACCGACGAATTATGACCCTGAGAAAAGTTATTTTGATACCTCAAAGGTCGAAGAAGTGCTGGATATCGTAAAAGAAGTGAATCCCGATGCGATGGTTGTCATCAAATCCACGATTCCCGTTGGATATACCCGTTCCATCCAAAAGAAATATGGCTTTTCTCATTTACTGTTCTCGCCGGAATTCTTAAGAGAATCCAAAGCCTTGCACGATAACCTCTATCCCTCTCGGATTGTAGTCGGTTATGACAAAAATAAGCAGGACGCGTTGTCTTTTGCTGCTTTATTAGAGGAAGGTGCGGAAAAAGAAGATGTACCGGTCCTATTAACCAAATATGAAGAAGCGGAGTCCATCAAACTTTTTGCCAACACCTATTTGGCCTTGCGCGTATCTTTCTTCAATGAGCTGGATACCTATGCCGAAAGCAAGGGACTATCTACCTTAGATATCATCGAAGGAGTTACCCTGGATCCCCGCATTGGCGATTATTACGATAACCCTAGTTTTGGTTATGGCGGATATTGTCTGCCAAAAGACACGAAACAGCTACTCGCGAATTATCGAGATATCCCCCAAAATCTCATTCAAGCGATCGTCGATTCTAATGCGACGAGGAAAGATTGGATCGCCTCTCAAGTCTTAAAAAAGGCCGGGTATTACGATTATGACGGGAATTTGAATTTTGATTCCCAAAAAGAACGTGAAGTAGTCATAGGCGTATACCGTCTAAGCATGAAATCCAATTCGGACAATTTCCGTTCCTCCAGCGTCCAAGGCGTTATGAAACGGATCAAGGCCAAAGGGGCCAAAGTCATCGTCTATGAACCTACCCTCCCCGATGGATCCCTCTTTTTCGGGAGTGAAGTCGTTAATGATTTAAATCGCTTCAAGCAAGAATCCGATGTTATTTTGGCCAACCGTCATGCGAATGAGTTGAAAGACGTGGAAAAGAAGGTCTATACAAGGGATTTGTTTGGCTCCGATTAAGAAGGATTTAGACAAATTTGCAGTACTGGCGAAAATTAAATTGGTTTCAAAGACCTATCTATACTTACTTTTCCTTTACAACTGGTTACATACGTACTCATAATACCTGACTTTGGTAAATAAATTTAAAACATGGTGCTAAAGCTTAAAACTTAGCAACTTTTTGATGGTTTTG
>CAKUWP010000003.1:0-110210 GCA_934699525.1 uncultured Bacilli bacterium
TGCTTGAAACTGTCAATGAAAAAATGCGAACGTGGCAGTTCCACTTTTTTGTGGCATGCAAAATCGTGGAACTCAAAAAAGTGGACAATGCCCTGTCCATTTTTTTGATTGCCCCGTCTTATTTGCCGAAGGCGGCTGAGCCGTCCTTTTTGGCGCCCTGCCAACTCCCGTAGAACTTCTCCGTGAATTGCCTTGGGGTCAGATATCCGAGGGCGAAAGCCGGCCTTCGCTCGTTGAAGTACTCGACGTAGGCCCTGACGCTCTCCTCGACGTCCTCCGATTCGTTGATCGAGAAATCGGCGAACAGCTCGTCCTTGAGCCAGCCGTTTATGGCTTCCATGGCGCCGTTATCCGTCGGCGTCCCTGCCCTCGACATCGATCTCGTGATATCATAGGTCGGAAGGAGCTCGTTGAAGCTCTTCGAGGAATACACGGCGCCTTGGTCTGAGTGTAGGATCATGCCCAGCCCCGCGTATTCCTTTTTCTTCTCCAAAAGCTTCCCCAAGCCCTCCATGTACGTCTTCGGATCCCCCTTTATCGGGCTTATCGCGTAGGATACGATCGAATTGTTGTAAAGGTCCATGTAAAGGGTGAGCTCCCAGTATTTCCCGTTGGCCCAGAACGCCGTCATGTCGCTGACGACGACTTCCATCGGCCTCGTTATGGCCAAATCCGCCAAGAGCAGATTCGGGTACACCTTCACCCTGTTCGTCCCCTTGTACCTCCTCACGTGCTTCGAAACGCTTCTGATGCCGGCGTAGGCGCACACGCGCTGGGCGTAGTTGTCCGAGTAGACGGCGCCGGTGTCGAGCTCGATTTTCGCCCTCAGCCAGCGGTAGCCGTGGCTCGGGAATCTCTCGTGGAATTCCTTGAAGAGCGCGATGTCGGCCTCCCTTTTCTTCTTTTTCTCGCTTGGCCTCAAGACGGAGTCCCTCCATTTGTAAAACCCGGATCGGTTGATGCCCATCACGCGGCATACGCGCCAGACCGGGAAGTCCGCCGATAGGGCGTAGACTATTTCAAACTCGCACCTTCTAAGCTGAAGAACGCCTTTCCCGCACCACCTCCTTTCACCGTGTACCCTTTTTTTGCTCGCTCTGCGTCCGCCCTCGCCCTTATCACCTCGTCGATCAGCTGGTCCCTCGTCATGGAGTCCAGCGCGCCGATGTCCGCCTTCGCCGCCGCAACTGCCGCCGGCTTGGAGAAGCCACCGTTGCTCGGCGGAAGCCCGTTTGCCGCCCTGTAGGCCCGAAGCCATCTCCTCGCCGCGCTGTAGGTGACTCCGAATTTCTCGGCTGCGATTGGGATCGTGAGGAGGCGGTCGTAGATTTGCCGGCCTACGTCCATCTCCTCCTCTTTTGTGAGTTTCTTAATTTCTTCCATTGTTTCCTTTCCTGCGCCGTTTGGCGCGAACCCCCTAGGGGGTTGCCCAACGGTTTGCATTTGAATGTATATCTCTCGCCTGTCCGTTGTCTACTTTATTAATAGCAGTTCATTTTTTTGTTTTGCTAATGCTCATTGATTACTACCGGAATAAAAAGATGAACCTGCAAAATTTCCGTATAACGGAAAAAATATCCAATAAAAATTCCGTCACGCGGAAAATATGGGTAAGAAATTTTCCACGTATTGGAAAAAAGACATAACAAGCGAAATATTTTTTTCAACTAACTGATTTTACTTTTAAACCTTCTTCTTTTTGACTGTTCCGATAAGAATAAAATAGTTATGCCGATAGTTTATATTGTTCCGATAAAGGATTATAATGGTTCCGATAAAGGAAAATATATGTATATCGGAACAAAAGAAGCAGCAGAAAAATGGGGAATGTCGGAAAGACGTGTCAGAGTACTCTGCCATAATGGCAAGATCGACGGAGCCATTTTAGAGGGAAAGACGTGGCGAATCCCTGACGATGCTAACAAGCCTGTTGATGGGAGGGAATCCACCACTAATGTCCTTTCAAGTATTGCAAAGTTAAAGCAGGATCTCGATTCGCTTCGCCCCCTTACCCCGGGCGAAGTTAAGGCATTGAACGAGCAGTTTGCTGTCGAATACACCTACAATTCTAATGCTATTGAAGGCAACACTTTGACTCTTCGGGAAACGGATCTCGTTCTCCGCGGGTTAACCATTGATAAGAAACCATTAAAAGACCATTTGGATGTTGTTGGCCACAAAGAGGCGTTTGACTTTGTCTCCCGACTCGTAAAGGAGAAGGAACCTCTTTCCGAATGGGTTATCAAGCAGATTCATTTCTTGGTCTTGGGAAGAGACGTCCAAAACCGCGGTGTATATCGCAATGTCCCGGTCTACATCTCCGGTGCCAAGACTCAGACGGTTGAGCCCCTACTAATTCAGGAGAAAATCCAAGAGCTTTTGAAATGGTATCAAACCGACACGCAGGACGATTTTCTAACCAAAATCGCTTTGTTCCACCTCCGTTTTGAATCCATTCATCCGTTCATCGACGGCAACGGAAGAACGGGTCGCCTTTTGGTTAATCTCGAACTCATGAAGCTCGGCTACCCTCCCATCGATATCAAATTCACGGATAGAAACGCCTATTACAAAGCCTTCGATTCCTACGCAGAAACCGGCTCCCCCAAAGCAATGTTCAAACTTTTTGCAAAATATCTTACGGGACGGCTCAAGCGATACATAGAAACATTAAAGACGGCTGAACAAGTAGCTAAACAAAGACAAATCGAAGAATGATTTTACCGTTTTCTCGTCGTGCGGGGGTTCCTTTTGACTCTGCTTAAGGTGTATTTGCCGTTTGCACATACTTAGCACACCTTTTGCATGCTACTAAGTTAGTTTTTTGATATAATATTCCAAAACAAGGAGGCAGTTTATGGCAAGTGTAAACGTAACGATCAGAATGGATGCGGATGATAAGGCCAAGGCGGAGAAGCTCTTCTCGGAGCTTGGACTTACAATGAACGCCGCCTTCAATATGTTTATTAAACAGTCTATCAGAGAACAGGGCATTCCTTTCAAAGTCACTACAAGCACCGATATTCAATATCTTGATAGGAAGACCTTGATGGAACTTTCAAAGAAGTCGGACAAGAAATACGGTAAAGTTTATGAGGAATTGGGAAAATGAGCCTGTATTTTTCCAGGGACGATATCCTGCACATTCATCCGAAACAGATCTCCTATTTCAACAGAAGCGACGGAATTCTTCACATCGACTACGTAACGGATAATTATTACAATATTGTTAATCAATGAATAACCATTTCATTCCGAAACTGCTTTTGAGACATTTTCCTTCCGATAAAGGGCGCATATCGCTTTACGACTTGGAACGAAAAGAATTACGGCCAAACGTAAAAATTGAAGATGCTTTTTCCGCGGCGGATTTTTATCCCGATGACATGGAAAGGGATTTTAATAAGAAGACGGAAGGCGCTTTTGGTAATCTGCTAAACAATCTTATTTTACGCGCAAAAGGATCCTTCGTTGAACTTAGCCGATTACAAGTAAAATGCGTTAAGAAATTTCTTTTGTTACTAATTATTCGCTCTATTTCTCAAGATGATTGGATTAAAGGAGAAATGGCTTTCCAAAAAGAACTAACCAAGATAATGGGAAACGCAAGTTCCCTTCTCCCACCATTTGCTGAAAAGAAAATTGAAGGCGAAAAACCAAGAGAATATTGGCTACGAACTTTGCAGTGTATCCTTGATTCACAATACGGGATTCCTGAAGAAATTGAAAAGGATCCGAACGCAACCCATATGGCTTGGAGATGGTCATGGGCTTTGCACTCTGGGTACCTTGCCTTTTGGTCTAGTCGGAACACGAATGTGGATTTTCTTGTGACGGATATTGGAATGACTAGTGAGAACGAGATGTTGGACGAAAAAGGGATTCCGAACAACACAAAGAAACAGATTTCACTGTTCAATTGTTTCAAGCTTATTCCCGATGATCCTGTGTTGCGGGAATATAAAAATGGTTTTTTGCAGATGGCTTGTCGACAATTGTACTTTCATGAAAACTTCATGGAATTTCCCATTTCAAAAGATTTAATGATTGTTCTTATCAATCCATATTACAAAGTGTATGTGTCCAATAAAGATAAAGGGTTCCCGTTCCCCAGCGTTAAAACACTCACAAAAATGGACGACGAAAAGGCGTTTTTACCGAATAGTACAAGATATGCAAAAAAAGGGACGTATTCCGACGAGGACACTTTTCTCTATGAAATTCATGAATTAAACGACCGCGATTGCATTTATCTCAACCTGCTTACTCTTGATCGAGTGGAAAAGACGCTCGGGTTTGCTGATTCATCTAAGATTTTGAACTCGCTGCTTGCATATCAATGTATTCCAGGGAAACTCAATGACTATTCTGCGCTTATCGACCAAATTTCAAGGAGCATAAGCAATGTTTGATTTTCTTTCGAGTCTAGGCCGCGAAATAACTTCTCGTTATCAAACTGTTATTCGGGATATTAAAGCGAAGTCTGGTTCTTTTTACGATGCCTATTTAGACCTTCAGGAGGCCTCGATTAAAGCAATAATCAAAGCCCGAGATGTTGAATATGACGAAAGTCGTACTTGTGGGTTCCTGCTTCGCAATGAAGAGGTTAAAAACCTGTTTATTAATACTCTATGTGTTCCAAATGATGTTTATAGAACCATCCAGGATCGGACTGCCAAGGTTAACCATCACAAGCATCACAAGTCCAAACATATTCTTGCGGAATCCGTTGTCGTTTTCATGGAAACCTATCATCAGTTTATGGGTACTTGTTGTGATAGTAACGAAACATTTGATGGAGGGTTCTTTTATTCGATATTCGGCGAGTATGAGAGGACCAACGCCACTTTGAAGCAGGAGAAGGAGTCCCTTGTATCCGAATTGGAAAAAATGGCGAAAGAAAAAAGACTTACGGACGATCAGCTGCGGATTTACACCGATGCATTGGTCTTAAGTAAAAACGCGGAGGCGGATCTTGCTGAGCAAAACGAGGCCCTTTTGCAGGAAATTTCCACCTTAAAATCATTGAAACTTTCCATTTTGGATCAAAAACTTAACCGAACAATCGATATGCTGAATGATCTTCAGGAATATGTGGTGGAAAGCAGAGCCGTGTCTTTGGCTGTTGGGTATACGATCGTTGGCAAGGATCGCATCGGGTCTTATATCGATTTGGCAAAGACGGAAATGGGTAGGTCCATGCCGCTGCCCGTACCCCAAGCCGCGGCAGAAACATCAAATTCCTGTAAGTCATCCGGCGAGGGTTCGACGATTAAGAAAGACGATGGTAAAGATGCGACCCCCTATAACGTCATGGACGCAACGACAAGACCGCCTAAGAAAGATACAATTGGAAATCACATTGGCGAAGACCCCGTTCCATATTTCCATTCAAAGAACATTACGGTTCGTCCAGACGAAAAGGATGTATCGGGTAAGAAAAAAGGTTTGTTGTTTCGAAGTTTTGCTTTAGCTTTTGCTGTCGCAACCGTGGTTGTGTGCTTGTTCCTAAAAGGCTGGCTGAAACTAACGGTAATTATGGCCTTACTCCTTTCGATTCTAATTTCGCTTGAAATGATTTGTTATGTCAAAAACCTGAAGGAAATCTCGGGTAAAAGCAGATGGATACTTCGCAAACCGGAAATAGAGTTGAATGAAAAAAAGTAATACGTCGCGCGTTTTCTTTTCCACACGTCGCGGGTTCTGGGCTGGCTTCGTGGGTTGGACTGGCTGGAAGGTTATCATAGCGCTTTCATCTATCGTTTTTTTGTCTTTAATGATTTTTGAAATCTTGCTTTTTCCTGACGGCTCGGAAGGGTGGACTACATTAACTTCAGTAGTTCTAACAGCGGTGGCGTTTGTTTTAAATGTGATTGCCCTTTTGCTCTTTAAAAAAAGTCCTCATTTGAATCAAGGGAGGTACATTTGCTTTAGTGCCGAAAAAGGGGTATTGATTCATGATGACCGTCTTCCAACTGCTGATGGCTACCGGCTGGAAAAGAACGAGTAGATGATAGGTATGATGGCGCTCGCGAGGAAGGGCGCTTTTCTTTTATAATAAGGATGCGCCATAAAGCCCTCTGGAGCCTTGCGAAAGCTTAGCAAAGGAGGAATTGCTAAGTGACGCGTTCAGTTATTGCCAATAACGGCGACCTGATCAAACAGCTTACGAAGGATGCCG
This sequence comes from uncultured Bacilli bacterium, assembly GCA_934699525.1. Lineage (GTDB taxonomy): Bacteria > Bacillota_I > Bacilli_A > RFN20 > CAG-826 > Alloenteromonas. Next base: position 6,182 of record CAKUWP010000003.1, read on the forward strand.
GCATGACCCAGCAGGATCTTGCTGACAAGTTGGAATACACTCTTCGGGCTGTCCAGAAATGGTGCAGACAAGGAGTGAACGACTACCATGTGTTAGTCCGTATTGCCGATATCTTCGGAATTGCTGTGGAAAGCCTCATTTACGAAAGCAGATGAGGCTTTTTCTTTGTCTTTGTGGTGCCGCCACGAAAGAAGAACCTTTGCGTTTCTTTAAACCATACCCCCGATACGAACCATCGGTGCGCATACTTTCCTTTTCACTTTTTCGACAATGGTGATGTCCAAAAAAGGAGGACAAAGCCATGAAAGAAAAATTCGGCAAAAAATACTTCCTCGTCACGGCAATGTGCGGACATGTTGGAAAACTCCACTATGTCCCAAAGAATTTTGCGGTGTTTGCTAACAGTGCTTCGGAAGCCGCCCAGCGCGTGAAAACCTTCTCGAGAATCAAAAAACAACGCAAGGATGCAATTCTCGAATGTGTTGAAATCACCTATGAACAGTTTCTTGCGCAAAGGGACATCAACCGGAGAGACCCCTATCTTCACGCCAAATGTCATGCGGATGTCGAAAAAGATGAAGCCTTTATCGCCAGTGTACGGCGAATTGTTGGAATGGATAAAAAAGAAAAACGTCCTCTTTCCATGAAGTATCGGGCTTGGAAAGCCGAAGGCAGATATCTAACCAAAGCGTATGTGGGGGACGATTATGAAGATTAGAATTAATTCGTTTTGGGCGAACAGTAGCATGTGCGATGGCCCAGGCATCCGTTCCCTACTATTCTGCCAAGGATGCGATATTCATTGTCCCGAGTGTCAAAATCCAAGTTCATGGGATCCGGACGCAGGGATAGAGAAGGACGTTGCCGAGTTGACCAAAGAAATCCTCACTTTGAGTGATAATGCCAAAATCACGATCACCGGCGGTGAACCACTGCTTCAAAAAGAGGCGGTAGCAGAACTGGTAAAGTTGCTTGATGAAGCGGGGATGGATATCGCCTTGTATACGGGACATGCAAAAGAAGAGGTTCCTGCTGAAATACTCACTCATCTTAAATACCTCAAATATGGACCCTATAAAAAAGAGTTACGCACGTCGACCCTGCCGTTTGTCGGCTCCACAAACCAAACATTTGAAAGGATAAAATGATCATGAAACAAAATAATAACGATAACGCGGCAAATAGGTCCTCTTACGTTGGCCATGTTTATGAAATCGGTGAGAGCGCAATCAAGACCAAAATTTTGGAGAGCCTGCCAAAAAAATGGGCTTCATTACACCGTAATGGTTACATTCATATCCATGATTTGGATGCTTATGGACTGACCTATAACTGCCTTACCTTTGATTTCGATCACCTTGATTTATCCGAAATTAACGATGAAACGGAACAGGGCCGGATTATTTCTTTGTTTTCGTATCTGAAACTCCTCATTGAGGACTATGGAAACGAACAATCCGGCGGAATGGCCTTCCCCAATTTCGATAACGATGTTGATGGAATGCTCGAGAAACTCAACGTTGCGAATACAAAAGAAAACAACTTTATTCTGCGTTCCTGTATTAGGGCGTTTATTCGGTTTTGTAATGATAACCATACACGAATGGGGTTGGTTAGCTATTATGTCACGCTGAACATTGGACTCGCCGATACGGAACGTGCTCGGTTCATTGCCAAAACCGTTCTTGAAGAATTTGAATCCCTTGGAGACATGGTCTACAAGCCGAACATCGTCTTCAAAGTTTGTGACGACATTAATCGCAATGAAGGTGATCCGAATTATGATATTTTGAAACAAGCCCTGCTTTGCACGGCTAAGAAAATGATTCCAACGTATCTTCTTTGTGATTGTGAGCAAAACAAACAAACTGATCCGTCTCGCCTCTCGATTATGGGCTGCCGCACTCGGGTGGTGGACGACGTCTACGGGGCTAAGGGTGCAATCGGAAGAGGAAACATCGACAACATATCGATTAATCTTCCCCGCCTTGCCTTGGAAATCGACCGCGATTATCGTAATTCTTCTTTCGAGGACAAGCTGCAAACCCTGAGAAAACGATGGACTGACATAGCTGAGCAGGTTAAGGATATCCTTATCGACCGATATAAGAAGGTAATCGGACAACCTTTGGAGAATTTCCCGACAAACCTTCGTTTTAATCTTTGGGGCACGCGGTTCGATGGCGCCACGAATCTTGAAGAAATATTCAAACATGGCACCTTATCAATTGGTTTTATTGGCTTGAGTGAGGCCATCGAAGTTCTGTCAGGAAAGAAGTACTATTCCGATCCGTCAACCCTTATTGCTACTGTTGGGTTTGTGTCATACATGCGAGAGTATTGCGACTTCCTTCGAAGAGAAACAAAACTTAATTTTTCTCTCTTGGCAACTAGCGGTGAACTCATCTCTGGGAGATTTACGGAAATTGATAAAAAAGAATTCACCCCAGTGGTCGATATTTTCTCCAAAGGTTATTACACCAATTCATTCCATGTGGATGTTGACAGTCGCCTTCCGGCACGAAAAAAGATTCAAATTGAAGGGCTATTCCATCCGTTCTGCAACGGTGGATCCATCACATACGTTGAACTTGGCGAAGCGCCTATTGGAAACGACGAGGGTCTAAGGGAGCTCCTAGAGATTGCCATATCGGCTAACGTTCACTACCTTGGTTTCAATTTTCCGAAAGATATTTGCAAGGAGTGTGGAACCAATGGCGTATTTGACACCTGCCCTTGCTGTGGGTCGGGAAAAATTACGCGAATCCGAAGGGTTTCTGGGTATTTGGAGATTCTTGATGGCTTCACGAAAGGCAAAAAGTTTGAAGAGCAAAATAGAAGGAAAAACGATTATGGACAAACCAAACATTCATATTAGTATTGAAGGCTTCGATGGGGTTGGAAAAACCACAATTTGTCGATTATTGACTGAAAAATTGGGTTACGAATTTGTTGAGAAACCATTGCATTTTCTCTTCGACGAAGAGGGTTCATTTGATGAATACATCCGTGTTCGTGACAAAGTTAACGCCTGCCCAAATCGAAACCTCACGTCTTTCTTTTATGGGTTAGGAAGCCTCTACCTCTATCATCTTTATGATGGCAAGAACATCGTAACCGACCGTCATCTTTGCTCCAATTTTGCTTGGAGCGGAACTCAAGATAACAAAGATGTTTACGATCTTCTTTTAAAGAAAATCGGAAAACCGAATCTCACCGTTGTGTTGTATGCGAATTCCAAGACGATTGAAGCTAGGCTGCGTGGCCGCAATTGCCACGATTCTGATTTAAAAAAAGTACATAAATCGGAAGAGATATACGGAAAGATGAGGCAATTTTGCGTCGAGAATCGTTTAAATACGCTTTGGCTGCATACGGACAGCATGTCACCAAAACGGATTGTTAGCTTGATTTTGGATCTACTTGACGGTCTTCATGATGGCGCTCTGGAATGTTTTTGGGAAGTTAGTTTGGTGGGAGGCATGGAGTGATGGCTTTATCAAAGGAAACCTTCATTGTAAGAAATCGTATCGGTGGCGACTTTAAATATCTGGCTTTGTACTGGGCGCTTGGTTTTGTACCGGACGAAGGCGGTGTATTTGTTAAAAACTACGGGGACTGCACTATTTCAATTGATTCTGAAAAAGGCGTAGCCCTGTTCGGAAAACCGCTGACAATCATTGGGATGAAAGCGTTGCCTTTAGACACGCACGAATCATTCGTTTTGCTCGAATGTGTGAACCGATTGCTCGAATTGGGTTACAACGCGAGCGAAATTGTCGTAGACCCAAAGAACGAATGGGATATTTATCTTGATAACATCTATATCAAATGTTTCGAATGGGGTTCCCAAATGTCTTGGGAAAGGAAACCGATGCCCAAGAGGGGGACTTTCGTTTCGGTTCTTTACCAATCTAGACTTTACAGTGGATTTGTCGATCACAAAGAGTTGATAGCCAATGGAGATGGTGAAGAGTACGACTGTGGTGTGATGGATTGCCGACGCGGGACGTGTTCCCCATCGAAGTTTCAAATCCGCGAGGAAAACGGCTTTAAACTTCGAGGCAATGAGGCGATAGCCTATATTGGAAACGAAAAGAGCGTGGCCCTTCCCGATGGAGTAGTTTCAATCGCGAGTTGTGTGTTTTGGGATAATCAGATCATTGAAGAAGTGCTTTTGCCATCATCTCTGCTCCGCATTGGCGGCGATTTGTTTTATGGTTGCAAGAACCTTAGAAAATTGACAGTCCCAAAAAATGTTAGGGAAATGGGCGACAATCCGTTCGCAGGTTGCCCTAACCTTAAATTGGACTGCTTATCCCCGTATTTTCGGTGGGATGGCCACCTCCTTTACCAAGGTGACCGACTTATTTATTGTCAAATCAAAGACGCCCCTAAAGAAATCGCCGTCGCCGAAGGAACAAAAACCATTGGGAAACACGTCTTTTATCTTTGCAATTCCGTGGATACCATTCTTCTTCCGTCTTCCATAAAACGGATGCAAAATTTCCTTTCTCGGGCTGTTCCGTCAAAAACCTTATCATGATGGGTGGCGCTTATAAAAACGTTGATGGAGTCGTTTACACCGGAGATATGAAGGAGATGGTTGGGTGTTTAAATTCGACGTCCTTGCCTGTTCTTGAAATTCCGGAAGGTGTCGAAAAAATCGGACGCAATTCTTTTTTCCGGTGCATTGGGATTGGCAAGGTGATTCTTCCCGCCACCCTTCGTTCGATTGGCTACAATCCTTTCAATGGATGCGCAAACATTGAATTTGAATCTCGTTCCAGCTGCTTTAAGGTGATCGAGGGTCGTCTTTATGATTCGGGTGTCAGCAAACTTATTTGCTGCCCTAAATCGAAAGCGGTTGGGGAGGTCCGTTTGCCAGATTCTGTTATTGAACTGGAGCGTAGCGCGTTTAGCGGATGTTCCGAAATGACTGATATCTTTCTCAAAAATGTTGGCAAAATTGGAAAGTCGTGCTTCTCGGGCTGTTCGTCCTTGCAGAGTGTTTATATTCCGGACTTTGTGTCGTATGTTGGGGAATGGGCGTTTTCCCATTGCTCTTCTTTAAAAGAAGTTTCCGTTGGACCTGATACAATGCTCGATAACAATTGTTTTGCGGGGTCCTCGTGCAAGGATATGAGGAGGCCTCAAAGAGAAAATTACCTTATTGAAAGTGAGAACCTTTCCTTTCTTCAAGGGGCGGCGGATGGACTTGCTAATAAGGTGGACAGCATTATTATTGACCCCCCGTATAACTCAAAAATTGACTATGTTGGTTATCAGGATGATTTTGGCAGTTCTTATTTAGAGTTTCTCAAAGAACGATTTAAAACCGCTAAGCCTCTGCTAAAAGAAGATGGATGGATGGTAATTTGCATCGATCGTGGCGGCTTAAAAGCTGTCAAATGCGTTGCTTACTCGATTTTTGGAAAAAAGAACGTTTCCGTCCGTCTTTGGAAGAAACTCGATAAGAGGTTTGATTGCAACAAAGAAAAGAAACCTGGAAAGAAAAACGTCCTTTTTGAATACATTGTATTTTGCAAAAATTCCTCCAAATCTAGATTGAACCTCATTTGTAGTCCTAAAGAAAAAATGGTTAAAGTCCCCTTTGTATTTTCGGGATATGGCACGACTTCTTCGGCCAAAGACGAAATTGCTGAAGTGTTCGGAAGTAGAAACGCTTTCTCTACTCCAAAGCCTTTGGCGTTAATTCGGGAATTGGCGCGAGCCACCTGTCCAAAAGACGGTCTTCTAATGGATTTTTTCGCGGGATCTGGAACTTTAGGCGTCGCGACAATGGCCCTTAACTGCGAAGACGGGGGGAACAGATCCTATATTTTGGTAACAAATAACGAATCTGATTTTGCAAATCGTATTGCTGAGCCCAGAATCGTAGATGCCGAAAATAAATATGGCGGCAGACATGTGTTTGTCCATTGAGGAAAAAAACATGGCTTTAATACAATGCCCTGGATGCGACAGCGATGTTGGAAAACGTGCCTCGTCGTGGCTCAGTTGTGGATAGCCCTCTTAAGTATCACAAATTGGGAGCGTTGAGATTAAGACGGATACAAGGACGTTCATAATGATATGCTGATAGAGCGTACAAAAGATAGTCGGGGGATCCACTGTCTTAGTAGATTGTTGGCATGTTTTTTGCTTGATGCCTGCTTATAAAGAAGTGGCCTTTCAAAGAACCGGTAGTGAGGCGTATTACTTTGAAACTATATACAATAAGCATGAGCCACGTTTTTTATATTCATACAATCTAAAATTAGCACAAATTGATTTATCATAAATTGATTTGTGCTAATTTCCGATGGCCAAGCCGCCCCCTACGTCAAACCATTAAGTAAATCAAAAACGCAGATTTAATCGGATGTATTTTTACACAAAAATTTTTGTCCCAAATTTTTTTGTGTAAAAACTTCGATGGTTATGGATTGGCGACGCGGACATGAAAAAAGGATTGAGGATACATCTCTCGAAACGGAGCCACATTCACCGACGAGATTTCGCTTGAGGTTTAATGACGTGCTCCAATTTTTAAAAATCGGTGTAATATAACTTTGTAAAATCCGAAGTTTAACTTCGGAAAATCCAAAGTTGAGACCATTTTATGATTAACAGGCACATTGAAACAACAATTGATTCTTCGCTGAAACACTTCCCGTGTGTTGTTGTCACTGGCCCAAGAGGGGTTGGGAAAACCACTTTGTGGACGAAACGGTATGTGAAAGAAGGCTTTTCTTACGTTTCGTTAGAAAACTTTGCCGATCGCTTATTAGCACAAAATGACCCCAAGACCTTTTTAGCCATCCACCCCTGCCCCCTTATTATCGACGAAGCCCAAAAAGCAACGGGGTTATTTGAGGAAATCGAATACCTTGTTAACGAGAAAAGAAGATTAGAAGGAAATCAGGCCGCTAACGGAATGTTTATTCTTTCCGGATCTAGCAGAAGGGATTTGCTGGAGAAGGCCAAGGAGTCTTTAGCGGGACGTGCGGCGTTGCTTGATATGTCCCCGCTATCGCTTAGTGAAATTTCGCGCCAGGATAATATCCCTTTCTTGCCGGATGCCAAGGTTCTTGCTAAACGCTCGAACGCCACTAGTTTAAGCGCGGAAGAGATTCTAGATTTCATCGTCAAAGGACAGATGCCAGAACTCTATGATGACGAAGGACTGAGGGGCTCGATTTTCTATTCTTCCTTTATCAGTACATACTTAGAAAAAGACGTTCGGGATCAAATTGAACTAAAGGATGAATCCAAATTCTATAACCTGCTTGCATTAGTAGCGTCTTTGACGGGACAGGAATTAAATTACGATAGTTTGTCCAAGCAGGTGGGCGTTTCCGCGACAACAATTCGCACATGGGTGGGTATTATGGCCAAGACTGGTATCATTCACTTACTGCAGCCCTACTATGAAGATTCGTGGACTAAACGTATGGTTAAAAGTCCAAAGCTTTATTTCTTTGATACAGGTATCGCTTGCTTTTTACTAGGAATTGATTCGAAAGAGACGTTATCCAGAAGTTTTCTCAAAGGTCGTTTATTCGAAACGTTCGTCGTGAACGAAATTCGTAAATCCTATGAAAACGAAGGGAACAAAACAAATTTTTATTATTATCGGGATTACGCCCAACACGAAGTGGACCTCGTTTTTATCCAAAAAGGAACCCTGTATACGGTGGAAAGCAAATTTGGCGATAAGCATACATTATCTGAGGTTTCCGGATTCAAAGAATTGGATGCGACAAAATACGAAAGAGGAAAAAACTGCATTGTATGCACTGCTGATAGCGTGAGCGCTTTATCCCCTCAAGTTTTAATCGTTCCCGTAACGGCTATTTAAGTTTTCGCTTCTTCGTTGCTTTGTAAATAATCACGCCGCCTAAAGAAGCGACTGCCGCTACTGAGATAACGGAGATAGCAATGATTCCAGCAGAAGAGAAAGAAGAAGGCGTATTTTCGTTTGGAGAATTGGACTTATTTGACCCACTGTCCCCGCTGGATTCGCTAGAAGAGCTTGATCCACTAGATAAAATTGGGCTATCTGATTTGCTAGAAACGGAGCTATTGGAACTTGTGTTCTCCCTAGAAGAAGAACTGCTGGAATTCGCACCTTCGCTAGAACTGGAATCTACGGGTATCCGTTCGTATACGGCTGTTAATGTTACGTCTTCGGTTGCAACAAACGTATAGATTTCTTCATAACTGACGATATGGTTAGAAGCATCTGCCCATCCTTTGAATCGCATGCCCTCTTTTGGCTGATTCGCGGTAACGGTGACTGAGGTTCCTACCTCCACTTTTGAAGCGTTGCTAGATCCGTTGATGACGGTGATAGTTACTTTCCTAGGCAATTTAGGGATCGATAAATCTTGGATTTCGTTTCCTTCTTGGTCGAAATGTTTATGACATACCAAGCAATCTTTATGGCCTTGGACGCCCTCTTGTTCTTCCGTGGGCTCTTGGGTAGGAATCCATTCGCCGAAAGAATGGGGACCATAGTCCAAGACGATATCTTTGGTTTGGGTGCTGAAAGCAGGGTTGGTAAAGGGTTTGCTTGTAAGGCGCTTTTCTCCTTTTTGGCGGCACGTGGCTTCTTGAAGAACGGATTCAATGACCCCAACGGTTTCTTCTTCGACGTGGGTGGGGTCCGTTTTGCAGATGCGCTTCGCGGATACGGAACTATTATTTTCGTTCCAGACATAGGTGGGTTCGCCCCAATCATGGATATGCTCATTGGAAGCGACCTTGCATTTGGTATAGGCCTTGATGCGGGCGATTCCGGATCCATTCAGGATATAGTCATAACTTTCGTATCCTTTGGCAAACGAGGGTTTCTTCTCTTGGGACTGAATGATGCGTAGAAATGGCGAGGAAGTGGAACTGCTGACTTCAACGGCAATGGCGAAATAAGAGTTGGGCGAAAGGAGAATGGGCTGGTCCAAAACGAGGGTTTGATATCCCCCGTAGGAAAACGTCTTGGTTTGGCTGGCGACTAGCGTGCCTTTTTCAATGCTCGTAGGCCCCCATCCAGGGAGATCGGTATAAACTTTGACGGTCACATCCACGTTATAGCCAGTAAAACCGACGTTGATGGTTTCAAGATATTCGGGTTTTTCGCTTGTTCCTTTTTTCGCTTCAAAGACATTGGCGCATTGTTTTAATTTCATTAATGAAAAATCGATGTCGTTATTGTCGTAATAATAGTTGTAGTCATAACGTTCTTTGGGAGCATAGCTAAAAGACCACGAGGTGTTATCCACGATTTTGCTTTCGTAGGTCAAATAGAAATAGCCGTTGTCGTTATAGCTGTTCTTAACGAGCCAGCCCCCGTTTGTCTCTACGTTTCCAGGTTTAAATAGGCTTTTATCCAAGGTATCGTCCCATCCGATTAACGTGATCGCATGGGCGATGCCGTTAGAGACGGCTTTGTCGTTATAGTAGGGCTTGGTCCCTCCATCATAAAAAGTCGAGGCGGTGACTGCCCCATATTCGGCGATCGCGTTTTTGATTTCTTGGATTCTTTCGGCTCCTGATAAGCCAGAAGAAATGAGGCTGGCGTTTTCTAAATGGTACAAGGTGTTTTCGTAAACGTCCGCGGCAGGCTTATCTCCCCCGATGGGCCCTTGCCACATGCTTAGGATGGGCGCGGTATTCTCAATGGCCCCGGCGCGGGAAGTCCATTCCCCGGCATAACGGTCATAGTATTGGGAAGTGTTGCCTAAAGGATCGGCGTTCCGAACATATTTCCGATAGGCAAGAGCTTGAGGGTTGAGTCGTAAGGTATCTTTATCCCCGATGCCTTGCTTTAAGATGTTGGCTTCGGAGGCGTGGATGGCGCTATAAGCCCAGCAAAGATTGGTATCCCCTTGGTCCTTGATGGGAGTCAATTCGTTACGCGGGTCAAATTTTGGGGCTATGGCGATGGTTTCTGGATCATCGAATAAAGAAGGGCCAGAACTAAAAGCAAGGACCCCAGTAGGTGAAATAGACTCCTGATGGATAGCAAAAGAATTCGTCAGGAAGGCCAAGGCAATCAAAGGGGTGATAAGGGATAATTTCAACATGGGACTGGTCTACTGTTCTTCCGATTTCTTTTACGAAAAGGAAAGGGCATAAACTTGTATAACAATATGGGGTATCTAGCAAGGAAAACGATGGGATTATTTCATTTTGCAAGGCGAAAGAGGCACAACCTCAGGCGATAAAGGCAGAGACATGCTATTATGTGGAGAATCGATTCGTCAGAGGGTAGATTCCTTCTATTTTGCGAGGTGTGAATATGGCGATTATTAAAAACGAGATCCCAATCTTGGAGTTTGATTCCGATCCTTCGGAAGTCATAAGTCCTACCCACGAAAATTTGAATCTAAATCTCCCCAAGAAATGCGTTTTTGCCTTTTTGGGAGACTATATCGATGAATACGCGAAGAAATCTGAATCCCGGCAAGTATCGACCTTTATCAGCGCCACCAAGCGCTACCCCATTTATATCACAAGATACAAAGGCGAAGACATCGTTCTTTGCCAGGCTCCCGTTGGTTCCGCCGCCGCTACACAGATTCTGGATTGGCTGATTGGCTATGGAGTGCGTGAAATCATTTCAGCGGGAAGCTGCGGCGCCCTTGAGCATTTTGAAGAAGGCACGTTTTTGGTGCCCGTTAAAGCGTTACGAGATGAAGGAACTTCCTATCACTATGCCCCTCCCTCGCGTTTTATGGAAGTCGACGAAAGAGCCCGAAAGGCAATCGAGCAAACCCTCCTTCAACACCACTTGAAATACCAAGAGGTGATGACATGGACGACCGATGGCTTCTTTCGCGAAACCAAAGAAAAAGTCATGTACCGCAAAAGCGAAGGATGTGCCGTCGTGGAAATGGAATGCTCCGCCCTTGCCGCTTGCGCCGCTTTTAGAAAGGCGACATGGGGGATGATTCTCTATACCGCGGATAGCTTGGCTAATGTGGAGCAATACGATGAACGGAATTGGGGCGGCAATGCGGCAGAATACGGCCTTACGTTATGCCTAGATGCCGTATTGTTCCTATAACTTTTTGCTCTTTCAAACATCATAAATCCCCGGGGTTTGATTCCTCGGGGATTTGACGTTAGAAGAACTAGAAGTCGAGCCCGCCGACGCCATCCATGATGCGGATGTAACCTTTTTTGGTCTCTTTCATGATGAAGACGAAGGAGCCGAATCCGCTTTCGGTTTGTTTGCCATAGCAGACATTGCCCTTTGCGGTGGTGTTTTGCAAGGTATATCCAGCGTCTGTTAGACCTTGGATGATGTCTTGGTAGGTTTGCTCCAAGGAAGAAGAATAGATAAAGGCGTTATAGCCATAGAAATACCCGTAATAGAGATAGTCGTAACCTCCGTTCGTTAATGCCGGGTAATTTTCGACTTGGACCGGCGTAGAGAACGTCACGGAGAATCCGCCGCCCTTTTGGATGGATTCCATGTAGCTGGTAAAGCCGTTTAGGTTTTCTTCATAATGGGTTTGAAGAGGAGAAGCGGCTTTATAAATCAACACTTCGATGCGGTTTTGGAAAAGACTGTGCCCCGAGAAGGTGTAGTCGCTAGTGGGATACATCGCCATATCGAGATAGATTTTTTCTTTGCTCCCGGGGATTTCCTTATAAAGGACATAGTGATTCGCCCCGCGGGTATTGTAGGTATAGATCTTGTTGTTGCTCGTTCTTGCCGTTTTATACCCTTTGTCGTTGATGTAGCTGGAACGCAAGGCGCTGAAGCAATCTTCACTGACGTCCAAAGTGACGCAGCTAAGATAATGACCTTCGTCGAACGTATTCCCCGCAAAAGAATGGAGGGCGTAATAGCCGATATCCGAGGAACGAATACCCGCTGGTCGAATGAAATCGCTTGTATCAAAGAAAGGGGCTTTTTCTTGAAGGATTTCTTCAATGCTAGGAGTTGCAATCAAATCGCCTTGATACACCCACATGCTGAAGGTATGGCTATCTTCGCTATAGTAATCATCGGAAACAAGGATATCTACATAGGTGTTGCCCTTTTTGTAGATTTGATGGCGAGACAAATACGTGTCTTTGATTTCATCGTAGAAGGTAAAACCATAGGCGATTAAGGCGTCTTTTTCCGCTTGGATGGCGGCTGAAGTTAAAGAGGCGGCGTTGTAATAAAGACCTACCGTCCTCCCTTCTTTTCCGTAATTGGCCTCGATGTTGAGCCCGCTTGTGCCACCACAGGAGAAACAAGTGACTTCCTGGGATTCGGGGAAGGGGAAATCCTTGAGACCGAAGAGTTTGTCCGCCTTTTCGGTGGGGGATAATTTTTTGGAGATGGAACTTTGGGCGGTATATTCCAATTTTACGTGATAGGAATAACTAGGGCTAAAGCGGAGGATGAATTTATCTAAGGATATTTCCTTCGCGGAGTTCGCCCCTTTGGAATAAATCCCATATTGCTTCATGTCTTCTACGATGGCTTTTCGCTCTTCTACCGGCATCGAAGAAGGAAGAACGATCAACATATGGAAGGTGTCGTTTTCTGAAGTTTGAGCAGGGCAGATGACCTCGATGTTCGTGTCTTGGTCTTCCACGATTTTAGCAGGGGGAGAAGAAAGGTAAGCGTAAGTGGAATAGATGGAATCCGCGTAGACGGGGGTTTGGGAGAAGATGTAGGCGGCATAATAGCCCCCTCCATAGGTTCCTTCCACCCGTTCTTCGTCAAAGACGGGGTAATATTCCGCTTCTCCGGTTTTGGTATAGCTTGCCCCCACGAGCTTAGCCACGTATTCGTCTTGATCAATTGTTCCTTTGACTTTGATCTTATCGTTTAACGCAGGGAGGGTCTCGCCTTCTTGAAGGCTAACTTCAATCCCGACGTAACCTGTTGTCGGGCTTTCGGTTGCCAAAATGAAGTGGCCCTTATAATCCAAACCAGAAACAATGCCTTCGATTTCGACTTCCTGATCTTGGTAAAGCAATCGATAGAGCTTGCCATCTTGCGACCCCATCTTTAGATCCACGATACGTAGATCAATTTGCCGTCCTCCTTGGTCCCATAGGGTATAGGGTTCCCACGTAGAAAGGACGAAGGGCTTGAAGGATACCTCCCCCACTAAGCTCGTTTCTTCGAGGTATTTTTCATAGGTTTTAAACGAAGCAATACGTCCGTCTTCGCCGAGATGAACCTCGAAATAATTGGAGTAGCTGAAGGCGCGATTTTGGAAATATTCTTTGAGGTTATAAGCGAGGTCTTTGACGGTGCAGCAATAGGTGTCCTCGCTCATTTGGGTGAAATCGTCCGCGTAAGTGGATAACAAATCCATGAAGTCGGTGCTAAAAAGGTGGTCCTTATCCGCGGCTTTCCCCGCTCTTCCATGGACATTCAAGCCGAACCGGTAAATCTCTTCGCTATCGAGTTCCGCCCGTTCAAAGCTATGGTAATAATCCTTGTCTTCATCGAGGCGTATAAAGTTTTCGGTTGCTGGGGCGTAATAATAAAGGCTGTCCGAAATGATTTGATAGGGGAAGGAGTAGCCAATCCCTGATTCAATATCCATTTCGTAATTGTCTTTGGTATTTTCGATGGCCTCCTGCAAGGTGGTGGCGATGCCACCACCAGAAGAAGTCGTCGCGCTAGATTTCTCTTCCCCCTTGCCGCAGGCACAGAGGGCCGCGCAGGCGGAGATCAGGAATAACGCGTCTCTTATTTTCTTGGTTTGCATGTTATTTACCTCCTTGATATTCAATGGACAGGGTCGCATGGTCTTCGTTCATGCTGTCCACGTGGAAGCGGAAGGAGATTTCCCCACCCTTATTCCATTTTCCGTTTAATAGATAAGCGGATTTCGAGGAATCGAAGCTGTCCCCTACTTGGAACAAGGAATCGTTATCTGCGGCCACCCCGCTTTGAAGTTGGTTATAGGCCTTATTCTCCACGAGGGCAATCTGCTTATAACGTCCGTTTCTGGAAGCGTCAGTCCTAGAACCTTCGAAACTATTAGAAGCCCCGATCACGTAATAGACATCCTTCTCTTTGGTTTCCGGGATTTCGTCTACGTATTCATCAAAGACCGTCGTGTATAACCTGGAATCATAATGAGTTTTGGCGATTCTGCTATCGACGTGATAGACCTTGATGCCGGATTCCGTGAATCCTTGCGGACGGGTATCGTATTGGTTTTTCGCGTCCAATTCATTGAGCCCCGTCGGGGTGTAATACTCTAGAAGCAAATATTCGTCCATGACGCTATGATTCCAATCCGTGCTTAATAGCAAGAACTGATTGGAACCTTCAAACGCGGGTAAATCCACGGTGATGGAGGAATGCTTGGTGAAATCGTAATAGATGGGTTCCGCCCAGGATAAGAGCATCTTGGAATAGGAGTCATGGTCGGAGATGTTGTAATCCATCATCGAGTGGCCGCCTAAAGCGAGATTGTAGTTATCGCTAGGATAATAATCCCGAAGGCCTAGCAAATGGCCTGTTTCATGGATCACCGTATGGGCGTCGACTTCATATCCCCCTTTGTGGAAGAAGTCGATTCCTACCCACATATGACGGAAAAAGGTGGGGCGGGATGGATTGGGATCGGTAGCAAAATTAGCGACCCACGCCCAGAAATTCCCCGTCCGTTCCGAGGTTGGCGAAGAATAGACGAAGACCACCGCGTCTACGTATCCATCTTTGTCTGAATCGTAATCTTGAAAATAAGAAGAAGGGTAAGAGCTGCTATCCATCATGTATTGGGCGGGGACGCCCGGGAAATAATTCCCGTCATTCGTCATTTCCTCCACGGTGAAGGGGACCTTCAAAACGTCGGTGACTTCCCCATCAAAGGAAAGCTGGCCGAGGCTGCTTTGAGAATAGAATTCGGAGACGGAATAATAATTCTTCCCTTCACTTGTAGATAAATCCTTTTGAAAGAAGGCCTTTTGAATCCGCGTTAGGTCCTCTTGGCTGAACTCCCTTTCGCCTTGGAATTGCACGGGGACCACGAGCAGTTTTTGCTCCCCCAAGGCATGCAATGACTTGGCCTCCTTGAATTCGTCAGTATTTTCTAGCGTCAGATTATGGTTGGTAATTCCTTCGCTTGGATGAATAACGGATCGTCCACAAGAAAACAAGACGAAGAGGAACGAAATCGGTGCGAATAATTTCTTGCTTTTCATGGGGGTCAATTGCTTTCTGGAACAAAGGAAAGCGTGTAACTCTTTTCTTGGAAGGAAAAAC
Organism: uncultured Bacilli bacterium; assembly: GCA_934699525.1. Classification (GTDB taxonomy): domain Bacteria; phylum Bacillota_I; class Bacilli_A; order RFN20; family CAG-826; genus Alloenteromonas. The sequence continues at coordinate 21,423 of CAKUWP010000003.1, forward strand.
TCGTATCGACTTTGGTGAAGTCTTTGTCCACCTTGAAGCTTAACGGCAATGTAACAAACGGATTTTCCGTGTTGGGATTCGACGTGAAGGTTCCGTTATAACCATCCGTAGTTCCGGTTAGCGTGTACGAGCAAGAGAAATATCTGGAAACAGTGTAATCGGAGCTATTGACCATCATGGAAGCCTCGCCAGTGCTATAGAACTGGAAGGAGAAGGTGTAATTTCCGCTACTAGCGGTCCAGCCGCCTTGGATCCAGAATTCAGGGGTGACTTTGCTCATTTGGTTTGCCAATCCATCCGCGTCAAAATAGAACAAGGCAAAATCGAAGCTCATTTTAAAGGTCAGTCCGAAGGATTCTCCGCTGACGTGGGTCAAAGCGAACGTATAGAATTTTTCGCCCTTGGTTAAGGTATAAGTGGCGTCTTCGGATTTCTTGGAGGCCTTATCCTCGATGTGGATCGAGCCGCTGGTTCCATCCACGGACGGGGATGGGGTGAAGGAAACCACGTATTTAATCGTTCCGCCCATGCGAGAGGCGAATTGGCTGCTTAAAATGGCGGCGATGGATGGAGTGGGGCTTGCGGCGATATGAACGGTTGCGGCAACCGCGGGATTGACCGCGCTAGCAATCGCAATGTCAAAGCCACCCGCCACTAACGGAGTGAAGCAAATCATCTTCTTCGGTTCCATCCATTCATTGACTCGGATTTCTTTTCTTTCGATTTTATAAGCACTTGCTTCCGCTCCCGAAACGGAGGTGGTGACCTCTTGGTTTGCGGCGTTTGGGAGGATGCTTGCGGCGATGATATAGGTGACCCCTACATAACCTGCGATTCCGTCGTTATAGCTATAAGCCGTATATCCATCAGGCCCCTCGACAAAATAGGATATCGTAACGTTATTCGGCTGAGCTTCGGTGACATGGACTGTGAAGGTCTTGGTCACGTGAAGGCTTTTCACTTCAACGGTGTATTCCCCTGGAGAGCTTGGGTTTAAAGAGATTTTTTGGGTGAAACTACTGAATTCCCCGCTTAATCCTCCTTTTTCGCCTCCGGTGACAGTTACGGTAATGGAATCAAAATCAAAGTTTGCGGTTTCGGGCAAAACGTTTGCAAGCCCGATGGAGACGTCGTCTCCGGCTTCTACGGATATCGAAGAACCTTCGGCGATTGTTGCTCCTTCATAGGTTAAATCGAAGCTCGTCGCGTAGAAGGAATCGAGGTCAATCGGATTTTGGAATGTTCTTTCTCCTAACTGTTGTGAGATGTGGTATCCCTTCGTAGAAGTCGGGGTAGCGCCGTCTAACAATTGAATCGTATGAAGCTCGTCATCTACGATAAAACTGCTTTGGTTATACGAGGAGATGTTCACATCCATCCATCTTATTTCATCTTGTTTTCCAAGGGAGAAGGAAACGCTAGCTTCGTAGAATTCATAGGCGTCGATGGAATCAAAGTAACTGAACGAGAATTCGTAGACCCCATATTCAAATTTGAATTTCGCGTCTTGGTTTACGTTCTTTTGTGCATAACCAAGCAATCCTTCGAGCAATCCTTCCGTACCGTAAAAAGTGCCTCCGCTGTATCCAAAGAGTCCGTCAAAAGGGTATTGGACCTCCTTGAGCTTCCCCGGCAGCTTGGCAATTGTTCCGTCCTGTCTTTGCAGGACGCCGACGATTGAGCCGTTAGAATCTTTCATGATATAAACATTTTGGGCTTGCTTTATCCAGTCGTAGTATACGTGATGGAGAACGTCTCCGTTTTTATCGCTCCCAAATTCGAAGGGCATGACGACTTCGGTGGGGTCGCCATAAGAACTGGTCTCCTTTAAAGTGATAGTTCCGCCTTTTATGGCTTTGGCTTGGGCTTTGGCCTTCGTGGAGGCTTTTTGCAAATCCTCTAGCTTAACGGCATCATCCACCGAGGTGGTAGATGAGACGGTAGACGAAGTCGTAGAAGACTCGCTGGATGTGCTGGAGCTCGGTGAGTTGCTAGAAGCCGAAACAGAGGAACTAGAACTAGACTCTGCAGGGTCCGATGAGGAAGAAGAGGAAGCACCTGCTCCACAAGAAGCAAGCAACGATCCTAACGCCAAAACGAACAAAGCATTTGAAACTTTCATATGAATCTCCTTTCGTGGCGATTCTTTCGAAATTCGATTGCTCAGCAAAACTCAAGACTAGATTTTGTTGGCGTGAAAATGGCGAAGAATCACCGTGTTTCGATATAGAACAATCGCAAGGCCAATGCGTTTTATGGATTGGCAATTACCGATGCTATCGATAACGTAAGAATAAAGTAGCATTGGTCTATTTTTGGTCAACGGGGAAATTCCTATTATTTTACAGCCTACAAAAATCGAGAATTCTTCTTCTAGAAAGATACTGGTTGCCTTTCGTTTTGCCAAAATTCCAACAATTTACAGTTTTTGGAAAACCACTGCTTTAGACTCTAAAAATATTGGAAAACCACTGATTTTTTAATTGAAATTATTGGAAAAGCAATGTTTTTAACCTAAAATTATATTGGAAAAACACTTTTGGAGGATTTTATGTTTCATAGAAAGATTGAAAATAAGTTACATGAATACTATAAAAACCCCGATGCGGAAATCGTCATTGTTACGGGTGCGAGACAAATTGGAAAAAGCTTCATCGTTCGTGAAACTGCTAAAACGTCATTCCCCCATTTCATTGAGATTAACATGCAAGACGATTTGGACGGGGATCGTCTTTTCGCAGATGTAAAAACAACGAAAGAGTTTTATTGGCAAGTCAGCGTCCTAACTCAAGGCACTTTTGGCGATGCCAGTGACACCTTGATTTTTATCGATGAAATCCAAGCGTATCCCCAATTGCTTTCCTTGCTCAAACCTTTAAAACGGGAAAATCGTTTCCGTTACATTGCTAGCGGTTTTTTATTAGGCATTGCCCTGAAACATCAATTCATTCCGATGGGGAGCATCGAAGAAGTGAAGATGTACCCCATGGATTTTGAAGAATTCCTGTGGGCGAATGGTCTTACTACGCCTATGATTGATGAAGTTAGGGCGTGTTTCGAATCAAGACGGGCTGTTCCCGAGGTTGTTCATCAAACCCTTTTTAGAAAATTCAAAGAATATTTGGTTTGCGGAGGACTTCCTCGCGCCGTGGAGGAATTTTTATCGAATAACGTTGGCCAAATGCGGATCCTTCAGTCTTCGATTTATGGGTATTATCGGGACGATGCTTCCAAATACGACGAAGAACATAAATTAAAAATACGAACCATCTACGATTTCTTGCCTTCTTATATGGAAAATAAGGTGAAACGGATACAATACGCGAAATTGGAGAATAAGAAGAACGCGAATCTAGAACGGTATCAAGACGAATTCGACTATTTGGTCAGTTCCGGTATTTCCTTGGGCGTCAAAGCCATTGCCAATCCCGTGTTCCCGTTAGTGGAATCCGCGAGCAAGAATCTTATCAAGCTTTATTACAATGATGTGGGGCTGCTTTCCAACATTCTCTACAAAAACAACATCAACGCGATTTTAAACGAAGACCGCGCAGCGAACTTAGGCAGCGTTTACGAGACGGCTTGCGCCATGGAACTCGCGGCCCACGGCCATGAACTTTATTATTTTGACAGCAAAAAGGTGGGGGAAGTGGATTTCCTTATCAATGATTACGAAAATCAAACCGTCTTGCCCATCGAGATCAAATCCGGAAATGATCAGAATAATTTCCGGGCGATTCCAAAATTGGTAAAGGAGCCCTATTCCCTAAAGCGGGGTTTTGTCTTCGGGAACGAAAACGCGGTTTCTACAAAAGCCAATTTAACGACGTTCCCCGTCTATATGATTATGTTCATTTAATGGCGGCTTATAGCCAAAATAGCGATGAAACAACTAGTCGACTAGTGTTTTCATCGGAGAAAATATTGAAAAAGATGGCTTGTAATCGACTGCTGCGACAAAATTCGCCCCATCAACGATAAAGCCTATACCTTCCTCGTCTATTTGTTGGGTGCATTATAAAAATTAGCGTTCGAATTTTCCCATTTTTGAGACAAAACGAACGCTAATTCAGCACGGGAAAAGGATTGCTAAAGCCAGTTTTTAGTTCTTTAACGCGGTGATAGGGACGACATATACGCCATCCGCCCTGCGATAAGCGGCGTTGGATAAACCACAGATCACGCATTGTATCTTGGGAGGTTTCCCTCCGCTTTTGGCAATGTCTGAGGATACTTTGATCAGGTTTTTGGCTCCTTCTTCAATTCGTTTGGCTCCTAATTTGATTTCAAACGCACACCATTCCCCGTCTTCTAATTCAATGACCGCATCGATTTCGTTATTTTTGTAATCCTGATAATGGAATAGTTTGCCGCCAAAGGACTGGGAATAGATGTCGAGATCCCTTTCTACGAGAGACTCAAATAAGAAGCCGAATGTGCTTAGGTCTTGCAACAGTTTTGTTGGAGTGAGGTTCAGCAATGCACAGGCCATTGCTGGGTCGGAAAAGTGTCGCTTTTCCATTTGCTTTACCCTTAGGGACGAACGGAAGTTGGGGGAAAAGGGCTTTTGATTGTTAAAAAGGAATAAACGGTTAAGAGATTCGAGGTATTTGGCGACCGTGTTCCTGCCAAGGGATTCATTTTCCCTTTCCCCTATATCCTTAAGCAGGGATAAGTCGGAGGCGCAAATGCATTCGTTTCGCGCCAAAGAGCGGAGAAGAAGTTCTGCTTTATGAGCACTATATTCCACCCCATCATCTAGTTTATTGAGGTCGGTGGAGATGACGCTTGTCATATAGGATTTGGGCATAAGGTGTGCCGTATGGATATCGGATCCAATATTGGCGGGCCATCCACCTCGTACGATGAGATAGGCGAGTTGAGATAGAGAGGCTTCTTCTACCATTTGGTCATGTAGGGTTCCGCTACAAAGATCCTGAAGGCTAATGGCTCCTGTTGAATCTCCAGATTCGAATAAAGACATGGTATTCATCCTTAGACGCGTGATTCGACCCGCCCCGCTGTGCAAGATGCCTTTGGTTTTTGGAGTAGAAGAACCCGTCAGGATAATTTGACCTTTTTTGTTACGTAAATCCACTTCTGCTCGGGTTGCGTCCCACAGGGAAGGAACTTCTTGCCATTCATCAATAAGCCGCGGAGTTTCCCCTTGCAACACGAGCGATGGGTTTAGTTCCGCCAACTGACGGTTGGAAAAAGCGTTATAGGGGTCGCCCACCAAAAATTCGCTTTTGGAATGAAAGGCCGACGTCCATGTTTTTCCGCACCATTTTGGTCCTTCGATACAAATCGCTCCGCTGATTTTCAAATAGGTTTCAATCGTTTGATCGATGATCCGTTTTTTGTATTGCTCTTTATTCTTGATGATGCCCATATTTTGCCCTTCGATTCTATGAAAACAATAATGCACGATACAATATTTTACAATATCGTGGAGCAACTTTTCGTATTATAACGGAGCAATATTTTGCTTTGAAACGGAGCAACTTTTACAACGTATGTGTACAATGTGCCCTCGAGTTAAAATGCGTTATAAAAATGGATTGGCTTCATTTTTGCCGCGGGCAGGTGAATATGCCGCTTCGGTCATCAGGATAGGACAAGACTGACCTTTCCTGATAGAAAATCCACGATGTTTATGTGGGTAATTCCGTTTCGGCTTGTATCGATTTGATCCAGGGACATGACGTATCGCGGAGATCCGTCTTGGAGGTTCTTAAAAGCCCCATATTCCCGTTCAATGGTTGTCTTGTCGTGAAGATAGTAGGCAACTTGGATAAAACATTTTTTCTTCCCTTTGACGGCGACAAAATCAATTTCCCCATTTCGCATGGAGCCGGTTCTGACCATAAAGCCGTCAGCCGTTAATTCTTGGAAAATGACATTCTCCAATCCAAACCCGTCGTCCGTATCCATCGTGTTAGAGAAGGAATTCCTCAATCCTTGATCGATGGCGTATAGTTTCTTTCTTCCTTGTAATGCCTTTTTTCCTGAGATGTAATAGGGCCTGCATTCACTGATTAAGTAGCATTCCTCTAGCATTTTTTCATAATTGGCTATCGTTTTTTCCGTCCCCTTCAGTTCGATTGAGGTGTGTGGTCCTTTTAAGTAATTGCAAATGCTTTTGGCTGAAAAAGTGCGGCCAGTGGTCATCATGATATAGGAAGCAATATTTTCAAATGCTAGTTTTGATATGCGCTTATGGACATGAAGAATGTCCTTTTCAATGATGGAATGGTAAAGGGACTGAAAATATTCTACGAGGCCTTGCTCGTCTTGTTCCTCGTACCGTTGAGGCATTCCACCCCATTGAAGATAATCGAAAAAATCATCGGATTGAATTTCAATGGCATTCTTTTTTTTGAATTCAAGGCTTTCGGAATAGGTAAATGGGAAAATTTGAAACTCTTTAGCCCGTCCCGTCAGGCGGTCCTGCAATTTCCCTTTGAGCAATTTGGAATTGCTTCCAGTTACAAATAAAGAGCAAGGGTAGCTGACGCGTATCGAAGCAATAGCTTCTTCGAATTTTTTGATTCGTTGGATTTCGTCAATAAAGATGTAGTACTTTGCTTCGTCCTTAATAAACGTTTCGATTTTGTGTTCAAGGGCTTTTCTCGTGGTAATGCCTTCTCCGCTTTTTCCTTCGAGGTTTAAGGTGATAATGTGAGAATTGTCGACTCCACGCTCTAACAATTCTTGAATGATTTGTTTCATCAAAACGGATTTTCCGCATCGACGAATCCCGGTGATGACTTTGATGTACTCCGAATCGTAAAAAGGTCGAATTTTTGCGAGATATTTCTCTCTTTTGATTTCAATCATTGCTGCTTTCCTTGCTAAAATAGTATCAAATAGCGTTCGTTTTGTCACGAAAATGGGAAAATCCGAACGATAATTCGAATTATGCGACGTCAGTTAAAAGAGAAAGGCAAAGAAGAGAGGTGAGGACGTGTTTTAACCGACGATGCAGGTAATATGCAAGGTCCCGGGTTTTGCAGGAACGATGTTTCCTTCAATGGGCTTGCCTTCTACCAGCAATTCACAGGGCTTTGTTTTCTTGCCACTATTTTGCACTTCGATTTGATAGGTGCATCCGCGGTATTTGCGCGTGATGGTCGCGTGGTGGATCGAAGAAGGAAGGCAGGGGTCGATGAATAAGCCATCCATTTCAGGACGAACGCCACAGAAATAATGTTCCAAAGCAAGATTCATCCAGGTGGCCGTTCCGGTTACCCAGCTGACGGCGGCCTCCCCTTGGCGTAAGACGCCGGGGGCGCGGATATTGGAGGAATAGATGTAGGGCTCCGCGTTATAAGCGTCGACTCCGACTTTGGAGACGATGTGGTCGGGAAGCATTTCCGAGTAGACCATGTAAGCATCGTCGGGGCGATTCAAAAGGCACAAGGCGATGATAGACCAGGTGTTCGCGTGGCAGAAGATGCCGCCATTTTCTCCAATCCCCGGGGTCGCCCAACTGATCTCTTCTTCGGGGGTGGGGTAATTTCTTTGTAACGGAGGATTCTGGGTTGCAAGGCCAAACGGGGTGTTGCAGCAACGTAAAGAAGTACTTAATGCAATATTTCCTCTTTCTGTATTGGCGACTCCAGAAATGACGGCCCAGGCGTTCGTGTTGATCCAAACGCGGGCACAGGGTTCATTTTCCCCGCCGACGCGGACCCCGCTATCGGTTACCGCACGGAGATAATGGTCTTTTTCAAAGAACCTGCTATTGAGGATTTCTTTTTGCTTCTTGGCTTCTTCCTCGTAGAAAGAAGGATCGCGTCCTAGCAATTTTTCGATTTTGGCCATCATGAGACAGGCAAGAACGTATTGTTCGCCGGCCATGACGGATTCGCCTTTTCCTTTTCTACAAATCGTATTGAGACAATCGTTCCAATCGCTGCCTAACATTAAGGGGATGCCGTCTTTTCCCATGGTGGAATGCGTTCGGGAAATCGAGGCTTCCAAGTGCTCCAGGACCGTCCCTTCCCCTTCATCGTAAAAGGGGACGACGTCATTTAAGATGGATAAGTCTCCGGTTTCGCGAATCCATTGATCGATGACGTAGACCATCCAAAGGTGGTCGTCGCTTCGATCGCTGATGTCGGAGAGGTATTTTTCGACGTGAAAGAACCGGTGGGTGGTTTTGCCGCATCGATATTGCTCCGTCATGATTTCTTTGATTCTTGCTCTTACCGCATCGGGACGAACGGCAATTTGGGATAAGCAGTCTTGCGAAGAGTCGCGCACGCCGAATCCGCGTATGGTTCCCGTTGCATAGAAAGAGATTTCGCGGCAAACCTGGAAATTGACATAAGCCTGATACGGATTCCAAATATTGGCCATGCGGTTGAATACGGAATCGTCGGTTTCCACGTGGAAGGTCTCGTCTACCTTATGCCATTTATCGAGGACGCCTTGATAAAGTTCGTCTAAATACTTGAGGTCTTTGAGGCGTTCGATTTGGGCATCCACCTCATCATTTTTGGGTGTCGTTCCTAAAATAATTGCCCCTTCGTAGGCTTTGTTCGCGTCGAGATGGATGGGATAAGAAAAGGCGAAGATGCCTTCTCCCCCTTGAAGGTCCGTATTGGGGCAATACCCTTTTTCAATCGCTTCGGGGTTTGATAAATCGCGATAAGGGCCCAAAAAGTCTTTGCGGATTCCCGTGTGAGAAGAAGAGGGCATTGTCGCGGTCAAATAAACATAGGGGGTTTCTTCGGGACGAGGCTGCATGTCGATAAAATAGTCATAGACCAAAGAATCGCTAGAAGAATGGTAGAAGATGTTGTTGCTTTGCTTGGTGTAGCATTGCCATTGGATTTCGCGGATAAATTCCATGTTTCCCATCTCTTTGGCAACGTATAACTCGATGTCACCCGGATGATCGGAAAGGATTTGGAAACGATAGATTAAGGCGTTTTCTTTGCCAACAAAGGCGGTGAGTTGGACTTGGACCCCGTCTTTTTTGGCTAAGAATTTGGTGTAGCCACGGCCATGACGGGATTCAAAGAAATCCAATGGTTCGTTCGTGGGGAGGATATTGGGGTTCCAAACCTTGCCCGTTTTCTTATCTTTGATATAAAGGAATAATCCCTGCGCGTCCGTGGGGGTGTTAAAGAAGTGGTAACGACCAATTCTCCAAATTTCAGGGGATTTGTACCAGCTGAGGTTGCCGCCAGCCTGGGAAATCATCGTATAGAATTCGTCGTTATTGAGATAATTCATCCACGGGGATGGCATATCGTGGCGATGAAAGACGACTTCTTTATGGACGTCGTCAAATTCGTAGAAAGACTCCTTCTTATCACGGGGTAGAATCATGGGTTGTTCCTCCTGAAGAAACGTTTGCTACCCTTATTTTATAATGACGTAAAAAGCCGCGGATGTGTTTTTCATTTCTGCGAAACAATTCACCAAAATAAAGTTACAATTCGCGGATTTTGCGACTTGGGATGGACGAAACAGCAAGAAAGTGCGGTAAAAACGGAGTGGCATTCCGTTTTGATCGGGAAATTTAAAAACATTCGATGAGTGGCCGATTATTTGTGCGGCCATGCATTTTGATAGTCCTGCACTTGCCATTAAATGTTGTCTAAAACGGAGTACCACTCCAAAAAAGACAACTTTTTAAGCGTTCATTGGTTTTTGACTTTAACAATCCAGCCGTAAACGACGGGCCACAGGATTCCTAGGATGGAAGCAAGGATTAGAGTCATTTCAATGACCAGAGTTGCTTTGCTCCATCCATAATGATCGGCTAAAGCGCCTAACCCATAAGAAGACATGGTCGATCCCAAATAGCAGAATCCATTGAACAAGGCTGCATAGAAACCAGAATTTCTTTCTTTCCCCCATTCTAGGGGAATCATGCTGGTGGTGATGTTAACAATCATGGCAAAGCATAAGCTCGCTAAGCCAAACATCGCGATGCAAAGCACCAAGGAGGAAGAACCAAATAAGAGGTAGATCCCGACTAGAAACGCGGAGGCTAAGAAAGTAAATCCACATAGAAGGGTCCGATTCTTCATGAGCTTACCGAAAACGACGGAAAGCACGCTTCCGACGAATTGACCGATCGGGAGAAGGATGGTGATGAGAATGCTATAGGAATCCGCCACTCCATACCCCTCTTTTAGGAGGGAGGGGAACCAGGTGGAAATTCCATCGCGGGCAAAGGTGGATATGACGCATAACAAGGCTAGAACGATAACAAGAAGGAGGAACGTCCCATCGTTTTTCGGTTTAGAAATAGAGGTTTGCTTGGTTTCTTTTTGTTCTACCGGCATGGTTAAAAGGGGATAAAAGAAGAACCACAATAAAGCGATGAGCAAGCCTATTCCGATTCCGACATAAAAGATGATTTTGTAATGGGCGATCGCGGTGAATAAGGCGCTTAAAAGATAGACGAGGATGGTGCCAACTGCTGTACATAATCCCATGACCATAATGGCCTTATTTCGATACCCCTCCTCGATATTTTCCGATAAAGCGCGAACACAGGATGGCCAAAGGACGGACAAAATGGCCCCATCCAAAAGCCAGTAGTATTTGATGGGGGCAAAGGTTGGAGAAAGGACGGTGAGCAAGTTTAAGAGGCACCCCAATAAAATGGCTCCGGGAATCACAAAACGAAGGGGATATTTCTTCACAAAGATTCCGTGAAGAATTTGAACGGATCCATAGGCGAAGAAAAAGAAGGTAGTGACGATTCCCGTCTCCGCGTGGGTGATTCCGAATTCAGCTTCAAAGCAAACGATGTTCGCGTTGTAGCTGAGCTTCAATAAGTAGGAGCTGGTATAGGCCAAAAAGCAAAGGAGGATGAATAGGATGTTCCGCTTTTTGGTGCTAGTTAAAGCCATGGATCGATGCTCCTTCCATGTTCAAGTTTGATTGTAATCGCTTGAATAAAGAAACCGAGAAATGCCCCGAACCATTCTTAGCTGGTTTTGTTACATGGATGAGTCAAAGGCAAAAGATGGTCGGCTCTTAATCATCCGTTTCCGGACAATAAATTGAATGGTTTCTTAGCGAGTGGAGATTGTTGCCCGTTTTAGCAAATTTAATCTTTGTGCAAAAAACACGCACAAAAGGTAATACTATGTTATGATAATACTTGGGGAGACTTCCTATGATTTTGGAATTGAAATTCAACGACTATAAGATGTTCAAGAGCGAAAACGTTTTATCTTTTTCTGCGGATGCGAGGATTAAACGATTGGGATCCAATTACGTGGACGTTTTAAACCGCAACGTTTTAAAGTCGCTTAGCCTTTATGGGCAGAACAACATTGGGAAGACTAATGTTTTGGCTTTATTTCGCCTTTTAAAAAGTCTTTTTCTAGGGGGAGAAAACATCCCTTTTAACAAAGAAATTTTCGACGACTTCCCCCTTAGTGATTTCTCCATCACTTATAAGACGGACGTAGATAAAAATTGGATGAAATATTCTTGCACTTACGACAGCTTTAAAGGCGAAATCACCAAGGAAAGCCTATGTGAAATCACTTATTACGAAACGGGTGCCCCTTTGGTCAAGACCATCTATCGAAGAGACAACGGGGAAGGAATACTTAAAGTGCTGGGGGAAGAGTATTCCAACTTATTGCCCTTATTGCCTTCGAAAAAGCCATTCCTTTATTGTGTTTCGTTAAATAACGATACTTTCCAGGAATTAAGTCCTTATCTTGATTCTTTTGTTTCTTTTGCCAATTCGCTTGAGATCATTGAACTCTATAACATCCCCATTGAAAAGACGATTAATGCCCTAAAGGGAAAAGATGGCAAAAAGAAGAAATTCATTTTGGAATTTATTAAACACGCCGATTTGTCCGTGGAAGATTTTTTTTATAACGAAAAAGCTGTCATTAAAGGGAAAAACAACGAACCTCTCAAGGAAGAAGTTCTTGAAAAAGTAGATGCCTTAGACCAACTAAAATTATTTACAAAATATCATGGTAAATCCGTTCCATCGATTTTATTTGATTCTACGGGAACGAAAAAGATGGAGGCCATCGCTTCCTATGTTTATGAGACGATCACGGAAGGCAAAACTTTGATTATTGATGAATTGGATAACGGCTTGCATTTCAAATTGTCGAGAGCCATTCTTTCTGCATTCAATAGTTTTGCCAATGAGAAGGGGCAACTTTTATTTACCGCGCACGATTTAGAACTGATTTCCTGCAAGCATATGATGCGCAAAGACCAGATTTATTTTTCCTTCCGTGACGAGGGGTTAACAAGCAAACTATTTTGCCTAAAAGACGCGCCCGTTAAAGAAGGAGGCCCTCGAAGCGCGGAAGACTTATTGAAGCATTATAACAAAGGCGAATTTGGGTATGTTCCTACACCGAATTTCATGAAGACCCTTTCTTCGATTCGCGAGGAATAATGCATGGATAAGTATTACGTCAAAATCATTGTGGAGGGGAATGAAGAGGAAGCGTTTTTTGATGTGGTTAAAACGGTTGGAATCCATGAAAAGTTTGTGATTGATGTAGAGAATTCAAGAGGATACGGAGGGATTGCAGACGCCTTCCTTTCCGCTCTTCGTGAAGGTGAATTATTCGACTGCGTCTTATGCGTTTACGATGTGGATAATCGAGTTTCAGAAAGCAATTCCCCGTTCAATATTACGAGAAAACAGCTTCTTTCTATTCTGGGCGAAGCAATGGTTGTAGACGCGGTCAGTTTCTGTACGAACCCCAATATTTTGCAGTATTTCCTGCTGGCCATGGATGAACTTCCTCGTGTTTCCTTAACCGGCACCTCCAAGACGGCAAATACGATATACGTGCATCGATATTGGAAACAAATCGCCTCGAATAAAACGGATGAAAAGGGAAGAAAGACGAAATCATTTTACGATGCCAGCAAATGGCAGCTGGACATCATGAAGTATTCCGTTATTAATGACCCGCACGGGTATTCCAATTTGCTAAGCAATGCGGAGAAGTTACCTCAAAATTACAAAGAAGAATTGCCGGGCGGAAATTTATTGCCATTGCTTATCGCCTTGCGAGATGGCGATGAAGGATTCTTTGAAAGAATTCACTTGTTAATCGACGCGATGTAATTCGCGACAATCAAGCGCGAGTTGAGTCTTTTGTCCCTCAACCGTTTAATCCATTCTAATCCACAATTCTGTGTTAAAAATAATTTTAATCCGAGTTTTTGTGTTAAAATGGATTAAGAGGAAATTTTATGGACCAGAAGGAATCGATGACCGTTGAATTCAAAAGCGAAGCCAAAAACCCCATTTCCGACCATGAATTGTTGGATGAAGTGGTGGGAATGGCCAATGCATTGGGTGGCGTGATTTATTTAGGCAAAGAAGATGATGGAACTCCTACGGGGGCAAGCGAACTACATCAAGATATCGATGGGTTACGTGCGATGGTTGTCAATAAGACGATTCCCTCCGTTTTTGTCGATCCCCAGTTGAAAATGGAAGAAGGAAAAGTGGTGGTTGCCATCCAGGTGCCCATCGCTTCCCAGGTGGTTGCCACAACCCAAGGGAAGGTCGTCCAAAGAAGGATGAAGGCGAATGGGACGCCAGAAGTTGTCCCCTTTTTCCCGTGGGAGTTTTCATCGAGACGATCCTTTCTATCCGAATTTGACCCTTCTTCGATGGTGATTTCTCCTTTGGGGCTATCCGATTTTGATCGCCCTAGTTTAGAGTCGCTAAAAGAAGAAATGTCGCGAGGTTCTACTTCGGATAAAACGCTCCTTGGCTTAAACGACGAGGAATTTTTGCTTAGCCTAGGCCTTCTCCAACAAGACCATGAGAAAACGTCGATGACCTTGGCAGGATTATTGCTGCTAGGAAAGGAAAAAGATTTGGCGAAATTTGCTCCTGGATCTATGTTTGTTTACCAAATCCTTCGTTATGGTGCTGTACAAAAGAACGAGGAAATACGCGAGAACATTGTGATGGCCTTTAAGCGATTTGGGGCCTTCGTCGATTCCTTTAATCTCGAAGAAGAAATGCTTGTGAATATGCGTCGAGTCGGCGTTCCGACCTTTGACCCAGAAGGTCTAAGAGAAGCGTTTGCTAACGCGGTTGCGCATCGCGATTACGCTCGACTTGGTGCGGTTCGCGTGATTTTGGACGAAGCGGGTTTAACCATTGCAAGCCCTGGTAGCTTGATTCACGGGTTGCAAACTTCGAATCTGCTAGCCGCAGAACCTCGAGGCAGAAACCCCTTGCTATCTTTGGCGTTAAAACGGATCGGGTATTGTGAAAAAACGGGTAGAGGGGTCGATAAAATCTTTTATGGGCAAGCGCGTTTTGGCAAAGCGTGGCCGGATTATAGCGGCAGCGATGATGGAAACGTCGCAGTGTTTTTCCCAAAAAGCGAAATGGATGTTCTCTTCGCCCGTAAAATGATGGAATTAAAAGAGTCGTTACCCCTTTTCAGCGTATTGATTTTGTCGTGGATTCGCCGAAACGGGATTGGAACAAAAGAGGATTTGACTGCAGCGTTAGGAATAAGCGCCGAACGTTTAGAAGGGTATCTGATTCCCCTTCATGCTAGGGGATTGATTGAACCATTGGATTTAAAAGGCCCTTGGGCAATCGCGAATTCATTCTTATCAGAAGCGGGGACGAAAGAAGTGCCTCTGGACAAACTGTTAGAGAAAACCGCATACATTGCTAAAAGGAATAATGGGATCATAACAAATTCGATTTTACAGTCTGAACTTGGCTTGGAGGCATCAAGGAGCTATTACCTGCTTAAAAAACTGTGCGATCAAGGGAAATTGAAACGTATCCAGTCTGGCAAATACGCGAAATACGAATGGATCCACGATTAAAGTCTCCCGATACCTTTTATTGCTTTAATCCAATTTAATCCACAATTCTGTGTTAAAAATGATTTTAATCCGAGTTTTTTGATTAAAACGGATTAAAAGGATTAAATGCTTATCAGGGTTGGTTGAACACTTAGAGTGGTTTCGCTTAGAACATCGTCCGTTTAGTGTTATTTTTCGGCGTTTAGTGACAAAAAAACGCGTTTAGTGGTAGGTTTAGTGTTTTTTAGTGTTTAACAGATAAAAAAATATACCCTAACAGGTATAAAAGCATAATAAACAGTAGCAAATATACCTTATAGGGTATAAAATATAAACTGTTGATAGATATTATACCTTAAAGGGTATAATTATTTGATGGAGAAATGGCCATGAATCCAATTGCAGAATTTGTTAAAACGAATCGAAGAAAAGCAGGGCTGACCCAAGAAGAATTCGCGATGCGTTCTGGACTTGGCTTGCGTTTTATCCGTGATTTGGAACAAGGGAAAGCGACAGTTAGAATGGATAAAGTCAATGTGGCTCTCCATATGTTTGGAATGGAAGCCGGCCCCGTCCGGAAGGAGAATAAATAATGAATGCCTTTCGTACCGCTTACGTCTATATTCGCGATGACTTCGCTGGCATTTTGTCGGAAACGGATTCGGGATACCGGTTTGCCTACGATGAACGTTATTTGCAGTCGAGCAAGCCCACGCCGGTATCTTTAACGTTGCCATTAAGAAATGAGCCATATGAATCGTCTGTTTTATTCCCCTTTTTTGACGGATTAATACCGGAGGGATGGTTGTTGCATGTCGTGACTCATAATTGGAAGGTGGATGCCAAAGATCGGCTTGGTTTATTGCTGGTTGCATGCAAGGACAGCATCGGAAATGTTAGTATTTTGGAGAAAAAAATATGAATTGTCTTTGTTGCGGCAAACCCCTTGAGAAACCCAATGACACAGGGTGGCATGAAGCCTGCGTTAAACGGTTTTTTGGCGTATCGGGCTTTCCGGATATTGATATGGGGGATAAAGCGTTGGAGGTCCTTGCGGAAACAACAACCCAAAAAGGGTTTACTGTGGCAGGCGTACAAAAAAAGTTATCTTTGCATTTGAGCTCGCAAGGGAGGTCGTCGAGGCTAACGTTAGTGGATTATCCAACGGGATATTTGCTGAAACCTCAGGTAAAAGAATTTGAACATCTTCCTGAAGCGGAACATTTGGTGATGGAAATGGCGGATGCCTCTGGTATTTCCACGGTTCCTCATGCCTTGATTCAAAAAAACGGAATTTATGCTTACATCACCAAACGGGTGGATCGAATTTTCGATGAAGTCGGAGTTCATAAATTGGCGATGGAAGATTTTTGTCAATTAGATCATCGTTTGACTGCGGATAAGTACAAAGGTTCTTATGAGCGCTGCGCCAAAATCATTCAAAAATATTCTTCGCAAAGCGGATTGGACATGGCGGAGTTCTATTTTCGACTTCTCTTTTGCTTCGTTACCGGCAATTCGGATATGCATTTGAAGAATTTCTCGCTCATTGAAACAAAGGAAGCAAGCGGGACGTATATGCTTTCCCCTGCTTATGATTTGCTGCCCGTGAATATTTTAATGGAAAATGACAAGGAAGAATTCGCCTTAACCATGAATGGGAAGGAACGAAACCTCCGAAAAAAGGACTTTTTGATTTTTGCAAAGGAATGCGAATTGCCAGAAAAGGCCGCCACGAGAATGATGGATAAAATGGTATCGTTGAAGTCGAAATATCTAGATTTATGCGCGCAATCATTGCTACCGGACTCCTTAAAGAAGCGTTTTGCCGCTTTAATGGAAAAGCGGTGCGAGGTGTTGCAACCGCGTCCATGATTGAGCAGCGAAAGAAAACCATTAAGCATTTTCTCTTGTGCCACGATTTTGCATAAGACAAGATACGTATGTGGCATGTCTATCTTGGCTTCTACGCGTGCGTATGATACCCGCGGTATATCCTGCGCATGCATGACGCGCTTGAAATCAGCGTATAAATTCGTATCATTTACGCGTAAAAGCAAACCCGGAGTAATCCGGCGACGCAAAGCTAGAGGATCCAATTTGGATAGCCAGTTGCCGAATTCTTAAAAAAGGACAAATGGCATGAGCGACTTCCGATCCCAAAGAATCAAACGCATCCGTCGTAAAGCCATTTTAACATGCGTTTTTTCTGTTGAAACGGCCATTTCGTTTTCCACCGCGACCTTCGCCTGGTTCACGATCAACCGCCAAGCCACTCTTCAATACATGAATATCGTCGCCCAAAATTCTGCGATGGTAGAAGAAGTGAATTATTACGCTGTTTCAGCTATCAATCTTGAAAAAAAGTCGTATACGTTCGATATGAATACAACGGCAAATAGCCTTGGGCCCTATAGCCGTATTGGGGATGGAAAATACCAAGTTTTGATTCAGGTTAAACTCAAGGATCCTGCTACCCCGTTTCGAATTCAGGCTACATCCAATCAGGCGTTATTGGAAAGTAAAGATTGGGGCGAAATTAATTGGTCGGCGGGTAGTCTTCCGCTTTCTACCGTGATTCAAATGACTTTTTTTGGACCCAATGCTACGGTGGACTCTGATGCGAAAACAATAACGGTTAGCAAACCAAATCCTAGCGATGATAAAAGATTCGTGACGATGGATGCTAGCAATCAAAAGCCATCCTATCGACAAAGCTTTGAATTGGCTCCAGCAAGCACAGGCGAATCATGCGTATACATCATGTTGGATTATTATTCTGACGCGATTACTTCGATTTATTCCTATAACATTGGCGAACCGAGTTTTAATTCACCCTATGGTGTTCAGTTCGACTGTGATTTCTCCATTACCTTTATACCGGAGCGATAAGGATCATGGGCAAGTTTAAATTCTCTTATAAACGCTTCGCCGTCACCGTTATGGTGGGCGCCATTATTGCCGCGACTACCGCTACGGCCGCCTTTTCCTATGCTTGGTTTACGAATCACAACAACGTAACGAACAACGACCTTAAAGGATCGACGGAAGGTGCTTATTTTGCTCGCGGAGATGGAACACAGGTCGATCCGTACGTCATTAATCAGCCGATACACCTTTATAACCTGGCTTGGCTGCAATATATCGGCGCCTTCAAGGACAAAGAACCATATTTCCTTATCGAATCTAATTTGGATATGGGTGGGTGGACGCTTCCTCCGATTGGAACAACTGATCATCCATTTACGGGGCATTTAGACGGATATGACAAAACCCATTCTCAAAATCAAACGTCTACGGCCAAGATTTCCAATTTGACGATCAGCAACGACTTTGCGGCATATGGCAGCAAGCATCCTGCTGCTGTTACGAAAGATAATTTCCAAACGCTTAATATCACGGGTCTTTTCGGTGTGATTGAACAACCAACCAAGGATACGACTACCCCATCGTTGCAGAACCTATACGTGGACAAATTAACGGTTTCGTCAACAACGAGGCAAACGTTAACGGGCCTAGTTGCAGGATACGTTAACGGGAAAATAGATGGTGTTGGTATCAACGATTCCAAACTTGACCTCGCCAGTGGAACAACCACGGCGTCATATAAAAGCACGACTTTTCAAAATATTTCTAAATACACGTCCGTGGGTTACTGCACGGAAAATTACGAAACGTCCTATGTCAAAACGAACACGACCATGTATACGCCCGCCCAAGTAGGGACAGCGAGTTTTAACCCGACTGGTGCTGGCGGCGGCACAGAGAATGACTGGGGTGGAAGTATTGATATGTTCAGTTTGACCAAGAGAATTACTTATATCGTTAACGATAGTTTAACCAAAGAAGGTGTTCAGATCTTTTCCGGACCAAATGGATTTAATCTTGGGAAGGTAAGAATTGGTAAGGTACCTTCCACGAATCCTATTTATCAAACCAAAGATGTTCGTGTTGGATTGCAGAGTGAAACATATTTGCCGTTAAATGTGGATTTAGAAAAAGAATTTAAAGGTAGCGAAACTATAACGAAATATACGATTGGCGGTAAAACCACCGCAGTGGCTGCCACGACGGATTTTTTTAAGAATAATACTGTGGAACCAGTTGTGAGCAACACGGGATATCTTACTGCTACCGCAACGAATTCAAATGACCAGATCCAATTTAACGTTATGGAAGTTAGCGGAACTAACGGCATCGACAATTCCTTGGGCGGTTCCGTATATGATCCTGAGAAATTGGCCTTGTTGTATTGCGCAAGTGATGGTTCTCTCTCAAAAATCAGGGATGGAAAGAATTTGAACAACAACGACAAGATTGACGCAACTGGAGTAACAAAGGAGATAGATTCGTCAGAATTGTTGAAATATTCCAGTGTAAAACAAAACATTGGATCAATGATTAATAAGTCATTTTTCTACAATCTAAAATGGATGTTAAGCAATTCACCAGATCTCGACAATCCTAGCACCATTTCCGCGGAAAAGATTTCTATAAGCAAAAATTCGTACAAGGAATTTAGCCTGTTGGCCCCTGGCATCGATTTTTTTGTTGATAGCCAAGGATGCATAACGTGTTTACTGACCCCATACCCCAACGGCGGAAACGGAAATATTTTATTCTCGCTTTATAAAGTTTCGCGAAATAAAGATGGTTCGAACCCAAAATTAGAAAAAATAACGAACGGCATTCCTGATAGTGTGAATTTCGATAGAACGAAGGCTATTTTGTACATGGAAATTCCTGTTGAAGCAGGGGAATATTTCATAACAAATCCGGAAAAAGGAAATACATCAGCGAGTTTAATGTACCTCGATATCGGAGCTAACGCCGGTGGTACATCTGGTAACAAAGTTGACCGCACCAAAATCTACGAAGTCTTCGAACAAGTTAATGAAGAATTCAAATACCCAAACGGTGTGGAAATCGTTAATTTTGCCGATGCCGCGATTGATACAAAGAAATTTGCGGTCGTTGTGGGTGCTTCTTATACCGGCGAGGTCAAGCTCAATTACGCGGGTGCCAATAACGCAAGCATTACCGTGACTGAATCCAGCGACACAGGCCTCGGCTATTACGAAGCAGGATTGAACTTTACGTCGGGTTCTACCGCACAAGTGGGTGCAACCATAACGCATACACGTACCCAACGTTTGACGTATTTCGATCATTACCGAGAAGACGCATCGGACACGAAAACACCTTATACCAATGTTCTCCAATTCTCTCAAACACAAACCATGAAAAGTGGGACGTGGAGTGCTTGGAGTGACACTACTCGCTCTGACTATCGGTCTGACAAGGGCAATGCCGATGACTTTAGCAAACTTCCAAAGACAGAGACGCTGACAATTTATGACGATGAAGGAAAAGCCACGACCATTCCGACCATCGCAACGCCGTCATCTGAAGAAGCTTTCTGGAAATCCAAGATCTTTACCCTCCAAACCACGGATCCAACCGTTCAATCCATCAACGCGGATTGGATTCAAACGGGTTCGTATCCAACGCCATATGTCTTTAAGGTGTCGGGCTATAAGTTCACGATGAAAGATAGCACTGAAACCGACTTGACTCCTGACCAATATTCGATTTCTATAAATGATGCGAACTACGCCGTATCGATTAATCCTAAGCCTTAATTTCTAGGCCTTAGGCGTATTCACGTCCCCACTATTTTGGTAACGGGGGCTTTCTATTTATCTGGATGAAAGGTAATCGTAAAGGTGCTGCCTTCTTGAAGACGGCTATCTAGATGCAAATCAAATCCATAATGGAGGCAGACGTGTTTTACAATCGCTAAGCCTAATCCAGTGCTCCCGTCCTTGCGGCTCCTGCCCTTATCCACGCGGAAGAAGCATTCGACGATGCGGGTTTGGTATTTCTCTTCGATTCCAATGCCGGTATCTTCGCAACGGAAGAAGGAGGGGGTGACACTTTTCGAGGTGCCGTCTTGGTTGGCTTGGTTGCCACAGCCGACCATGGCTAAGCCTGCAAGGCTAAGCACGAGGATTCTTAATGCATTGCTTATGATTTCTTTCTTTTCCTTTTTCTAACGCCAGGATTCTAAGGACAAGGTAAAAAGGCTCTCTACCAAGGAGTTGTAAATAGTTGAAAGGGGAATGTAAGGGTTGTTTTATAACGTAATAAAAGGGGCGGTGTACCAAAGCACCGCCTCGACGGATTCATCCGTTTTTATTCTTCCAACACGGCTTGTCATTCCACGAATTCCTTGAACCGTGGCAATACAAACTGCATGGTTCCTCTTGTTTTGGATGCGATGAGCCCCTTGTCCGTTAAACGTTTTTTATACATTTGAAGGCAACCGTTGGAGATGGAGAGGTTTTTGCAAATGTCGACTTGCTTGGAGGTCGTGGTCATTTCCAATAGGGTTTGTTTTTCTCTTTCCGTTAAGTGGGACCAAATCAAGAAATAGGAATTATCGAATCATTTTAGGGAGGATCACGAAGAATCAGTCGAAGAGAACCAATTGCGTGAGAAGTGCATTCGTCTTTTTTGCTTCCGGTCCTGACAAACAAGGGCGTCTACGCCTCAATTACGCAGGCTTATTGTCGCTTTCATGTAAGTTCCTAAACATATCTACGATTATTGAAAAAATGGACTTTCGTTGTAAAATTTGGACATTGGAACGTACAAGTGGAACGAAAGTCCAAAAAATGAGGCAATAAAATGAATTCTGATGATATTAAAAAAATAGCCTTGCAGTATCTCAAAGAAGGCAGACTCGAATCCGACTGCATTGAGTATAAAAAATCTCATCTTCAAAAGGATAGCATCTTGAAGACGATGTGTGCTTTTTCAAACAACCTTATGAACAGGAATCTGTCCATGATTTTGGTTGGCGTTGAAGAACACGAAGAGCCTGAATTGAAAGGCACGCCGATAAGACCGATCCGTGGATATAACGAGAGTCAGGTCGAGACCGTGGAGAATTGTTTGAAATCCCTGATCGGGTTTATAAAACCGAAAGTCAATTATGCGATGACGCACGCGGAAATTGATGGCCGCTGCTTCGTCATCTTTGCGTTCTCGAATAACAACACCGGGCCTTATGAAGTTTTAGAGAAAGCAGAAAAAGATAAAACCATTAATCTCAAAAGGGGTAGATATGTCCGAGTTGAAAGAGATTCCCGACTTGCCTCCATCAAAGAGGAGTTCGAGCTGCTGAAGAAATTCTCGGACTACCATTTCACGGAAGAGCGCTCTAACCTTGCCACCATCGATGATCTCGATGTCGATTATATAAGAGAATATCTCAACGCATCCACCGATAGGGAAAACACCAAAAATTTGTCCAAGCAGGATATGGCGAAGCATATGGGATTGGTTGATATAGAAACGGGCATGGTGAAGAATTTCGCTTTGCTGATGTTCTCTAGAAATCCAGAGAAGTTCATCCCCTATGCTTACGTTGAGTTGATCCATAAAAGTGCCTCAGGCGAGTCAGTGATGTCGTCCAAGGAATTCAGAGGGCCGATTTGGAAACAGCTCAAAAATGCCATGGATGAAATCAAAAATACTTATTTGAAATCCCTGACCCTTCGCGTGAAAGACGACCTTAGAAGCGAGACCATATACAATTATCCATATTCCGCGGTTGAAGAGCTTCTGACAAATGCTGTAGTGCACAAGAACTACGAGAATCCGAGAAGCGTCCAAGTGTACGTCTATGATGACGCTATTGTCATAACCAACTATAACAAGCCGATGCCGCCAATCACAATACGGGACCTAAACACAAAAGATTCTTTTCCAAACAGAATGTATGAGAACCCTTCTATCCGCGAGATGTTTAAATCTCTCGATCTCATTGAGTCTTTCGGTTCCGGGGTTGGCAAAGCAAAACGCGCCATGGCCGAAAACGGAAGCGACGATATTCAATATCAGGAATATGATGAGAACGTCGACATTACATCTGTCGTGATCCCAGTTAGCAAAAAATATCTTCAATATTCTTACAAAGCCATGGATCTTGCCATGAAAGACCAAAATTCAGTTTTGAAAGACCAAAATTTGGACTTTGATGGCCAAAAACCAACCGCGAAAGACCAAAATTTGGACTTTGATGGCCAAAAACCAACCGCGAAAGACCAAAGTTTCGGTTTTGACGAGGAGAAAATAAAGATAAATAGCGTGGATATCGTCGGCATCATCAACAAATCTGCATACTCCAACACCGTAAGGAAAACGCTGACTTCCATTTATGATCGATTCTTCAATGACGAGTTTAGCCGATCAGACATTGTTTCTTATCTCAACGCCTCTAAATCCGGCAGTTCCAATTACGTCCGCTATCTCCAAGAACTGAATGTGGTGGAACAGGTGAAAGGCAAGGGGAAAGGCAAATACAAATTCAAATAAAAAGTTTGGATTAATTGGATTAATCGTCTTCGTTGTGAGAGGGAGGGGGCGCGGACAAAAAAGGAGGCGGCACTTTTTGAAGTGCCGCCCCTGCGGATTGCTTATTCTTCCAGCATGGCTTGCCATTCCACGAATTCCTTGAACCGTGGCAATACAAACTGCATGGTTCCTCTCGTTTTGGATGCGATGAGTCCCTTGTCCGTTAAACGTTTTTTATACATTTGAAGGCAGCCGTTGGAGATGGAGAGGTTTTTGCAAATATCGACTTGCTTAGAAGTGGAGGCCATTTCCAAGAGGATTTGTTTTTCCCTTTCCGTTAAGTGGGCCCAAATCAAAGAATAGGAATTATCAAATAACTTTAGATCGTATTCGTCCAGATTTAGCTTCTTGTCGTTGTTTTTAAATAACAAGGATCCCAAGACCTGATACCCATAAGCGTATCCTTTTGTGAGTTTTGCATATTTCGCAGATTCCTTATCGTCCAAATCCAAAATTTGTTTGTAGGCAAAGGCGATAGAAGTGAGATTTAATGGTTCTAAGGCGATTTTCGGTGCACGGATGAAGAAAGTGAGACTTTTGCTTTTTCCTAATTCGGAGATGTTTTCGTATAAGCCCGTCATGAGTAAAAACACGGGGTAGCCTTCACGAATCCATTGTTGGAAGGAGAAGATGAATTTCTTCATTTCGTCCGTATTGGAGACATCATCGATAAGGATTAAGACCCGTTTTTGCTTCTTTGCTAGGTAAGAAAGCATTTTTTCGATTAAGGTCGTGACGTTGCTTATTTCGTTGGTCCCATTTATGGAAAAAGTGAGGCCACGGAAGGAGAAGGAGAATTCTGGCTTTAAGAACAATTTCCATAATTTGCCTTCTTCGTAAAGTTTCGAGGCGAATTGTTCTTCCATATTTCCGTAGGAATTGAGGTCAACGGTGAGATAGCCCTGCTCTTTAAAATCTTTTTTGAGTTTAGCTAAAAGGACGGTTTTTCCCGATCCGCGCGGACCCGTGATGATATAGACCTTCGATTCGGGGGTTTCATCCCGGAAGGTTCGAAGAACAAGCTGCTCTTCCTCTTTTCGTTCGATGAGACTTGATGGCAGTTCGCCAAAAGTTACGTTGAATGGGTTTGACATAATCTCCTCCTTTTCTTGATAAATTATATAGTAAATTTGTCATTAGTGATAATTTATAGTAACAATTTGTCATTCGGAAAAATATTTGTCATTCATGATGGTAATTTGTCATTCATAGAATATTTTTGTCATTTATGGCTGAAACCAAAAGAAACGAGGCACCATAAAAAGAGGCGACACATATAGGTATATGGAGAGAGAAAATCAAAGAAGTAGTTGGTCTAATCCCGCATGGGCTTCGTCATAGATTTGACCAAGATAGTCAAAGACTTCTTGGGACATCGGGGGATAGAAGCCAAAGGATTTCGCCGTGCTTCGGATGACGAGGTTTCGTTCGTTGATTTTTCCCGACTTGACGATTTGACCCATAGCAAAGGCGATTTCTTCTTTGGAGATATCCTGGATTTTATTCCCGCCGATGCGGGCGAGTTGAACTTCATGGTCCTCGTTGCCGGGGGCCCAATAGAAGACGCGATTTCCCGAAATCGTTTGAGGGGCTTTAATCCGATTAAGCATTAAGGAAACGTAATCCCTTCCTTTGTTGCCTAGACGAGCTTTACCAAAGACATGGACGCATAAATCCTTGATGAGCTTATCGAAGAGGATGGGCTGTTCTTTTCGAAGAATCGCGGTCAATAACTTCGCGAGTTTAGGATCATAGATCGAAGTGTCCTTCACAAGTTGGTCGTAATTGATCCCATATTCTTCTAAAGGCTTATATTCATAAGATTCATAAGGCGTTAAAGGATAGTCGATGACGGAACTGGAATCCGTAAGGAGGGGCTTCCAACTCTTCTCCGTTTCTTGCTCTACCTTTTGGCTTTTGGCTTTTTCGTAAGCGGCTCGGACATCTTCGATGATTTTTTCTTTCTCCGAGAAATAATCGAAGCAATAGATGCGGAGCAATTGCCATCCTAAATGCGATAGCATGACTTCATCCACGTAATAACGGTCGCGGCAGGTTAAGGCTCCTAAAGGCTTTTGGTCGATCAAAATACCAAGGACATAGGTTTTTGCATCCGGTTCACGTAAAGCCACGTCGACGGTGAAACGGCTGTTGCCCACGTGGGCTTCCGCAGTAAGTCCAGCATCGCAAAGATCCTTGGCTAGAAGCGTGGCTGCATCTTTTTCGCTTTGGCTCGTGGACAAAGCTTTGTTATGGGGGATGCTATTCTCGGCGAATTCCAGGAAGCGCTTCAAGAACGCGGGCCCGGAGTTTTTGGAACGTTCAGAACGGATATCCGCTGCCCGGATTGTAGAAAGCACGTGGATTTCCTCCTTGGCTCTAGAAGCGGCAACGTTTAAGCGACGTTCTCCTTTTTCCAAGGCCAAAGGACCGGTGATCGCGGCTTTGCCGTCACTAGTTTTAGCAAACCCAATCGAGATAAAGACGATATCGCGTTCATCCCCTTGAACGTTTTCAAGGTTCTTGATGAAGAGAGGATCTTTCCCTTGGAATTCTTCCCCTTCCCCATAGGCGATTTGACGGAGGGTTTCATTCCCAGGCTTGTTGAAGAAGGTTTCTAAGGCGTCAGAAAGAACATCCTGTTGCTGGGTGTTGAAGACGATGATTCCGAAGGATTTAAGACGGTTCTCCGGTTTCTTCAATGCGGTGACGAGTTCTTCAAGGATCGTTTGTTTTTCTTGCTCGGACATCGCGTTGGTCTTTTTTAGACGCGGCAATTCAATGTAACGGAAGAAGACGTGGGGATTCAGCGCGTCCGCGGAGGGGAAGGTGAATAATCCCGAATCATAGAAATTCTCATTGGAGAATTCGATCAGGGATTGATGTTGGCTCCGATAGTGATAAGAAAGGCGGATGCGGGGCAAACCCACGGAGATGCAATCATCGAGAAGGCTTTCCGCGTCGGTGGTCTCCACCGAATAATTCTCATCACTCCCTTCAACGTTAGATTGGAAATAACTTGTGGGAGGCATCTGCTCGGGGTCGCCCGCGACGATTAAGGCGTGGCCCCTAGCAATCGGCCCGACGGCTTCGCAGGTGGGGATTTGAGAAGCTTCGTCGAAAATCACGATGTCGAATTTCGCGCTGGATAAATCCAAGTATTGGGCGGCGGAAGAAGGGGACATCAAGAAGCAGGGGTAATACATGCGGATATATTTTTCATAGGTCGATAAAATCCAACGGATGGTTTTGCCTCGCCCTGAGGAGCCAGCGAGTTTGCGAAGGGTCGTCAAAGCACTGGAACCTTGGAAAGAAAGGTTCACGTCGGGGAAATCTTTGGTAAGGCGAGAAGTGACTTCCTCCACGGAGCAACGGTTATAGTCTTCGATTTGCTTTTGGTATTCGAGGATGGTCTTTTCGTAAAGGGAACGGTCGAAGGTGCTGAAGAAGTCATCGTGCTTGAAATAGAAATCGATGAAGGCGCGGTCGATCGCGTTTTCGTATGCGACTTCAACGCGGTCCAAAGGAAGCCTTCCGGAGAGGATATCGTAATAGACCCCGTTCATCTTCTGGTTAAAGAGGGGCTTGGCTTCTTTTCTGGCTCTTAATAACGTGCGGATGATGCGTTCGTTGCCATTTTGGGATAAGGCATTGGCTAATTCCAAAACTCCATCCAAGAATCCTTCGCTTGTCCATTCTGATTTATCGACGGCATAAAGGTTTGTCACCTCGTTATAGCCTTGTTGGAAATAGGCGTCGTCTTCTTGGATTTTCTTTAATAGTTCGCGCAAATCCAAAGGACGGGTCGCCGCGACCATTTGGAGATAGGATATCCGTTCGGCGAAAGTCCCGCCGATATCGTTCTTCGCCGCCTCGAATAAGGCGTAGGTCTCTTCGTAAGACTGCTTGCATAATTCAGGGTTATTCCATTTGGCTTCAAATTCGTCGCCATAGAATTCGTGAACGAGGGGCAAGGCTTCGTTCATGCTCTTTTGAAGGCTTTGGAGGGTACTAAACCGATCCACGTCCCCCTCCAATTGCTCTCTCGTTGGTTTGAAGGAGGGGCAGAGGCATTCTTTTAATAAACGTAACGCCTTCCGGTATCCGTGCCCTTTTTGGAGGAATCCCTTTTTACTTAAGGCTTCTTGAATGGGGCTTAGTGAGGTTTTGAGGATTAAACCAATGCGGTATTTCCCTTCAATGGAATCGGCAAGATAATGATAACGTTTTAAGTCTTCGTTGAATTGCCGCATCATCTTGACGGCTTCTCCCTCGAAGAATTC
This sequence comes from uncultured Bacilli bacterium, assembly GCA_934699525.1. GTDB lineage: Bacteria > Bacillota_I > Bacilli_A > RFN20 > CAG-826 > Alloenteromonas. The sequence goes on from CAKUWP010000003.1 coordinate 48,944, forward strand.
GGCTTCGCCTAGAGACCGGAAGGTGATGTGCTTTTCCAATCCCTTATTCAGGGTTTCTAGGAGGGTGGGGAGGATCGCTAAGTCTCTAGATAAATGGAAGGGGACTTTATTTTGCAAGGCGTCTAAGTCGGCTTTTAAAGCGGACGCACGTCCTGCTAAATCGGCATACGCCTTCCGTATTTCTCCGGAATAACCGAGGAAATTGCCTTCGTAAGCAAAAGCCCGTAAAGGAGAACCAATGGCTTCGGGGCTGCCCTTTAAAATGGCGATCAAATTGCCCAAAGAGGACTGGATGTCTGCATCCGCTTGGAGGGAATAAACTCCCATGGAGGTGGAATCAAAGAATAACGTCCCCTTTTCTTCTTCTGTTAAGGAGTCTCCAAGTAAAGCTTGGTATAAGGACCTGGCAACAGGAGTCCCGGTTTTGGGGTTTACGTAGACGCGATGGAGGTGAGACAAACTATCTTGAATCGTCTCTTTTTTGGCGGCGATTTCCTCACAGGTCTTATGGAAATCTTCCAAAGCCACGGTCGGGCCTTTGTTGATCGTGTCGTTTAAGCGCGTTAGCATCGCCCGCTTATTGGCCTTGCCCGAGTAGAGTTCAAGCACAAATCGGTCGAGTCCCAACTTTTCTAAACGCTTCCGAACCACGTCGAGAGCGGCTTGTTTCTCCGCGACGAAAAGAACGGTCTTGTGGTTGAAGAAGGCGTTGACGATCATGTTGACGATTGTTTGGGATTTCCCGGTTCCCGGAGGCCCGTCCAAAATGAAGGAATTGCCCGCGCCGCATTCTAAAATGGCCCGTAACTGTGTGGAATCATAGGGGCAGGGGGCGGCGAATTGCTCCATTTTCTCGAATTTCTCGATGGGGGTGTTATAGGGTTCGGGAATGGCTGGAACGTTATGGATCAAAGAACGGTTTTCCACGAACGAGCGGATTGTATCGTTTTCTAGCAAGGCTTCTTTTCGGTCCGTGATGTCTTTCCACATCACATAATGACCGAAGGAGAAGTTCGCAACGTAAAGGTCGCGGACGTCGATCGTTAAATCCGCCTTGGCCATCCTGCTGATGGTCATTTTGAGGTCTAACAAGCCCCCTTCGGAATCAAAGCCATAAAGGGAAGAATAATCCGCGCCGGGAACCTTAAGTTTGATGAATTCAAAGAAAGTCGTGTTGAGATGAATGTCATCGAAGTCGTAGGTCATCGTGAAGGAGTCGGCGAGACGGTCTTTGGTAATCGAAGCGGGGAGAAGAAGCAACGGGGCTTCGACTTGGACGGACTCGCGGCAACAGACGCTTCCAATGGCTAGATATAAAGTCGCCGAGCCCGTTTCCTCTTTGGCGTCGTTGGATTCTTTGATGTAACGTTGAAGCTGCTTCGCGGGGGCAAACCCTAATAAAGTAGGGCTTTTTTCCTTTAAGAGACGTTCTGCTAAAGCTAGAGAGGACGGATCAAAGAATTGAACGTTGTCTCCTTGGTCGACGGCCACCGCGTCTTTGGTTTTAATCGAGATTTTTCCATTAGGAATCTTTCGAAGCAAATCGTAGATATCCGCGCCTAAAGGATTGAGGAAAACCACGGATTTCCGAATTTTATGGGGGAAGTTGACCAGGCGGTTCTTCGTGGAGAGTTCGAGCAGTTTCTTTTGCCAGGTCAAGAAACGGTCCGGATCCTCATCCCCTTCAATCGCCCGGAAGGATTTCGGGGTGAGGTCCACCTCGCCCCCTTCGTGGAGTTCAATGGGCTTAATGGATAAATCCACTTCCCCGTTTTCTTCGGGGATGGGGATGGGCTTTAAGAAATTGCATTGGGCTTGATGAACGTCGATCGCGTAGAAAAGGCCCCCGTAATTGTCCAAATGGGATTGCCCCATTTGGACGGCTTCTGCAAAAGAAGAACTGCTATTAAAGGAAAGGGTCGTGCATTCCAGCAAAAGGATGTCCTTTTCTAGAATGGCCCGGGAATAGACTTTTGCGGGGCTAGTTTCCACCGCGTGAGAAAAATAGCCGTTCTCATCCAAGAAGGCGCCGGCAAACGCGTGTCCTTGGATGATGACAAGAATCGGGTGGAGCCCCACATGGAGAATCATGGAACACATCAAAAGGGCAAGGTCTAAGCAGGTCCCGCGCTTCAACTGAAGGACCTTATTGGGGAGACGAACATTTTGAAAAAGCCCATTGGAATTCTCCGGATCGGCATAAGTGATGCCCCAGTCGTGGAGAGCGGAATAAAGGGCTTTGATTTCGTTAACGACGTTATCGCGTCCGGCTTTATCGCTATCCTTATTATATTGGTAGCCGGCAAAGGAGGCGTTATGCTCTTCCTCTTCTCCGTGCTGGACGGTGAGGTATTTCAAGGCGTTCGCCTGCACCTGATAGGCATCAGGAAAAGAAGTGATGCAGTACTTCGCTAGCAATAAGGGGGCAAGGGCCCAGTTATTCGTGCATTGCTTTACGGGCAGAATTTGAATCGTTTTGGTGAGTGAAGCGAGGATGGTTCCCGTTTCGGGATCTTCCAAAGCCATATCGATATTCATGACGTCGATGCCATTTAATTCGTAGAGGGTTTTGCCATCAACGGTGATGATTGGATCCTCGTGAATGGGATATTTGACGTGAGCTTTCACGTCCTTTAATTCCATCGGGGCGATGGAAAAATAGGAACAGTTCGTAGAGAAGCGAAGGACGAGCTTCTCATAGGAGGTGTCGGTTCCGTTTGCAATCGTAATCGTTTTGAATAGAGAAAAGAGGCTCCGCTTATTGGAAGCGGTGGTCGCCTTGAAGGTGGCGTCGGTATGGTACTCCAAGAAGGAGAAGGATTTTTGGGTTCGGACGTAGATGGTGATTTCGTTGGTGTCTAACATATTTTTTAATTATAAGGATGAAGTTTTTGAAAGGAATGCAGGAGATAAAATTCGTTAAATTTTGATGATAGAGCATCAGAAAATGCATGGCCTTTGGACCCGCTTGTAAAACCGGGAAAAGGACCAAAATTTCGTAAATAACGGTAATAAGTTGCAAAAACCATCGATTTATTACCGCAAAATGAATAAAATGTGGTTGGAGAAAGAAAATGGATGCATCTAAGAAATTATGTCCGAGACCCCTTTATCTAAATAACATCAGGCCGTTTCGCGATGACTGCGAGATAATTAAGGTTTTGGTTGGGGTTCGGCGATGCGGAAAGTCCTCCATCATGGAGTTGATTCAGAGAGAGTTGGAAAACGAAGGAGCCCCAAAAGAGAATCTTTTGTTTCTGAATTTAGATGCGAAAGAAAATATCGATATCCACACTCCGAAAGGTTTGATGCGGAAAATCGATGCGTTGGCCAAAGCCTCAAAGCCTGGCATTAAATACCTATTTATTGATGAAGTCCAAAACGTGAAGGATTTTGAAAGAGTCGTAAACGCTTACCGAGAAGAAGGGGATTTTTCCGCTTTTATCACGGGGAGCAATGGTTATTTGCTTTCGGGCCAACTCGCCACGAAACTCACGGGGCGGTACATGGAATTTCACATCGGCACTTTGCTATTTTCGGAATATCTAGCCATGAAGCGTTTCTTGAATAAACCCGTGCAAGGAAACATGGACGTCGAATTCAATGAATATATCCTAAACGGGGGATTTCCCCGTTCGGTGGAATACGATGATCCTGCTGCTAGGCGAGACTACGTCAAGGAAGTCATTCGTGAGATTTATCAAAAGGATGTTCTGACGAATAAAACCATCAAAAACGGAGCTCTATTCGAGCAGGTCCAACGTTACGTCATCAATAATTTTGGAGCAACGTTCTCCGCGAGGAGTTTGGCGGAAGAATTGTCTAAAACGAATGGAGTGGTTCATAGCATGAGAACCATCTACCATTATTTGGAAATCCTTGAAAAGGCTCAAATCATTTCAAGATGTGAACGTTTTGATTTGAAAAGCAAAAAGTCTTTGGCCCGCGAGGAAAAGTTTTATTTAGCGGATTTAAGCTTCTATTTTGCTAGCAATGTAGATAATCGCGTGAATTATGGGCCGGTTCTTGAAAATGTCGTTTTTAACTATGCAAAATGCATGGGGTACGAAGCAAGTATTGGAAAAATCGGAAAACTAGAAGTCGACTTCATCCTTCGCAAAGGCTGGGATCAATATGCCTATGTGCAAGTGGCCAAGACGATCGATAATGGAATCTATGATGAAAACGGCGTTCCCAAAACGGAAGAGCGAGAATATCGTCCCTTGGAATCCATTCGTGATAACTTCCCCAAATTCGTTTTGACCATGGATCATTTGTTACAGCGTAGGAATGGCATTGTTCATGCGAATCTTGTTGAATTTCTTCAAGCAGAAAATCCTTTTTTGCGGTAATAAGTTGCAAAAACCATCGATTTATTACCGCAAAACAGCAAAAAACATTTTCATTTTGATGTAGCTAGTGGCATGTCACCAAATGTTTTTCTAGCCATTTTGAGCGCGGAAAGATGATGGGCGCGAAATCGGCATTGACAACCGTTAGTTGCAAAAATTGCAACGGGGGGTTGTTTGCAAACCCCACGCCTTGATTCATAATTTTTAGCAACAACAAAGGAAATATTCATTATGGCTATCTCCGATAAAATCTACGCTTTAAGAAACAAAAATGGGATTACCCAAGAGACGTTTGCAGAGAAACTCGATGTTACCCGACAGTCCGTTCAGAAATGGGAATCCGGTGCTGGCTTGCCAACCATTGATAAGCTTATTGCTATTGCCACCATGTTTGGCGTGACGATGGATTATCTTTGTGATCGAAACGATGAAGCTGTTAGCGATGGAAGAACGGATAAGGAATACATCCCCGATTACGGCAAGATGCATGCCTGGGAATCCTATGCGAAAAGCCTTGAAATCGAATATGAGCAACTGCAAGACGAAGGCAAAGATGTCGAGAATCTCAAAGACGTTTTCCTAGCCGTTTCCAAATTGCCTTCCACTAAGCGGAAGGAGGAGTTGGCCGACGTCCTTTTCAAAATGGTGGACTCGCTTCCGACCCGTAATGGCTATCAATATGTCGAGCCCAATGACTTGAACTCGATCAAAGCGCTTCGGGATGGGTATGCCGCTAACGACGAGCATGCCTGTCCGAATGGCGATGCTCTTTTAGATAAGGTGCATGGCGGATGGATGGGACGAATCTGTGGCTGTTACCTTGGCAAGCCCGTTGAATGCATCAAGATGCCCGATATGGAGAAGGTATTAACCCGGACCTCCAATTATCCGTTGCACCGCTATATCAGTTTGGAAGAAATCGAAAAAATCGATTGCTCCGACATCACTTTCCCGATTAAACAACGTGCTTATCCAAGCGACTTTAATCGCATGCCATCGGATGACGATACGAATTACATCCTCATCGCCTACGAAGTTTTGAAACGTTATGGCAGGGATTTTAAGTCCGCGGATGTGGCGGAGGTGTGGCTTTCCACCCAGACGAAATACGCCTATTGCACGGCGGAACGCGTCGCTTACATCAATTTGATCAATGGCTATGTCCCTCCCGAAAGCGCGGAATATAAAAATGCTTACCGCGAATGGATTGGGGCGCAAATCCGTGCTGATTTCTATGGCTATATCAATCCGGGTCATCCCGAAATGGCCGCGGAGATGGCCTATCGAGACGCCCGTGTTTCCCATGTTAAAAACGGCGTGTATGGCTCCATGTGGGTGGCGGCCATGATCGCGGAAGCGTTCGTGACGGATGATACCGAAACCATCATTCGGACGGGGCTATCCCAAATTCCCTCCACGTCGAGATTACATAAAGCGGTTTCTAGAATCATTGGAAAACACGAATCCGGCGTTTCCGCGGAAGATTGCGTTGCCGACATTCGTAGCCGTTGGGATGAATGGAAGGGCCATCATTGGTGCCATACCATTTCCAATGCTGAAATCGTGACCACCGCGCTTTTATATGGCAATAAGGATTATGGCAAATCCATTTGCATGGCGGTCGGAGCCTGCTTCGACACCGATTGCAATGGGGCGACTGTTGGCTCTGTTCTAGGTACGGCAATCGGCTACCGCGCCCTCCCCAGCTACTGGAAAGACCGGGTACATAATACCCTGGAAAGTACGTTAGCGGGCTATAGCAGCGTTTCCATTGATGAGATGGCCAAAAAAACGATGGAATTTATCCAAAAGGATTGAGAAATCAAGGAAGAGAAGCGAAAAAAGAATAGGGTTTTGAGCGGAAGGCGAAGGACATAACCTCGAGATTATGATTAACATTAAATGCATTACCAATATTCATTTTTTCGGAGGTCCCTCTTTATGAAAAATAGAATTGTCCCTTTTATAGCCTTTGCCTTATTAAGCCTTGTTTCCTGCGGACCGGGAAGCGTAGAACCCCCGGCTTCTTCAGAGAAATCCGTCACCTCAGAAAATAAGGATAATATCCAAATCCTCGATCCCATCGGCGGGAAATCCATCGATTTGCTTTATGCTCCTGCCAGGGCTTATTTAAATAGCGAGAATCCCGCTTCGACATTAGCCTCCCTTTCTTCGAACCCCGGGGATAACACGGACCCCTTGACGTTAAGATGGAAAGTCACCACTTCGGCGGTCGAACGGTATACCCTTCAAATTGCAACGGATGAGGCGTTTGAACATATCGAGCGTTCCTATTCGGATTTAAGGAAATCCGTGGGAACCATGTCCGTTTATAACTTGATTCCCGGTACCTATTATTACCGGATTAAAAGCCCGAGCATGGTTTCGCCCGTGGATTCCTTTGTTTTAGAAGGGCCGGTTAGAACCATCAATACGAACAACACTATCAAGAATATGCGGGATTGCGGGGGATGGAAGATTGATGCCACCCATCGAGTCCGTTATGGATGCCTCTATCGCAGTGCCGCTTGGAGCAGCGCGGACAATACGACAGATTCGCGTTTCAAAGAACTCGGCATGAAGACCGAGCTCGATATCCGTTATAGTTCAGGAAATTCGGGTTATTCGAAGTCGGAACATCCTGTTTCCGGGGTCGACTACGTGAATCTAGGCATGGGCCAATACGATTCGATTATCCCTCAAAGCAAAAAATATTACGCGACTTCGCATGCGAACTTCAAAAAGACGTTTGAATTACTAGCAAAGAAAGAAAGCTATCCGTTGACCTTCCATTGCACGGCGGGAGCCGACCGCACGGGAACCCTTGCCTATTTGGTGAATGGATTGCTTGGAGTTAGCTATGAAGATTTATGCAAGGACTTCGAATTGACCTCGATTTATAACTCCAAGCGTTGGAGAAGCAATATCGTCGATGGGGAATTTGATCCTAGCGGCGTTATGCAGGATGATGCAAATAACTACGTGGGATTCGGGGCTTTGCACCAAGCGATGATGGAGAATTACAAAACCAGCGACAACTCCTTAAGCGGAGCGATTAGCCATTACTTAAAAACGGTGTGTGGCATCAGTCAAACCACGTTAAATCAGGTCAAAGTCAACTTAACGGAAACGATTTAAAGAGAAAGAAGGCAAGAACAATGGAAAAAAGTTTTAAAGTCTGCTGCATCGGCTTAGGGCATCGTGGGATGTGCTATTTGGAGAGGATGTTTCTTCAAAAGGACCGTTATGAGCTTGTCGCTGTCTGCGATATCAACCATGAACGGGTCCGCCAAGCCAAAGAGCAGTTCCAATTAAAAGACGAGAATTGCTTCTACGACGAGAACGAATTCTTTGCTAAAAATCGCGGCGATATTTTAATTGTCGCGACCCAAGACCGCGATCATGTAGGCCACTGCATCAAGGCCTTGAAACTTGGCTATGACATTCTCTGCGAAAAGCCTATCTCGGGGGTGAAAGAAGAAGTCGAAGAACTTCTAGAAGCCCATCGGAAATACGGCCATAAAATCTTTGTTTGCCACGTGTTGCGATTTGCTCCCGCCTTCCGCAGGGTCAAAGACCTTCTCGACGCGGGGAAAATCGGCCAACTCGTGATGATCGATTCGATTGAAAACGTTGGCTACCTCCACCAGGCTCATTCCTTTGTTCGCGGCAATTGGCGGAGAAGCGAAGAGACCTCTCCGATGATTTTAGCCAAATGCTGCCATGACCTCGATTTGCTGGTTTGGTATTCGGGCAGCAAATGCGAATCCCTCAATTCCAGGGGAGACCTCCGTTATTTTAAGAAAGAAAATCAACCGGAAGGGGCAAGCGATCGCTGCCAAAATTGCAAATATCGCGGTCAATGCCCTTACGATGCTTATGAGGCATACCTCGTTCATAACTTCTGGGGCAAGAAGATGATTACCGATGTCCGCCCCATTACGGAAGAAGCCATTATCAATGCCTTGGACCACGGTCCTTATGGACGTTGCGTCTTCGCCTGCGATAACGACGTCGTGGATAACGAGATGACGATCATGCGCTTTCAAAACGGCGTGACGGCGAACCTCCGCATGACGGCCTTTACTTATGGAGGAGGACGCATCATGAAATTCTATGGGACGTTAGGCGAAATCGACCTTGATGAAGAGGCGGGTCGCATCGACATCATGGAATTTGGAAAGAAGAAGGAGACGATTGAAATCTCGACTCTTGTTGACGCGGTCAGCGGACACGGCGGAGGCGACGATGGCCTCATCAACGCCCTCTATGACTTCATCGTCTCGGATAAACCAGGCGGAACGACCCTAGAAGCTTCCATTGAAAGTCACCTTATGGCCTTTGCCGCGGAAGAAAGCCGTTTGCATAACGGGGCCACCGAAACGATTGAACATAAATAGATTTCTAGGGCAACGGGGACGATTGGTCCCCTAAGCCCATCCATCCTCAACTTGAAGGGCGAAACGTTAAAGAGCCAATCCCTTGGTCATTGATGGCTTGCTTAACCTCTTGTACCTCCTTCTACGAAATCAATCTTCTTGTAACGAAAGGAAAGGAGCTGCTATGAAGATGATGAAAAATCCAAAAGTCCGATTGCTGGTGTTGCCTTCTTTGGCCTTGATGGGATTAGTTTCCTGTGGGGGCCAAAAAGAGCACGTTCATGAGTTTGTAACCCATGAAGAGGTGTTCCCCACCTGCTGCGAAGAAGGGACAGAAGCCTATCAAACCTGTTCGGGGTGCGACAAGTTCTTTGATATGGCGGGGAAAGAGATCGATGCCCCGGTTAAAACCCTGATGGATGCGAATAACCACAAAGGGACGAAAGCACTAACGATTTCTGGTTCCTTCCAAACCCATTATTGCGTCGGGGATACCTTTGATATGGAGCACGCCGAATTCGCGGTGAAGTGCGAATTCTGCCAAGGAACTGTATTAAGCGATGCCAAAAAGGCGAAAATCCAATATTCCTATCCGACTGCGGGAGCGACTTGCTTTACCGTTGAAGATTTGGCTTCTCAAGATTTGAAGATGACGTTTACCTATAGCGATTTAACAGTTCAAAACAATGTCACTTTAAGCAAGAAAGAAAACGTCATCGAAGGACTAGAACCCTTAGAAAAAGTCTGTGGCTTCAAACCCTTCTCTAGCCTTGAAGGCGTGACTTCCACGTTTGGGGAAATCGTTTATACCTTCGCGGATTCGGAGAATGGAGAATACAAAACCGCAGAACAGTTAGGCGCGGATTATTCTTTCTTGAATTCTCCCGCTTCCTCGGACCCCAAAGTCTTCTACGTGAAGGCGACGGTCCAAGAAGGAGAAGACTATAACGGAGTGGAAGCTTCCACCACCTTGACCATTCGTCATAATGATGCGTCTTGGAACACGGAAAGCGAAGAATACGATGTCTTTGGCTGCGTTTGCCAAGAACCCATTAAATTCAACAAAAAGATCGTTGATAACCAAGACGTTGATTTGAACGCAACCGCGAAGATTGCTTTAACGGGCACGAGCTTCGATGCCACGAAAGACACGGTGAAGAGCATCCGTTACGAAGTAAATGAGACCACTTCCTATGATTTGGGAACCGACCTTAATCATTTGGATGTTGCCGCGCTTAAAGAACATAAAGAACACCATGGCGTTGGCTCCTTGAAGGTCGTCGTCACGACTCCAAAAGATGGTATTGTTCCGGAATTCGATCACGAGATCAAAGTCCCGGTCACGATGGCCACCGCGTTAATTTACGATAATGACGAAACCTTCAGCTTGATTAAGCCGGTTCGTTCTTCTGATCCTGACCATGTGGTTACCGGATATTACAAGTTGATGGAGAATATCAGCCACGACGTCTATAAAGCCGAAAATTTCCTGGGTTTGCCCTGGATAACTGGATGGAAAAATGACGTAAACCATTATGCGTTTAAAGGAACGTTAGATGGAAACGGAAAAACCATCACGGGACAAAGCAATTATTCCTATGGTCTTTTCTGCCAGTTGGAGGGAGCGACCGTTAAGAATCTGACGTTCAATGATATTTGGTTCAACGGAACGAATAACTGCCCGTTACTTGCTGGCGGCATTCAAAATACGAAGCTTGAAAACGTGACCTTGCGCGCTACGGGTGGCGCATTCTCCATCGATGATCCCGATATGACCAAACTCGATTGGGGATGGGTTGGAGCCTTCCGCTTCATGACGAACATCGCCACGGACTGCACCTTCGACTTAGGGGACCGCGATTGCGTCATGATCTTCGCGACGCAGCACTGCAACGATTCCCAATTCACCAATTGCACGTTGAACGTCCGCAAATACCTGGGCCTTATCAAACACTGGAAACACGGCATCATGACTGCCATTGATGGATTGACGGTTAACGGCGAAGTTTACGTCGCTCCCGAGAAGAAATAATTTTGCGGAGGATGGCGGCAAAAAACGTCATCCTCCGTGCTTCGTCAGATTTTAATGAACCTATCGTTTTGTGTTCAAAAGATTCCGAACAAACGTAGGTTTATTCCGTTTTCTAAAGAGAACACCTATTAAATTTCTCACAAATAATATCCATGGTGATACGCTCGTTGAAAACGTGAAAGCGCTTGCCTTAGACTTTTTTAAAACAAATCACTATGCCTTTTTAGGTAATTAAAGGAGGACTTATATATGAAGTATAAGTTGAACAAGAAAACGACCCTTCTCGCCGCAATCGCGTTGACGGGTGTTGCTGGTGGATTAACCAGCTGTGGTGACGGTTCGATTGATAAGAACAAAACCCAGCTTTACGTGAAGTGCTACCAAGGTGGCTATGGAAATAAATGGCTTTACTCCGCCAAGGAACGCTATGAAAAACTCCACGAAAACGATTCTTTTGAATCTGGGAAAACCGGTGTTCAAATCGTGATCGCGGACCAAAAGAAGACCCCGTCCACCGCGGAAATCAAGAACAACCAAAGCGAGCTTTATTTCTTCGAAGGACTCAATTACCTCAATTGCATCAGCGATGATGCCTTTGAAGACATCACGGATTTCGTCACGGGCACGAACCCCTATGAAAAAGACAAAACCATCGCGAGCAAAATCTATGATGGAGTTGCCAATTTCATGAACATCGTGGATGACAAGGGACAAAGCCATTATTATGCGGTTCCCCATTACGTCTCCAATTTCGGCATCGTTTATAACAAAACCGTCTTCAATAAATACAATTTCTATTTTGCGGACGGTTATGAAAGCGAAGCCCCGGGCAACGAACTCCGTTTCATCGCCGGCGCCAATGAGAAAAAGAGCGCGGGACCCGATGGAAAATACGGAACCGCGGACGATGGTCTCCCCACGACCTATGCTGAATTCTTCGAACTCGTGAATTATATCTACGAAGGAAAGCAGATCCCCTTTGTTTGGAGAGGCGAAGGCAATGCGAAAGACTACTTTGGCATGCTGCTCAATTCGCTTTCCGCTTTCTATGATGGACCCGAGCAAAACAAAGTGAATTACACGATGGATGGCAAGATCACCTGCGTGAAATTCAATGAGAAAGGAACGGACGTTGTCCTAAATTCCGATGGCTCGCCCGTTACGGAAGAAGTGACGGTTCATCCTAATCGCGTCGATAACAAATACGACGGATATGAAGTCCAACGTATGGCCGGCAAATACCACGCCTTGGACTTTGTCCGCACCGTGGTCACCAATAAAGATAAATGGCTTTGCAACCTGGTCACCGACAGCACGAACCACCTTGATGCCCAAAACTTCTTCATCAATTCGCAATTTGGACGTTTGAATGCTCACCAGGAGCAGAAGAACAAATCCATCGCGATGATCGTGGAAGGCGATTGGTGGGAATCGGAAGCTAGCGAAGTCATCTCTTCTCTTGCCGAAAGCGAAAAGAGCCAGTTGGACTTCGGCTGGATGCCTCTTCCCCGCGCGGATGAACATTCCAACACCAAACAAACTTCGCTAGGTGCCCTCGGGTCCTTGATCTTCCTTAAGAAGGGGCTCAATGATTCCAAGCGTAAACTCGCTGGCGACTTCCTCCAATACATGAATACCGACGAAGCGTATCGCGAATTCACCCGCACCACCAACGCGATCAAGTATTTCCAATACGACATCACCGACGCGGATAAAGCGGAAATGAGCAACTTTGGTAAGAATTACTGGGAATACTTCCATCATAGCGAAGTCATCATCCCGGAAAGCCGCACCACCCAATATACCAATGGTCTTGGACAGCAGCTTGCTTCCAGAAGATACGCGACTTCCTCGGCCAAATATTTCCCGCAAGATGATTTCATCAACGACAAAGGCCTGACCGCGGGGCAATATCAAGCCAAACTTTATAAATACTACAAAGACACCGTTTGGGCCGGGATGAAATAATGCGCCGAAAGCATAAGAGTACTCCAGACCGCAAGAAGGATTTGGCTTTCCACTTAATCCTTCTTGCCTGGCCTGTCCTTCAGTTTTGCGTCTTCTATCTTTTCGTTAATTTCAATTCGATTCTCCTCGCCTTCAACTATGGGGCGGACGCCAACCCCAATGGCGGATTCTTCTATTATTTTGCCCAATGTTTCCAACAAGAAGGCGGAAGCTATATCTACCTGGAATCCATGGGTATTGCAGCGATTCTTTATCTTTGCAGCGCCGTCTTATCGATTCCTTTGTCTCTTCTATTTGCCTATTACATTTCTAGACGCTTTGCGGGGAGCAAATTCTATCGATTCGTCTTGTTCTTGCCTTCGATTCTTTCCGCGACGGTCATGATTATTCTCTTCAAATATTTCAATGACCTGGAAATCCTTTATTTTGCCCATGAGCATTTACCCGCGGATAAGGTCGTCAATATTTTGGCAACCGATCGAAAGACCACCTATATCACGATCATTCTCTTCGATGCCTTCATCAACTTCGGGACGACGACCCTTATCTATTCCAACAAGATGAGTGAGATTCCTACCGATATCTATGAGGCGGCTCAGCTCGATGGAGTGAGCCACATCCGGGAATTCTTCAGCATTTCTCTCCCTCTTACCTTCCCCACCTTGTCGACCTTCATCGTCACGGGGATTGCCACGATGTTCGTGAACCAATATTCGTTATTCACCTTCTTTGGCTCGAACCTCAATAACCTTTCCCCTGGTCCTGCAGGATATGTCATCTATAACAACATCCAGCAATACGCCGTTCAAGGCAATTACCAAGCGGAAGCCTTCCATCAAATGGCGGCATTCGGCTTAATTTGCACCTTCATCACGATTCCCCTTGTTTTCGGGGTCAAATATTTGCTGGAACGCTTCGGCCCGAGGGAGAACTGATTTATGAATAAATTAGTACGTAAAAAAGACCGGATGCGCAGCAACAAACTGACTGTGTTCCCCATCATCATCATGGTCATTTTGCTCCTTTACGCGACCATTCTCTTCGGCCTATTGGCCTACGCCCTCTTCGTTTCCACCCGTTCTCCGGAACGTATGGATTTCAGCGGCACCTATTTGATGATGACGAACAAGAAATTCTATTTCAATTTGTTCGAAATCTTTAAATTGGTCCACATCTCCAAAAGTAGTGGTGGCGAATCCACCCTCCTCAATGTCGTTTTGAACTCCTTGATTTATTCCGTGGGTTCGGCTTTCGTCAAAACCCTTGTCCCTTGCCTTGCGGCTTATGCCTGCGCGAGATTTGAATTCAAAACGAGCAAAATCGTCTATACGGCCGTCTTGGTCGCGATGATGATTCCGGTTGTTGGCTCCCTTCCCTCGGAATTGAAGTTGGCTTACGCCTTGGGTCTTGTTAACAACATGGCGGGCGTCATTATGCTCAAAGCCAACATGCTCGGCCTTTATTTCTTCGTCATGTACGCTTCGTTCAAGAGCATGCCTGATGGCTACTTTGAAGCGGCAAAAATCGATGGAGCGAACAATTGGCAGATTCTCTTCCGGATCGGATTCCCTCTTGTCCGTAACGTCTTCTTAACCATCGTTCTCATCAATTTCGTCACGTTCTGGAATGACTATCAGACCCCGATGGTTTATTTACTCGATAAACCAACTCTTGGCTATGTATTGTGGCAACTCATCGCCGGTACCGGCGTCCCTGGGGACACCAAACTCAAAACCGGCGTCTATGCCTTCAACATGGTCATCCTCTCCTCCCTTCCCGTGGTTACGTTATTCGCGATCTTCAAGGATCGTTTCATGGGTAGCTTAACCATGGGTGGCATCAAAGGTTAATTGAAAGGATATCAACATATGAAAGCGAAGAACCTGTTTCTATCCGCCGTCCTCCTCCTAGCAGGAGTAGGAATGGTCGCCGATCTCTCTCCGCGCTTCCAGGCCTCGTTTCAGCAGGATGTTTTAAGAGCAACTGGCTGGAGCGATTTTCAAGAAGGAGACCCGAGTTTTGGCACCTCTTACCAAGTCCCCAAGATAAGTTATGAACTCAATGGGGTTTCTTATCCTGCAAGTGTCATCGTGACTTTCCCTGATGGCACCCAAAGCGCCGATTCGACTTTGTTTTTGGACCAAGCCGGGGTTCATACCTTTGAATATTCCGTGCTTGTAAACGAGGAAATCCATAACATCACCAAACAAATTAAGGTGGGATTCCCTCAGATGCGCGTCGGGAACCGCGAAAAATCTTCCATCGAATACATCACCGCGGAGCAATCCAAGGAATTAGGGGCCGCGGGAACGGCGGGGATGTATGTCAAACTCGGCATGGGGGATACCTTAAATTTCACCAAACCCATTTATTTGGATGAGATGAATGACACGACCGCCTTGGTGAAGGGGTATATCGCCCCGTTAAGCAAGGGGTCCGTAGACTTTAATCAATTGTTCATCAAATTGACGGATGCGGATGATCCTAACAAATTCGTCATCCTTTGCTATTACTCTCACGTAGAAACCGGGGGAGATGGCAGAACCTCCCATTCTTCCTCCGCGATGGCCCGTAGTGATGCCCAACCTTATTTTGCTGGCATCCATCAATCCCAGGGTCTTCACACCAACGATAAATACGGGTTGTGGTCCGGTGTGGTCTTCGATGGCTACATGAAAGATAAAAACGGCTACAAAGACACGATTGATGAAGCTCAATTCGTTTTCGGCTTCAATTACGCGAGCAAAGTCGTTTATGGAACGGGATTTGGCAGAGGACAAACCCTCGACACCGTTTTGGATTTGGATGAAGTTCCGACTCAAGTGGAAACGGCTTGGACGGGATTTACGAGCAACCGCGCATTTTTGTCCATTTACGCGGAAAGTTATAGCGGATCGACCGCGAATTTCGTCATCAGCGAAGTCGCTGGAGTCTCTGCGAAGCAAATGGCGGACAATTCCTTCACCGATTCGGAAGAACCGGAAATCAGCATCGATACCAATTTCGATTCGTTGCCTAATGGCGCGGTTGGTTATTATTACCCGGTTCCCACGGCCAAAGCCTATGACCAAGTTTCTTTGGATTGCCCGGTGAAGACGGAAGTGTTCTACAACTATTTCTCTTCCGACCGCACGAGTGTCAAAATCAAAGACGGCAAATTCTATATGGATAAAGAAGGCACCTATACGATTTGCTATACTTCTTACGATAAAGCGGGTAACAAAGCGGAAAGCCTCCATACCATCAGCGTATTCAAAAAGATGGACAAGCCGGATTTTGATATGCCCGCTCACGAGGACCAAATCGCGGTTGGTGACTTCCTTTCCGTGAATAAGAAGATTGTTACTCGCGGCGGAGTCGGCGAGAAAAAGGTGGAAGCCTATTACGAAGTGGACGGGAAGCGTTTCCCCATTGAAGGAAATGGATTCCGTATCACTGAACTCAAAACCTATAAAGTGATGTACCGCGTGACCGACATGATTGGCCAAGTGAGTGAAAAAGGGTTTGATATCCGAGTCGTGGATAGCAAAAAGCCGATTTTAGAGAAGAAAATCCATTACCCGAAGTATTTGGTTTCCGGTGGCTATTACGAATTCCCCGCCGAAAAGGTTTTCTATTATGAAAACGGCGCGTTGACGGAAAAGAAACTGACTTTGGAAGTCACGGATTCTAACGGAACAAAGACTTATGCCAATGAGGATTATTGCCCCGTCATTATCAATAATAAAGATAAGGTGACCATTAAGGCCAAATGCGGGGACGAAGTCCTTCAAAGCGATGAAATCGTCGTGATGAAGAACATGGGCACCGAAACCAGCGCCCGTTCCATCAATTTGACCAATTATCTAATGAGTGAGGGCATCAAAAAGGAGCTTACTCCCGATGATGGCATGCTTCTAACGACGACAAAAGAAGAAGCCAAATTCGATTTTGTCACCCCGTTCTATTTGGATTCCTTCAGCCTTGACATCAAGGCCTTGCTTGGATTTGCCAACCATAGCGGAATCGTGGTTCGCATCACGGATTTTGCTAACGACGAGAACCAAATCGAAGCCCGTATCGCCTTAAATAACGATGTGACCACCTTTGAGGTGAATGGAACAAAGAGCGTTTTAGTGAATAACGACATCAACGTGGGAAATAACAACTACGTTCTTGGCTATAAAAACGGTTCCTTCACCTGTGGCGATATCGCTCTCCCAGTGAAAGCTTTTGCTAATGGAGACGCGTTCCAAGGTTTTGAATCCTTGAAGGGATACATGAGCCTCGAATTCGAAAATTGCCCGGTTGGTGCGAACCTCCATTTCGTGAATTTCTGCCAATGCGGCTTCTCTTCTAGAACCGCGAGAGACCGCGTGAGCCCGGTGGTTCAAATGGATGATAATTATGGCGGCACCCGAAATATCCACACGACCTACCATATTGATCCCGCCTATTCCTTCGACGTCCTCTCTCCCAATACCGTCTTCACCTTGGATGTCCTCTCTCCGAGTGGACAACCCGTGAAGGCATTAGATGGCACTCTTCTCCAAAAAGCCGATCCGACGAAGGGGTACGACATTTCCCTCGAAGAATACGGTCAATATTACTTCACCTTGACCACGATTGAAGATTCCCGTTTCCTCTCCAATGGTTCGGAATTAACGATCAGCTATTATGTTAGCGTCTATGATGACGTCGCCCCGGTTGTTGAATTCTCTACGGGCATGAAGAAGGAAGCCAAGGTTGGGGAAACCATCCTTCTCCCCGAATTCACCGCCAGCGACAACATCACCAAAACGGAGAATCTCATCATCCAACGCGTGATGCTTACTCCCCGTGGAGACTATCGTTATCTCGATGATTCCTATACAGCCTATACCTTCCAAGAAGAAGGAACCTATCGCTTCATGATCCGCGTGATGGATGAAGCGGGGAACATTGTTTCCAAGACCTTTGAAACTGTGGTCACGAAAGCCTAAGGAGGAAAGAAAATGAAAAGAACATTCCAAAAGATTCTCGGACTCTCGTTGCTCACCCTCGCTTCTTGCTCGGGGCCGTCCCAAAAAGTCGTCGCCTATGATGATGAAGGCTATCCTTTATTAACGACAGGCACCCTTCACGATGTCTCGGTCCGTTATGGGAACCGCGAATTCACCAAAGATGGCTCGACGGAATATCAAGTCATCTACGATAGCAACCAAAAAGGAGCGGCCCAGGCCGCGGCCTATATCGTTTCTAACGTCTACAACGCGACGGGAGCGATGATGACCTCCCTCGATATCAGTCAATTCGATGAGGACGTCTCCCGCGGTGACCACTATATCATCGTGGGAAGCAGCGACCTCTTTGACGATGCGGGCAAAACCATGCCGGATTACAAGACCCTTGGTATCGCGGGATATTATATTTCAAGCTACGGGAACAACGTCTTCCTCATGGCCCACCGACTTTCCGGATATCAGCAAGGGGCCCTTACCTTCTTACGCCATGTGGTGGGCTACGACATGATTTCCGAAGACACGGTCATCTATGAAAGAGATGGGTCCGTCATGCCGGATATGGAAATCAAGGAACGCCCGGACTTTGACTGGGCCCACCCGATCAATAACTTCACCGAAAAGACCAAATACGGCTTAGGCTTCTCGACGCTTTATTCCTATATCGTTCCGGCGACGGAAAATCCCAAAGCCACCCCGAAGACCGTCCATAACGTCTTCAATTTCTTGGATCCGGATTTGCATTGCGACGCCTCCAATACGGAGATGTACCACCCCGAATGGTTCTCCGATGGGCGTGAGCAGATTTGCTATACCGCCCATGGGGATAAGGAATCCCTCGATTTAATGGTCGATACGGCTTTTGAGACCATCAAGAAATCCGTGGAATACAAAACGGATGCCGAAATGCTCAATTTCACGGACAATGACGTGGGCAACTGCTGCCAATGCGATGCCTGCAAAGCCTCCATCGAAAAAGATGGCGGGACGATTTCCGGCGCGGTCATTCGTTTCGTCAATCGCCTCGATGACAAATTGCAGGCGTATTTACAAGAAGAAGCAGAGAAGACCCATAGCGAAAAGCGCACGATCCACCTTCAGTTCTTCGCTTACCTTTCTTCCCTCCAAGCCCCGACGGTTTCGGTAGAAGAAGATCCAACTTTAAAGTGCAATCCAGACGTCTCCGTCATGATCGCCCCCCTTCATGCGAATTACACCAAAACGTTCTACGACAAAGAAAACGCGATGTACGCGGATACGTTTGAAACCTGGAGCCATTATGCGGACCACATCACCGCTTGGCTTTATGAAACGGATTATCACCATTACATCTATCCGTATAACACCTATGCGACAATGATGAAGAATTACCGTTTCGTCAAATCCAAAGGCGCCTCCGTTATGTATAACGAAGGGCAACGTTATAACGCGAACGTCACTTGCTTTGGCAAACTCAAAGAATATTTAAATAGCAAAGCCCAGTTCGACGTCAATGCGAATTACACGGATTACAGCGAGAAATTCTTTACGAATTACTTTAAGGATGCTGCCCCCATCATGCGGGAATATTTCGAAGAATTGACCGGATGGGAAACCTACCTCGAAAGCAAACCCGAAGTCTATGGACTTGGCGGAGGCGTTTACCAAGAAATCGGCAGCAAAGCCGAATATTGGCCGAAGCAGATGCTCGTCAATTGGGTCGATAGGATGGACGAAGCTTATAAAACCATCGAAAAATACAAAACGACGGATAGCTCCCTTTATACGACGTTAAGCAAACACATCCTCATCGAAACCATGTTCCCCCGCTTTGCCCTTTGCAATTTACATGGGGGAACCTATGCCCCGGAAGAACTCCGTCAAATGCGGTTAGCCTTCCGCAAAGATGCGGAATCCATCGGCATGGTCGAGCACATGGAACACTATTTCATCGACTCCGTCTATGCGACTTGGGGTATCTAATTGGAGGTCAACATGAAAAAAAGCAGCAAATTAACGGTTTTGGCCCTCTCGCTCTTTGCCATGGGTCTATCCTCCTGTAACGAGCCTAGCGGCCCACAGCCCGTTCCTTATGAACCAGAAACGACGGTTAAGGAAGCCACCGTCTACATGGGGTTATTCGAAACGAAAGAATATACTCCCGATTCTAGTCTCTCTTTCCACGTGACGATCGATAATTCTTCCATCGTTACCTATGAAAACGGTGCCTTCCAGACAGGCCTCCAAGAAGGGAAAGCCCTCGCGGTTTTTGCTTCGACGGAATGGACTTATAACGTCACGGTCGTCGTTGCTAAAGACGCTACGGTCCCCTTCTTTACGATTGAGAATTCGGATATCTCCGTTTATCGGGGTGCCACCTATGAATTCGATACCTCCCTTTCTTATCGCTCGATTGACGTGAATAATTACGAACACGAAATCAAAGTGACCAAAGAAGGAGAAGGAAACGTCGCTGATATCGCGGTGAAGGGCACCTCCTTGCAGATTACCGGCAAGGAAATCGGAACCCAAGCCTTTACGGTTTATACCGAATTCGCGGGATTCACTCTCTCGAAATCCCTTCGCGTTTCGGTGAAAGACAATAATGGTCTCGTCGTCTGCGGCAGGAACATGATTTATGACAATCTTGGCCCGCATTACACGATTTCGATGTACCGATATTCGGCAAACCCCATTAACCTCGAAAACGATATCGTCGTTTTAAAAGGCGGGGTGGAAGTTCCCTTCAGCCAATTGAATATCGCCTTCGATGATCCTTCGATTTTGTCTTTAAACGGCAAATTGCTTGCCCCTCACAAAATGGGCAAGACGTTCTTCACCATTTCTACGGGCGGAGAGGATATCGTCGTGAACGTTGAAATCATCAAACCGACCTTAAATCACATCGACTTCGATTTGCTTGATAACCGTTTTGACCTCGACATGAGCGTCAATTCCACGAGCTCGTCGCGGGTTTATACCCCAAGCCCCACCGCCACGAAAACCTTCAAACTCCCGGTTCAAGGCGCCTATACCGAAGTGGAAAAGATTATGGTCGCGGGCAAAGACATCCCCTTTGACGCTTCTAGGGTCACCTATAATTCCACGACGAAAGAAGTGACGTTGCCGGCTTCTATCTTCACAATTGTCAATTACGGCAAGCAATCCGTCACGTTGTTTCTTTCTGCCGCCGAATATCTCGACACCTACACCTTCTCGATGGATTTCGTGACCAAATACATTTCTACCTATGCTCAAATGAGCGAATATTTCGTCCAAAAGTACGCTAAAGACGTGATTTACGGCCAATACATCCTGAAGAACGACTTGGATGCCAACGGAGCGAATGCCACGGCGCAGTACGCTAGTTTAGGCACCGTGAATTACGCCTATGGCTTCCGCGGCATCTTCGATGGAGACGGCCACGCGATCAAGAATTATCGGAGCACGATGTTTGGCTTCTTCCTCGTCGTCGGAGAAGGAGCGGCCATCCGTAATTTGACGCTTGATAACGTCCATTATCACGTCAAAGTCGATGATAAAAACGACAATCGTGGCGAAATGATTCTTGGGCGTTTCATCTCGGGGGCGACCTTAGATAACATCACCGTTAATTTGGCTTCCGATTCCATTACCTCCGATGCCCGGGCTAGTGGAGGCAAATTGGATTCCTCGGGATTATTCTGCACCGAAGTCTTCACCTTCAACACGGTCCGCAATATGACCATCCATGCAGAAGGATTCGAGATAGCTTCCATCTTTGGAAAGCAAATCCCGAACTCCACCTTCTTCAATGTAAACATCTATTGCAAGTCTCTTGCCTTCATCGGTTCGGATCAATCGCAGTTAGATGGTGTGACGATCCATCAAGCTTAATTTGATTTCTATCGCCTAGACTCCTCTCCACAAGAGGGGTCTTTTTGCTAATTGTTATCAAAAATTGCCTTCCATGATTTTCCCCATAGGATTCTTATCAAAAGGGTAGCAAAATAATGCCAACAAAAAAGAAAGGGCTTGAATGATGATTTCAATCCAGGACCGTTATTTCAAAATCGATACGGAACATAGTACGTACCTCTTTAAGGTGAACCCCCTCAACGTTTTGGAACATATCTATTACGGGAAACGTATCCCCAAAGAATCCTCCTATGAATTTATGGAGGAAGGACAAGGGTTTGGATATGGCGTAGAAATGAAAGCGGAAGGATATTCCATGCGCCCGGAGCACGCGAGTCTAGAAACCTCCATCAAAGGGCGTGGCGATAACCGCGAAGTCATGGTTCAACTCGATTGCAATGGCGACCTCATTTCCAATTTCCTTTATGAAGGTTATGAAATCCTTTCTTCCTTTGAAATCCCGGGGTTGCCCTCCGCGAATCATAAAGAAGAAACCTTGATGATTCGGCTAAAAGATTCGGTTAAAAACTTAGAGCTTCGTCTTTATTATTCGACCTATCCGGGCACGGACGTGATTACCCGTAGCGCCTCTCTCCACAACCTTTCGGATAAGGGAATCGTGATTCGCCGCATGTTGTCGAGCCAAATCGACTTCCATGAGGATGAATTCGTTTTAAAGACCTTAGATGGCACTTGGGCCAAAGAAAGAACAGTGCACGCCCGTACCTTGCAACATGGCGTGACCAAAATCGATTCCAAATGCGGGCTCTCTAGCGCCTATCACAATCCTTTCGTCATGTTAGAAAAACCAAACTGCAGTTTGAAATACGGGGACTGCTATGGCTTCAATTTGATTTATTCGGGGAACCACGCGGAATATTTGGAACGAAATAACCTCCATGGGGTCCGTTTCTTGCAGGGCATCAATGACGATTCCTTTGCTTGGGATCTTTCTGCTGGAGATGCCTTTTTTACCCCCGAAGCGACGTTATGCTATTCGCCCCGCGGAGAAAATGGCTTAACCCATGAATATCATCGTTTTATCCGCGAACATATCGTCCGTGGGTATTGGCAATATAAAGACCATCCCGTGCTCATTAATGACTGGGAAGCGTTGCATTTTACCTTCAACGAAGAAAAACTCCTTGCCCTAGCCAAGCGCGGCCAAGAGCTTGGATGCGAAGCTTTTGTTCTAGACGATGGGTGGTTTGGAAAGCGAAATGGGGACAATAGTTCTTTGGGCGACTGGTTCGCCAACAAAGAAAAACTTCCCAATGGGGTTGGCGGACTCGCGGACAAAATCCATGAAATGGGAATGTTATTCGGCTTATGGTACGAACCCGAAATGGTGAGCAGGGATAGCAATCTTTATCGAGCCCATCCCGAATTTGCCTTAGCCCATCCGGATTATGAAGCCCTAGAAGGGCGTCATCAGCTCATTTTGGATTTGGCCAATCCTAAGGTCGTGGACTATTTGATTTCCGTGATTGGAGATAGCATCGCTGAATCCAAGGCCGATTTTATCAAATGGGACTGCAACCGCGTCTTCTCCGATTATTTGTCCCCCGCTACCTCGAATCAAGGCGAGACGCCGCATCGTTATATCCTGGGACTATATCGCCTCTTGGACGCGATTACCAAGCGCTTCCCGAAAGTTTTGTTTGAATCCTGCGCCGGGGGAGGAAACCGCGTGGATTTAGGCATGCTTTGCTTTATGCCTTCCTTTTGGTGCAGCGACAACACGGAGCCGCATGAACGGATGCGGATTCAAGAAGGAACGCTCATGGGGTATCCCCAGTCGACGATTGGCGCCCATGTTTCGGCCTGCCCGAACCACCAAACCTTGCGTTCTTCCCAAATCGAGGACCGCTTCAACGTGGCTTGCATCGGGGCCTTTGGTTATGAACTCGATCCTAATGAGTTGACCGCGGTGGATACGTTGAGCATGATGGAACAAATTGCTTGGTATAAGAAGAACCGCCATCTTTTGGCGTATGGAGATTATTACCTCCTTTCTTCCTTCTACAGCGAAAACCCCCAACAATACGTGATTGTTTCCCCCGACCAAAAAGAAGCCGTTTATTTCTTGGGAAATCCCTTGTTTGAACTCAATGCGCCCCAAGTGGTGGCTAAACCCGTAGGATTGGATTCCAAGGCCATGTACCACTTCGAAGAAAGGCAGCAGAATTTTGATTTTGAATATATCGATGGAAAACGCATCCCTTCGACGAAGAAAGTCGAAGGAAAGAACCTCGAAGACGAACTAAAAGCCTTAACGCCCTTTAGGAGCGAAAAGCAAGTTTGCGATCTTAGTGGCGAATCGTTAATGAATGCTGGGGTGCGCCTTTATTACGAATGGGGGAGCGGTGGCAATTGGAAGCGTTTGATGCTTGATTTTGGCACGCGCCTTTATAAGATTTCGATGAAATAAATATGCCGGACATCGAGTTAAAAGAGCTTTATTGCTATTACGGGAAGGGGAAGAAAGAAAATCTAGTCATCGAAGACATGACGGAGCATTTTCCTTCTGGCAAAATCAGCGTCATCATGGGACCTTCCGGATGTGGCAAGACCACTCTTTTGAAATCGATTCTTGGCTTAATGGAATACGATGGGGATATCTTTTTCGACGATAAGGACATCTATAAAATCCCCACTTATCAACGAAATATGGCTTACATCAACCAAGACGTAAGCCTTTATCCCCATTGGACGATTTTTGAAAACATCATCTTTCCCTTAAAAAATAAGAAGATGTCCCGTGATGAAATCTATAAAAGGGCAAGAGACATCGCTGAACGATTCGGAATTGCCCATTGCTTGAATGTAAAACCCAAGTATTTGTCTTGGGGGCAGCAACAAAGGGCCTTATTAGCCCGGGAACTTGTTGGGGAACCTGAGGTGGTCTTGATGGATGAGCCGGTTTCCCATCTGGATAAAATGTCGAAGAAAGACGTGCTCGACTTTATCAAAGAATTAAACCGGGAATGGCATTTGACGATTCTTTATGTCACCCATTCTTATCAAGAAGCGATGGAAGTGGCGGATCAAATCTATGTGATGGACAAGGGAAAGTTCATCGAAAAAGGAACCCCGAAATCCATACGGGCTTCCATCAATCATTTTGTGTGTACGATGAGGGCGGCAGACGATGAAAAAGCGAAAGAATAAAGCGGCTTCTTCGGATTTCTTGCCGACTCAGCTTCCCCAGACGAGGAAAGACCAATATTTTTTCATCGTCAAGAACCAGTTCTCGACTTTATTGCTTTCGGGGCTGTGGCTCCTATTATGCTGCCTTCCTTTAATTCTTACCGTTTATTTCCAAAACCAATTTGAAATCGGGTTTTACCAAAAGTACGTTTCGGGGGAAATGAATAAGACGGACTATCAAGCGTCGATGAATGCCTTGATGATTTATGGGTCGATCATCGAAGTGGCCTTTACCTTTGTGGCTTCTTTTGCCATCGCAGGGGTGAACCGCATCCTAAAATCCTTGGTTTCCGGAGAGCCGATTTTATTCTGGGATGACTTTAAATGCGGGGTGAAACAGAACTATTTGAATACCTGTCTCCTCTTATTTTTCTTTTCGATCCTTTTGGGGTTATGCCGGTTTGTGAATGCTTTCTTTATTGAATATCTTCTTGGCATTCCCTGCTACATCTTGCTGATTTTGATCGTGATTCCGGTTTTTATGTTGGCATCCATTTTCTCTTCCGTTTATGAATGCAACGTATTTCACGCGATTTCTAATGCGGTTAAACTCTATTTCCCTTTTTGGTGGAAATACCTTTTGATGAGCCTTGGCATTGCCGCGATTTTCACCGGACTCCATTATTTGGAGACTTTGCCTTTTATCGTGGCCATCGTTCAAATGGTTTTATGCGTTTTGATTTTGCCTTTGTATCTTCTTTTGCTTTATTCCATTTCCTTTTCCCTATTTGACAAATACATCAACCAAGAGGAATTCCCTGAATTCTATGGGTCTGGGCTATATCGGCCAAAAGAAGAAGAGAAGTAACGTCTTGGCGGCAAAGAATCATATCCTTTTATCTTGAAATATCTGGTGTGTTCTTGAATGTCACTGCCCTGTCTTTTTAAAATGAATGGGTTCAAAAAATGGGAAATACGAAAAACGCCAAAAATAGGAAAAAACCGTCGCTTTTCCGCTTTTTGTTTCTGCGTTTTCAGATTTCAAGATACTTGGAGCCCTATCTACGTAGTCGTAACAAAAGCTTATCCAATTTTTCGTTTTTAGAGACTAAGCCCCCTTCCAAGGTGGAACGGTTGATTGCGGAACTCAACCGTTACGCGGAATTCTATCGAATTCAGTTGGATGGATTGGAGCAATGCAACCAAAACGTTGAAACGCATAACAAAGAAATCGAACAATTAAGGGATTACGAATACGACACAGACTTTTCCGCTTTTTATAAAAACCCCGAAAGCTTTGCTCCTACGGATTTGGAAAAGGATTACTCAATTGGCAAGAAAATTAAAGAATATCGTGAAGTGCCACAAGATATTCAAAAGCGCGCGGATGAAATCGTGGATGCCGTTAATAACTATCAAGCCATATTGCAGCAGTTCGAACTCCACGAAAAATACCAAAAAATCATAGATTTAGCAGACGTGTATTATGATTTCGACTCCGTGGAGCGCTTAAAAGCGCAGTTAAAGGACATAGAATCAGCCGTAGATACGACTGTGGCCCCTTACGAATTCCCCTTCTTAAATGAAGAACGTTTTTCCGATTGGATAAGCAAACACAATGCCGATTACGTGAAGAGACATCTAAACGATCGCATATTTGCCGACATTAACGGCCAAAGCCTCGATATGGATCAAAGAGCCGCCATTTTGAAGGACGAACGCTCAACGCTAACGATTGCTGGAGCCGGGAGTGGCAAAACGTTAACAATATGTGGGAAGGCAAAGTATTTACTTAGTCTTGGCGTTGCTCCTCATGACGTTTTATTTTTGTCTTATTCCAAAAAGTCGGCGGAAGATTTGGAACGGAAAGTAAAAACCATTCACCCCGATTTTGAAGTCGGAACCTTTCACAAGGTGGGTCTAGAAATTCTTAAAAAGCGATATGAGAAATGCTTTATGGTAGAGGATCAATTCGACGCCATTTTGGAAAGATATTTTAGAGAAGAAATTCGAAAAAAGCCGAAAGCCATAAAAAACGTTCTCCAATATTATGGTTTATTTATGGCTCGTGACTTGGGCGGGAAGGTGGAATCTAAAGGCGATTTGTACCAATCGCTGAAATCGGCCGATTTTCGAACTTTAAAAACGATTTTGTCACAAAGCAGAAGCCCTGGCGGGGTTCGTCGGACATTGAAGAGGGAACTAGTCAAAAGCAACGAGGAGTTGGCCGTTGCTAATTTTTATTTCCTTAATGGTGTCGATTACGTTTACGAGCGACCATATGAGCATAACGTATCTGATAATGAACATCGGCAATATACGCCGGACTTTTATTTGCCACAGGCGAAGATTTATCACGAGCATTATGGCGTCGATCAAGACGGTAGGGCAAAACAATTTAGTGGTGAAGAAGAACGACGCTATCTCGAGGGTAGAAAATGGAAGGAACAGATTCACGCGGAGTATCACACCGTTTGTTTGGAAACGACTTCCGCCGATTTTTGCGATGGAACGGTTTTTCAAAAATTAACTAAGCAATTGAAGGAACACAACATTCCTCTAAAACCTTTGAGTGAAGAAGAAATCGATGAGGTTTTGAATTCCATTTACGACGGAAAGAATTTCAAATCGTTGGTAAACACAATTCGTTCCTTTGTAAATTTGTATAAAGCCAAATATTTGGACAATGCGGCGTTTTCTCTGTTGCGTAAATCCGAATTCAAGAATGCCTATGAAAGGGCAAGGTCGACCCTCTTTCTAGACATTTGTGAGGATTTCTATTTGTACTATCGCGACTATTTGAAAAAAGAGGACAAAATTGATTTCGACGATATGATTCTTCAATCTCAGTCCGCACTCCCAGAATTGCAAGATTTCAGGTATTCACACATTGTTATCGATGAATTCCAGGACATTTCTTATAGCCGTATGAAATTCTTGCAAGCACTTATAAAACATGGCGATTCTAAACTTTTTGCGGTCGGGGATGACTGGCAATCCATCTATCGTTTTTCTGGATGCGACGTCGATATCTTTCTACATTTTTCTTCCTACTTTGGTCGTTGCGTTACCAATATCATTCCCACGACGCATCGATATTCTCAAGAATTGCAGGATATTGCCGGATCCTTCGTTATGAAAAACCCCATGCAATTGAAAAAAGAAGTGCATTCCGATAAACATTTGCAAGACCCTGTTCAGATCATTTTTCATAATTCAGATGAAAGACATGCGTTCCACGATGCCCTTTTACGGATAAGTGAATTGGACTCCCGTGCTCATGTTTTGGTTTTGGGGCGCAACAATTACGACGTGGAAAATATCTGCGACGATGACTTAACTTCAAAATGGATATCGAAGACGAACGAAGACATTTTGCTGAGCAAAGAATACCCCGATTTAAAAATCCGCTTCAGCACGGTTCATGGATCCAAGGGGCTTGAAGAGGATTTTGTAATTTTGATAAATGCTAACGATGACAAAACGGGGTTCCCAAATCAAATGGAAGACGACCCTGTCATGAATTTGGTATTGAGCGAATCGGATCCGATTCCTTTTGCGGAAGAAAGAAGACTATGGTACGTAGCAATGACCCGTACCAAAAGTTATTTCTTTGTCCTTGCGGATTCAAACCGCCCATCGCCCTTCGCGTTGGAAGTTCGGGCCAAGCGCAAATCAAACGATTGCGTCTCAGAACAAGATACACCAAGCGACGGACCGCGTTGCCCTCGATGCCATTCCGGGAGACTTGCAAAAAAGACAGCAAAGGACGGCCGTGGGTTTTACTGTTGCGAGAATTACCCCTATTGCGATTATGTTATCCATGATGTCGAAGCCGTTAAAAATAATCTGCACTGCCCTGTTTGTGGGGACTATTTAATCTTGCGAAAAGGGCCATACGGTGAATTCTACGGATGTCACAATTACCCCTATTGTACGTTCAAAAGAAATATCAGAAGCACTCGTAAAAACGATTCGAGGAGACGTTATTTTGATTGAATGGCTTCCGCTTCCTGAACAAGTTTAGCAAGAACCCCGATGTTAGGAGAACAAAGGTACCCTTTCGCGGTTTCTTTGTCTTCGCAATAACGAAGGCCATTTCGTTCGATAATGGTGATGGAGGAGATTTTGCCGTTCGTGGACCATGTCCCTCCGTAGGTGGCACTGATTTGCAATCGTGTACGGACTACTTGGTATCCGTTTCGTTTTAAGACGGTTTCTAAAGCATCAAAACTAGCATCCGTGATGCAGGTTTCGATATGCTCACTATCGATGAAACTCACTCACGTCCCCCTTCGTTTTGCTCCACTTGCTTGATGGACAGGGAAATTCGCTTTCGGGGTAAATCCAAAGCAATGACTTTGACCTTAACGATTTGTCCCATGGATAAGGCTTCACTAGGATGACGAATGAAGCGACTTGCGATTTCAGAAATATGGACGAGACCATCCTGATGAACCCCGATATCCACGAACGCGCCAAAATCGGAAAGGTTTCTGACCGTTCCACTTAATGTCATGCCGACTTTGAGGTCTTTGATATCTCGCACATTGTTGTCGAGTTGGGCGGTGACGACTTTTTCTCGTGGGTCGCGGCCTGGTTTTTGAAGCTCGTCAATAATGTCTTTCAAGGTGTAGGAACCGATGCCGATTTCTTGAGTTAACGCATCGTAATTTTTGGTTTCTTTCAAAATTTCCGTCGCCTTAGGAGTTCCAACGTCTTTTAAAGACAGGCCCAATTTGGAAAGCAACACTTCAGTAGCCTTGTAATCCTTGGGGTGAACCGCGGTGCGTTCTAAGGGGTTATCGTTTTCAATTCGAAGGAAGCCTGCCGCGCTTTCAAAGGCTTTTGTCCCAAGGCCTTTGACTTTCAATAGGTCCTGGCGGCAAGAGAAGGACCCGTGTTCTTCTCGATAATTCACGATGGAAGCAGCCACTTTAGAACTTAATCCTGAGACATATTGAAGAAGGGAAGCAGAAGCCGTATTCACCCAGACTCCAACTTCATTGACCGCGTCGATCGTCGTATCCGATAGAGTTTGCTTTAAACGGGCTTGATCCATATCGTGTTGATACTGCCCGACTCCGATAGATTCGGGAGGGATTTTAACGAGTTCAGCCATGGGGTCGAGAAGGCGTCTAGCCAAAGATACCGCGGAACGTTCTTCGATATCCATGGTGGGGAATTCCTTGATGGCAAGGGGAGAAGCGCTATAAACGGAAGCCCCGGCTTCGTTGACGATGGTGATGGTCACTTTGTCTAGATGGTTGGATGCTAGAAAACGACGTAAAAAGGCTTCGCTTTCTCTTCCTGCGGTTCCGTTCCCAAGGGCGATTGCATCAAAGGCAAATTGACGATAAAGGGACAAGAGCTTGGCTTCGGCATCCTTTTCTTTTCCAACAGTTGGATAAATGATGCAGGAAGAAAGGACGGCCCCCGTTTCATCGATTAAGGCCAATTTGCAACCGTTTCGATATCCAGGATCAAAGCCTAATATCCGTTTTCCCTTCAACGGAGATTCCAAAAGGAGTTGCTTTAAATTCGTGGAGAAAAGCTTCAAGGAAGAATCTTCCGCTTTCTCAAAAAGGTCATTTTCGATTTCGTTTTCAACGGAGGGGCCTAATAAGCGTTTATAGCTATCCGCGATTGTTTCGCGAATTAAGGCTTCGAAAGGGCTATTACGGACCAGGATTTCGCGAGCCATGTGGTTTTCGATGGTTAGGTTATCGTAATCAAATCCCCAAGTGAGTTTCTTTTCCTTTTTCCCGCGGCTTAAAGCCAAAGTTTGATAGGGTTTGATACGGGAAAGCGGAGTGGCGAAATGGTTGTAATTCAGGTATTTCCCTTCCGTGTCTTCTTTGGTTTGCTTGGATTCGATGCGACCGGATTTTAGAACATAAGACTTCGCGAAGAGGAAGAAGTCGGGGTTATCGCTCCAGCGTTCTGCAAGAATATCTTTGGCGCCTTGCAAAGCCTCTTCTATGGTTTTGACCCCTTTGGCCTCGTTTAGGTATTTGTCGGCTTCTTTGGCTAAGAATGTTTCGCTTCCTTTTTGGGCAAGGATAAAGTCAGCAAGAGGTTCTAAACCCTTGTCTTTAGCCATGCTTCCACGCGTTTTGCGTTTGGGCTTATAAGGACGATAAAGGGCTTCGAGGGTGGATAAAACCTCGCAGCTAACGATTTGCTCTTTTAATTCTGGGGTCAATTTTCCTTGTTCTTCGATGCTAGCAAGGACGGTTTTCTTTCGTTCTTCCAGTTTTTCGAATTTGGCCTTTTCCTCTTCCAGTTCGCGAAGAGTGATGTCGGACATGTTGCCGGTTTCTTCTTTTTTATAGCGGGCGATGAAAGGGATGGTGGATCCTTCGGATAAGAGGCGTAAAACCGCGTTTACGTGGGTGAGGTTTAGATGAAGTTTCGATGATAAATAGTTTGCAATATCCATAAGTCCGTCTATTTTACCCCAACTCGATTTCATCGAATAGGAGGGGGGCAATCAACAAGAAATGTTGCGAATGTCTTTCAGGTCAAAAAAATGCAAAAACGCGTTTTGTATTCGATAGTTCCTTTTTCCATGAAAAAATAGAATATCCTTGTATGAATTCCTTCCCTTCCCCTTGCGACTCTTCCCGTAGTTTTTTCCTCAAGGCTCAGCCCGTTTGGAAAAAGGGAACGTCCTCTACATTAAATAGCATTTGCCTTTTTTCCTGCGAATTTCACGGAAAAAACGGTTTGAAACTCGTCATTACGGCTTGCAATGAATACCGCGTTTTCCTCAACGGTTCTTTCTTGGGATTTGGGCCTGCTAGAGCCAGCCACGGCTATTCCCGCGTGGATGAATATGAGTTAAAAAATTTGCAAGAAACGAATCTACTCGTGGTGGAAGCCGCCGCTTACAATACGGCAAGCTATTGCACCCTAGACGAACCAGGATTCCTTCAAGCGGAAGTTCGGGATGAAGAGAACAATGTGATTGCCTATACGGGCAAAGACTTCTTGGTTCGTACCTATCAAGAACGAATCCGTAAGGTCAATCGTTATAGCTTCCAACGCGCTTTTTCCGAAGCCTATCGCTTTGGCAAGAATCCTGCTTTTGGCTCCGTGGATTTCTCCAAGATGGAGGAACCGGAAATCGTCCCGGGCCATCAGCTTCAAGAACGTATTGTTTCTTATCCAACCTACCCCCTCTATCAAGCCGTCCAAATCGAAAGTGGCTTGGCTCATTATGAACCTCGGCCCATTGGGGCGGACCCCTGGCTGCAGAGCCCAATGTTTGCTCATTTTAAGGATGAGGAGCTCGAAGAAGATCCGTTCCGTTATGGACTGAGTCTCACCTACGAATTGGGAAACCGAAAAGAAGAACTTCAAAATGGAGAGTTCTCCACATATCAACTTAGCGCGGCCAAAACCGGTTTTATCCGTTTGTCTTTGGATTGCTTGGAAGCAGCAGATGTCGTTATTTTCTACGATGAAATCGATTTGGCGCTTGGCAAAGAGGAAATGGTGAAACTGGATTTTCACCGCATCGGATGGCTGAATGCGATCGAATATCATGTTCAACCGGGCAAGTTTGAATACACTTCCTTTGAACCTTATAGCGCTAAATACCTTCGCGTTGTGGTGAAATCTGGCCGCATCCGTGACATCGACGTATCCATCGTTGGATACGAAAACCCCGACACGGGTCGCTTCGTTTTTCGTTCCTCCCATCCAGAAGTGGATAAAATCGTCGAAGCGGCAAGAAACAATTTTGTCGCCAATGCCGTGGACTTGTTGACGGATTGTCCTTCCCGAGAAAGAGCGGGATGGCTTTGTGATTCCTATTTCACAGCCAAAGGGGAGAAATTATTAACGGGTAAAAACCTCGTTGAATCCGCGTTTCTTCAAAATTATCTTCATACCCCAGGCGGACTTCCTGAAGGCATGGTTCCCATGTGCTATCCCGCGGACAATTACGACGGCGCGTTCATCCCCAATTGGGCGATGTTCTTTGTGATTGAAGTCGCCGATCAAGCAAGAAGAAGCGGCAGTAAGAAAGACACGGATTTGCTTCGGCCCATCGTCGAAGGGGTTTTGAACTATTTCGTGTCACTAGAAAACGAAATCGGTCTTTTGGAAGACCTGAAGAGCTGGATTTTCGTGGAATGGAGCATGGCCAACGACAAAGAATTCATCAAAGGGGTCAACATTCCCTCGAATATGATGTATGCCTATGCTTTGTCCGAAGCGGGGAAAACGTATGGTCGCGAAGATTGGGTGAAGAAAGCGGATCGAATCAAAGACGCTATCCGTGCCCATGCTTTCCACGATGGTTTCTTCTGCGACAACCTCGTTCGCGAAGAAGGGAAATTAAAAGCTACGGATCATTTCTCGGAATCTTGCCAGTACTATGCTTTCTTTACTGGCACCGCCTGCCCGAAGTGCTATGGAGATTTATTTGATGTTCTTGTCCGTGACTTTGGAGCGAAGCGTGATGATAAGAAAGTTTATCCTCATGTCTATAAATCCAACGCGTTTATTGGCAATTTCTTACGATTGATTATGCTAAAAGATAACGGCAAAAAGGAAATGCTCAATGAAGAATGCATCGCTTATTTTGCCAAGATGGCAGATTTAACGGGAACCTTATGGGAAATGGATTCCGTTTTCGGCTCCCTTAACCATGGGTTCGCTTCCTTTGCGGCGAATTTGCTCGTGGATTTCATGACGGGATTTCAAGGGGTGGAAGGCAAGAAAATCCTTTTCTCCTCTCCCTGCACCGAGGAAGATTGCCATATTGAGATTCCTTTAGAAGACGACTTGCTTATTTATCACCGCGAAAACGGGAATGTTACGATTTCTTGCCCCAAAGGGTATGAAATGGAAAGAAACTAAGATGGAAATCAAAAACCGCCTTTTCTACCAAAACGGAAGGCCCTTCTTCCCCGTGATGGGCGAATTTCAATACTCCCGCACTTTCCTTGGCGATTGGGATACCGATTTAAAAAAGATGAAAGCTTTGGGAATCAATACCGTCGCGACCTACGTTTTTTGGATTCATCACGAAGAAAGCGAAGGCGAATTTGATTTTACAGGGAACCGTAATATCCGCTTGTTTCTAGAACTTTGTCAAAAGAACAATCTTTCCGTTTGCTTACGGATCGGGCCTTGGGTTCACGCGGAATGCCGGAATGGGGGATTCCCGGATTGGATTTTGGAAAAACCCTGCAAAACCAGGACCAATGACCCCCTTTATTTGCAGTATGTCCGGCGTTATTTCACGAGGCTTTACCAAGAATGCAAAGGCATGATGGAAAAAGACGGGGGACCCATCACCTCCATTCAAATTGAAAACGAATATAGCCAATGGGGGCGACAAGGTCCTGATTTTGGCAACGTCCATATGCGGGTATTAAACAACATGCTCCGCGAAATCGGCTTTGACGTATCCGTTTATTTTGCAACCGGCTGGGGCGATGCTTCGCTTGGAGACTGCGTCCCGGTTTGGGGCGCTTATTGCGAAGCCCCATGGGAATTCACCCAAGAAGAACTGCCGCCTTTTGACTGTTATCTATTTTCCCCGAACCCCAACGATAAAAACATCGGAAGCGATACGGGGATCAAGGATTTTGACTTATCCGCGGTCAAATCGAAGTTCCCGTATGCGACGGTTGAAATTGGTGGCGGCATCCAAATGACTAAAATGCGCCGCCCCATCATTCGCCCGGAAGATAATGGGGCTTTGATAACTTGCCAATTAGGCAGTGGGGTCGATGCTTTGGGATATTACGTTTTCCATGGCGGCATCCACCCAGTTGGAAAAACAACGATGCAGGAATATCGTCGCGTTGGAAATATCGACGCGGGTTTCGCCTGCGATTTACCCGAACGGGACTACGATTTCCAAGCCCCGATTTCTCAATATGGTCGGATTCATCCGATGGGTAGGGAAATCAAAATCTGGAATCAATTCGCTTCGTCTTTCTCTTCCATTTTATTAGGATCGGAAGTGATCTTCCCGTTTGATAACGCGACGGATACGAAGGACTTAAAATCGCCTCGATATTCCTTAAGAAAGAAAGGGGACGGAGGATTTTTGTTTTTTAACCGTTACGTCCGTCATTATGAAATGGCCCCGATGCTTCTATCTTCCTGCCTTCATGAACTTGGGTTAGAAAACGTTGGCTTTCCAGAAGTAGAAATCCAAAACGGCCAATTTGGCGCGTTCCCCTTTAACGTGACACTAGGGGAGGGGGAATTGGCTTATGCAACCGCGACCCCGTTCCTAGTATTAAATCAAAAAGACGTCTTTTTCTTTGCTTCCACGGATCACCCTGTGATTCAGTGGAAAAAAGAAGGCGGACATACCTTCCTTTTGACGAAAGAAGAAGCGAGGAATTGCTTTGTTTTCCCTTTAGAAGACGGAGAACACGTTTTTATGGGAGAAGCGGAATTCTATCAAGATGGTGAAGGCGTATATGCCTTATATGGAAATTCCAGCCGCCTTTTCCGTGCCTATCCCACCTTGTCTTCCTTGCCCCAGGGTGTAAAGAAAATCGGAGAAGAAGGCTTATGGGCCCTTTATGAAATCGAAGGAAACGTCCAAGAGATCGCCTTCCAAAAGCAAGACAAATACCTATCGAAGGAAGAACTAGAAATTACCGTGGATCTGGAGGGTAGGAATCGATTCGAACAGGTCTATCTTTCCTTGGATTTTAATGGGGATTCCTGCGATTTGCTTCTTAACGGTCAAAAAGAAAACGACCGCCTTTATTCCGGGGCCTCTTTTGAAGTGGGTCTCCGTCAATACGACTTCCCTAAGCACATTCAATTCATCGTGCATGGAGCCAAAGAAGGCGAGCCGTTCTACGTGGAAAAGCCATTGCATTATGAAAATGGGGTAGCCTGCAGTGATTTAGGTATCCGCGTAGAGGGAATCCAAAAGAAAAGAATTGCTTAATTGCCACCAGACCGCCATTTCTTGGGAGAAATGCCGTAAAAGGCTTTAAAAGCATTGGAATAAGCGGCTTGCGAGGAGAAGTTGAGCCTTAAGGCGATATCTAAAATCGAGAGATTTGAATTCGCCAAAAGAATCGTGCTATAAACGATTCGGCTTTCATTTAAGACCTTAACCATCGGCCTTCCGACGTGCTTTTTGAATTCGCGGCAAAGGTATCCACGGGAGTAGTTATATTTTGAAGTGATTTCTTCAATGGACTGACAAAGAACGTGTTCATCGCTTAAGGATTGGAGGAAGGCATTGATCCATTCGGGGTAAATTTCTTTCTTTTCGCGTTTGGAAAGAAGGTAAAGGTCGAGTAGACGGAAGATGATCGCAGTATGGTGACGGTCCTGCTCTTTACGGATGGTTTGGGAATAAAGAGAGCTTTGCCGGAACAAATCCATGCTGTGTTCTAAATCGGCCAAAGTTTCACGGGAACAAGGAATCAAAATGGGTTCTTTTTCATTCAAAATTTCTTCATAAAGCCCGGGCTTCAAAAATTCGCAAATTTTTCGCATCTTGTCTTTCATGCAATAAATGTCGCGATGCCACTTGGGCGTATCGTCGGGATTGGGCGGGGCTTCCATCTCGTGAACGTCCCCTGGACACATCAAAAGAATGCCACTCATTGGGGTGGTTGGGATGCTTTTTCCATTCACGATGTTGGTGATATTTCCGTTGATACAATAGGTAAATTCAAAGAATAGATGCCGATGCTTTCCGATGTTTTGGTTATAAAGAAGTGCGGAATAAAAGGCCAATTCAATTGTTTTTTGACTATATTCTTCAATTTCCCCGATATTGGTTGCCATATGCATATATTGCCACGCAAAAGAGAAAATCAAAAGGTATTTGTGCAAAATTCCGTAGGTCAAAAATATGTAAATTCATGTCGCTTCTTATATAGTAAGCCCTTACATTGGGTGGTAAAATTTTGGCAGTAAAGGACAAAGAGCACCTTCAAGCCTTTCCAAAGTATGAAAAAGAAAATGCAAAAAGCGACAACTTTGTTAGCGATTCTGCCTCTTTATCTTTGCTTGCAGGCTTCCTCTTGGAATGGGTCTTTATCTCTTGGTCATAATGGCAAAAGTAAGGTTTCGCTTTCCTTCGCCTCTTCTCTTTCGAAAGAGGATTTTCAAAAATCCCTTGATCGAAAAATCGATGGGTACAACATCTCTTCTGGTTATTCGGATGCGGTGGCCCTTAAATCCCTTCAAGAAGCAGGAGAAGGGAAATATCAAGTTCAATTGGCTTTGCGTCGATTGGATAAAGTCAAAATCAATGGCGTGATTGCTTATTCCTCTTGGAAGGATTTCGCCATTGAGGGCAGCGAAGCTAGAAAAGCGATCGAGAATGCAGAAAAAGGCAACCTCTCGATGAACACCTCCGCTTATTACGACGGCAGCCTTGCTACTATCAGCGTTACCCGCGATTCTCGTATCCCTTTGCGTCCCGTGGACGTGGAAGGCCAATCGCTTACCTCAGCCGAATTCTTAAGTAAATCGAGCGAGTATAGCGATAAAGCCAAAATGGTTTTCTTCCGTTGCCTCGACATGGAAGGATTAGAAAAATTAGAAGTCTCCGTTCCGGGAACCTTGAAATTCCGCGGGGGAGATGGGGTTGAATTTACCTCCCAAAACACGTTAACCATCACCCCGGTTTCCTTTCCGATTACCATCACCAAAACGATTAAATACGTGGAGGATGGCATCGAAAAAACCAAAACGATCGTGGAAAAGAAAGAATCCGCGAACAATTTGGCCGGTTATTTTGTCTATGAACCTTCGATGAGCCCGTTTGAAATCACTCTCATTACCCTTGGCTGCGCTTTAGGTGCGGGTCTTATCACCTCTTTCTTGATCTACATCCTGCGGTTAGGCAAAAAGCAAATCGCGCTGGAGGAGGCTAGACATGACTAAGCAAGCGAAAAAACAAAATGCTTTCGCAGTCGGGTTCCGCACTTTCTCCCAAGGTCCGCTTATCCGTTGCTTGAAGCAGCACTGGATGCTTTATCTCTTATTAATCCCCGCGGTTGTGATGGTGGCCATCTTCAGCTACGGTCCGATGTTTGGCATCATCATCGCCTTTCAGGATTATCGCCTTACGGATGGAGTTTTCGGCAGCGAATTCGTCGGATTAACGATTTTCCGTCAGATCTTCCTCGACCCCAAAACCGCCTCTTATTTGGAATTCCGTAATACGATTTTCATTTCTTTGCTTCGTATCGCGACGAACTTCCCCATTATTTTGATCTTTACCTTGTTGCTTAATGAAATCCATTGGAAGAAGGGCAAATCCGCGGTTCAGGCGATTTCTTATATCCCCTTCTTCGTTTCTTGGATCAGCGTCGGCAGCATGGCGTATAACCTCTTTGCTTTGGATGGAGGTATCTTCAATACGGTCATCCAAGCGTTCGGAGGCCAACCCATCGCTTGGTATAACGAGCAGAAGTACTGGTGGGCCATTCTTTCCTTCTCCTCTCTTTGGAAGGGCATGGGATGGGCAACCTTAATCTATCTATCCGGTTTAGGCACGATCAACCGTGAATTGTATGATGCCTGCGAAATCGATGGCGGCGGACGTTTTAGAAAGATGATTCACGTCACTCTTCCTGGACTGATGAACGTCATCATCCTTCAACTTATTTTAGACGTTGGCGGCATTATGTCGGATAACTACGACATGATTTTGGCCATGATTAATGGTTCCCAATCGCTAGGAGATGTGACGCGCGTTATCGGGTCACTTGAATACGAGGCCATCGTCAACGGCTCTCAATATTCTAGAGCTACCGCCTATAGCATGGCCCGCGGACTCATCGGGATGATTTTGGTCTTGCTGGCAAACAATTTGGCGAAGAAGACGGATAGTGAGGGCATTCTATGAAGAAGAAAAAGTTCCACTTTCCGACCTTCGATTGCATCAATGGCTTGTTGATGGTTTTGATTTGCCTCGCCTGCATTTTGCCCTTCTGGATTATTGTTGTCTCCTCTTTCTCTTCCAATAGCATC
This sequence comes from uncultured Bacilli bacterium, assembly GCA_934699525.1. Taxonomy (GTDB): domain Bacteria; phylum Bacillota_I; class Bacilli_A; order RFN20; family CAG-826; genus Alloenteromonas. The sequence continues at coordinate 87,669 of CAKUWP010000003.1, forward strand.
TTGCAACGCGATGGCGTTTCCATCTTCTTCCGCGGATTCAATTTAGAGGGTTACAAATTCCTCTTCTCGATGAGCGACATGTTCCTCCATTCGCTTTGGATTACCTTCATCACGGCCTTCACCGCCGCGTTGATTAGCGTGGTTTGCTGCACGGCTGCCGCCTATGTGCTATCAAAGAAATACCTCCGCGGCCGTCAATTCTTCAACGTCTTCTTCATGATTACGATGTTCTTCTCCGGAGGAACGATCCCCACCTTCCTCGTTATCCGCGGCATTGGAATCTATGACACCATCTGGGCCTTAATCCTCCCGGGAGCCGTTTCAACCTATAGCATTCTTCTCATGCGCAATTTCTTCTATGGCGTTCCCAAAGAATTAGAAGAAGCGGCCGTCGTTGATGGGGCGAACGACTTCCAAATCTTCGTTCGCATCTATTTGCCCCTCGCCGTCCCCATGATGATGACGATTGGCATCATGACCTTCGTCGGCAAATGGAACGACTGGCTGCCTTCCTTGCTCTATGTAGGATCGGGAAATAAGAGCTTATGGAGTGCTCAATACGTCCTCCGTCAAATGCTTACGGATATGCAATCCATTTACGGGTCGGGAGCCACGGGTTCGATTGTCGATGCTCCGGTCATTCAAGCCAAGAATGCCGCGACCGTCCTCGTCACCTTCCCACTCATCCTCATCACCCCACTGCTTCATAAATATTACGTTAAGGGCCTTACCGATGGCTCCATCAAAGGATAAAAGGAGAAAATCCATGAAAAAGAAATCGTTGTTACCATTCGCCGCTGCCGTGCTGCTTGCTTCTTGCGGAGGCGGCACATCTAGTTCCACCCCAGGATCTTCGGCAACCTCTAACGGCGGACTCGTTCGTCCCCAAGGCGACAAAATCGTCATTTACGCGGGCGGATCGAGCGAATTTGCTTGGGTCAAAGGAAGCCAAGAAGACAAAGTCATCGATGCGATTGAAGATCGTTATTACGAAGATACCGGCAATTCCCTGGACTTTGAAATCGCATATCTAGGCGAAGACATGCAAACGAAGCTTTCGAGCGAACTCGCCGCGGGAAGCCAAGTCGATATTGTCATTTCCCATACCCGTGGAGGTAATGGCCTTGACGATAAACTCAAGGGCGAGAATGACCATTACAACCTTTACGATGCGATTTATGACTATGCCCCGAATCTTTACGACGCGATTGCTGGTGATCCCCTCAATTCGATGACGACCTCCACCAACGACACGGTTTGCATCCCTTCCGTCATTAGCCCTTATAAATTCGGCATCTTGGTCCGCAAAGACTTGATGGAAAAAGCGGGCTACACGGACGACCCCACCCAAACGGATAAAACCTTGGTCGATAACCTCCAGGACTTCGAAGCCATGTGCCTAGAAATGAATAAACTCACCGGCAATTCCTATGCGGTGACCGGCGCGGCTTGGGACTTAGAAAAAGTTTTGACCCTTGGGGCCTTCTCGACCGCGGGATATTTCTCTTCCGGCGTTTTCTCCGAAGACGGGGCAGAACTCGTCATGAAAGGCGGCTGCACGACCGCTTATCAAGATGTTTTGTCCACCGAATATCAATGGGCGAAGAAAGGCGTCATCTCCAAAGAAGCGAACTCCATTCTCCTCAATGACGGCGAAAGCAATTTCATCGCCGGCAAAACGGGCGTCTTCGTCTTGGACCCGACCATTCAACATTTGATTAAAGTTTCTCGTATGGCCAAAGCCCAAAATCCAGATGCGACCTTCACGGTTTTAGGTCCGTTAAAGGCGACAAAAGGATCCACGAAGAAAGGATTCATGCGGAACCCGAGCGCGACTTTCGGAGCCGCCATCACCAAAAAGAGCACCCGCGTCAACGAAATCATGTCGTTCTTGAACTGGGTTTATTCCTCCGCGGACAACTATAACCTCTGCCGGTATGGCGTGGAGGGCGTCCATTGGGTCAATAACGGAGATGGAACCTATTCCTTCCCTAAGGGGAAAGAATCCTATGCGACTTCCCCGGCCTATAGTGGAATCTTGACGTTGGTCGAGAACCAAAAGATGTCGAACTTGACCTTTAAGGGTTATAGCGAAGAAGAGCTCCACTGGATCAATGACATCGCCGGGAACCCGAATAATTACATCGAAAACGACGTCATGGATTACCTGTTCACCCAAACGGATAAATTCAACATCATCCAAGGCTCCGCGACCGACAAACTCTACACGATGGCCGTCGACGCTTGGACGGGAAAGGTCGATCCGAAGTCCCTCTCTTCCGATGGCAAAAATACGGTCTATGAAGCCGCGGCCAAGGAATATCGCACCCGCGTTCGCGAAGTCGATCAATACATCACCCAGCAATATCACTTAATGAAAGCAAATCGAGGACAATAACGTGTTTTATTGGATTGGAACATTCCTATTTCTAGAACTCTATTCCCTCTGCTTCGCCCTGTATGGGATGAAGAAAGGGAACAAGAAGTACTGGCTATGCCTTGTTCCTTTCGCCGTGTTCTATTTCCTCGACAAGGAGTTAAAGGGATTCACCGTTTTAACGATCCGCGTCAAATCCATGTTATTCACTTCGATTTTGATGACGGTGATTGCTGTAGTGGCTTGCTTGATTTCCCGTTGGGGCTTAGCGACCTTGCCGGAAAGAAGCGCGGCTCCCTTGCAGCAATTAATGTACGTCCCCCTTGGTTTTAGCATTTTCATCACTTGGATTTGCTTGGCCAAGACGACTTCCACCTTGTTATTTAAAAACGGACGTTCCTTCCGCGCCGACCTCCTGGTCTGCCTCCTCCTGCTTCCTATCCCCTTCCTCATCCTTTTCATGCATCCAAAGGAGAAAACATTATGCAAATGAAATGGCTTTTCACCCTCACGGTCTCCGCGCTTGCCCTCGTTGCCTGCGGCGGAACGACCCCGGATTCTTCCTCCAAGACGGAAGATCCCAATGATACTTCCTCCACGGTGACCCCCGAACCCATCGTCACGGAATTTATCGATGCGAAGGTTTCCCCTTCTTATCCGACGATTTCCGATGAGATCGTCTACACGACCTATTATTTTGACTCGGCGATTGGCTCGGATTCTAACGATGGGTTATCGATGGAGAAACCCAAGAAATCTTTGGCGGCGGCTTCTAGCATTGTCAGCAGCTTAAAAGAAAGCGATCCGACGAAGATTCTTTTCAAAGCCGGCTCTTCCTATGTAGGCAACTTCACGTTAGAAAACTTCAAAGCCGCGGATGCATCCCCTCTTATTGTTGATGTTTATGGCAAGGATGAGCAGAACCAGTACTGCAAAATCGAAGGCCGTCCCAACGAAGACGTCATCAACGTCCGTGCCTCCAATATCCGTTTAGGCGGGTTTGAACTGACTTCCCCCTATGGAGATCGCGGCATCCACGTGACGACGGCGAAAGCGGGAGCGATGAAAAACATTGTGATTCACGATAACTACATTCATGACGTGAACTTTGTCTTGGGCGATCACGTTCTTCCTACCGATAATTCCGAACTCGATTCTACGGCCATCCAAGAAATCTGCCCCGATAACCGTTGGTCCTATAGCTGCGGCGGCATCATTTTCGAAGCCTTGACTCCGATTGCCAAAGGGCCTTCTTGGTACGAAAACGTCTGGATTGACGATAACCTCATCGAACGCGTGGCCCGTACCGGCATTTGGGTCTTCTCCAACTGGGTCCAACGCCCGGGCATCGACTGGGGAAATAATCCTTATTACAGTGATGAAATCGGTTGGTATCCGCATAAGCGCGTCAACGTCCGCGGAAACGAAATCCTCTTCTCGGGCGGCGACGGCGTCATTTTGGGCGCGACGGAAGACGGGTTCATTGAATACAACCGTTGCATCCACGCCCAAAGCCTCCCGCGTCCGAATTCGGTCTGCGCTGGTATTTGGTCCCATTCCTGCAAGAATTTGGTCTTCCAATTCAACGAAGCCGCCTATACCCATACCACCAGAGACGGCCAAGGGTTTGATATCGATATCGGCAATTCCGACGTCCTTTTCCAATATAACTATTCCCATCATAACGACGGTGGAGGACTCCTTTGCTGCAACACCCAAACTCAACTCGTCAAATACGATAAAGACGGAGAAATGGTTCTCGATGAAGATGGATTGCCCATCTTCGAGACCGTCATGGGTCCTTGGCACGATATCACGGTGAAGAACAACGTCTTCTCCGACAACAATAACGGCAACATGATTTATTCTGGAACCGTCAACGACATCGATTTCTCCAACAATACGATCGTCATGGGCGGAGATGTCGCCAATCAAAAGGTCATCGATACCAAAGACTTCTTAACTGGCGTTCCTGGGGATCGCTGGAACATGTCCAACAACATCTTCTATATGCGCAAACGTAACTCCGTTCGCTGGGAAATGTCTTTCTCGAAGACCTTCAACTTCGAAAACAACGTCTATTACAACTTCGACGACGCAGTGGAACAAGAAATGGCTGAATTCGGCGAAACAGCCTTCATTAACGAAGATCCGAAATTCGTCTCGGACGAAGCAACCCTTGGCTATGACTCCGTCTACAACTTCATTCCCACCTCTTCCAAGATGTTTGAAGGTGGCATCGACCTCAAAACAATGCTCACCTATGACTTAAATGGCAATGACGTGCGCGCCCTCCGTTACTTCGGAGCTTTCGGCACCGCCAAGAAAGGAACGTTATGAAAAAACACTCCCTCCTTTTACTATTAGGCCTTTCCACCTGCATGGGGCTTGTCTCTTGCGGTACGGGCCCTTCGGATTCTAGTTCTTATACCCCTATTCAACTCGAAGAAGGGAAGGAGAACGTTTGGCTCGACCGTTATGAAGAAGCGGATGTCCCGGTTGTTTCTAACGGCGAAGCACTTACCTATGTCACTAGCGACGCCCGAGTCGTCACGATTGAAAACGGACGCTTGATGGCTCAGGGAAAAGGAGAAGCGACGGTCACCGTCAGCGACTCCAAGACCACCTTATCGATCCACGTCAAAGTTCGCGATTCCGGGGTGAAGCCGATGTTTGCTTTCCGCAGCATCGAAGGATACCTTAACGAAGGCATCGCCCTTCCCCAAGAAGTTTCCTACAACGGAAAACCGATGAAGACGGATATCGTTTATCAGGTAGAGGTCGCCGATTCTTCGATTGCCACCTATGAAAATGGGGAATTGAAGGGGAAGGCGATTGGCAAAACCACCGCGAATATCACTTCGAATTACAAGGGATTAACCTTAAAGAAAACGAATATTCCCGTTGAAATCAAAGAAGCACTTTACCTGACTTCTGACTCCACGGAAATCGAGCTTCACGCGGTGAATTCTAAACTCGGCCGTTATACCTTGAATGTCAACGCCTTGAATAAGGGCGAGAAGGTTGATCATGCTGAAATCGTGTATTCGATTTTGGAAGGGGCAGAACATGTTCGCTTAGAGGGGCCGACGATTTATGCGATTTCCGAAGGCAATGCCAAACTCCGCGCCTCCTATTCGGTGGGTGGGCATTCCGCGCATTTAGATTTTAACGTCCACGTCGGTCCGAATTACGTGGAAGAGGTTTTCACCAACCCCTCTCCGCGCCCGATTACCTTCGGATTGACCGAAGACCATCCCGCTGGTAGAGATAACGTTTACGCCTATCAAGCGGATAAAGGCGTCAACAGCTCCAATTGCTGGGAAACCCACGTTGTTGCAAGCCGGGTCAACGAGAAAATTGTCGACCTTTATCGCGAAGGCAAACGCTATTTTGCCTACGATCTTTATTACACTTCCAACCAAAACCTCATGGTGGGCTGCCAATCTTTAACCAGTTGGATTTCGGTCGGGGATTATTTCCGCAAAGACTATTTGACGATTTTAAAAGACGGCAAAGTGACTAACGTCCTTGAAAAGAATACCTGGGTGACTCTTGTTTATGACCTCAAGGGGCTTTGGAGCACGAACATGGGTTTGCCTTCTTATTTCTTCTTCTTTGTCAACGATGCGACGACCACCCAATATCTCGCCAATGCCCGTTATTATTTGGATGGTTCGTTCTTGCCAAGCGAAAATCGTTTCTACGAAAAGAAAGAGGGTTACGTTCAAGCCTCGAATGACGAATTCGATGTAGCGATTCCAACTTCCAAAAACTATATCGTCGGAAAAGAAGAACCGGGGTTAGTCGTGGATCCAAACGAAGTCCCAGAATATGGAGCTTCCGAGAAGCCGCTTGCAGGACGCGAAGGTGCTTATTCTTACAAAACCAAGATTGCTTCGAGCGCTAAAAACGCCTTGGTCGTCGCCACATCGATGAACGAAACCTATGATGATTCGCTCTATCGCCTGTCCAAACTCGGAAAGTATCTTTCTTTTGACATCTATCCGACCCAAGAGTCCGTCTTATCGTTCTCGATTAATGACGGAGCGATGGGTTATGAAGCGAGCTTGGTTGTGGGGGAATCCTCCCTTAGCAGCTATGAAAATTGGTTGATCGTTTATTCTGGCAACGAACGCCTCAACACCTTAAAGGCCAATGAGTGGCAGACCGTTGTCCTTGCCTTCAACGACAATTACAACGAGAAAGCCCCTTCCGGCCAAATCAAATTCTCGTCCGCGACCCAAAATGACGAAGTCTACGTGGATAACGTTCGTTTCTACCAAGATTCGACCTTTATTCCTACTGCCTATGCTTTAGAAGACCGTCGTCCCATTGCTGGAGATGCCTCTACAACTGTAGAGCGCGTTAGCGAAGGAACGATGCGTGGCAGCTATGAAATTAAAGGCAGCAACGTGGCCTTCAATGGCGTTTCCGATTCGGGAGTTTTCTTCCAAAAAGGATCGCGTTACGTCAAATTCGATCTCTTCCTTGGCGAAGGAACGGAATCGATTTCCCTCCATTCCCATGCGAATACGGGTCTAATTGCCCATGACATCGAAAATCTAGTCGTGGGAGAAGCCTTGCCAGAAAGCCTCCAAATCTTTGATGAGAATGGCGTGAAACCCTCTTCCCTCTCCGTGAAGAAGTGGTACAGCCTCTATGTTCTTGTGGAAACCGATGGCAATGCGGTTACGGGATGCGATGTTTCCTTGCGTATCCAAGGGAACGGAACCTCCTATGCCCGTTACGTGAATTTCGTCGATGAAATCCATGGACTTTATATCCGCAATGTCGCGGGAGTCAGCGAGCATGTGTCTCTGGATTACCAACGCGATGGCGAATTCAAAGGCGCCTATCGTTATGAAAATAGGACCAGCGGCGACATCGCAGGAGACGCCCAGAACTGGGGCGAGTCCGGTGTTCGTTTCGACACGGTTTCCCAACCCGATGATGGCGGACCCGGATCGTTCTTCCAAAGCGGATATCACTGGATCAAGGTCGATGTCTACGTCCAAAAAGGCATGCATTCCTTCTCCCTCCGTTCGACCGCGGATCGCAATTTCACCAACTACTGGGTCAAAGATATCCCTGTAGATAGTGCTCTTCCTTCTGATGTCTATGCTTTGACCAAAGACGGCAATCGCGCCTCGGCCCTTCGTACCAATCGCTGGTACAGCCTCTTGATCCCGGTTCAGTACACGGGAACCGACACGGGCTACACTTGCGTCACTCTCTATTCTAACGGCGGTTCGAAAGCCTCTCCGAGCGTCATGTACCTCAAGAATATCGAATATTACAAAACGTTTGATATTCCTAAAGCCAAACCTGCGGCGGTTTTAGGACGTGGGAACTTTGGAACCCTCGTCTCCTGTGTGGAAGAAGATGGTGTTTATACCTATAGCAACGCCACTTCGGGCGAAGTCGGAGGGAATAACCAAAACTGGGGCGAATCCGGCATCTATTTCAATAACGTCACCAATCCTAGCGCCGCAACCGGTGCGGATAGCTGTGGTTCCTTCTTCAAAGACGGATATCACTTCGTTAAAACCGACGTCTATTTTGAAACCTGCGAATCCTTCTCCATCAAATGCTTAGGCCAAAATGGCCTCACCAATTATTGGAAGAGGGAAATCGGGTTTGGCAAAGCGCTAGAGAGCGACGTCTATCTCTATAACACTTCGAGAGAAAGGGTCACTAGCATTTCCAAAAATATTTGGTACACCCTCTATATCCCCGTTGCATATACCGAAGGGTACGCCGATTGGACGGAAGTCGCCATCTATACCAATGGCGGATCTGTCGCCAACCCCTCGGTCATGAAGCTTAAAAACGTCGAATTCCTCAAAGAATTCAAAGCTTAGGTTCCTTCGCCTCAGGCGAAAAATATAAAGAAAGGAGAAATTCATGAAGAATTCTCAGAAAATCATTATCATCGCCGCATCTGCGGCCATGGCTGGTGTCGGCGTCTTCGCCGCTGCCAACATCCCCCATCAAAACGGCGTGCTTGCTGGCGAACACGAGCACTGGGGGAATCACTATGCCGAAAATGCTCCGACCGGCCACTTGCAAGGCAACAAAGAATATTGGGTTTGCTGCGAATGCCACGAGCATTTCCTCGCCCAACCCGCGACGGGGAAATGGACCGACAAAGTCTTAAGCGACATCGACCGCAATGCGCTAGCGACCGATGATGACCGCGTCGTTTTGTGCCCTGCTCCGTTTAGTCGCGACGACAAGAAGGACCACGTCACGACTACCGCCAATCAGGACGGAACTTGGACGGTTTCGGATACTTCTGGAGGCATTCTTCCAGGCGGCACTGATCAAAACTGGGGTGAAGGTGGGTTCACCATGTTTGATGCACATGGCAACACTTTTAATTCCCTTATTAATGCGGGATATCAATATGTAAAATTCGACATCAATTTTGAAGAAAGCGTCACATCATTCAACTATCGCTATGGGTCGGAACCAAATGGCGATAACGCCATGGCCTTCTGGATTTATGGCATCGGTTTCGATCAAGAACTGCCGAACGGGAGAATGGTCAATATCTTCGACACCAATGGAAAAATGGTAAGTCAAATTAGTCATAATACGTGGTACACCATGTACATGTATCTTTATGATGCTGGTGCCCTCAATTCGCTTTGGGCCAATGGCGGAACCGCGGTGAAACCAGCGGTATTCCATCTCCGTAACGTCGCTGGCACTAAAGACATCCTTCACACCTGCTCTCCTTATTTCAAGGGCGGCGCGGGCACCGTGGAAACGTTGAAAGAAGGCGAATTTGCCGGATCGTTTAAATTAACAAGAAACGACAGAAACTCCGTGGTAAATTTCCGCAACGTGACCCATTCTTCTACCGAAACGAAAACCAGCAAAGAGAATACCGGTGGCTTCTTCAATAGCGCGGAAACCCGTTACTTCATCTTTGACTATTATATCGGTGGCGCCAATACGGCATTTAATCTCGAAACCAAAGGCGATAATTTTCCTGGTGGTTGGGGTTCCGCCAAGGGTTGGTTTGCCAGCACGGCTGCAACTCCTGATGGAGTCACTGTGTTCCAAAACGGGGCCAAGGTCGACCATCTCCAGGACGGCTGGAACACCGTCATGGTGGATATCGAACATAAGGCGGGAGCCGGTTGGAATGATTTCAATTTCAATATCGGCGACAACCCGGCTTACATGAAGAACATTCATTACTCGGCCACTCCGCTTAAAGCATAATCATTCCTATTCTTGAATTTGGGGGCGCCTCGTGCGCCCCTATTCTGCTAAAATCAGGAGAACCCCATGCCATTCCATTCCCTTTTCCTTTCTTCTAATGAAAAGATTGTTCCCGGCAAGGAACCGTCTTTAAAGTCCGACCACGGCCGATGCTACGAGAATGAGCGGTTTTCGTTTCAATTCGCTTTTAAAAACGAAGAAGTGGAACTCTTCTTTCATTTTCCAAAAGTGACCCTTGAATCGGAAATCCAAGATTGCTTCATTGTTCGCAACGTGGAATCCGTTCCCGTGAGTTTGCCGGTTAGAAAGGCAAGGGACGACGACTACATCACCTATGATCCCTGCTTTTTACCGGATTTATTAAAGGATGACGATGTTTTGAATGTGGGGTATGGCATTTGGAAATCGGTATTGATCACCTATCAAGGCGGAGCGAAGCCTGGAAGATATCCGATTGCTGTCAAATTAGAAGATGGGGCAGGGAATGTTTGGATATCCGCCACTTATGTTTTAGAGGTATTAGAAGGGGAATTGCCGCCTTTAAGAATCCATTATTCCAATTGGCTCCATTATGATTCTTTGGCGAATTACTATGGAGTGGAACCTTTTTCTAAACCCTTCTATGAAATTCTTTGGAAATTTGTTGATGATGCTGCCGTCCATGGAATGGATACCCTTCTGGTGCCGCCTTTTACCCCAGCGTTAGATACCAACGTCGGCGCAGAAAGAAAGACGACGCAGCTAGTCGAAGTCCAAAAGAAGGGGGACGTGTATGCGTTTAACTTCGATTTCCTCTTAGAATTCCTAAAAGAAGCGGACCGCCATGGCATGAAACGTTATGAATTCTCCCATCTTTTCACCCAGTGGGGCGCGGAGCATGCTCAGAAAGTGATGGATGAAGAGGGTACTCGCCTTTTTGGATGGGAAACGGATTCCAAAGATCCGAAATACCTGTCGTTTCTAAAACAATACTTCTATGAATTGTTGCCGTTATTAAAACGAAACGGATTTGGCCCAGACCGCGTGTTCTTCCATCTTTCCGATGAACCCAACATGAATCATTTGGAACGGTATCTTTATTTAAAGAAAGAACTAACTCCTGCCTTGGGCGAATATAAAATCTGCGATGCCTTAAGCAACATCGAATTCTATGAAAAAGGGGCGGTAGAACTTCCGGCGTGTGCTCTTGAATTCGTTCCTGATTTCTTGAAAAAGGAAAAGCGGGATATCATGGTTTATTATTGCTCGGGACAAGCCGACCGCCATATGTCCAACCGCTTATTGGCGATGCCGTTACGGAGAACGCGTATCATCGGAATCCAACTTTATCGAACGGGCGTTCAGGGCTTATTGCATTGGGGTTATAACTTCTATGGCTCTGCTTTTAGCAAACGTCCGATTAATCCTTATGAAGTCAACGATGCGGATGGAAGCTTCCCTAGCGGAGATTCCTTCATCGTTTATCCTGCTACAGATGGCCATCCCTATGATTCCCTCCGTCACGAAGCGATGGCAGATGCTTTCAACGATTACCGTTTGCTTTGCAAACTGGAAGAAAAATATGGAAAACCGTTCGTCTTGGACTTGTTGGAAAAAGAAGGAGTGAAAGACAATTTCACCGATTATCCCCTCAGGGATGCTTGGCTTATCGAATTCCGCGAAAAAATTATCGATTTATTGAAGTAATTTTACGTGCCATAGGCCCCTAAATAGCGATAAAATCAACCGCGTTTAAAGGAGATTTATTATGGCAAATACGACGACGCACAAATATTCGTTGGCCCATGCCCTGTTTCTGATCTCGGGGATTTTGCTGGTCATTTACTACCTTCTTTCTGAGGGGGTTCCTAGCTTAGGAAACGACATCGCGTCTCTCATGAAATTCATCGCGGAGATTTTCGTTCTTGTCGTTTTAATTGGCTTCTATTTCTATTTCCTGTTCGGGGCTCAAAATTGCCAAGGGACCATCAAATCGATTGCTCCGGCTCTTTTGATTTTGATTGTTGTCGGCGCTTATTCGATGAATTTTGGTAATGCGGAAGCCAACGCGATTATTTCGGGCATTGCGAAAATGCTGTTTACCTTGATTATCGCCTGCGGATTCGTCTTCCTTTTCGTCCATAGCAAACTCCTTGGCTTGGTTTTTGCTTGGAGCAGCATCCTCTATTGTGCCTTTGTCCTTTTGTCTTACGTGATTGTTTTGATTATCACCTTGGTTAATGGCGGGGGTTTTTCGGGGGCTAAGTTCGCCGAAACGATGGTTTATGCCGCACCGCTGGGATTGCTTTTTGGCGGATCCTACACCCTCTGCAAAAACAAAGATTGGGCATTCTAATCCTGTAAACGATTGGACGGCCGTCGATGTCATTCCTTGTTTTGGATGACGTCGATGGCTTTTTCTTTTCGCAGCATGAATAAGAAGCCAAAGACCAAAAGAAGGACAACCCCAAGGGCGATTCCTACGCCGAGGAAATAATTGGACCAGGTGAAGGAGATGATACGGATGATGCTAGATGAGTGGCTATTACGGAATAGCGCCTGCGTTAAAACGCGGTTCAGCATGTTTGAAATAAGGACATAACCCACGCCAAACCAAATGGAGGAGAGGAGGGTGAAAAACAAAGTTTCCAGCGTGAAATAACAAGATAGATCCCTTCCTCGATACCCTAGGGCTTTCCATACCCCAATGTTGTATTTTTGGGATTGAATCAAGGAGATGGAGAAAAGGACCAAGAGAACCGCCGATCCCAAGATGGAAATGAGGGAGAGGATACGGAAAGCTTGAGAGAAGATAGAAATGCCAGAAGCCACTTGGCTCATCGCGTCGTAAAGGACGCTTTTGGCCGCGTAATGGTAAGGGGACAAAAGCGAAGAAACGTAATCAAACTGGTCAGGGGAATCAAAGGCAATGGCATAGGGGAAAAGCTCGCGGCACCGGAATTCTAAATAATCCTCTTTGCTCATGCGGATGGATATCGCAGCCGAAGTGATGGAATAGCGTGCCAACGTTTCGTCATCGTAATCGGAATAAAGACGGATTTTGCACCCTTGCAAGAATGGGACGTAGTCTATTTCGGCGCTGTTTTTTTGAGAAACCGTCCCCAACGAGAAGGAGAATCCGCCTTCATCGTTGCCCTTATGGATGAGGTTGGCCAATTCGTTATGATCGCCCACTTTGAATATTTGCGCGGCCGCATTTTCCGTGAGAAGGATCTCCCCCTTTTTTAGGAGGGAACTGTAGCTTGTTTGATAACTGGTTGCTGTCTTTTTCCAGCCCGTGGCTGAGGAAGAAAAAGAGCCGGAGGGCAAAAAGAGCAGGGGCATGGTATTGATATCCGATTTTAAATACTGCATGAAGTCTTTGTTTTGGGTATAAACGAAATTGAGGGCGTAGGACAAATATTCCAACTCGCTTTCGTATTGGCTTTGCAAGATGGCGGAATTCTCCGTTCCTTTACCAAACTCGTCCAACAGACCACTGATTTTGTTTTTGTAATCGGTTTTGATGATTCCGTTCACGTAAACGGTTCCGTTTCGGAGACGCCCGATTTGCGCGTATTTTCCGACAAAGTCGTTATAAGATTTGTAGTTGGATTTTTGGACGAGAATGGCGTCAGCAAAATAATCGGTGACGTAGATGCCGGTAGGGCGGGCCTTCTCTGCCAAAGCGACGTATTCGATTTGGTCGACTTTCAAATGGGACGTCAAGAAGGCGTCGTCGACGATCATAAGCCCCTGAGACTGATTGGCCCACATGCTTGACATGTAGGCGGCATTGATCGTCCCGTCGATAGCCAAACGGTCTGAATCCGCAAAAGGCAAGGCAATGGGAAATTTATAAATCGGGTAATATTTGCCCTCGTAATCGTCGCTAAGAACTTGCCATTCTTCGTCTTGGATCGGCAAAAGGCGGTTGATGGTGGTTTTTCCATTTTTTGTTAGCGCCCCCCTTTGCATGATGAAATCCGTCTTCTCGCTTTGGCGATAAGCAGTCGAAGCGTATTCGCTTGCATCAAATCGATAAAGGGAGAACAGGCAAGAGAACAAAGAAAGCAAAATGCCCGTGAGGATGGGGAAAAGGGCCATTCGCCATTTGGAATGGTTGATGGTCTTCATCATCGTGGGAATCGGCGTGAAGAAATGCCCCTTTAGCTTCTTTTCTTCTCCGTGTTCGTCGGGGCAGGGGGTGCTTGGCTGGAAAAGTTCTTTTCGGGGCTGGATCCGTTTGATGCGGCCTTCCGCCAAAGCCTTGTTGACCCCTTCGATTTGCTCGGGAGTCATTTCATCCGGGTTAGACAAATATAAGGTTTCGGTATCCACATGGCTTTCCGGGCGGAAAGAAAGGTCTTCCACGATAAAGCCTTTGGACAACGTGATGATGCGGTCGGCAAAGCGATAGGCTTCGGGCAGGTTATGGGAGACGACCAAAACAAGGGAGGTCCTTGAGCGTCTTTTCAAAATCTTAAGCACGTCTTCGGAGGATTGACGGTCCAAGTTGCCCGTAGGCTCATCACAAAGCAAAACAGGGGGATCTTTGATTAAAGCCCTTGCGATGGCAATGCGTTGCTTTTGGCCGCCGCTAAGGTGCTTGACTCGTTTTTTGGCAATTCCGCTTAGAGCCACATCATCCAATGCCTGCTGGATTTGAAGCTTGATATGCTTGGGCTTTTCTTTTAAGCCCATGGCAATATTGGCTTCGACGCTCATTTCGTCAATCAAACAATAATTTTGAAAGATGAAGCCGATGTTGGAATAGTGGTATTCGTCCAATTGCTTCTCGTTGAACTTGCAGACGTCTTTGCCATTAAAAAGAATCTGCCCAGCGGTGGGCTTATCAAGCCCCGCGATGAGATTTAATAAGGTGGATTTGCCGCTTCCGGATTTTCCGATAATGAAAACGAGCCCGGTGTTCGGCAACTTCAAATCAACCCCTTTTAGGGCTTTGGTTACATGCTTGCCGCTAATGAAAACGCGTTCCAACCCCTTCACGTCAATCATGAAATTTATTTTAGCGCTTTTTTAGCGGTTCGCATTATTTTTTTATCAGAATTTCACGGGGAACAAAAACATAGGAACGGAAAAAACCACGCCTCGAAGGGGAAGACGTGGCAGTCAGAAAGGCGATTTAGAAAACGTAGAGATAAAGGCCCGTCCACATGAGGATGGCACCCGCCAAAACGAAGAAGTGCCAAATAAAATGGGCGACGGGTTTCTTCTTTAATAAGGCGAAGGGAATCATGCCAAAGGTATAGACGGATCCTCCGATGATTTCCCAGAGGAGCAAGGGAATGTCCCCACGGATCCAATAAGGGAAGAACAAAATGGCACTCCACCCAATCACAAAATACAAAGTGAAGTGGAGCCAACGAACTCTTCCGGGTCCAAAGACAGCGACAAAGGTGATGCCTAAGGCGATTAAGGCCCATTGGACGGAGATGAAAGCGATTGAGGCGACGTCTCCCCACATCTTGGTTCGCATGTAAATGAGCCATAATGGCGCGAAGGTGCCCCCAATCGCAAGATAAATCGAAGAATAGTCGAAGCGGCGGAAGATGCGCTTGACCGTCGATCCGCAGCGGAAGGAATGGTAGAGGCAGGAGAAAAGCATCTGCAAGAAGAAACAGGAGCCGTAGATAATCGCGGCGGTTAAACTCCACGCATCGTTAGCCTTGGCAATCATTAAGCCCAGGCATACTAGCCCCAAAATGGCTCCAACACCATGGGTTGTCGCATTACCGACTTCTTCTAGAATTCCTCTTCGCGGAGCTTCGTTTAAAGCCCGGTTTCGGTTTTTCTTTTGGATTTTGAGGCGGTATTTCTCTGCTTTTAAAGGCTGCTCAATCGAGAGTTTGTCTACGGTATATTGCTGCTTTCTTTCCTCTAAATCCTTTTTTGCCTGGTCTTTTAAGGCACATTTGTCGCGAAGGTAATCAAGCTTTAGGTCGCGATATTGTTTCTTACGTTCTGAGACTTCTTTTTGCTGCAATTTGATTTCTTGCTCGGGTTTTAAGGGTGCTTCCAAGGTTTCCATAACGACCTCCTTTTTCTTCATTATATACTTATTTCAAACAAGAACTAGTAATAAAAACCAGATAATGATAAATATCGAACTAGGAACGATTTATCCATTGCTTTTATGTTTACATAAAGGCTTTCATGAATAAAATGAAAGCAGCGAACGGAGAAGTATTTATGAATCTAAAAGACGGTAGCCATTATGTTCCCTATGAAGAAAGAACGGGGAACGAATCCATTGTTTATTTTACCCGTGATTTAAGCGCGAAAGGGCTAGAAAAAGCCTACGACAAAATCGCCGCTTCCTTGAAAGGGAAAGTCGCGGTCAAGCTTCATACGGGCGAACAGGGTGGACCTAACATTCTTCCTCGTCCTTGGGTGAAGGATTTGCTGGCCACGCGGCTACCGGATGCAACAATCGTTGAAACCAATACGTATTATGAAGGGGACCGTTATACAACGGATGTCCACCGAAAAACCATAGAAAAGAACGGATGGACTTTCTGCCCCGTGGATATTTTGGATGAAGAAGGAACGACGATGCTTCCCCTACACGGTGGCAAATACTTTAAGGAAATGTGCGTCGGCTCCCATACGACGAACTATGATTCCCTTTTGGTTTTGACCCATTTTAAGGGACATACCCAAGGCGGTTTTGGTGGCTCGAACAAAAACCTTGCCATCGGGATGGCGGATGGGCGCATTGGCAAAGCAATGATTCATACCTACCCCCATTCCAACAATCAATGGAGCATAGCCAAGGAAGAATTCATGGAACGCATGGTGGAAAGCACGAAGGCGACCCTTGAATTCTTTAAGGACCAAATCGCTTTCGTCAACGTGATGCGCAATATGTCCGTTTCCTGCGATTGCGAAGGCATCCATGCCGAGCCGGTTGTGACTCCAAATGTGGGGATTTTGGCTTCTTTAGATCTTCTTGCTATCGACCAGGCGTGCGTGGATATCGTCTATGCGATGAAAGAAGAGGAAAAGCATGCCTTGGTGGAAAGAATGGAATCTCGTCATGGCTTAAGACAATTGAGCTATATGAAAGAAATGGGCATGGGAAATGACCGTTATGTCCTCATTGATTTGGATAACAACGAAATCCGCATTCAGCCCAAAGACTGCGTCCAAAATCTCATTCCGTTTGATCAAGATAACCGTTAAGAATGGCTCATGACCATTTCGGTCGCGTAATCGAGTTGTTTTTGGGTGATGTCTCCCCCACTGATTAAATAAGCGACTTGGCGAATCTTTTCGTCTAATCCTAATTCCTTGATTTCGGCATACGTCCTGCCTTCTTTTACCTTTTTGGATAAGAGAATCTGGTGATCGCTACGCGCGGCAACCTGAGGCATATGGGTAATGGAAATCACTTGGGTGGAGAAGGAAATCTCGGCGATTTTGTTCGCGACCGCCTGCGCGGAGACCCCGCTTAAGCCCGTATCGATTTCATCAAAGATGACGGTTGGAATTTTCTTGGCCTTGATAAGCAAGGCCTTGAAAGCCAGCATGATGCGGCTAGCCTCGCCACCAGAGAGGATTTTCGATAAGCTCTTCATCCCTTCTCCAACGTTGGTTTCGATTAAGAAATCCACGGAGTCGATGCCGTTTTCACCCAAGACGGACTCGTTTTTCGAGATGGGGGCAAAGCCGATATGGAATTGAACTTGAAGAAGAAGCGATTTTAATGCAGCTTCGAGTTCTTTTTCGATTTTGAGAGACGTTTTTTGACGAATTTGGCTAAGTTCCAAAGCCGTCTTATAAGCTTCTTCGAAAGCCTCTTCCCTGGCTTTTTCTTTTTCCTTTAACGCGTCTTCTAAACTGGCGTTATCTACAAATCCCTTTTGAAGATAATCGCGATATTCCAAAAGCTCAGAATAGGAACGGTGATATTTCCGTTTGCATTCTTCGATGTCGCTTTGCCTCTGTTCCAGTTCGTCGAGCTTCTCCGGATCGTAATCCATGTCGGAGAGTTTCCGTTTTAATTCATCGAACAAATCGGAAAGCTCGTAATAACGGTCATCGATTTTTTCTTGGTAGGCTTCGTATTCTTTTTCGTATCCGGATAGTTTCTTGAGGAGTTGATCCAATTCGTAAAGTTGATCGAAGTAGTCGCTTCGCAGAATTTGGTTGGCTTCTTGATGGAGGGAATAAACCTTATCGTAGTTTTTCAAAACATCGATTTGGGCTTCGATTTCCTCTTCTTCGCCTTCATAGAGATTCAAAGCTTTTAATTCTTGGTATTGGTAGGCATAAAAATCCTTGCCCGCGTCCAACTGCTCTTTCTCTTTTTTGAGAGCATCGTATTCTTCCTTGGCTTTAAGGAAGGCGTTTCTTTTTTCTTGGTAGGCTTCTAGGGTGTTTGCAAGGATCGAAGGAGACAACCCATCGATAATGGAAAGGTAATTCTCGGGATTTAAGATCTTTTGGAAATCGAATTGGGAATGAATGTCGGCGAGTTCGCTTCCTAATTTTTGTAAATCGGGTAAAGAAACGGTGACTCCGTTGATTTTGGCGCAGCTTTTGCTTCGCCCAATGATGCGTTCAACGGTGAGACGATCCTGAGAAGGGATATCGCGTTTAGCCAAGAACGCCTCGATACGTGGGGAGGAAGTGAAAATGCCTTGGATGGAGGCTTTATCTTCACCGGCACGGATGAGTTCGGTGGATGCGCGTGCGCCTAATAATAAAGATAAAGAATCGATGACAAGGCTTTTTCCTGCTCCGGTTTCACCGGTTAAAACCGTGAAGCCGTCATGGAAATGAGCGTCGACGTTGGAGAGAATGGCAAGGTTATGAATCGTTAATCGTTCTAGCATTGTTCCATTATAAGCGGTTTTGTTGAAGGAGGTAGTCAATCGCCTTTCGTTCTTATCCTCTTATTCGGTTGTCGTGATGTATTTCAAGGAAGGGCTATTTCGTTTCCCCAATGTGGCTAGCCTGCCTTCTACTATTAGCGGCGTGACATATTTTTTCCGGAAATAAGAAGAGGGACTCATTTTTAAATGTGCGGCTATTTCCGACAATGAATGGGGTTCTTTGCAGAAATTTAAAATGGTTTTTGCCGTTGGGTCGTTAACCGAGAGCGGAGATTGATACATGCAATCGAACAAGGTGATCTGAAAGCAATTTTCATCACAGTTTATTAATGGGCGACGGCTTTCGGGCTGTGTGGAATAGGACTCGCAAATTTTTTCGAACCCGGATCGGCTTTGGTCCATCATGTGGCAAAGGCTGAATACGTCACAGATAATTTGGTTTCGTCGCCAAGGGAAAATAGAAAGGAGGTCGTGGGAATCTTTGATTGTTTTGCCCCCGTACGCGGACCCTGGGGAGAAAATCGTAAGGCGGTCTGGGAAGATGTCTAGCCCAATTTCGGTGTCCATCATGAAATAATTTCGGTGGGCTAACGCGTTGGTGACTGCTTCACGCAAAGCAAGGATTGGATAAGATTCCATCGCTTGTCCCGATGTGCCTTTTTTTTGGAATCCGGTACTGCTATGACGAGCAATGAAAGAAAGGATTTCCTCGCGCAAAGTCAATAGATTCCCTTTCATAATTTTATTATCGATGAGGGTATCACCCCCCTTGCTGAATCCTCCCCAGTACCGCAAATGAATTTTGGTAATAGGGTCTTGGCAGTCATCTTTAAAAAGTAGCGCGCCGCGCGTTAGACGGAGCTGGCCGTCCATGAATCCGATGGATTGAAGCTTAGTGATGGATAATGTTTGCCCATCGTTTTCGGAAGAGTAAGTCCGGTTCAAGATTCCGAAATCCTCTTTTTTATAGAAGATATCGGATACGAATGCATCATAGGAAGTGGAATTGTAGGAAACAAGCATTGCTCGGATTTCATCAATCGTTGAAGGGGAACTAACTCCTTCGCGTCGGAAGAATGGTGTCGCCATTCCACGATATTCCATAAATACGGGTTTGCTGTACGATTCTGGGACGTCGACTTTGAGGATCCATTTTTTGCGTTCGCCATCCAGGTAATCAATATAAGAAAAAGAAAGACGGACCGTGGGACTAAGGTGTGCCAAATCGTTAGACTGAAGCCGATTGACTTCTCGTTCGACTTCATCAATCGTCATGCCATTTAAATCCCTGGTTTTATCGTTAACCCCAACGTAAAGAGTCCCTCCTTTAGTATTAGCAAAAGCGCAGATTGTTTTTAGCCAATCGAAGTAATCGTTTTTATTCAGTCTTTCCTTAAATTCCGTTTGATCTGTTTCAAAGGGGTGATTTAACTTTAGGTCTTCAAATTTCATACGCGTTACCATTTTCATGACTATTATAGCATGTTCTTTTTAACTTAGAAGCGAACTTAGAAGTCCAACTACTAAGTTAACTTCTAAGTAATGATTTTGTGCTTTAAAACCAGAAAGACAATTCGATTACCTATGAAATATTCTAAAAATATCCGATGAAAACGAGACTTTTAAAATTCGTTTCATAGGACAAAACGAAAATAACATCTTTTAAGCAAGGGAAAAAATTAACTTAGAAGCGAACTTAGAAGTCCAACTACTAAGTTAACTTCTAAGTTCAAGGAATCACCCCCTCTAGTCAGGATAAAAATGGAATGGAAGAAAAAGTAACGCAACCCCCTTGATAAAGGCGGAGAAGAAAGTAAGATATAGAACGTTAGCACTCGAACGTATTAACTGCTAAAACTTAAAAGGAGATACGAAAGATGAAAGAAGAAAAACAATTTAAAACCGAGTCCAAACAGCTTTTGAACTTGATGATCAACTCCATTTATTCCAACAAGGAAATTTTCCTTCGCGAATTGATTTCCAACGCGAGCGACGCGATTGATAAATACCGTTTCCTCGCTGTTTCTAGCGAAGGAAAATACCCGACGAAAGACCATAAGATTTTCCTTTCGGTCAATAAGGCCGAACGTTGGCTTCAAATCCAAGATAATGGTATCGGCATGTCCAAAGAAGACCTCGAGAACCATCTTGGCACCATCGCTAAAAGCGGCACCAAGGAATTCTTGGAGAAGATGAAAGAAGCCAAAGACAACAAGGAAGACGTCGATTTAATTGGTCAATTCGGCGTTGGTTTCTATAGCGCCTTCATGGTGGCGAAAAAGATTGAAGTCTATACCAAGGATTTGGAAGGCAATGCCTATAAATTCTCTAGTGATGGCGTAGAAACCTATACGATTGAAGATGATCCTAATTCTTTCTTGCCGGATTCGGGATCGGCGGTTCGCGTCTATTTAAAAGACGACGAAGAAGACGAGAAATATTCGACCTACCTTGAAGAATGGACCCTTTCTCGTTTGGTGAAGAAATATAGCGATTTCATTCGTTATCCGATTCAGCAAAAAGTGAAGAAATCCGTTCAAGACGTCGACGCGGATGGCAAACTCATCAAAGACAAGTATCACGATGAAGAAGTGATTGAGACTTTAAATTCGATGATTCCGTTATGGAAGAAAGCAAAAAAAGACGTCACGGATAAAGACCTTAACGAATTCTATAAGAATCGGTTCAACGATTATGAAGACCCGATGCTAGCGATGAATATCAAGGTCGAGGGAACTTTGGAATATAACGCGCTTGTTTATATTCCTGCTCGCGCCCCGTATAACCTCTATTCTCAAAATTATGAAAAAGGCTTAGCCCTTTATGCCAAAGGAATCTTTATCGAGGAAAAGAACAAAGAGCTCGTCCCCGATTATTTGAAGTTCCTCCGCGGCTTAATCGACTCCGAGGATTTGCAGCTCAACATTTCCCGTGAAATGCTTCAGAAGAATCCTTTACTATCGAAGGTAGCCAAAAACATTGAAAAGAAGGTTGTGGATCGTTTGATTCAATGGAAGAAAGAGGATTACGAGA
This sequence comes from uncultured Bacilli bacterium, assembly GCA_934699525.1. Lineage (GTDB taxonomy): Bacteria > Bacillota_I > Bacilli_A > RFN20 > CAG-826 > Alloenteromonas. The sequence goes on from CAKUWP010000003.1 coordinate 109,155, forward strand.
AATATCTTGAATTCTGGAAAGAATACGGGTCCTTTATTAAATTCGGCATCTATAGCTCCTATGGAATGAAGAAAGAAGAACTCCAGGATCTATTGGTCTTCGATCATTTAAATGGAGATAAGCCCATTTCGTTAGACGACTATAAAGCCGCCTTGAAGGAAGGACAAAAGACCATTTGGTATGTGTCGGGCAAGACGATCGAATCGTTAAAGATACTGCCGGAGATGGCCAAATACCGGAAATCGGGCGAAGACGTGCTGCTTTTGACCAACGATATCGATGAATTCACTTTGCAAGCCATGCAGGAATTCAAAGAACTGTCCTTTAAGAACATCACCGCGGAAGATAAAGAATCCTTAAGCGATGAGGAGAAGAAGGAAATCGAATCCTTGTCCACGGAACACCGCCGTTTCCTCGACGATGTGAAGTCGGCGTTAACGGGCAAAGTCGATGAAGTGGGATTTTCACTGCAGCTCGAGGACGCGCCGGTATCGATCTCGACCAAGAATGGCTTGAGCATGCAGATGGCGAAGACTCTTAATGAGAATCCGGAGACGGATGCTCATCCGGAAGAAAAAGTCCAGGCCCAAAAGGTTTTGAACATCAATCCGAACCATACGTTATTTAGAAGCCTTGCCAATGTGACGGATGAAAAAGAAATCGCCGCGGTCGGTCATTTGCTTTACGATGAAGCGATGCTTGCCGAAGGATTTGAAATCGAAGACAAAGCCGAATTCGTGAAGAACTTGAACGCCTTGTTTGAAAAAGCCTATCCAAGCAACGAAAAAGAAGCGGTTGTCGATGAAGACAAAGCGGCTTAATTCGAATACCAAATGGTTTTAACCGCCTTTTCTTAAGGGCGGTTTTTTATTGCGTGTTGCCAGGAACTGGATGGACACAGATGTATTTAAAAGCAAACGGTTCGATGTCGAATTCTAGGTCCTTTTTTGCTTCCTTTATTAGTTTGCTTTAAGAGCAAACCTGAATTTAGGAAACACCCCCTTTTTGTGGTGTTAAAACTCTGTTTCGAATAGCAAATCCAGGTCTCTTCTTGAA
>CAKUWP010000004.1:0-106723 GCA_934699525.1 uncultured Bacilli bacterium
CCACACATTCGCCGAATCATTCAAGAAAACCTCGAAATGGTCGTAAATCCAATCCCTTATTTGCTCCTATATCTAGATATTTTTTAATTCTTTAAGCGAATCGATCAGTCTTTGATAGAAATCCGTTAGTTCTTCATATTCGTCAGGGCTTTCTATTTGATTGTTATGACCGCGCAGTTCCCTTGTTTTTTGATATAGAGAAACGAGGTCTGGAACTTTTTGAAAAATTTCCTTTAAGAACTGGGGATCATTTTCGGCCATGTACCCCATTAATGTTGCGAAGGCATATTTCTTGTGGGATTCCCCTTCGTAATTCTCCAAATTGATCTTTATTGAGGGTATCCTGTAACCGTCTTCCAATTCATCGGCAGACCCAAGATTGTAAAGATTGCTATTGACGTCTTGTAGATTTCCAAGATAGCTACGTGGATCGATATTAATGTCGCTTTCGTATAATTCGTAGCGAAAAAGCATATTCACAAAATCCGAAAATGCATTGTACCCCGCATCGAAAAGGTCGGTTCCCGTGGCTTTTAAATCGAAACAGTCTTTTATCTCTTTAACGTAGTCCGCAAAACAACCGTATTCTTGTAGCGGACCCACTTTCAGCGTATCAACACCATAAGTTTGGTTCACATCTTTTTCGGCTCGTAACTCATAAGAACCCGGGGCGATTCTTCCCTTTCCCGAACCCACCCCAAAGGCGTCCCGCACAAACGTCAAAACCGCTGAATACAAACTTAAAGCAAGTTGCTTTATTCGCTCGGGTTTAAGACCCTCGTTCTTCAAGTTATCTTCACGAGAATTGTGCCTATGGTTTCTAATGGGTAAGCAATTCCTCAATAAATCGAATAAGTATGGAAATATAGATGAGAAATTATACATTCCAGGATATTTCTTCTCGTCGGTTTCAGCCAATATAGCGGCAAGCAAAACAAGATCAGGAATGTTAATGAAAACATTTTTCCCGTTTCCTTCATGGATTGTCGTCAAAACCTCTTCTATTGCAGAGGCTCCTCGAATTTGGCGAAGAAATTCGTCGGATTCTTTAAAACGGAAGCAATACGTTTGGGATAAATAAGCTTTTGCTTTGTCTATCGTCATCATTTTGTCATCCTTCACATCGAATAAATTGTGAAACCTTTCGCATCCTTTGGAGGTGCTATTATTGGCGATAAATAAGCACAGCAATTCTTCAAAAGCATCATAGCAAGCGGAAACCAACGCAATGTTGACGAGAATGCTTTCGTTACCCCCTTTCTCACCAGACGCATTGATATATTTTGCGATTGGCTCGCTAATTATTGTTGCTAGCCTCGGGTTTTCCCCAAGGGTTTCCTCGTTAAAATACCTTGCTTTAAGAGAAGCGGCATTCTTTCTTTTCTTTTCCTGACAGCTCCGTTTGAGCCTAAGCAAACTCGTTTCTATCGAGTATTTCAAATTATTCGTTGCTTGTATAGTGGGTAGAATCGCATCGTACACAGTTGGATCCTCCCCTTTTTCAAAATAACCCTGTACCAAAAACCTATTTGTGTTTAATTCATTGAAAAAAATTTTGGTAATAACAAAACAATCCCTTTCCTCCGGAGTCAACTCAATTTGCAGGATATTATTGTCGCTATCAATCGCTTTGGTTTTAGAAACAATTGACCGGACAATTTCCACGGTCGGTTGTTGGGGATGGTCGTCTTTTAAAGGAGGCAGTAGATAAACCGTCCGCGTTTTGGAGGAGGATATGCTTTCTTTAATAGTTATTTGTTTTGAGGATTCGGACTCGATTTCAAGCGTCTTAATGCCAGCGTGAAAATCCCTGAAGCTAACAGCATTTTGCAAAAAACGATTTGCTAAGCGATCGTAAAAAACATAAAAGCCGTTTCTTGGTCTTTCCTCATTTCCCTTAATACCAGTTTGGTCGATAAAACGTTGGACAAGCGTACGATCTAGCCCTGTTGCTTCCGCAATTTTATCAATGCCACAATTGATTTTTTTGAGTTGGGATATGGTATCGGCTAAAAAATTATCTTCTTTCGGTTTTTCAGTCACGTAAACCAGATACGCAACAAGAGGCGCGGCGACAAAGATATCGCTTGCCCTGGCATGTTCCGAATTAAATAGGCCTTTTTTGGCGAAATATTCGTTATTCATTGTAGCAGCAACACCCCTCTTTCTCTTCAACGCAGTTTCTATAGAAATGCTCTAACTGAGGGATTAGATTGGATCTTTTTTTGATCAGCCTCTCATCCGCAACTAATATGCAGCATTTTTTCGCACGGCTAAAGGCGACATTGAGACGATTAAGGTCGTTCAAAAAAGCCAGACTGCCTTTCCTTTTGGCGCTTTCAAACGAGCGAACAGTAGACAGGAAGGTGAAATCACATTCTTTTCCCTGAAACGCATCGACGGTATTTACCTGAATATTCAATTCCGAACGTGCGGTATCAATAACACCATCCTCATTCAGCTTAACAAGCCCTGCTTCATAGAGTTTTGAAATTAAAAGGTTAACCTGAGCCTTATAGAAGCTAATAATCCCAAACGTGCACCGACTGCCACGCCCATTTGGTCCAATAATATCGGTTGGCATTTCATCCTTGCAGCGTTTCAAATAATCAATAATCGCATCACATTCCGCCTCACTGCGATAGGAATGTCCGATTTTTTCGTCGGCCTTTGCCCCTATCCTCGTTCGCATAAATGCCATGGCAATATTCTTTAATCCCGGCAAATTGTGATAGTGATCTTCGTCTCGCCCAGCGAATCGAAGTCCTCTTTCAAATTCGGGCAATTCATTTCCTTCGTCGTCACGAGAATAAAACTCTTCCCCAACAAAATTGCCCAGCACTCGAGGCATACGGAATTGACTATTCAGGCGAATGATTCGACATTTTCCATCTATTTTTTCCAGTTTTCTGGCCGCTTTCATTAAATATTCAAACATCGTCATTTTGATGAGGGCCTTCTCTTCTGGGTTCATGATTTTATCATCAATCAGCCCATAGATATTGTCATCAATGTATTGCGGCAGCTGCCTTTGGTCGCCAACAAAAAATAATTTGCCCGTCGCTTGCGTTACAGCAACAAGAAGGTCGGCAGGATTGCTGCGAGCCGCTTCGTCAACGAAAACATTTCGATACCTTATCTCCTCATCATCGCCCGTATTCCGAGATATAAATTTGGAAGTCACACTACTACCGGCCATTTGGTGCGTAACAAATATTTTATCTCCAAAATCTTCGATCGCTTTGGCCAAGGATTCGGGATCGCTATGTAGATTCAATATATAGTTAGCAACGATGTGGTCAAAATCGCATTCCCCCTCTTCAATAATTTTTTGAGACATCGCATTCAATAAATCATTGATCTTTTGGTTGTCCTCTTCGATGGTCATTTGTCCGTTTATTCCTGCGAACAATTCCGTTAAACGAATTATGTGGTCATAGACTTCGTCAAAATCCAGCTTTTCTTTTTTGTAGAGATTTTCAAGATTATCCAGCAGTTTGAACGCATCTTCATTCTCTTTTGGCACAATAATTTTTAGCATTCCGAGAATTCGCTCGGAAAGTTTTAAACCCCCATCTTCAAACCAAACGGGATTATCAGGAAGCATCCCAATCAAGCTCATCAAGCTTTGCTTGTTATAATCTTCATTTGGAATAAATTTACGCAGCTTTAAAAGAAGCTCATCAATTTCAATTCCATTGTCTCTGTAGAGGTCTGAACAGTCGGTTTTAATCCTCTCAAGCAAAGCGATGTTATCGTCCGTTGTGGCTCTTGCAGAATCATAAACGGCTTTAATTTGGCAAAAACGCGATCTTGAATCCATTTTTTTCTCTAGCATAGCTGCGTTTGGATAAGATTTGCAGAGTTTTTCTACAGTTTGAGCGGCCCATTTCTTGGCGGATTCATACCTGTCGATTTTTGCTTTTGAGGAGGTAATGGTTTCATACGGGAAATTATCCGCAACAGTTTGGGCCGCCTTCAAATTGTCAGTCGCATCATTTTGGTGAGCGGTAAATAAATCCATGGGCTCGTCGTCCGCCTTCGGCAATGATGCGCTAATAGCGGTGATAACTCGCGTTTTTCCTGTGCCTGGAGGGCCTTGAATAATCATAAAATCAGGCGATTCCAAAGCTAATCGGATTGCCTCTTTTTGGTCTGGCGTTGGCTCATGCCCGCCAAAAGCCTTCTCTTTAGCAGCTTTAGAAAAATGTGGAATATTTTTTAAAGACGGTCCTGGCCTTTCGCCGTTAAACAAGGATGGCAGGTCGGGGATTCCCGTCGTGTTCTCACGAATTCTTCGAAACGCTTCGTTTCTTCTTTGAAACATCGAATCCGTGGGAAAGGAAGTGACTCCGAACGCGAAAACGGTTGAGTCGTAAAACTTATCGTCTTGAGTCTCCAACCTGCAATAAACAACATTGCCATAAGACCTTCGTTCATCGACTACAACTAACGTCGAACGTTCCTTATTTCCTTTTTCCGGTAAGCAGAAAAACAAAGCTAAATCACCCAGGAGATTGTGCTCTCTGGCATCACACAGCATTTGTTCACATGAATCCTCAAGCGTAACTTTTAACGAATCGCCGGATCGTTCCACGCTAGACACACGAATTTGACCAATTTTTCGAATCCACGAGTGAATCGTCTCCTCTTCGAAGCGAGAAAATGACTCCCATGCTTTTAAAAATTGATTCGATTGAACGGAAGACTTGAAGAAATCTTGCTGGTACCCAACGCTTACTTTTGTTTTTGGTACAAAATTGAAAGCATTTTTTCGAAGGGAATAGCGGAGAGGAGGCAAACTGTTCGAACTCCATTTTTCGCCAAAAAGAACTTTTTCGTCGCCTCGATATAAGTGCGAATTTTTCAAATCAGTATCGCGGATTTCTTTTTCTTCCAATTCGAGATAAGCAACACCGTTGGCACATGTCCCCACCAAAAAAACACGAGGATTGGTCTTTTCTTCCGAGCTCGCAACTAAAAAATAACGGTCGTCTCCGTATCGAAAGACAAATGTTTTTTCTGCCCATGTCTTATCATCGACTCCGACATCACGTTCAAAACCCTGTTCGGAAGGAATCAGAGTATGAAGCGTGAAAACATCAATATGCAAGTGTTCTTTATAACGATTGCTGACGCAATAAAACGAATTAAATTTCCGACCCTCATTAGCAAGCATTTCTCGGAGTCTTCTCTCTTCGCTTCTTTTGCCAACGAAGCGGCAACGGTAAAATCCAGATGCATGGTTCCGATAAACGCTATATGGTGCGATTAAAAACTCATCGTTTTCTCCTAAAAGAACGGCAACCGGATCATCGACATTGAGCCCAAAACCAAGAGGCTCTGAAACAATGCCAAAATCAAAGGAATCAATCTGACCGATGGCTTCATCACGGAAAACGCTAAATTTCATCGTTCGTCCCCTTCCCCCATTTTTTAAATGTGAAAAGGCTTCGATATAAATGCCTTTTTGGATTTCGCCTATCTTCAAAGAAGTCATAGCAATCAACGAATATTTCCAAGTCTTCAAGTGAGGAAGGATCCTCCACTCTAAAACTTTTTTTGTTACGGAAGGAAATCTTAAACCGCCCTAAATCGTTGACGTAAAGGCTCACTCGAAACGGTGGTTTATATCTCAAATCTATACCCAATATATTTTTTGGGCGTCTTTCAATTTCGCCAAAAAGATCATTGCTATCGAGAGTTATTATTCCTTTTGATGGGAAATCTTGCATTTCTGGATTCATTTTTGGGAAACCAATAACACGCTCAGTACATTCGGGCTGGACACTTTTCACGAAGCCCTCTTCCGTTTCGGCATAGTAGGCTGTTTGTTTCCTCATTTCATAGATGAGACAGCCTCTATTTGCACCCTCCCATTCCCGAGATAAGTAAAATGTAGGTAATGAGGCCTTTTGCCTTGTATCAGTCAATATATCTAAACACGACTTTTCTAAATCGAACAAAGGCTGAATCCATTCATGAATATTCGGACGTTTTGAAGGATCCAAAAGTCCTTCTTCGAAATTTCGACGAAACAGTTCATATAATTTTTCATCAACCAAAGTCTCCAATGGGATGCCGATTCCCTTTACCTGAGCATTACTCCTATCGTTCCGATTTCCTACCCACGGAAGCAAGTTTTCCTTCTTTGGCAGTTTTGTATCTTCCGTTTCTTCCCATCCCGCGTCCCAATCATTTGCAGTTTGGTCAGCGACACCGTCAAACGGTGAAATTAGCGTTAGTAATTTGAAAGCAATAACGGCAAAAGAATATTCATCGGAATGTCGAGTATTGGTTTGACCTTTTTCAATCTCCGGAGCCCAATAATCAGGGGTTCCCACGGCGAGGAATTTTCCGTATAAAGTTCTGCCTTCTTGATGGAGGTTATCCCCATCAATTAGCCATACCTCGTAATCGTCAAACGACTTTGATACGAATATATTGTTGGGTGATAAATCGGCATAAACAATCCCTTTTTCATCCAGATCGCACAAAATTTCGCAGAGTTTTCTCAAAAGCAAATATCGTCGCTTTGGCGAGGACGTTCTATTCCAAAATTCAAAAATGTTCTCATCTGTTTTCTTCGTTAATAAATTTTGAAGGGAACACATTCCGTCCATAAAGCGCATCACATATCCGCTTGTCGGGGCTTTAAGGGCAAATAGTGGTATGGCAATCTGCGTTTTTTCCGAAATTCGAAGTCCTTTAATTTCGCGAATTCGGCGCGATGCGACTTCTGGATTTTGGTTGATGAGTTTAATTAAAATTCGTTCGTTGTCGCGAACAAAATAAGTGGCGCCCTGGCCACCCTTTCCACACACGTGGCCCAAAAGGTATTTGGATCCAAAAATGTCATAGATTGGACCTAAGGCATTATTCGCCATCTGAGAGCCTTTCCTTAAAATCGACAGTCATCATAGCCAAAGTTTTATCGTCGGTTGAACCAGGGACGGGCCATTTATCAACAAGCGAAATCAATTCATCTTCCTTGTTGTCCAGCAGTTTGGAAATAGTTCCTTTTGCGAAGGCGACAAGGTCCAAAACGTCTTCCGACAGTCCGTCCGTGAAAGCACAAAAGGAAAGCGTCCCAGGATTTGTGATTTTTTTCGCCTTAAACGCCCAACCACGGTATGGCTTTGCGGCGTTTAGAGCATACGTTTCATTGGTGAAATCATCGCTTTTCTTTTTAAAAACAGACCAAGTGCCATTGAATCCACTAATCATTGCGCCATCACCGGCTTGGCCTATAGCGACGCGGCCGTCGTCATATGCAACCGCAAAAAGCAAGGTTGTAGACATGCCTTTTCTAATGTTTCTAAATCCTTTTTGGAACTTGGTGGAAAAAAGATGAATGAACTGTTCGTCAATTTCTGTTTTCCGTGAAAACGCCCTTGCCGTTTTTAACAAACATTTGACCGCTTTGCGAGATGCTTTTTTCGGATATTTGCAGGAGCCCACCCCGTCAGCCACAGCCAAAACTACGCCTCCGCGAAATTTCCTTGCCAAGCACGAATCTTGGTTTTTAATGCCGGAACTAAGGTGTTTTTTTCCGGTGGCTGAGTAGGAAAATAGGTGCGACTCAGAACGGTATATCGTCATCATCCACTGGGTATCCTATGCACGACTCGAGCGCTTGTTCTTCTTCGGGGGAGGCCATTTTATTTGGATTCACCGTTCTTGTTCTCGTCACGACAGAAACGGTAACCCGTTGGAAAAAGCGATATAGTCCAGCCGCGCTAGATGTATCGAAAATAAACTCTTCATCCGATACAAATTTCCTTAGCATTTGGTAGGCGGGCGTTCCTCTGTCCACCCCAATGCTTAACGCCCAACGGAAGCATTTCGAAGAACGGCCGTCGTGGATGAATTTATCTAAAGCAGATTCCCAATCATCGTTAGGCATTCCGTCGGAAACCAAAATGACGGTAGGGCGATAATCGCGGCTTGCGATCACTTCCCTGTCTTCAATAATATGGTCTTTTGCAAGATTAAGCGCGCACCCTAGCGGTGTCATTCCATCTGCGGAAAGCTTAATTTTCTCATCCTTTGAGGGCGCACCAAACTCACGAATGACTTTAGCGTCAGCGCCACCAAAAGCAATAATGGCGGTTTTAATCGAAGTATCGGAGTCAGCCTCGCGAGCAAACGTATCAAGCATAACATTCACTGCGTTATTCAACGCTTCGATTTTGGGTCCATACATCGAACCGCTGCAGTCCAAAAGAAGAATAACAGGAATAGAACGAGGATTGGTGTTAATCACCGATTTTAATTCATCTAACATTGTTGTAGCCCCTTTTCTTTCATGATAATCGTTGAACAGTCTTTTTTCCATAGTTGAGAGGCAGGAATTTTGTCCTAATTCTTTGCTTATCTCTGCGTTTTTTTGTTATTGATTCCCTGCAATCTAATGTTGTTAAGCAATTCCAACGCCTCTCAAGCGCGAGCGTCAAAGATAAGCAATAATCAACGCATGCACTGTTGTACTTTCATCAAAAACAAATGCTTGTACAGATTTTTGCAAATAACAAGAATGAGTTCGTTCGCGTTTGTAATTGAAGTCGCTGAATACTTATTCGATTTTTCTAAATTAAAGTCCATCCCAGCGATATGAATGTTGTTCCTCAGTTCACGGATTTCATCAATTTTAGTCCGATCAATGGTTAAAATCCCCCAAGTGGATAAATCTTCTGTTATGTTGCCAAAATGATACTGAGCAAGCTGTCCAAAAAATCGTTTTTTTCTAAGATGAGGGCAATTGTTTTTCTTTTTGCAGTTTATCCTATCGCAATTGCTTTCGACTCTCTTAACACAAGCGGTTAACAGCCCTTCGATAATCGAGGAGTCGAGAACAAGGATATTGGCGAGCCAAACCTGTTTCATTTCTCCGTGCCCGTAAGATTCGTTATATAAATCGGACAGTTGATCCCGCAGGCGAAAATAGGAGAGAAGATTCGATCTAAGATTATCGTCCTCCACCAAATCGGCTAAATGGTACATTCGAATATATTTTTCAGGATCCCACGAACGAGTTAACGTTTTCCCTGTTTTTGACGTTTCCTGATGCGAATTGGTGTTTTCCATTTCTAGTCCTCCGCCCCCTTGCCGTTGCAATCTTGAAATACATGGCCGTGCAAGGAATAGTTTAAGACCTCTTGGCATTTAAACACGCAACAAATAATCAGCCCTTGTTTTCAAGAAATTTTAGTCTGAAGTCTCAATAATTATCTTATTTGGGATATGTCTAATTCAATATATTCACCATTTTATCAAAGCGAAAACAATCCGAAACATTTTTTGAATAGCGCAATTCAACAGGCGTTTTCATACCCGCATTAACAAAACTGTGGAATTGCGAAAGCGCAAAGAAAACTAAATCGACCTGAACGGCAGCAAATGATAGATTAGATTCCATGGCTCTTTTGATGTGTATGGGGTTTACCTCCGAGAAATCTAAAGTCTGACTTTATTTTACTCGGACTCCGAAATTTCAAATTGTCGATTCAGCGCCCGTTTTACGTCAGTTGTCCACACTTTGTCAGCAACTGAAAAGAAGGCTTAAGAGCCGACCGCTTCTTCCGTATCTTGGGTCAATAGTTTCTTATAGAGCGAATCCATGAGGATTGCTCCTAAAGGGGCGGTGAATAATATCGAAACAACGGCCGCGGTTAAAACAAGTGTCCCACAGGCCAAGCCTTCCGAAAGGGCGATGGCTCCAATCGAAGCCTGGACGGTGGCCTTAGGCAAATAGGAAAGGATAATGAAGAGCTTTTCTTTCCAGCTGAATTTAGTGGCAATTAAGCAAACGAAGACCCCAAGGCTACGGAAGAGCAATGCCAAGAAGATTAAACCTACTAGAATCGCCCCTTCTTGGGAAAAGGCATAATGGACGTCGGTAGCAATCCCGACTAACGCGAACAAAAGGATTTCAAATCCCTGCCATAAGCTGTTATAGGATTTTTGGATTTGTTCGTCTTCTTCTTTTCGAAAGATATGAACAACGATCGCCATGGCGATGACCCCTAGCAAAGAAGAGATGCTGAAATAGGGCTTTAAAAAGGTTTCTAGGGCAATCATCCCCAAAGAGATTCCGAGCATAAAAATGGTAGAAGCCACCTTGCCTAGTTTTAAGTAACGAAGAATCAGGACCATCAAGAACCCTACCGCGACGCCTAAAGCGATGCCGGTTACGATCGAAATCGGGATTTGAGCGATTCCCCAAACGGAGAAAGAGGAGGTGGAGACCAAATTCTTAAAGGAATAGAAAAGCACGATGACAAAGACATCATCGCAGGAAGACCCCGCCATGACGAGTTCGGGGACGCCGTGTCTTTCCCCATATCCTTTTTCCATCAAGGAAATCATCCGTGGGACCACCACGGCCGGGGATACCGCGGCAAGGACGGAGCCGAGTAACAGGGCTTCTAAAAGCGAGATGCCAAAAAACAAGGGGGCAAAGATCGCAATCCCTAGTATTTCAAAGCAAGCGGGGACGAAGCACATCAAAATCGCAGGACGGCCGATTTTCTTCAGCTGATGGATGTCCAAGGATAATCCCGACCTCGTGAGGATGATAACTAAGGCTAGTTGCCTTAAGGAGGAAGAAATCGATAACAGGGTGTCGTCCACGATGTTAAGTAGCGATGGTCCTATCAATAGGCCGAGGATCATATACCAAACAAGCTTCGGCAATTGGATTTTCTCAAAGACGAAGCCTCCTAGCACCCCTCCCCCAAAAATCAAAAACAAGGATAAAAAGAGATTCATTTTCCTTCTCCTTCCGTCCTAGAAATAAAAACAAGCTGATTTTATTTCTACGACAAAATAAGTCGTAGACGTCATCAGCTTTTTTTAACGCGGTTTTCTATGGCTAGAAGGGAGACATCATTCCCAGGCAAAACTATACCATAAAGAAAAGATTAGGGACGAAAAGATTTCTTTTCTAGAATCCCTTTATTTATTCTTGGAATTTGCTTCAACGATCAAGGAACTTAGGATATCGCCATGAGCGACGATTCTCCGATAGAAATCCTTGGTCACATTGGTCGATGCTTCGTAATAGCCAACGATCCGACGATAAAAGTCTTTGCCGATTTTATCGCCATTAGGCTTGGTTTCAATGTAGCCAAGGATTCGAAAGTACGAGTCTTTGATGATTTGTTCTGCCATAGGATTCCCCTTTATCTTTCCTGCAGTCGAATCACCCTTTAGGGCTTCTTCTTAAGTTTAGTCTAAACCAAGGGGATTAGGGAATCTTAGAATTTTAGAGGAATGTACGGATATTGAGCCTCAAGCCTTTTGATAGACGGCGTTTAGCCATCGAAGCCCTCCTCCATTGATGTCATCCGTCATAGAAAGAACCTTGAACCCAAGCTTTTCGAGAAAATCCTGGCTAACAAAGGTCATAAGCCTTCCTTTTTCGTCCACGGTTTCCGAATCTCCTTCTTTTAAAGAAACGAATAGAACGCCGCTTGTCTCTAGCATTCCTTTTAAGCGTTCTATCACTTGAACCATGTCTTTTTTGGATAAGTGGAGCAAGCTGGCGCAAGCCCAAATGCCATCGAACTTTTGATTCGTTTCATAGGTTCGAACGTCCGCTTGAATAACGGAAAGTCCGGCCCTTAAAGCATGCTGTACAAAAGAAGGTTCCGTATCAATGCCATAAACCGGGGCTGCGGACAAGAAACTGGACCGTCTTTGCAGGAAGCAAACTCACAGTCTAAAAATAGGTAATTCATCAAATATACACCATAGGCTTTCCGCCATAATCGGGTTCAGATAAACTGAATTCTATCTTTTGTGTTCTCGCAAGTTCTTTGCCGGCCTTATCCAATTCGATCACTTCGTAGCGGTATGTTCCAAACGCTAAGCCGGTGATGGATTTGAACATAGCGCCGTTCTCCTTGTATTTGGAGACGAGCCTTTCGGTATTGTTCGACACAAAATAGAGATTGATTTGAGTCGTCTCCACATCATCAGAAACCAAATTCCAGTAAATGTTTATCAAATCTACCCCTGTTCGATGTTCAGGGCATATTTTTCGATTGATTTCGGTTTGGACCTTGGAATCGTAAATCGAGTGATCTGTTTCCACAAAGTCGAGTTTTAAACTGAGCGGTTCGGCTAAACCATCACGGAACACTAGTTTTAATTCCTTTGCCTGATTGCCGAAATCCACAAGCACCACGATTGTTTTGGAGTCGAGCAAACCCTGCTTGGGTGCTTCGATACCATTGCATGCCTTTCCGTCAACTTCGACGGACGATAGATTTTCTCCGCTTAAAAGGATGAAATGTTTTTTGACGTTGTAATTCTCTACCTGTTTTACCAAGAATTCATCTTTCTCATTAACGAAATCGGTGACGGCTTTTTTCGCTGCTTTTGGATCTAGTTCCTTGTCTGTTGAGATAAAACAGGCGGTTCTTTCCAAAATGAATCTTTGATATTTATCCATATTATTAAGCCTCCTTGTTGATGAAGAAAACGTATTCCAGGCATTCCCTCATCTCCGCCTCATTTAGTTCTTCCACTTTTTTGGATTCGGAGTGGGCGATGTTGTTCCTTTGGATTCTCAATCTGCTAAAGATATTCATGAGGTGCTCTATTCTTTCCTTTTCAGGAATAACAACTTCCTCGTCGTATTGTCTATCTTCTACTGGATAGCCCCACTCATCATCCATCGTCCTGCTTTGAGGGGCACTGTCTTGAAGCATTTTGAAATATGCCGTCATTCTCTCAAAGAGATCTTCGCCTTCGCATTGGTAATCGAATTTCAATATCGCGTCAAGCAAAGAACAGAGGTCCAAGACGAACAAACGTTGTTCTTTCTTTGCAAACAGACCTTTTTTAGAAAGCAACCCTTCGAAATAGTCCTTCGTTAATCCTTTGACGGCCTTTGCCCTATCGGCAGCGTCTTGCTTCGCTTTGTTTTCTGCGTCGATGTCCCTGCTGATGCCGGTATAGATGGCTTCCTTGAGGGACTTAATGTATTCGATCAGTTTATTGTCAGTGAGTTTTTCCGCTTCTTTAGACGCGTTATAGGACCCGCCATTAAAATTGAATGCACCGTAATTATCGATGGAAAGCGGATTTTGCTTACTACTAAGGTGTTTCATCTCCTCATATTTGGCATAGTCTGGTTTGAGGCTGAACAATGTCCAAATCTCGCCAAGCAAGAACCCGTAATTTTCTTTGCCTAAGAGGACGAGGTTAGCGAGTTCTTCGAGTCCGTTGTCAATGAAGAATCTGAACAATTCCCCGGCTTTTCCTGTTGTTAGCATATCGAACGCGAATTCATAATAGTTATAGAATCCTTTATTTAAAATGCTTCTAACGAGTTTTAAGTCTCTGAGTTTTTTGATTTCGGCAGGAACCAAAATCTTATCGTCGATGCAAAGGAGGTAGATTCTATCTTGGTCAGATAATTCACCGCTTAATTTAGCAGCTCTATCAAATTCGCTTTCGCTGAGGTGAGGAATCTTTTCGAATTCATTCCCGCATGGATATCGGAGCTTTTTGAGCCTATCCATAACCTCGGCATTGTAGTCGTTTAACTTTTTAGCGTATTCGGTCTTTCCACCTTTAATAAGATTATCTATAGCTTCTTTTTGGAAATAGAACACCCTTCCGATTACCCTCTCGTTTTGAACGATGTATGTATTGGTCCAGCTGGCCCAACTCTGGAAATAGAAGCTCTCATATCCGTTACCTTCGTTTTTGGGCAAATCTTCGCTATATAATTCGGTTTTGTAAGTTGTCAGAATTTTATCTAATGTATCGAAATAGCCAAACTTGATAGCATATCTCACGATAGCGTCATGCAAATGCGTAAAAGTGTATTCTTTCCGATGCTGATAGCTATCCAAAGGCTCGATTTGGAGTTCGAGGGTTGTAGCATAATCATAGCACTTTGGGGACTTTTCCCTGTTCTTAAAAATATATTCGAATGTTTCTTCTTTGATAAAGTAGGTATCTACGGAAGACACATAGTGAAGGGTGCTTTGTTCGCACATGAAAGGGATTGATCCCCTTTTGTTTTCCGGTTTGCTTCCAATAGCGAAGATTCTAAACCCGATGGTTTCTAGTGCGTCGGGCCTATCGCAATCAACGGCCATCTTCACGAATTCGTCGATGAAGTCATATACAAGGAACGCCGCCCAGATTTTCTTTGAGTTCATTTTAATCATTTCGTCGCAGCATACCCCGAAGATCTTTTTGGCGTTTTCGTTAAGTATTTCTTCCCATGTTTTTTTGATTGGCTCCCTTAGCCGCTCTCCATTTCTATAACCCATCGACTGCCCAAATACATACGCCGAGGTTTGATATTCGTATTTTTTGAAATTCTTAACGTCGTCTCTTTTGATTATCCAGGATAGTCTCTTCTCGGCATCCATGTCGTCTAAAGTGATTTTTTCATCTTCCTTCTTTCCAGATAGTAAATGATCAAGGGAAACGCTGAATAAAGAAGATAATTTAATCAAAGCATCAATGTCCGGCTCTCTCGAACCGCTTTCCCAGTTGCTGACCGTTTGAGATGTAAATCCAACTTTATCTGCAAGTTCAGCTTGCGTTAATCCTAATTGTTGTCTTAGGTTTTTAATTCTTTCTCCTATTTGTTTGTTCATATAAGCAGTCTCCTTTTCTACACCTAAATTCTACTTTCCGTTTCAAAGTTTGCCTAAACACTCATCGTTTAGTTGAATTTGCCATTACAACAAAATAATTTAGAACAACTAAACAAATCGTTGAAATGAGGGACTTTATTATTGTCATTCTATTTTAGATGATAGGAAGCAGGTATTTTCCGTTTGGTTTAACCGGATGCTTTAGAAAACCATTGGAACCAATGCGTAACTATTCCGTTTCTTCGTAATAATACGAGGTATCAATGCCTTTCATAAACAGTTCTCTATTACCGATGTCACTGGTTAAGGCATTCTTTAGAACTGTTTTAATTTTTTCATCCGAATTCGGGCTTTGGATCATCGCCTCAAAATAAACTTTTTTATCGATTTTGGACCAATCGATGCATTTTCTTAATTCTTTAACAAAGATGAAGTCTAGCCAAATTCTAGTGGCTCTGCCGTTTCCCTCCATAAAGGGGTGGGCAATATTCATTTCCACATATTTTTCTACGATTTCATCAAAAGTAGATTGGGGCATTTGGTCAATTTGGGATAATGTCTGTGGTAAATAATCCCCATTAGCAAACACAAATCCGCCTTTAGAAATGGTTTTGGTTCTTATCTTTCCTGCAAAATCATATAGACCTTCAAATAAATAGCCGTGGATTTTTTGCAAAGCGATCGTTTTGCCTATTTCACTATCCTCAATCAAATTGGTTTGATACAGGTCATAGGCCTTTCTTTTGCTTTGTTCATCGATGGGGTCAAGAAGGCCGCTAATCCAATTCAAAATCTGCTTTTTGTATTTGGAGGGAATAATCGTTAAAAGCAATCGAACCCCTCTTTCGTCGATGACATCAGAAAGATATTTTTTGCCATCGTCCGCGTACAATTTCAGTTGTCCACAAAAAGGAGACAACTCTGGGTTTCTCACCTTAACATTATTCCAATATCTTCTTGGTGAGTTGGGTTCTACAAGAATATCGATAAAATCAACGGCGGAATACCACCACAACGATTGCTTGTTGTCCCATACGGCCCTAACTGCTTTATTGTTAAAATACCTGATGGAGTGTTTCATCATATATATGCTGATATAAATTAATTCAGTTGTCCACAAATTAGAGACAACTGAACTTGAAAAAGGAATCAACTGGGGAAAATTCAAATAAAAACAGCGCCGAATTCTTTCGACGCCGTAATGTTTTGTTGGTGGCTGAGGGGGGACTCGAACCCTCGACATACCGGGTATGAGCCGGTTGCTCTAACCAACTGGGCTACTCAGCCATGGTGGAACTTATCGGGCTCGAACCGACGACCTCATGCTTGCAAAGCACGCGCTCTCCCAACTGAGCTAAAGTCCCAAGCCTTCTAAGCGATACCGCTTAAGCGGCTTGGTTATTATAGACACAGGAAAAAAAGGAAACAACAACCAAATTGAACTTTTTCGGCCCGATTGCAAAATTATCGAGTACTTCTTACGAATAACCCCTATAATGAAGTCAGGAGATTGCAGAACATGGATCAATCTATCATTTCTTTGGCCTACAAATATAACGGATGGGGAATCGCTTTATATATCCTCATCGTCACCTTGGTATCGGGGATACTATCCGCGATCATCGGGGTGGAACGCGAAATCAAGGGACAAGCCGCGGGATTACGTACCCACGTTTTGCTTTCCATTGGCTGCACCTTAATCATGGCCATCTCCATCTTTGGGATTGGATTTGCTTCCGGCCAAATCGATTTTTCCCAAGGGCATATCGATGCGTCGAAGCTTTCTTACGACACTTCCCGTATTGGGGCGGGCATCACCGCGGGAATCGGCTTCGTCTGCGCCGGCACGATCATCCGCACAGGCTTATCGGTCCGTGGGTTAACTACAGCCGCCACTTTATGGGTATCCGCAGGAATTGGAATGGCCTGCGGTTCGGGACTTGTTTTAGAAGCAATCATCGTCGCGGCGGTCACGATGATTCTATTAAACGGGCTTCTTCATATTGAAAAAGCCATTGGAAGACGGAGTCCTCAAATTAAATTAACCGTCGCCAAAAACACGGTGGTCATCAAGGCGATCCGCATGGAAGCGGAGGCCAATGGCCTTATCATCAAAAACGTCGTGACCCATCAAACGACCCTGAAAAACGGGGAGGATGCCATGGTTGTCACCGTATTGTTCGCTTTGCAATCCAGTCAACCGGTTCTTGAAGAACTATGCGAGTCTTTGTCGAACCGGGATGGGGTTCTTTCCGTCGAACGGGTCCATTTTAAAAATCCGATCGGCGAATAGTTCTTCTTTTATCTTCCAATCCTCCGTTTCAGGGGGATTTTTTCTTTAGGCGAATAAGGGCCAAGTAACCGCGAATTTAATCAAAACGAAGAATAAGGGAATCGATAGGACGCTTAATAAGGTCGATAGGAGGATGGAATCGCTAGCCACATAAGCTTCGCGGTTATAGTCGTTGCAATAAGCAACAACGACCGCGCTGGTTGGGGCGTCCATCCCAATAACAATCGCGGCAAGGCTATATTCATTAAAGTGGATCCAACCAAATGCTTGAATCGCGCAACAAATGCCAAAAGTCAATAAAGGCAAAGCGAACATGCGAAGCAAAGCAATGAGCCAGGAAGTCTTGTTTTTTAAGGCAGAAAGGAAATCCGCATCCCCTAAACTGACTCCAATGAGAATCATGCATAACGGGGTGGCCAAAGCATCGCCAAAAGCAAAGACGTGATAAAGGGCAGGAAGCGTCTTATCAATACGGAGGAACCCATAGGATACTCCTCCTACATCCACTTGCCAGACCACGTTTTGAAGTAGCCATACGAGTAACCCTGCTCCCATCGCGATCATGATGGGGTTTACAAAGATAGATTTTAATACGCGGCCCACGTTCCCTTTTTGGAGTTTGGTTCCTGAAATGCAAAGGAAGCAAAAGATGTAAACAACAAGACGGAAGGATAAAGTCATTAAGGAAGCAGGAATCATCACTTCTCCTAAGTGTTCCCCCGCGTAGACGGCTTTTAAAACAGGGATTGCGAAGAAGGTCAATTGGCCTACAGAAGATAGAATTGCATAAATCACACGCTTATCCGCGTCTTTTTTTAGAAAGAATAGAAAGCTAAATGCAATAAAGACGATATAAAGAATAAGAGATAAAACAAGCAGCAAAGCGTTCGAAGCTAAACTCGAAGGGTTGAAATCACTCATGAAGGCGCAGAAAGCCATGCAGGGAATCGCGACTTTCATGACTAAGACGTTGAGGACTTCTTTCGCCCCGTCTTTAAATAAACCGACGCGACGGAAAATAAATCCAATCAGCAAAAAAGCAATCGAAGCTAGAATCGCACCAATGAAGTTTTGGTCCGTAAAAATATCCGCAATAACATTCATAACGGGCACGAGTATACGCGCCTTATAGAGGCTTGATGCCTGAATGCGCTTTCAAGATTTCTTTTAAGGGCAAGATGACGTAATCCGACAGAAGAAAAGGCTGGATTCATTCTTCTACGCGCTAGATATAATGCTTCCTTCTGTTGTTAAACAATTACGTTCTAGGGGGAAAACTTCACGTTTAGAGGGATTTTAGACCCCTTGGGGATATTTACAAAGATAATGAGATTAGGCTAAAGCGGGATCCACGATGACATTCGCATCCGCATAGGCGCTGACCATCGATTCTTTGATCTCCTCGCAGGTGACATAGAAGGTGGTTTTATTCCAATCGACGCTACCAAAACAGCCACCGAATCCAATGTGGATGGCCATCTTTTTCGGGGTTTTTAAAATCACGGTTTCCAGGTTATCGCAACCTTTAAAGACGTCGTACCCCAGGAAAGTTATCGATGCGGGGAATTCGATTTTTTTGGTTTTCCTCGCGTTTTTAAACGCAAAGCTTTTGATGATTTCTACATCGCGAATCGCTTCATTATCTTCAAAGGAAGGATCCACGACGATTTCTTCCGGAGCCACTCCTTGATACCCCTTTACCATCCCCCGGGGTTCTGCACCCAAAACGGAGTCCGTTAACTTTTCATAGGAATAAATCAGTTGGAATTCTTCCCCTTTCCATTCGGAGATTTTATCTTTTAAAACGCGGTCATAAAGGAAATATCCTCCGACTCCCACTCCAGCAATAAGGACTAACGCCCCCAGGAATTTTAGGAATTTAAACATACACGTCCCCCTTCTTTTTAAGTTTTGTACTTGTATTTTTAAGGATGAAAGAAATCCTGACAAGAGATTTTTTAGAGCGTTCCCCCTTTGAATTTATAATTCAAATCCAGTAGGTTCCATCCCGTAATGGATTTCTTTTCCCGTAAATTCGTGCGCTTTCCCGTAATTTGCTATGTTTTTTATGAGAAAAGCCGATTTAGAACGTTTTTAACCACAAAAAAAGCGTAGCCCCTTTGACCGAGCTAACGGGATTAGGCTACGCTTTGCTTTATTCGAAGCTTTCCCCTTCCAGGGCAAACTGGGAATTATAGAGCCCTGCGTAGAATCCATTTTGTTTTAAAAGGGATTCATGGGTTCCTTGTTCGACGATGTTGCCATCTCTCATCACCAAGATTAAATCCGCGTTTTTAATCGTGGAGAGGCGGTGGGCGATGACAAAGCTCGTTCTTCCGCTGGTTAAGCGGTCCATCGCTTCCTGAATCTTTTCTTCCGTTCTGGTATCGACGTTCGACGTCGCCTCATCGAGGATCAATAACGGGGCTTTTCTTACCATCGCGCGGGCAATGGTGATGAGCTGTTTCTGCCCCGCGGAGACCTGGCTATTTTCTCCAAATTCCGTGTCTAGCTTATGAGGCAAAGAACGGGTGAAATGGACCAAGTGGGCGTCTTTGATCGCCGCATAGCAATCTTCGTCAGTCACGTTAGGCGTGTTATAGACAAGGTTTTCGCGATACGTGCCTCCAAAAACCCAAGTGTCTTGGAGAACCATGCCGAAGATATCGTGAATTTCTTCGCGAGACATCTTTTTGGTATCAGCTCCATCGATGTAGATATGCCCCCCTTGGATTTCGTAGAAGCGTTCGAGCAAATTAACCATCGTCGTTTTACCCGCGCCGGTAGGACCAACAATAGCAACTTTCATCCCCGGGGTGACTTTGGCCGAGAAATCATGGATGATCTCGCGACTTGGGTCATAGGAGAAGCGAACATGGTCGAATACCACTTCTCCTTGAATCTTATTTAAACCCGTCTTGGGGTCATAAAGGTAACGGGGCTTGCCGGTTTCCTCTTCGAGTTCTTTTTCTCCGATGAAGCGGGCCACGCGGCCAAAGGCTGCCCCAATCGTTTGAAGGCTATTGAGGGCCTGACCAATCGAAGTGAAGGGCTGCTGGAACAAACGAATGTAAACCAAGAAGGCGGTGATGACGGCCATATCGATGCCAAATTTGCCGTTGATGGCAAAATATCCACCAAGAAGCAATACGGCCGCATAGGTCAAATTCGAAATGAGCGAGGTGGTCGGCATCATAAGTCCGCCCATGTCCTGGGCTTTGAACATGATGAAGCCGAGGGTTCGGTTCTCCTTGTCGAAGATCGCTTTTCTACGTCCTTCCGCGTTGAAGAGCTTAATGACGTTTTGTCCGCCGTAATCTTCTTCCACGATGCCGTTGACGTCACCGATTTTATTCGCTCTAGCATAGAAAGCAGGCTGGGCAAGCTTCATTTCAAAGACCATGAATAAAACAAGAAGAGGGATCGAGCAAATCGTGATTAACGACATAATCCAGCTGGTCGTGAACATGGCAATCACGGAGCCAACAAGCAAGAAGAGAGAACTAAAGATCGAAGATAAGGCCGAGTCCAAGTTTTGGGTGACCGAGTCCACGTCGTTAGTTACACGGGACATGATGTCACCGGTTTGGTGGGAGTCAAAA
This sequence comes from uncultured Bacilli bacterium, assembly GCA_934699525.1. Lineage (GTDB taxonomy): Bacteria > Bacillota_I > Bacilli_A > RFN20 > CAG-826 > Alloenteromonas. The sequence continues at coordinate 20,523 of CAKUWP010000004.1, forward strand.
TAAGAAAGAGGAATCGTGTTGATCTTCCGTTCAATCTCTTGGCGGAGGGCGTTGCCATAATGCTGAACGCCGGTGGCGATCAAAAAGCCCGAGATATAGGTAAGAAGAGCGAAGACGCAGTAATAGACGCCAAGAACCAAGACGTAGTTTAAAACCTTGTCCATGTCGATGAGGGTGGGGGTTAAGGCCGACATCATCAAATAATTGGAGAGTTCTCCTAATTGATTGGGGCTTAAGACCTCGAAGACGGTGGCAACCAATAAGCAGAGCGCGGCAACGATAAATAACGGCCAGTACTTCTTGGTATCCTTGGCAAGTCGCTTCAAGGACGCCGGATCGATTTTTTCACGGGTTTGGACCCGATGCATGCTGCGTGCGCTCATAAACCGAGTTCCTCCTTGCTAAGCTGCGATAAAGCAATATCGCGATACGTGGGGCAATTTTCAAGCAATTCGCGATGGGTGCCCTGCCCTACGACTTTGCCCGCGTCGAGAACAAGAATTAAATCCGCGTCCATAATCGTGCCGACGCGTTGGGCGACGATGACCTTAGTCGCCTCGGGGTACATCTTCTTGAGGTTCTCCCTCACGGTGCGGTCGGTTTTGAAATCAAGAGCCGAGAACGAGTCGTCGAAAACAAAGATTTCCGGTTCGATCGCTGCGGCTCTAGCGATGCAAAGGCGTTGACGTTGACCACCGGAGACGTTGGTACCTCCCGAAGCAATCGGGGCATCGTATCCCCCTTCCATCTTTTGAATGAATTCATCGGCGCAGGCGCAGGCGGCCGCCTTTTCAATGGAGGCTTCGTTCAATTGCTCTTGTCCAAAGCCGATGTTGTCTTTAACCGAGCCACGGAACAAATTGCCGCGTTGGGGGACAAAGCCAATCCGGGAACGGAGGTCTTTTTGAGACATGTCTTTCACGTTGACGCCGTCGACTAAAACTTCGCCGCTTGTGCAATCAAATAGACGCGGAATCAAATTAATCACCGTGGATTTGCCCGAACCCGTCGCCCCGATGAAGGCAAGGGTCTGCCCTTGATGGATTGCAAAATCAATTCCCGAAATCACTTCTTCCTCCGCGTCAGGATAAGCAAACCCGACATCGTGGAAGGTTAATTCCCCATGGACATTTTCTGCAGGGCTAATCGGATGAACGGGATCGACAATGCTTGATTTGGTGCGGAGAACTTCGTCAATACGTTTGGCGGAAACCATCGCGCGGGGAAGCATGATGAAGAGGAACAAAAGCATCATGAACGCCATGATGACTTGAACGGCGAGATTGGAGAAAGAAACGATGACCGAATAATCCGTTTCTCCTTTCTTCATCAAGGAAGCGCCGATGGCATAAATTCCTAAAGACGCCCCATCCAAAACAATCGTCATGACGGGGTTAAATAGCTGCAGCATGCGCCCCGTGAACAAATTGACTTTGGTCAAGTCGTCATTGGCCTTCTTGAATTTGGCGTTTTGATACTCTTCCGCGTTATAGGCACGGACGACGCGCACCCCAGAAATCCCTTCACGAGTCACTTGGTTCAAACGGTCGATGAATTTCTGAGCGACTTTGAATTTGGGGAGAACGAATACCATGACCGTCGTTAACACGGCGACGATCACAAAAATCGCGACGATGACGACCCAAGTGAGTTCTTTGCTCGCGTCGGTTGCAAATTTGCAAATCGCCCACACGGCGGTAACCGGGGCGGAGAAAATCATACGGAACATCATAAGCGTCGACATCTGGACGTTTTCGATGTCGTTGGAGGTGCGGGTGATTAAGGAAGCGGTGGAGAATTTGCCAATGTCGCCGACGCTAAAATCATTGACCTTTTGATAGACTTCATCGCGAAGACGGGTGGCAAGGGATGCCGTCATTTCCGAGGCGAGCAAGGCGATGATTACTTGGCAAGCAAAAGTGCCCGCGGCCATCGCAATAATCATGCCTCCGTTATAAAGGGCATCGTTTTGCTGGTTAAACTGGATGGCTGCGATTAAGTTCTTCATGTAATCGACATTTAGCATCGTGCACCACACTTGCAAAACGGTGAGACCGCAGATGACAAACAAGAAAATCCAATCCCACCAACGGAAGCGTTTATATAATCGCCATAAACTCATTCTAAAAACCTCCCCCGTTCGTAGTCGAACTAAAAAGTACGAAGGGTACTATAGTGGATAACCAAGGTTTTTCAACCCATTTGCCCGTCTTTTTTTAAAAAAGGGAGGACGTGTTTTTCCCTTTATTTTTCAAGAGGGAAATGAAGGGGGATCAACCAAAAATGATCGTGGAACCCTTGCATGGAAGTTTGCTCGAATAAGCAGGTTTCTTGGAAGGCATGATCAAGTTCTTGGAGGCGTTCTCCTGTTTGGATGGCTTTCTTTAAAATCGGGGCGATGCCAATATCATCGGGATAGATTTCTAATAAATTTAATAGAGCTTCCGCCTTTGCTTGGGGGGTATTGGCTTGAAAGGTGATCCCAAAATAAGGGGGGTCTAGTTTTTTTGTGGTCTTAAAGCAAGCTAGAGTCCCCTTATTTCTTATATAAAGAAGGGTGGAGGGAGAGAATTCGGCTTCCTTTCCTTCTTTAAAGGAAGAAAAAGCCAAACTCACTTCTTCTTCGTATTTCCCCGGGTAAGGGATTTCCAAGCAGGCGGAAAGGTAACTTAACGTATCCTCGGGTTGGAAGCCAAGGTCCTTGGATAAATCATTCAACGTGAAAAGCATGTTAAGCGGCGAGCTTTTGCTCTTCGAGGAATTCTTCATAACGGGTTCTAGCCGTTTTAAAGGGGGGATAATAATTGACTAACGTCCAAGCCAGCAGGAATACCGTTCCAATCAAAGTCAAGAAATCCAAAATCAAAAACGTGCAGGTAAGTCCAATCGGCCAGCCTAGGCTCGCGGAGAGGCAAAGGAAAACAAAAAGCAAAACAAATCCCCCAAAGGCTCCAAGGAAATAGAAACCCCAACGGGTAAATTGCTTTTTGGCTTCGGCTAAACGCGATTTTAAGCGTTCCTCTTCTTCTTTTTTCCTTGTTCCATTGGCTCCTAAGGGAGCCGGCGTTTTCATTTCTTCATCCATGGGGGCTATTTTTCCACCTTTGGAGAAATTTGTAAATAAAGGGGCGAAAATCATGAAAGCGCTAACAAAGAAAAACTCGTTCTTGGAAAAAAGCGATTCGCGGTTTAAAGTAAAGTCCCGGAGCAAGATAAAGATGATGCGAACCGGAATGAAGCAACTCACCCAAAATAGGGGCGCTGTCTCCTTCATCCGTATTCGTTTTGAGGCCTAAATAGAGGCCTTATTTTTTTACCTTGTTTCGGAAAGGAAGGTTTCCCCAATGTTTGGAAACAAAAATAGCGCAGCGGTCGAAGAACCGCGCACCATTCATCCCAATGGCATGCTTCTAGAGGTCGACGAAGCCCCTAAGAAAGCAGGGAAGTGGATTATTCTTGCCATTCAGCACGTGCTCGCCATGTTCGTGGCCTGCATCACCGTTCCGATGATCGTCTTCAGTGGAGTGAACGTCACGATTGGTGGCACGACACAAAACCTTGCCTCCGTCATGATCGCCCCGACCCTCTTCAGTGCCGGTATCGGGACCATGTTCTATCTCTTCGTTACGAAATTCAAATCCCCGATGTTCCTTGCTTCGAGCTTTGCCTATATGGCGGCGATGAGCGAAGCGATCAAAGTGGACGCTCAAGCGGGTCAAGTGAACCTTTGGATTCTCCCCGTTGGTATGGCGATGGTCGGCGTTGTCTATTGCTTAGTTGCCTTGCTCATCAAGCTCTTTGGCGTTGCTTGGCTCAACAAGCTTCTTCCTCCTATCGTCGTCGGACCGGTCATCATGGTTATCGGTCTTTCTCTTGCCGGAAGCGCGATTGGTAACCTCACCGGCACCGCCGCGGGAGCCTATAACTGGTGCAACATCATTTCCGGGCTCGTCGCCATGGTCGTCACCGCGATTTGCGCCCATTATGGCAAAGGCACCGTCTCCCTCATCCCCTTCGTTCTTGGTATGTTAAGTGGCTACCTCACCGGCGTTCTCTTCACCGCGATTGGCTATTATGGCTGCGGTTCGGAATATTGCCGCGTCGTCAATTTCGATCCGTTCATCAATCTCTTCTCCAATATCCGCGTCCAATCCTTCTTGGATTACCCGAAGTTCTTGTTCTTAGCGGCCCAATCGGGTAACGTCGTACCCCTTTCGGGTTCGGCGGTTGGCCAAGCGGCCCTCATCTTCATCCCCGTTTCCTTGGTTACCATCTGCGAACACATCGGCGACCACAAGAACATGTCGGGACTTCTTCAACGCGATCTTCTCGAAGAACCGGGTCTTTCCCGCACCTTAATCGGCGATGGCGTTGCCACCGCGATCTCTGGCTGCCTTTGCGGCGCGGCCAATACGACTTATGGGGAAAACGTCGCGGTCGTCGGCGTCACCAAAATCGCCTCGACCAAAGTCATCTTCCTCGCCTGCTGCTTCTCCATGCTCCTTGGCTTCTTTAGCCCGGTCATGGCTCTCACTCAGACGATCCCTGCCTGCGTTACGGGCGGCGTCAGCTTGATCCTCTATGGCTTCATTGCTTCTAGCGGCGTCAAGATGCTCATCCATGAAAAAGTCGATATGTCGAAGACCAAGAACATCTTCGTAAGCTCGGTCATCCTTGTCGCTGGCATCGGCGGACTCGTCTTCTCCTTCGGAAGCGGGGAAGTCTCCATGTCGATCACCTCGGTTTCCGTCGCGATGATCCTTGGCATCATCATGAATGCCATCCTCCGCGAAAAGAAACCTTCTAGCGAAATCAAAGCCTAAATCTTCCTATTCCTTAAGAGCCACTTCTTCTAGGGGGTGGCTTTTTTGTTTGAAATTTTCTCCCTCAAAATCTCAAATTTTGCTAAACCGCTTAAAGGGGCAAGACGAAAGGATTTAAATCCTTTAGAATAACGGAATATGAAACGCATCATTGTCCTTGATTTTGGCGGTCAGTATAACCAACTCATCGCTCGTCGCGTTCGCGACCTCCACGTCTATAGTGAAGTTCTTCCCTTCACGACTCCTTTAGAAAAATTAAAGGACCCCGAGATTCTTGGCATCATCTTCACGGGTGGGCCGAATTCGGTTTATGAACCTTCTTCTCCCCACGTAGACCAAGGAATCTTTGCCTTAGGCAAGCCGATTCTAGGAATCTGCTATGGAGCCCAGCTCATTGCCTATCAAAACGGGGGCAAGGTGGAGTCCATCTCCGAGCGAGAATATGGGAGAAAAGCGATTCGTGTAGTTCCTTCTACCTTATTCCAAGGGTTAGACAAAGAGCAAGAAGTCTTTATGAGCCACGGGGATCAAATCGTTTCATTGCCTTCTTCTTTCCGCGTTACTTCTTCTTCCAATACCTGCCCCATCGCTTCTTATGAAGACGAAAGCAAAGGCTTATATGGGGTGCAATTCCACCCCGAAGTCGAGCATTCGATCCACGGGCAAGAAATGTTAAAGAATTTCGTCTATGGGGTTTGCAAGGCAACACCCAGCTGGAAAAGCGAAGATTTCTTAAAAGAAAAAATCGAAGCGGCGAGACGCCAAATTGGAGATAAGCGCGTCCTTTGTGGCCTTAGTGGCGGGGTCGATAGCGCAGTCGTTGCCTCTTTGCTTTCTAAAGCCGTCGGAAAACAGCTCGTCTGCGTTTTCGTCGACCATGGGCTATTGCGGAAAGACGAAGCCAAGCAAGTGGAAGATACCTTCTCCAAGATGGACCTTCAGTTTGTTAAAGTCGACGCGAGCGAAGAATTCTTCTCCGCGTTAAAAGGGGTCAGTGAACCGGAAGAAAAACGTAAAATCATCGGAAAGCACTTTGTCGACGTCTTTGCCACGGAAGAGAAAAAACTTGGCCAACAAGGCTCCTTCTATTTGGCTCAGGGGACAATTTACCCCGACCGCATCGAGTCGGGATTAGGGATTTCCGCCAAAATCAAATCCCACCATAACGTCGGGGGGCTTCCTAAAGACATGGATTTTCTAGGACTTGTTGAGCCCCTTCAGGATTTATTCAAAGACGAAGTCCGCGAGATTGGCCGTCTCCTTGGTCTCCCCGAATCGATCGTCTCCCGTCAACCCTTCCCAGGGCCAGGACTTGGCATCCGGGTCGTCGGGGAAGTCACTCCCGAAAAAGTTCATATCGTCCAAGAAGCCGATGCGATTTTCCGCGAAGAAATGGAAAAAGCAGGCCAAAAGCCCTCCCAATATTTCGCTGCCTTGTCTAACATGCGCTCCGTCGGGGTGCAAGGAGATGGGAGAACTTATGACTATGCAATTGTCTTACGCGCGGTAAAAACCGACGATTTCATGACGGCATCCCCTTTTGAAATTCCCTATCCTCTTCTTTCTAAAATCTCTGAACGCATCATCAACGAGGTGCATGGGGTGAACCGCGTCCTTTACGATTTCACCTCCAAACCACCCGCGACCATTGAACTCGAATAAGGGGGCATTATGAAAAAGGTCATTCTCTCTTCCTATAATATCGATGCCATCACGCGGAACCTCGGTTACGAGCTTTCGGAAGCTTTGTCTAACGAAGAACAGCTTCCCCTCTTCGTCTGCGTCATGCGTGGGGCGATTTGCTTCATGGGCGACCTCGTGAAATGCGTCGATGCGGACTTTTTATGCGATTACGTTCAGCTTAGCCGTGACGAAGAGGGAGACCCGCGGATTGAAAAGGACATCTCCTTCCCGATCAAAAATCGGACTGTCGTCTTCGTCGAGGATATCGTCGATACGGGGTCGATTCTCGACTATTTGATCCGTCATACCCTTTTGAAGCATCCGAAGCGGATTTTGGTTTGTACTCTAGTCAATAAGACCAAGAACCGGAAGATTGAGGTGCCGATTGATTTCTGTGGCATCACGATCAAGGATGATATTTTCTTAACCGGATATGGATTGTCCTACAAAGGGATGGTCCGTTATAGCCCAGAAGTTTATGTTCCTAGCGAAGAGGAACTCGAGGCCTACGACAAGAAGCTTTGATTGATCCGTTAGGAGGCGGCTTGACAAAAGGAGTGTCAGCCACGCTTAAAAATCAGCTCTGGAATGGTCCAACAGGACTATTCCTTTTTTTGTGCATTCCTTTAATATAAATAGAATAAGAGGTACACCATTATGAAAAAAACGTCTCTCCTACTTCTATCTAGTTCGATGTTGATGCTTCTTTCTTGCGGCGGAGGTGGATCCCAAACGATTCCCGAAGGCAAGAAAGTCCAAAAAGAAGATTTAGCCACCCATTATGCGGCGGCGAAAGAAAATACGGATAAAGTCGATGCCCTCTCCGTTGCTGTCAAAGGCGGATTCCTTTTCGAGAATTATACCAAAGCCACGATGGGCGAAACTAGCCAAGAAACCGGCGGCAAAATCGAAATCAAAGACTTCTATCTCAATGCCGGCATCAAGAATTTCCGCGAAGATGTCACCAAATTTCAAACTAGCGTTACCTTCGGCGCGGGATTTGAATACCGTAACGGAGTTGGCGATAACGCGGTGAGCGCGTCTGCCAATATCAAAAAAGCGGGATTCTATATCGAAGAAGGCATGGGATACATGGACATGGAATCCGTCCGTCCGATCATCAAATCGCTTCTTCCTTCTACCGAACTTCCCTCGACTCTGCATTTTAAAAATCCGGCCGAAATCCCCGCGGATGTTGCGAAGATTCTTGATATCGATGGCATGTTGACTCAACTAGAAACCAATTTCACCGCTGAGGTCGATTATCTTGATTGTGGCAAAGGGAATTACTCCTTCGTCTATAATCTTGACCCCACCAAAGTCATCGGCGAAACTGGCTCCGCCGCGGTGGAAGCCAAGGGAAGCGCCGCTTTCGCGGTCAGTTTCTCCGACCAAGGATTCACTTCTTTAGGTCTATTCGCCGACTTCGAAGCCTCGTTGAAAGAAGAAGGCGTTGCCGAAAGCATGGTCATGAAAGCGGAAACGACCGTCAAGCTCAAAGTCGATTTGAAGGCTGACTTTGCTTATGGGGACCAAGCCGTGATCGAATCGGTTCCTAACCCCGAGTCCTTCCCAGATCTTCCGGAATAAGCGCTTTCAATAGCAGGAACCCCCGCTTGGGGGTTCTTTTTTAACCAAGAATCGATAAAATTTCTATCGTTATGAATAAACCTTTGGTCCTTTTCTTTGATTTAGACGGCACCTTGACTGAATCCGCCCCCGGAATCATGCGGTGCTTCCGTTATGCTTTAGACCGTCTTGGCATTTCGCCTAACGGCAAAAGCCTGCGCGTGGTCGTCGGACCTCCGTTAAGAGATTCCTTCTTGGATTTTGGGGTTCCAGAATCTAAGGCCGATTTCGCCGTAAGCTTATTTCGTGAAGAATATGTCGGCAAAGGGGCTTATGAATGCAGCGTCATCCCGGGAATCCAAAGCCTTCTTGAATCCATGAAGGAACAGGGCATTCCGATGGCGATTGTCACTTCCAAACCGACCCCCGAAGCCAAAGAAATCGCCAAGCACTTTGGCTTGGCTTCCTATTTTGAAGAGGTTTTTGGTTCTTCGTTAGACGGGAAGCATGAAAGCAAGGAACTGATCATCCAGGATGCCTTGGTTCGTTTCCCCTTATCTAAGTATCGCCCCTTAATGATTGGAGATACCCCCTTTGATATGATTGGGGCCGAAAAAAGTGGAATCGAAGGCATTGAAGTTAGTTGGGGATATGGGGACAAAGAGGCCTTAAAAGAGGTTCCGCATCTTTGCCTTGCTTCTTCACCTAGCGATTTAAAGGAACGGATTCTTGCCTTATAAAAACATCACCATGTAATGGGGAATGGTCAATTTGGTTCCGTTCAGGCCTAAATTCCCTTCCGCGATTTTATAAGCGATGGAAGGCTTATATTTCTCAATGAAGCGGTTTAACGATTTCGTCGGGGTGTTGCCGGCCTTCACTTCCACGGGGATTACTTCCCCGTTTTTTTCTAGCAAAAACTCCAATTCGTTGGAATCATCGGGTTTGTAATAATAAAGTTCATATCCCCGTTTGGCTAAAAGATCCGCCATGACGTTTTCATAAATCCCGCCTTTGGCATTTCCTTTTAATGTATTTTCTAGCAATGCCTTCTTGGTTTGGAACCCATACATAGCCAAAAGCAAGCCCGTATCATTGATATAGAGTTTAAATTGGTTCTCGTTGGCGTTGGCTGATAACGGCAAATAGGGTTCACGAACGTTATAGCAGGGATTAACGATATTGGAATCCTTGAGCCATTGAACGCTTCCGCCATATTTTTTGGACGTTTGCCCTTTTTCGACGGTGGAATATTGGAATTTGGTAATCTCCTTTGCTAATTGTTTGGGAACGGCATCGTAGCATTTTCTTGCCTTGGTTTTCTCTGCCCCTTTAGCATGCTTTGAAATGTCGAAACGATAGTTCTCCAATATCTTGGTTTGGATTTCATAAACCCGGTTAAAATCGTGGTTTTTGCAATAATCGTCGACGACTTCCGGCATTCCGCCCACCGCCATAAATTCACGGAATAGGGTTTCGTATTTCTTATTAATCGCATCCGGGACTTTTTCTTGTTTTTCAAATAATTCCTTTAGATAGGGGATGGCGTTTTCATACCCTTCCGCCCATAGGAATTCTTCAAAATCCAGCGAGCGCAGCGTCAAAAAAGACTCATAACCTGTTGGAACCGATTCCGGTTCTTCCGTGTTTGGATCTCCATCTTCTCCATAGGTAAGCCCAAGCAAACTTCCCGAGGTGATAATATCGAACCTTCCATCTTCCGCTAAAAACTTAAGGGCGGTACGCGCTTTTCCGCAAGATTGGATTTCATCCAAGAAAATTAATGTATTTCCCGGGATTAAAACAATATTGTCGATAAATGCACTCATCCTTTTATAAATGGAATCTGCATCTAGGGAACCTTCGAAAATTTGTTTCAAATCCGGGCTTTTGATAAAGTTGATTTCCACGAAGCTTTGGTATTCAGCCTTTCCAAATTCTCGAATAAGGTAGGTCTTTCCCACTTGTCTCGCCCCTTTTACCATGAGGCAATCTTTATCGTGGTTCTTTTTCCATTCCAGCAGGTTTTGATAAGCTTTTCTTACTAACATTTTCCTACCCCCCGAAGCATTCTTAATTGGTTAATCAAATAATATAGTGTTTATCGATGGTTTTAAAGAAAAAGGAATAAAATCGGATATTCAAAATCTCAAAAAAGGAATAAAATCGGATATTTGTTTTTACTAAAAAGGAATAAAAACGGATAGTCTTTTATTCTAGTTATCGACAAAAAAGGGAGAGCGGCAGGTCAACCTTTTTGCCCCTATTTTTTACTTGGACAACGCATCATTGAGTTCTTCTATCGATGTGTAGCGTTTTGCAGAAGGATCCTTGGAAATCTTCTTTGCTTCTTCCATGGCGGCCAAGGTTTCCCTTTTATAAGAAGGCAACGCCACATCGAAAGGAAGCCCTCCCCGAAGAACGCATTGGCGAAGAAACAAATGGACCGCGGAAGAAATATCAAGGCCGTATTGTTGCAAAACGAGTGTGGCCTCTTTCTTGATACCCGAATCTATTAAAACCGATATTGTTTCTTCCATAAATTTCCTGCTTTTTGAAAAGTTTCGCTTGTGCGCTGATAGTATTGCTCGCAATTCCCTAAAGCGTCACGTTTTTTCTTTAAAAAGAGGTTTTGACAAAGTGGTTAGAAAGCGGCATGTATTCTTTCGATTTGAACAGTTGCATGCTATATTGTTAACCAATTCATTATATTTTGGTTTTTTGAAAATGGAACTCATCAATCTCAAGAAGAAATATAAGAATCGGCGGAGAACGGTTCATGCCGTCGATGGAATTAGCCTGCAGTTACCTGAAAAAGGCTTGGTATTTTTTCTTGGCGAATCTGGATCGGGGAAGACGACACTTCTTAACCTTATCTCTTTGCAGGAAAAGCCAAGTTCCGGAAAAATATTGCTCGGTGGAAAAGATATCTGCAGGTGCCGCGAAAAAGACAAAGACCAGCTAAAAAACCATTATTTCGCGATTCTTACCCAGGATTTGAATTTGCTCTCCGATTTTTCCGTTTTCGATAATTTGAAATTAGCCCGGGAAATCCAGGGGAAGAAGCTGTCTCGTGAAGAAGCACGCGAAGTCCTTTCACGATTTGGATTAGAGGAAGAAATCCTCGACGAATTTCCAGACCGCCTTTCTGGCGGCCAAAGGCAACGTGTTGCCTTATCTAGGGCTCTTATCAAAGACTTTAAAGTGCTTATCGCCGATGAACCCACGGGTTCCTTGGACAAAGCCAACGCCACCGCGGTAATCGAGGCCATGAAGGAGATTTCCAAAGATCGCTTGGTCCTTGTATCGACTCATGATGATGATTTGGCTAACCAATATGGAGACCGAGTCCTCCGCATGGAAAGAGGAAAAATCCTCGAAGATAGCGGATCCGACCCTTTGCAAAAAGAAGAAAGCCCCGTCGATTTTAAAGCCAAGATGAAGGCACCCCTTAAAGCGATTGGACGCCTTTCCCTACACGGCGTATTCCATAGTGCTCCTCGTTTTATCTTCTCTTTGCTATCCACCGTTTTGACTTTGTCCGTATTCATGACGACTCTTTCTTTTTGCACCTATAACGAAACCGCGGTTGCCTACGAATCCTTTAAGGCGGATGGGGTAACCTTCGCTCAAATCAACCGTTATAAGAAAATGAAATATGGTTATGACGCTTCTACCGACATCAATTTGTCCGAGGAAAAAGCCATGCAGGAACTTTTTGGCGATACCCTCGTTTATCAAAGTTACCTGAGTACAGTAGACAGCGCTCTTTATGACGGGGCGATGAATGCCCACAATTACGCCTACTGCATCAGCGGACCTAACGTTTCTGCTTTTGGGTTCCAAATTACTGGGCGTTTGCCCGAGCCTAACGGCGAACTGGAAGTCGCCTTAACCAAATGGAATTGCTTGGAAGTAGGATGGTTAGATGAATCGAATCAGGATGACCCCGCAGCCTTGCAAGGAATTCTTGAAACGAAGACTTTGTCCATGAATTTTGACGCCTATTCTGGGGATAACACGTATAAACAAGTAAAAATTGTGGGCATCATCGACACGAACTTCCATCCTAATCCTAGTCCAAATGAAGACGTTTATTTGGAACGACAAAAGGAAGTGGAGCGCAAAAAATACGAAATTTCCGGTGGAGTTTTCCTTGAACCCGGTTTATTCCGTCAAATGGTTCAAAAAGAAAAAGGCGGCAACATCCGTCTTTATGTCCCGATTTCGTCGAGGCCAATCGAGGCTGCCAAACGTTATGGAGAGCAAAATCACAAAAGCCCCGACGGAAAGCCCGAAACTCTTTTTGTCGAAACGAGAATGAAATCGATTTTGGAGCAAACAAAATCCTTCCAAGAAGCCTATTTCATCATCATTATCGCCCTCACCGTTGTTTTGACGATCGTTACGATTTTCTCCCTCATTTCAATGACTTCTTCTTCGGTCCGCTCCTTGAGTTCCAGCGTCCAAATCCTTCGTTCCATGGGAATATCGAGGTCTGGGGGCAACGCGATTTATCTTCTAGAAACAACCTTGATTACTCTAGGATGCGGAATTTTGTCCATCCTTCCCTATTTTCTAATGAACTGGGGCGTTGGGAAATTTGCTAAATCTCAGCTCGCCATGACCATCTCGCCCTTTGCATTCCGCGCCTGGATTATTCTCGTATCCATCTTGGTCATGTTGGTTTTCAATCTTCTTGTCACCCTTCTTACGATGCTAGGATGCGGATCCAGCAAAACCGTTCGTTACATCAAATAACGTTGGTTTTTGACTGAATTCAAATTAAAACCCCGATTTTTTCGGGGTTAATTCGTAGTCTTTTTTTCGCTTAGCAGCCTTTGTAATTGGGGGCGGCGACTTCCATTTTCACATCGTGAGGATGGGATTCGAGTTTGCCAGCATTGGTGATGCGGACAAAGCGGGCATTGGAAGAAAGCTCTTCGAGGTTATGCGCCCCGCAGTAGCCCATGCCGCTACGAAGTCCGCCAAGGATTTGGAAGATGATATCTTCGCAGGTTCCTTCTACCGGCACTTCCGCCTCAATCCCTTCGGGGACGAGTTTCCCTTTGGAGGATTGGAAATAACGATCGGCGGAGCCATGCCGCATGGCCTTCAAGGAACCCATACCGTTATAGGCTTTGAATTTCTTGCCGTTACGTTCGTAAATTTCTCCAGGAGCTTCTTCGCTTCGGGCAAGCATCGACCCTAGCATTACGGCATTCGCGCCTAAAGCCAAGGCTTTGACGATATCTCCACTATAACGGAGCCCGCCATCGGCAATAACGCCGATTCCTTTATTCTTGCAGAAACTTACGACTTCATCGACGGCGCTAGCTTGGGGGACACCAACTCCCGCCACGACGCGCGTAGTGCAAATGGAGCCCGGACCAATGCCAACTTTCACGCAGTCGGCGCCGGCTTCGGCGAGGCGCTTCGCCGCTCCTTCGGTGACGATATTGCCGGCGATAAGGGGAATTTCGGGGAATGCTTTTCTAAGTTCAGCCACTTTTTGGATGACATTTTCGCTATCTCCATGAGCGGAATCCAAGCAAAGCACATCCACGCCCGCTTCGATTAACGCTTTGGCACGGGGCAATAATTCGGGATTGGCTCCTACCGCCGCCCCCACCATCAAACGTCCATTCGCGTCTAAGGCGGGATTGGTTCCTTCAGGATCGGCTTCTTTTACCAAGCGGACTTGTTCGGCTTGGTCTTCGATCGCCATATTCTTATGGATGATGGAGAGTCCGCCGAGTCGAGCAAGGGCAATGGCCATTTTGGATTCGCTTACGGTGTCCATGGCCGCGCTTAAAACAGGAATTGGCAAATCGATGCCGCGGCAAAGATGGGTTTTTAATTCCACTTGGTTGGGGACAGCCGTCGAATGAACGGGGACTAAAAGCAAATCGTCATAGGTGAGGGCTAAGGGAATATTTTCTAGCTTCATGGGGGGTTCCTTCTTTCTCTGGGGCGAGTTTCCATTTCAAAGATTAAAGTATTCTAACGCGATAAGGGCATTTATGGCTACGGGAGCGCTTTCATTGACGAAATTCAAAACAGGGCTAGTTTTTCTTCCAACGAGAACGATATACTAGCCTAATAAGCACCGAAAGGGTTTCACTATGAGGGACGATATCGTTTTATCCGTCGATCAGATTCAAACCATCAACCGCCGCTTGGGGAGACAACTCACCCAGCGCCTCAAAGACGAGGAAAAACTTCCCGTCGTCGTGGCCGTCATGAAAGGGGCCCTCTTCTTCTATAGTGATTTGGTCCGCCAAATCAAATGCCCAATCCTTCTTGATTTCGTGAAAGTGTCTTCTTATGTGGGCACCCAAAGCACGGGACACCTAAAGATTGACCGCGATATCTCCATGGATATTCAAGGCAGAACGGTGGTACTCGTCGAAGACGTCGTCGACACGGGGTTAACGATGTATTACCTCAAGGAGCACCTCTTCTCCCATTACAAGCCGAAACAAATTCTCATCGCGACTTTATTCGACAAGAAGCCGTTAAGAAAACTCGAAGTTGACGTCGATTTCTGTGGCAAGGAACTCGATGAGCCTAAATTCTTGATGGGATATGGTCTCGATTATTGCGAACTCGACCGTAACATCCCCTTCGTTTATAGCGCTTCCGAAGAAGACTTGGAACGCATGAACGTCGATAAGGAACGTTAAAGACAAGGAAAGGTCGCGAAGAATCGCGGCCTTTTTTGTTGGGGGCAAGAAAAAAGCGAGATGTGGAAGTCTCGCTTTTTGAATTATTGAAGGGTTCCGAAGATGCGGTCGCCGGCATCGCCAAGCCCAGGGCAGATGTAGCAATTTTCGTTGAGCTGACGGTCCAAGGCTCCGATATAGAGAGGAACTTCCGGATATTTCTTATGGAAGGTTTCGACTCCTTCGGGAGCGGCGATGATGCAAAGGAAATGGATTTTCTTCACGCCGTGCTTATATAAAGAAGCAACGGCGTCGATGCCGCTTCCGCCGGTAGCAAGCATCGGGTCGAGAAGATAGACATCGAGGTCGGCGATGTTTTTCGGCAATTTGCAGAAATATTCCACCGGCTCATGCGTTTCTTCATTCCGGTACATGCCAAGGTGGCCAACGTGGGCACCCGGAACAAGTTCGAGAAGTCCATCGACCATGCCAAGTCCCGCGCGAAGAATCGGAACAAAGCAAAGAGAATCGGAATCGATGACGGGTTGAATCGTTTTTTCAATCGGAGTTTGGATCTCCACGTCGTGGGTCGGGAGTTCGCGAAGCGCTTCTAACCCTTCAATAACGGCGATTTCCTTGACGATTTCGCGGAATTCGTTCGTTTGGGTTTCGACGCGACGAATCTTGGTGATTTTGTGCTTGAGCAAAGGATGATCCAGCACGTGGACGTTTTTCATATCGGCTATATCCATTGAGGTTTACCTTCCTTCTAGTCCTTTATCATAACCCAATTTGTTTTACAAAATCACGTACTTTTTATCCTCTTTTTGCTGGAACCGCTTTCTAACAAAAAAGACAAGACAACACCGATTGTTTTGTTAGAATAAAGCAGTTGTTGTTGATTGTCGTTGTTTGAAAACGTGTACGGGAAATATTGGTTTTTCCTTTTTGCGTTTTCTAGGCGCGGCAGTTATCTACTTCAATTCCAAGGAGGTCTAAAACAAATGGAAGAAGCAGAAAAAAATCCATCGTTTGGGTCCGCTGATCAACAACCAGCTCCCCAAGGCGAATGGTCGCCGAAGACCAAGTTCGGCGCGTTCATCGACCGGTATTTCCATATCGGCGAAAGAGGATCCTCGATCGTTCGCGAACTCGTGGGTGGCTTGATCACCTTCCTCGCGATGTTCTACATCCTCAACGTCAACTCGGGAATTCTTTCCAACTGGTTCTCCGGATTCATTTCCGAAGGCGCTCACGCAGGCGAAGTCTGGGTGTATGGCGATGTCTATCTCCCCGCCGCTTCCGCTTACGCCGGTATCTTCATTGCCACCGCTCTTTCCGCTGGTATCACTACCATCGCGATGGGCTTGATTGGCAAACTCCCGGTCGGACTTGCTTCTGGCATGGGCATCAACTCGATGATTGCTGGCTATCTTGCGAGCAGCATGGGCTTCAACTATGCCCAAATGATGTGCCTCGTCTTCATCGATGGCATTCTCTTCCTTATTATCTCCGTCACTCCGCTCCGTGGCATGATCGTCCGTGCGATTCCGAAGAACATCAAAATCGCCATCTCCGCGGGTATTGGCTTCTTCATCGCCTACCTCGGCATGAAAACCTCTGGCATCATCTCCGTTTCCGATAACGGCCTTGCCATGGGCGATTTCTCGAACGCTTCTACCCTTGTCACTTTAATCGGTGTCATCCTTGTTCTCGCCCTTTCCGCTCTCCCCAAGCAAAACAAAGTCTGCGCCTGGATTTCTCGTTTCTCCGTCATCATCGTCATGGTTCTCCTCGGCATCGTCGAGGCTTCTCTTGGCGAAGCGGGCATCGAAGGAGTGAAAGCCACCTTCAAGCTTGAATCGAACATTCAACAAAACTGGGGCAACTTCGGCACCCTCGTCGGCGCTTGCTTCCACGGCTTCGATATCTTCACCAATCCGCAAGCTTACGCTCTTGTCTTCACTCTTCTCTTCATCGACTTCTTTGACACGACCGGCACCTTGGTCGGCGTTGAAGTTGGCGCGGGCATGGTCGACAAAGATGGCAACATCACCGTCTCCGACCGCAACGCGATGATCGTCGACGCCGGTGGCACCGTCCTTGGCTCCATCTTCGGCACCACGACCGTCACTTCCTTCGTCGAATCCACTTCCGGTGTTGCCGCTGGCGCTCGCACGGGTCTTGCCGCTCTCTTCACTGGTTTGCTCTTCTCTCTTTCCGTCTTTATTTATCCGGCTCTTGGCATGTTCTCGGGCAACGTCCCCAACATCGCCCTTATCTACGTCGGTATCTGCATGTTCATGAACCTCAAAGAACTCGATTGGCACGACTGGGTCGCCATCGCTTCTGGCTTCATGACCGTCATCATGATGATCTGCACCGCTTCGATCAGCGACGGCATCGCGTTTGGCTTCATCTCCTACACGATCTGCACCCTTGCCGCTGGACGTTACAGCAAGAAAGACATCCCCGTCACCGTTTTGGCCGCTGCCTTCTGCGCACTCTATATCATGGAGTTCGCAACCGGCATCAAATAAAAACGAACCAAAAAGCCTTGAATGGATCACCATTCGGGGCTTTTCTTTTGGTACAATAAATCGTAAGGAGAATTCTTCCCATCATGGATTATGAAAAACACATCGGCGTCTACCCCGATTTCCCCAAGGCAGGCATCAGTTTCAAGGATATTTCGCCTCTTGTTGCAGACGCGGAAGCCTTCCACGCGGTCATCGATGACATGGCCGAACGCGCCAAAAAATACCAACCCGATTTGATTTTGGGCGCCGAGAGCCGCGGTTTCATCTTCGGTTCTGCTCTTGCTTATAAGATGAACCTTGGATTTGTCATGGGCCGTAAGGCTGGCAAGCTCCCGGGCACAACGATTAAAGCTTCCTATTCTTTGGAATATGGCACGGCCACCTTAGAAATCCCTTCCAACGCGATTCAAAAAGGTCAACGCGTCTTGCTCGTGGACGATTTGATGGCGACGGGCGGCACCTTCGACGCGTTAAAGAAAATCGTCGAAGTCGCTGGAGGAATTCCGGTTGCCTGCTTAACGCTTATCAACCTCGAAGAACTCCATGGCGAAAAGACGGTTGGATTGCCCTGCGAATCTTTGTTAACTCTCAGCGATTCCCACTGATTTTAGGCTCTTATCTACGATAGAAACCGTCACTTACGTGGCGGTTTTATCTTATCATTTATCTTATCATTTATTTTATCATTCCGTTTCTCGTCTCTAAGTTAATGGGCGGCAAAAAACAGCGTTCCATTTCAGCAAATCGATGGGTAAGGGAAAGCGGAGAAAACTTACGGTAGAACCTCCCAAAAGCCAGCTTTTCGAGATTCGGTTCTTTGAACCAGCCCATTATCGATTAATTTCCTAACGTGGCGATAAATGGTTGGATAAGATTTCCCTAATTGAGTGGCAATATCGGAAATCGTTGCAAATTTATTTCGACGAATCTCGGACAATATGCGCTTGTCTAGGTTGTTTATCTTATCATTTATCTTATCATTTATCTTATCATTCAAGAAATTAGGGTTCCGAATAAAGGTGAACTGAAAGCCGAATTCGTCGTTCTTATATTCATATTCGACGTTTTGTTTGATACATAGGGTGAAGGTTCGATCAAACCCCGTTCCGAAAGCATCAATATAACCGCATTTATACAAAACGGAGGCAATGAGAACATTCCGGATTTTACTGCCCACTTCCGACGAAGCGAATTTCATGGGATCGAGGTTTTTGTAAATGGAGCCTGGATTATAAATCTGTACGGAGGAACGGTAGATGCTCACCCGATTAAAATCCCCTTTCTGATCGTATTTGCTATGAGCAAAGCTATTAATGACGATTTCACGGATAGCCGCCAAGGGGATTTCAGGAGTTTCGACTCGTTGAATGCCAATAATGTCCGACTTATACGAAATATGGTTTTGGATATAGGATATCTCCTCTTGGATGCATTCGAAGATATTGCCTCTAAATTCTTTGATTTCCCCGAATTCCGTTCGCGAATCCGTAGGGAAATTCGCTTCTTTTAACGTTACGGGTTTTCCTTTTCCAAAAAGATAATACCCCGCGGTTTTAATTCTCCCTTGGCGGTCAATCAAATCTAGCTTCGTTAATGCTTCACGTACATTTTTATAGACGTAACTAATCCGTCCTTTGTCATTAGCAGTCCGAATCACCTCAATCAAGAGGTCTTCGTCGATGTCCTCATAGGAATAATCCGTCGCCCTCTCTTCCCACCTGGAATAATTGTCCTCTTTTTGTTCGAAGAATTGTTGCAATTGATCGTTGGACATGGGAATATCCCCCTCATCCACGCGAAAATAGTAACGTCCATAGGCGGAATAAGGGGTATCGGTGCCTTCCACGTAAACACGAATCACATCAATCCCTTCAAACGGGACGGTTTCAACCTCCAAATCTCTTGGCAATGGCTTAAGGTTGGTTCGAATTTCATTGGAAACGTCGGAAAGAGTCTTTTTCGAAATATCGAATTTAAAAGGTTTTTTATCGGGGGTAATCCCAAAATAAAGCTCTCCGCTATGGTTTTTATTAAGCATGGAGCTAAGGGAAATCACACCCTCTTTTAGCTGGGACAAGGATTTCTTATATTCAATGGCAACGTTTTCGTCTTTCATGACATTCCTCCTAGCGGTTTTATCTTATCATTTATTTTATCACTTATCTTATCATTTATCTTATCATTTTTTAAAAACCATCAATAATCATCGTCAATGAAAAAGCCGTGCCAAGCGGAACGGCTTTCTTAGATATAAAGATGATGGCTTAGAATTCGATTTCTAGATCGCTATTGGGATAGGATTTGCAAGAATGGATGTAACCGAATTTGCTATCGGCAAGGCGAAGAAGCATGCCGTTAGCCAAATAGACTTTACCCGAGACGAGTTTCACGCGGCAAAGGGAACACTCCCCGCTTCGACAGCAGACGTTCACGCGGATCCCCGCTCTTTCTAAGGCCACAAGAATCGATTCGCCCGCTTTTGCATCAACGACTTGGTCTCCGACCTTAAGCTTGAAGATTTGGTTTCCATCAATTTCCTTCGGCCAGCCTTCTTCTTTGGTGATGTCGTTAGAAGACCCGAAGACTTCGTCGCGGATATCTTTTTGCTTCAAACCCATCTTCAATAGGGCGTCTTTGCAGAAATGATGCATCACGTTAGGCCCCGAGATATAAGCCGTTCTTTCTTGGAAATCCGGCGCGTATTTCCGGATGATCTTTTCGTCCAAGAACCCCTTTTCCCCTTCGTAGCCCTCTTCTGCCTCGCTTAAAACAAGCTGATAGGCAAAATTCGGGAATTCTTTGGATAAGCGCGTAAGTTCATCATGGTAGATGGCCACATGGAGATTCCTCGCCCCATAAAGCAGGACGATGTCGCGATCTTCTCCGCTATAGAGGATATCGCGAACCATCGATAGGAATGGGGTGATGGAAGATCCGCCGGCTAAGAAAAGGGACTTCTTCTTATGGAAGGCGGCGTTATAAACAAAATGACCCGCGGGGCCGCTAGAAAGGAAGCGGTCCCCTACTTGAACGTGATTCAAAACATAATCGCTTACGTACCCGTCTTTGATTTCGGCCACCGTAATTTCGTAATACCCTCTTTCCTTGGGGGAACTCGATAAGCTATAGGGACGGGTGGTTCTTGCTCCATCGATATCGAAGACGATGTTGATGTATTGACCCGCTTGGAAAGGGGGCAAATAGCCCGATTCCGAGACAAAGCGGAGAATCTTCGCGCCTTGATGGGTATCGATGATTTCGTTCACGATTAAATGAAGTTCGCTTGGGTGAATCCTTTTGCAGGGAGAATCCGTTGGGGTGGAGGAAACCAAGTCGCGGTTGAGATGGCGGAGGACATCGATGTTATTGAGCGTTTCTTCCCCATGGACAAGGGTAGAAAGAAGCGTTTCCTTAATGTTTCTTTTGGCCATATTAGTTCATCTCCTTGAGCATTTTTTTCACGAGTTTATCCGCGTAGGTGTAATTGGGGCCGAAGCCGCAGGCATTGACCCAGCCCGAAGCGAATTCGAGATTTTTGATTTTGCTCTCCTGCGGGAAGAAGAACACGGATTGATTGAGGTCCTGTTCATAGCCATAAATCGCTCCGCCGGGGTGGCCAAGATAGCGCATATGGGTAAGCGGGGTGGCAATTTCCATTTCTTCGATGTGGTCTTTGATACCGGGATAAAGTTCTTCGAGGCGCATGACGATGCGTCTTCCGGCTTCCTGTTTGGCTTTGAAATATTCTTCGGGGCTTAGTTTCTCCCATGCTTCGCCGTATTTTAAGGTCCCGGCGGTCAAAACCGCGGTTCCCTTGGGGGAGACGCTAGGATCATCGACGGTATAGCAGGTCGCAACCAGAGCATCATTTTCTGGCAATAGCTTATAGGCGTCTTCAAATCCCTTGTTGGGATCCATCGTCTTATAGTTCAAGGTAAACGAGGTCTTGAAGCCGATTTCTTCGGGGGTGCAGTCCAGTCCGATGAAACAGGTGATGGCGGAAATGCCAACCGTATAGGGCTTCAAATAATTTCTCGCCTCCTGCGGAATGTCCTTTTCCTCCATCAAATTGCCGTAAGTCGCATGCGGAGAGATGTTGGAAACGATGCGTTTAGCCAAATAGGTGTTTCCGAATTCATCGACAACGCCTTTGGCGACGCCGTTTTCCACGATGATTTTGGAGATGGCGGTGCTGGTTTTGACGACGCCTCCATGTTTTTTGATGCTTTCGGCGATGGCTTGATTCATCATCATCGAGGTTCCTTTCAAATAGAAAGGCTTATCCTCCAAATAGAAGCCGATGCATTTAGCTAAAATCGAAAACGGGAAGCGAGAAGGGGGCATGCCCATGAAACACCAATAGGTCGAAACCGCCATTTGGAGTTTCTTGTTTTGAAAGCATTCGTCGAGGACCTCTTGGGTGCTCTTCAAGCCGTATTTAGCCAAGGTCGGGTATAGTTTAGGGAAACCAACCTTCATGATGGCTTTCTTCAAAGCGTTAGGCTCGCCCGTAGACGCGGCGCTTTTGGCGGCAAAAGCATTGGCTTCGTCCAAAAAGCGATAAACCACGTCGTAAAAATGGTCGATGCCTTCTTTTTCTTCGGGGAAGAGCTTGGCGAGGTGAGCCTGGCACTCCTTCCGACTCGTCGGCAAGCTGATGCCGGTTCCATCGGGGAAATTCACCCGATAAAGCTCTTTGATTTGAATCCAGTCGATTTCATCGAGGATTCCGTATTCTTGGAACAATTTTCTTAGTTCCCCAGAGCGTTCTTCCGTGCCCATGTGGGAGAGTTGGTGCAAAGCCACCTCGAATTCGAAGCGGCCTCTTCGGAAGGATGTTCCGCATCCTCCCGGGATATTGTGCTTTTCAAAGAGGATGACTTTCTTGTTCGCGCATGCAAAACTTGCCGCGGTCGCGAGTCCGCCATTCCCTCCTCCAATCACAATCACATCAAAATTTTCTGCCATGATTATCTCCTTATTGGTACATCTTGATTAATGATTCTACGTATAGTTCGAGCCGAATTTTGTTTTCAGCAAGACGGTTATCCTCTTCGCTTAGGGCCAATTTTTGCATAAAGCCCAAAAGCCCATCATAGGTATTTAAATAGATAAGGCCGATGTTCTTATTGGGCGGGATGGATCCATCTTCGATCCCTTCCTTGATGGCCTTGGCCAAGGGATCCGTGCTTTGATAAAAATCTACCGGCGGGCGATGGCTTAATAAAACAAGGCGGTCACTCCGATTTAAATAGGTCTCCGCGCAATCGCAGAAAATTAGTTCCTTTTTGGACGATTCGTATAAACTCGCGTATTGATTCAGAATAAAACGAACCTTGTCGATTCCATTTAAAGCGCCCTGGAGGTTCTTCTCCATTTGTGCGCGGATGTTTGCTTGGGCGTTTTCCCAAAAATAAAGGGCAGAGGCTAAAACCAAATCGCTTTTGGTGGCAAAATAACGAAACACCGTTCTTTCGGTTAACCCGGCTTGGACGGCGATATCGTTGACTTTCGAATTCTCGATTCCTTGATCGCAGAAAAATTCCAAGGCGATTTGAATCACCTTCTCCTTGTTTTGAAGTTTTCTTGTGGGTTTTAAGAAATCAGTCATGGGATATGTCAGTCCGACTGACAGTTATTTAACGTTATCGAAACGGGGATGTCAACGGTTCTTCCCATAATTGCTATTTTTTTACCGATATCCCGAATAAAGTTCATTCCTAGATTATCAACTCCAAAGTTGACAACTTTATTGTTGATAATCTTTTGTTTAGGATTATTCAATGCAATCCAAGCATTATTATACGGTGTATATTCGAAAATGGGCGGGATTTAGTGAGGATATCCTCGCTCTGAATGATCCTTCCGTTCATTTGGTGAGCCTCGAAGATATGGTTCGCGCTTCCCTTTGATTCACCCAAACAAAAAAAGAAGGGGGACGTGGATGCGTTTTCCCTTCTTTTTCAGTTCATTTAGTTTCGGTGTTAGGGATGGGGTTCTTGGATTCGAGCTTCTTTTGCTTCTGCTTGGCGATGAGGTAATGGACATAATAAATGGAGCCAAGATAAAGGAGGATCACGGGGGCGACGAGGTACATATGCCAATAATTGAACGGGATGATGCTGTGGAGAAAAATCACCAAAGGATTAATCTCGTTTTCCCCACAAATGGAGAACATGTAATTGACTTGAATGAGGTCGCCTTTATAGTCACGGATATCGTTTTGGACAAAATAACGGTTGAGCCCCACGTTGCAGAAATAGACGAGGGTATAAAGAACCAAAGTGATGCCCATCGTGGTGGCGATGTATTTGGCTTTTAATTCGATATAGCCGAAGCGGATCAAAAGAATCGGAAGGCCAAATTCGATGACGTGGGGGAAATAATACCAAAAGAATGTCCAAGAAAAGATATCAAAATTAGCGGCCCCGTTATTGACGATTAGGGCGATTAAAGCACCCAAGGACCATAGCAATAAGCAGTTCCCCAGGACCTTGTTCTTGCTTAAAACAACAAAGGGCAAAATCATCGCGTTAAAAGAACAGAGTTCAAGGGGAAGGTATTCCAAAGGACTATGCCACATCACCAAATTGAAGATGATGGCCCCGTATCCTAGTAGCGAGAATCCAAAATAGACCCATTTCCGGTACGGATCCTTAAGGAGTCTTCCTAGGCCATATAAGCCCAAGATGAGAAGCAAGCCAATGGCTAAGGTTATAAAGTGTGTAAGTGTAAAGGTTCCCCAAAGCATAGAAAACCTTAAGACCATAGGCCATCTAGCGTCAAAAGGCAAGGGCAATCGAGTCGTTTATCGATACAGCTCTCGCTTCTTTTGCCATTGGAGCGAGGCGCAGTTATTGAAGAACCACTCCTACAAATAAATCTTAAATGGATTTTCGTCCAACAGTTCCATGCGCCACAAACGGTAGATTCTATCGCTTGCAATATTGGAATCCCACTCCGTCAGGAAAACCTGGCCGTTGTTAAGGTAAAACGCAAAGATAATGGAGCCGGAGCCCACCTGGATTTGGGGTTTGCCGAGAATCGAGACGACCTCCCCAATCGTCATGTCCAATTTCACTTTTTCAGTGTCTTCCGCCGATGGGAGAATCATTCGAAAGGGGTTGAACCACGTGCCTTTGTCGGAGGGATCGAACACCTTGGAGCGGCCTATCGGGTTTTGCTTCAATAGGCGCGAGGCAAAGACGTTCCACTCCTCCTCCCCGAAATTTAGCGGAGGCGCGTCGCTCACGCCGAACATAGGCGGAAAAATCGGCTTGGTGGAAGCAGGCGTCACGACAACCGGCTGAGTTTTGTCCACCGTCTTCGTTTGCGTCAAGGATTCGTTAAGTGGCTGTCCAAGCTGCGTTTGTGCATCGATTGGATTTTGGGTTTTGCCGACCGCGCTGAAAAAATGGATGTCGCGACAATGAATGCCTTTAGTCCTAATTGTTTCACTTAATATCCCCTTTGTAGGCTCATTTTTTCATAAAATGTAAGCTCCTTCAATCACTATGATTAATTTAAAAGTCCCGCGAACCAATAAAAATTAGTGTGAGTACGAAACCGACGGAATCGTTGGGGAAATTATGCCTTTGGATGCCTCCTAAATGGATTTTGGTCAAACAAATCCATATCATACAAGCGATAAATTCTATCGCCTATGAAATGCGAATCCCACCACGTCAGGAAAACCTGGCCGTCGTTGAGGTAAAACGCATAGATAATGGCACCGGAGCCCGCCTCAATTTGAGGCTTGCCAAGTATTGAGACGACCTCCCCAATCGTCATGTCCAATTTCACTTTTTCAGTGTCTTCCACCGACGGAAGCATCATCCGAAAAGGATCGAACCACGTGCTTTCATCTGATGGATCGAACACCTTGGAGCGGCTTATCGGGTTTTGCTTCAATAGGCGCGAGGCAAAGACGTTCCACTCCTCCTCCCCGAAATTCAGCGGAGGGACGTCGCTTACGCCGAATAGGGGCGGGAAAATCGGTTTGGTGAAGGTGGGCGTCACGACAACCGGCACATGACTGTTATCTATATTAATTTCTGCAAAATCGTCGTTTTCACTAATTGTCGGTTTATCTCCCGTTCCCAAACCTGTCGATGCACTCAAAAAGATAAACGGAAGAGTTAAAATCAAAGGTAGAAGTTTTTTGATAAATCGCATACGCCCTCCCTTCAAATCTATTTTTAATCGTAGAAAAGATGGTTCCACGGAGTCAATGCATAGAAGCCGAGAAAATTAACATACGAGCCTCTATCGCAAAGTTCTGGATCAACAATCAAATTTCCCGATTCATCCGTTCTTCGCACTTTGTCCCGGCCCGGCTTGTGAGACCAGTGGCCATTAGAATCTTGACGATACCAGTGATAATCGCGATCGCTAACAGCCAATGCAACTTTGTATGTCCCGGAGGGTGTTGTGGCATATTTGCCGACTTCTTGGAACATCAAACTCGTTCCAAACTCTTCATTATATTTAGAAAAATCTCGCATTACCGCTTTTTCCAAAACGGTTTTAGTGCAAGAAACATATCTTTCTCCACTGTAATCACCAGGCTGCTGCATTTTCCAAAACTCGTTCGTCCCGGGCCACATTTGGTTGTTTAATATATAGGCGTAGCAATTGTTGTTTTCGATATTTCCCAATCGCCACACGCTTGGGTTATATTTCAATTCGTAACCAGAAAGCGGCAAAGGGTCAATTTCATAATACGCCAAATCCCCAATGCATATTCTCCCTAAATTGCTATCGGCATTGACAGCAGTATCGTAAATTTCGGAATAAAACCGAACTTTATACGTAGGTCTATCCAACCATACCTGATACAGGTTGGGACGGTTTCTATCTCGCGGAAGGCCAGTGGAATCCGCCAAAAGATCCAATTGGGTTACCCATTCCCCTTTATAAAAGAATTGAATTTCCGCCTTTCCGTTGGTTTTATCCAGCTTTTCTTTTGAAAATTCGCGCCAATGGGAAAGCTGCACGTCGATTCTATTAACGGTTTTTTCAAAACTATATTCGATGAACGCATGATCAAACCCCTTTCGTCTCGGCGAAAGCACAATATATTCATTGTGGATATATCCCGCGCGATATCTTCTTGTTTTGAAAGAACCCCCATTTCTCGTTTGGTGTTCCGTAAAAGTTGTGGCCGTCGCTTCATCGCTGGGGTAAGCGTCCTCATAGCCGTATTCAGCGGGCTTAATATACGGCGTTCTTTCGTAATCGACGGGCTTATTGAATTCCCTTCTGCACCAATAACCGTCAAATCCTAGCGTATCCGACGAAGCCTGAATTTCTAAAAACACGTTATACGTTTTTCCTTTGGTTTCGAATCTAGCTGAATCCCACAATTCTTGCGTCAGCGTATATTCCGTGGAATTAATGCCATAGGCAAAGTTTTTGCGGACTCTATCACAATCCAAAATAGAAAGTTTGGTACGAATAAAATAGTTTGAAAACCACTTTTCATTATATAAAGACATCCAACGGAACGTAGGCAAAGCATCATTGAAATTCCCTTGCACCAGTTCAATTTCTCTGGGGTACACATAACTGCAAGCGCATAAATTATCACCAAGAGAAGAATGATAATGAAACGCATGGGAATGAGAAAAACTAGGCTTAATATCGAGATAAGTTATATCCAGAAGATTATTGTAAGGGAGTTTGGATAACGCAACATGGGTCAACGCAACATTCCTTGTTTCATCTCGCCAACCGGTATGAACATAGATTTCGTCAGCGTTTTCATCGTAATCATAAGCAATCATGCTATGGCAGGTATTCGTTGTGGGTTCCTTAGCCCGTAGAATGACGGGCACCCCATCCTTAATTTGTCTAACGACGGCCTCGCGCATTAATTGCTCGTCTTCATTAAAATAGGATTGAACCGTCGCTTTTTGATCTGAAATATGTGCGTAAGAATTTAAATAAGTCGAGAGCACGTTAGACAATTCCGTTCGATTTAGACCGAGCGAATCACTACTTCCGTCAAATTTGTTGTCTCCAAAAAGCGATTTGGCAATTTCGATTAATTTAAACTGGAAATACGTGTCGGAATGCAGCGAAACAACTCCGTAATAGTCCTGAATGGAAAGTCCATCAACCAACTGCCCGGATTCAAACAACACCCCCGGAGATTCGATGGCGGAGGGGATCAAATCGAAATCCGCCAGATATTGACGGTTCGATTGAAATTCTGAACCGGCATCATATCTATTATCGATAAAAGCATCATCCCAGTAAGAATCATAAAAAGATAAGAGCATCCCCATAGAAACATAGGAACATGTGCCATGAGAATTATTCCCAAAATTAGAATTCAGGTTATCGAAATAATAGCTAGAGTAATGATTGGTTAAGTAGATGGGGGAAGGCGACTCGGTGGACAGCGTATCAAACAAATTGTCCACATCCGTTTCACCCCTATGGGCAAAGGATAAGCTTTCTATTTTATTCGTTTTTGCAACGATGTGATTCGGCACGTTGCCAACCGCGCCGAAAAAAATGGATGTCGCGACAATGAACGCCTTTAGCCCTAATTGCTTCATTTAATGTCCCCTTTTATAGGCTCATTTTTACATAAAATGTAAGCGCTTTCAACTTAAGAGTGAGCCACGAATGGGCATACGAATGATACTTGTGCAGTGCGTTTTTAATCTTTCAACGCCGTTACAGGAATAATATACACGCCCTCAGCATTTTTATAAGCGGCGTTACCTACCCCATAGATAACGCATTTGATAATGGGCTCTTTGCCCCCGTTAGCAACAATTTCATTGCAGACTTTCACGAGATTTTTCGACCCTTCTTCTGCTTTTGCTAGACCCAGTTTGATTTCAATGGCGCACCAATTGCCATCAACCAGTTCAATCACGGCATCGATCTCATTGTTTTTATAGTCCTGGTAATGAAACAACTTGCCTCCCATGGCTTGTGCATAAATGGATAAATCCCGTTCCACCAATGCTTCGAACATAAACCCAAACGTGTTCAAATCCCCCATCATTTTCTTTGGGGTAAGTCCAAGCATAGCACAAGCCATTGCCGGATCCGAAAAATGCCTCTTTTCCATTTGCTTCACGCGAAGTGAGGAACGCAAGTTCGTCGAAAAGGGTTCTTGGCTGTTTAACAGGAACATCCGTTCAAAAGCATTTAGATATTTTGTAAGCGTGTTTTTGCTGACGGAAGAGGCATCGTTTTCCTCGATGTCTTTTAAAATGCTTTGATTTGAGACAGTCGTAGATTCATTTCTAGCCAAAGATTTTAGAATTAATTTTGCTTTATGTTCGTCATACTCCTGCCCATCTCCCAACCGTTTTAAGTCATTTTTAATAACGTTTTCCATATAGCCAAGAG
This sequence comes from uncultured Bacilli bacterium, assembly GCA_934699525.1. Classification (GTDB taxonomy): domain Bacteria; phylum Bacillota_I; class Bacilli_A; order RFN20; family CAG-826; genus Alloenteromonas. The sequence goes on from CAKUWP010000004.1 coordinate 49,176, forward strand.
AAAGTTCGTTACATTCCTCCGAGCCTACGGACAAATTGCCGGGCCATCCACCCCGAGCAATAAGATAGGCAAGACACTCCAAACTCGTTTGTTCATAAATTTTTGGGGTAAATTTATTTTCACATAAATCTTTTAGGGAGATATCACCGCTAGAATCCCCCGATTCATAGAGCGACATCGTATTCATCCGAATGCTTTTAATCCTGCCAACCCCACTATGCAAAACACCTTTAAGCACAGGCGTCGATGAGCCCGTTAGGATGATCTGCCCTTTTTTACCGCTAGAATCTACGAATGCCCGTGTCGCATCCCAAAGAGAAGGAACTTCTTGCCATTCGTCAATCAGGCGAGGCGCATCGCCCTTCAAAACGATATAGGGTTCAATTTCGGCTAAAGTGCGATTGGAGAAATTCCCACTAGGATCCCCGACAAGGAATTCGCTGTTTGCGTGATAGGAAGATGTCCATGTTTTTCCACACCATTTGGGACCTTCGATGCAAACGGCTCCAAAAATTTTTAGGTCCCTATCAATAATGGAATCCACGACTCTTGCTTTGTAGTGGAGCTTATTCACGATTTTCCCCATAGAATCCCCCATTTTCGGTTAATAAATTCAAGGTTAATGTAGAGCATTGACCCATATTTGTCAATTCTATTGACCCATATTTTTAGTTTTCATTGACCCGTTTTTTCGGTTTTGATTGACCAAGATTTTAGATTGAGGGGATAGAAATTATGCCTTTTAGATGTAGGAGGAGTTGAATTTGTACACTGTGCATATAAACTCGCCTAAATTCGGTATCTTATTATTGATTTCTTTGATAGAATCCCACTAGTTTTCTCAAATCGTTGGCTGAAAACAAAAAATAAGGAGATTTATGGACAACGACAAAAAACAAGCAAGAGCCGCCAGGCTCAAGAAAATGTTCGCGCCCGGTCCTGAAGCGATGGATTATCGCGTCACGCCGCTGCTCGACACGATCTTAAAATGGTTGATGTTCACGGTGACCATTCTAGGGGTATCCGTCATAACGTCGAAATTCCAAGCGTACGGCAACATTCCGTTCAACATCCTCTGCGGCATCGTCGTCTTAATCGCGATGAAGCCCGTCTTCTTCGAAGCACTGAAACTATCCACCTTACTCGTTGGCAGAATCATTGTATTGTTCGCATGCTTCGGCTTACTCCCCGGACCCGTGTTCGTCGTCATCGTCTTGGGTCTTTACATCATCAACATCCTAGAAGCGACCATGACGGACTTTTTCAAGAACAAGCAATATTTCAACGGCGTTTCCGGTTTATTTATTGCTATCGGCGCGAGTGCCTTCTTCCTCGGCTCCACCTGGGGAAACACTGCTACCGCCAATTCGCCCATCTATTACATCGACGGCTTCTCCAAGCTTGGTTCCCAAGTGAACTTCACTTCTTCTTACATCACCAACCAAGCCAATATCTTCAATAGCAACATCACGAGCACCACGACCGTTGGCCTTGCCATCACCGTTGCCATGATCATTGCCTACACCATCTGGAACTGGCTCTTCGTCATCGGCGAATTCTCTTCTTCCGTTGGTTTGATGCACGTCGGGTTCTTGCTCGCCCCGATTATCGGCGTCTTTGTCGGACCCCTCGTTGGTATGGGACGCTTCGGCATGCTCCCCGACCCGGGACTTTGGTTACTCTTCCGCGCGAGCACCCTCACCTTCGGCGGAATCCTCCAAATCGGCTGCAAGAGATGGTTCGAAGAGAACTTCATGTTCGAACCCTTTGACCGTAAAGTTCAGCACATCAAAAACAGCAAACCCATTCAAATCACCTGCATGATTATCTGCTGTTCCTTGATGATCTTCGCCGTCGTCGCTGGCTTCATGCCCGCGATGTAATTAGCAAAAACCAATGCGGAAAACTGCCACGGCTCAGCTCGTGGCGGTTTTTATTTTAAAATGCCAGTAATCATCGATATTATTGGTTGAGCATGGAACGTTAAAAACAAAGAACGCTCAGCTGCCGTTACAAACATTTGTGGTGTTTTGTTGCAATGATTTGCGGCATTTCGTTGCAAACATTTGCGGTGTTTTACTTCCAACTTTTGTGGTGGTTCATTTTACGTTTTCGTGGTACTGGAAAACGAGCTGCAAAGGCACTCGCCCACTCTTCTTGGTTGCAGTTATGGAATATAACCTTACTTCAAAAGCCCTTTTGAAGCATTTAATTTCACGATGGGTTCGACCTTGGCTTCGTCTAAGAAGTCACGCATGATGACGTTAATGTCGGAAAAATAGTCTTGCTGAGGCAAATTCTCAATAAAGGTGTTCATATTCGCTTCGTGGCCCCTTTCGCGATGATAAGGGCCGAATACGAGCTTTGAATCCGTGAGCTGGCATTGCCAAACAAAGATGCCTTTATGCCCTTCTTCTTCCTTCTTGGCTTGGATTTTATCCATGTAATAGCCCAAGGCTTCATTGATAAATTGTTTCGATTTCATCGCGTGATACGAAGAAATATAGCAGGAATCCAAGGCCTGGCCTTTTTGGGTGCAGGCATCGTTATTCCTGCTGAAGATATGGGCCTCTTTAACAAACGGGGAATCATCTCCAAAGAAAACAATGCATTTTCCTCTTGTGTCTTTAAGACGAAGTTCATCGACGAAGGCCAATTCGCTTTGATCATCGTTTTGAACAACGAGACGGTCTTTTAGTTTCTTCGAGACCGTGTGATAGACGTATTCATCGCTTCCGTTTTTAAAGTGCTGAAAATCCAAAAGGAGAGTTTCGCTGGGGTTTTCTACAATAAACGAAGCGATATCATCCAATATGGGATCGAACCGAATTCCGTTGATGATTGAATGGTAAATCACATAGTCATTTTTGACGTGATTGACCCGCAAATCAAAATAACGGACTCCCAAATTCAGTTGTTCCTTCACGCTTAAATGTTGAGTCTTGCCTAGCCAGCTCATTCCATTGGTTCCGGCATCGTGGCTACCGGGCAAAACAATTTCATTTAAGCGGGCTTCATCATCGATGGTACCCATCCATTTGGTTAAGGAGGTGTTGGTTTATTCGTATTTCCGAAAGCAGGTCATAGAGGCGATAAAGGCGCCCGAGCCTGCTCCTAATGTGAGCAAAACTGCTCCCGCAATAATAAAACCCTTACACCACTTTTTCATCAAGGACCCTCTTAACGCTTTCTTTTTGGATTATATCAAGAAAAGGCAGGGCATTGAATCGCCCTGCGCCTAGCGATATTAGAAATCAGCCCGATTCGTCTTAGCAATTTTTGGGATCAAAATCAAAATAGACTCTTCCTGTTTCTAGGCTGGCTCCTAGCCTTTTATAAAATTCGATGGAGTGGGTATTCCAATCCAAGCAACTCCATTCGAGTTTGGTATAGCCTTCGCCTTGAATCCATTCCACCAACCGAGTGAAAAATATCCTGCCATATCCTTGGTGACGATATTCCGGACGGATATACAAATCTTCCACATGGACGTTGGCTTTGGCAGAGAACGAACCAAAAGTCGGGTAATAGATCGCGTAACCGATGTTCTGCCCCTCTTGGTTTTCTGCAAGGAGAGCGGTGGCAACCTGCTTTTCAAAAAGCCAATCTTTCAATTGCCCTTTCGTGCCTGTCATATCCTGGGGACGTTTTTCATAAGCGGCGAGTCCGTTAATTAATTCATAGACAAGATCGATATCTTCTTCCATTGCTTTTCTTAATAACAATTGTTTTGTTCCCATGACCGACTCCTCCGTTTTAGGCGGGGAGATTCTATCAAGAATTTATCTTTTATTCTCGCTTCTAGATAAAGCAAACGGCCCCGTTATTTACGGAGCCGTTAGCGCTTATAAAAACGGAAGGATATTTATTTCACGACGTAAGAAATCGTAATGGAAGCGTTCTTGGAGGCAAAATTCGTTTCATCAATGAGTTTGAAGAAAGAATTTCCCGATGGAATCGGATAGGCATAAACACCATCCGTATAAGTCGGGGTGACCGCGGTGCCCGGATTGGTATCCGAAATCACCGAGGAAGAAACATAGCAGCTAAGAACACCATAATACTGGTGTTTAGAAACATCCTTTTCCGTCACCGTGATGGAGGTCAACGTGCCAAGTGAATCCACGTTATAAAGATACCCCGATCCTTTTTGGGCGTTTCTAAATTGAATGTAGCCATTCGTAAACATGATCGAATCCAATTTGAAGAGAACGTTATTCTTCGTGATTTCGGCAGCCCCGTATTTTGCAGGGAAATCAGAAGGAGAGAATTCCACGTTATTGGCTCCGGGGATAATGGGGACATATTTGGAAATTTGAATGGAGAAATAGCCTTCTCTAGCCATGTATTCGACTTTGAGGAGGTTGGTTTCGTGAATCGCGGTTCCGTTTTTCGAATCTACGGTATACCCGGCATTGGTCAAAGCAGTTTCGTAGTTTGCAACATAGGTCGCTTCTTCGATGCTAGTATCGTAATTCCCGCCGACGGCAAAATAGGTTTCTCCGGAAGCATAACCATCATACTTCTGTCCTGCTAACAAAGGGAAAGAAGGGAGGACCGATTCATCAAGTTTTTCGAGTTTAAAGAAGGCAGCAACCGCTTCATAGGGGAAGGTTTCATAGGTAGGAGCCCCTTCTTCATACCAAGCGAAGACTTCAAAGGCACCGAAATCGAGATTATAGTCGAACTGAACGTTGATTCGATCGTTCGAATCTTCTATCGCATAGGTGTAATAATAAACATCACCATCTTCGTCGGTTTGTTTACTATCAAAAACAAAGGAAGCAGCGGCAAGTTGTTTCCCGTAGCTTTCCGACAAATCGCCGCATTCATAATCATAGGCGATGAAGCATTCTTCGTCTTGGTCCGTTCCGCTGGCGTTGACGTAGGCGTTAGTAAAGCCTCCGGGGAAAGGCAAACAGGTATATCCATGGAGATACTTGGACATGTCCTTCAAATCGGATTCGGACCAGGCCGTCGGATTCGTTTCATCTGGTGTAGATTCGGTGGTATTTCCCGAAGTCGTGGAGGATTCCCCAACGTTTTCCGACGTCGTGGAGGAGGCGCTGTTTCCGTTATTGGAAGCATTTCCCGTATTGCTGGAAGCTCCGCCTTGGGAGCCACAGGAAACTAGACCCATGCACATCGATGCAAGGGCTAAAGCAATCCATTTTTTAGTCATTTTTTAACCTCTAAAATACTGGGTTATTCTAAAACAATTCCTAAAAGGAATAAATTTCTTTTTAAAGCCGCCGCAAGAGAACAGGGATCGAATTTATGACTACAAAGCCGAAATGGCCGCATGTTCGTTTTAATCAGGGGCAACATTATCGGCAATAAATCGAAAACTTATATAAACTATTGCGTTTTTTGCCGATAGATAGATAATACCGTTATGAGTGAATTCATAAGCGTCAAAGAAGCGTCCATTCAATGGAATCTATCGGAAAGAACCGTCCGGAACTATTGCTCTCTTGGGAGAGTACATGGGGCGATTTTAGTTGGCAAAACATGGAAAATTCCCGCGGGAGCAAAGAAACCGATCCGAACCAACGAAAAAGAAGGGAAAAACTATCTTTTGGAGAGGCTGCGCTTAGAAAAGAAAAATCAAATCAAAGGCGGCATCTACCATAAACTGATGATTGACCTCACCTTCAACTCCAATCACATGGAAGGCAATGAACTCACTCACGATGAGACGAGGTACATCTTTGAAACGAAAACGATAGGAATCGAAAAGAATACCAGCAAAAAAGTAGACGATATCGTAGAAACGATGAATCATTTTGCCGCCATCGATCGCGTCATTGATTTTGCTAACTATCCATTAAGCGAAACTTTTATCAAAGAATTACACAAAATACTTAAATCGAATACTAGCGATTCTAGGCTCCCTTATTTCGCCGTTGGCGATTATAAGAAGATGCCCAATGAAGTTGGCGGTTTGGAAACGACTCACCCAAGGCTTGTGGGGTCCGAAATGAAGAAACTTCTTAGCCAATATAACAAAAAGGAAAGCCATTCTTTGGAAGAAATCGTGGAATTTCATGTCCAATTTGAAAGGATTCACCCCTTTCAAGACGGAAACGGAAGGGTGGGCCGCTTAATCGCATTCAAAGAATGCCTAAAGAACAACCTGGTTCCCTTTATTATTTTCGACGATAAGAAGGTTTTCTATTATCGGGGCTTAAAGAATTGGGATCAAGAACACGGTTGGCTTATGGACACCTGTTTGGAGGGACAAGATATCGTTAAGACGTATTTGGATTATTTCAATATTGCCTATCGATAAAATCAAAGCCCATAAAAGAAAAAAGTACTGACTTTGGCATCAATACTTTCGTTTTTATTGGCGCCGGGACGGATTCGAATCGGCGAGGCACGTATCGCGATGGGGACAATTCCCATTCGCTTTCGGTATCGGAGTTCGACTTGGAAAGCGAGAGGCCGCCTCCAGCGAGCATGGGAACAGGCGAAAGAGCAGGGGCGGGGAACGCAAAAAGAAAGGCTGAAAGCCCCTCGTGGAAGCTGGGGCGAAACCACCCATGAAAAAATGGTGATTTCAAACAAGAAATACCACGGGAAACAAATAACGTCATAGCGACGCGTAGAATGGTACGAAAACAAGGTTCCATGGATACCTAATTACCGCCCAACGAAATGAACCAAAGACGACAAACAGTGAAGCTTGAATAGCAGCTACGGCCAAAACCTCTGCGATAACGAGATCATTTAATTCTTTTTAAATGATTGTATCCAAGCGATGCCGAATTTTTGATATTGCGCCATGGGTGCCATGGTTTGTTCTTTCACGCCTTCGCCTATCGTTCATTATTCATTGGTTTCGCGCGGAGGGTTTGGATGCCAAATGTCATGGAAAGCATTCCCACCAATGTGACAATGAAATAATCCAGTCAAAACTACAGCATAAGTTCGGTATTATTTTAGAACCTCCCAATGGCCGCCTTTATCGGGGCCAACACGTTTTATCAGTCCTTCTTCCTGCAATTTATTTAGATGATGTCTAACGCTACCCTCGGTCACATTTAGCAATAACATCAAATCCTTTCTAGAGAGCATTCCATTACTACTTAATAATTCCATAATCGATTCTCTAATTTTTTCTGGCAGTTTTCTGTCACTGGTTCTGGTTGTTTTATTAAATCCTTGTCTATTGAACGGTATTACAACATCAATGTAAAAATCTGTGAAAATATACGCATCATCCCCATAAGCCTTCACCACCGACGGAACTCCATGTCCGCTTTCTTCCGCAAAATTGCACGCTCTAAAGATATCAAATAGCTGTTTGTTTACCGGCTCGCTTTTCCCTTTTAGAAATTGTTCTTTGGTTAAAGCCCTAGGAATACCTCCAAACGACTCTATTTCTAATCTGTCATTGAAAACATAAATACCCGGATGATTGCTCTCGCTCCATTTATTGTGGACGCAGGCATTGATCCAGGCTTGTTCAAAAGCCTCGGTATCAAACATTTTAAGTTCTTTTCTCGGCGTCGTATCTAAATTAACAAAAGTCTGATTAATGGAATTGATATAATTTTTGGCCTGTTCCATAGCAAGCAAAAGGCATTTGCCACCAAATTCTTCTCTTTTAAGATACTCCGTTTTATCGGAGGATGAGAAAGTTGCCACATTAATTACAATGTCATTGGTGTCAGCTAAAATTTCCGCCAAATAATTATATTCGCCGTCTTTCGTAAGCAAATGATAATTATCTAAAAATGTCTCATCGGAAATATGGTTGTTATTTGATAGCAAATAATTCTTAAGGATTTTAAATGTGAGATGTTTTTTTCTAGAAGGGATATCAATGATGTTGATATCTTTAATGGTCAAAGATTTGATGAAACGATCCTGTATTTCTTCAGGCAACAAGCTTCTGCATGAAGACCCTATTCTGATATAGCATCCATTCTCAGACAAACCATATTTTTTAATGTAAAATAGTTGGTTCCCCTTCTTTATATCAATTCTAATAATGCTTTTTCCTTCTATAGTCTTTCTTTTAGGCGTAACAAAAGAAACACACCTAGGCGAAATTTGATCCGTTACTATATCCGATATCGCTCTGAGAGAATCGTCAATATTTTTAACGCCAATAACATTTCTATTTTTATCTATCCCAATATAAACGGATCCCCCCTCGGTATTCAAAAAGGCAACGATTTCTTTGGGCAATGTATTATTAACAATTTCTTTCAATTCAACCTTATTGTCTTCGTCATCAAACATAACAATATTCTCTCCAGACAATTATATAATATCAAAAACAACCAGAAACAACCAGAAAACAACCAGAAAACAAGCAATAAAAATGCAATAACGTTCATAATAAGCCATACCATGCGTCGAATCGTGTCGACGGATGATTCCGTTTTTAAGACACTCGGCGAAAAATGAACTTCGTCACACTTCTTCCTTTCCAAATCCCCCTTAGGGCAAAGCAAGGAAAAAAGACGATAAAACCAAAAAAACTCCGATATTTTACATATCGAAGTCTTTTTTCATTTGGCGCGCCGGGACGGATTCGAACCGGCGACCGCGAGTTTCGAAGACTCGTGCTCTGTCCAGCTGAGCTACCGGCGCACTCCAAGGATTATATCTCTATCATCCCGTTCTTGTCGAATGAATCAGTCTTTATTGAGCGGTCTTTTCTTGGGGGATAGCATCGAATTTCTTGGTCTTTTTCTTGAAAACGATGACGGTGAAAATCAAAGCGTAGGCGGTTCCTGCGGCTTCGGAAAGGTAACTTGCCCACCAAATGCCATCGATGCCAAAGAAATAGCCAAATACGAAACCAAAGAGGAATAATCCCGCCAGCAAGCGGATGATCGTGGCAATCATCGGATGGACGCCATTGCCAAGTCCTTGGAGGACGCCATTAGAAATGATGCAAAAAGAAGCAATGAGGAAGGTGGGGGGCACGATGCACATAAGCTGGACTCCACAATCGATCCATTGTTCATCCAAGTTGAAGGCAAGAAGCAAGGGCTTAGGAATCGCTTCGAAGACGATAACGCCGATTCCTGCGATAATCAGGCCATAAATATAACCCCACTTCGCCGCGATGAAGGCACGCTCCTTGTTCTTGTTGCCATAATTGAAGGCCACAATCGGAAGCATCGCATTCACTAACCCATAAAGTGCCATGAAGACGAAGTTCTGCAGTTTAAAGAAGACGCCATAAACGCCAACGAGCATATCTTGGGTCGGGCCCGCGCCTAACAAAACCATGAAAAGCAATTGATAGACGAGGGGCTGGAGGCTTTGAAGGGCCTGCAAAGCGATGCTAGGAAGACCAACGCGAAGGATTTTGCCCATCATGGGGAAATCAAAACGGATGTGTTCTTTCTCAATCCGGATTTCTTTGTTGACGAAGGCCACAAGCAAGAAACCAACAACCATGGATACCATTTGGCCGATGATCGTGGCGATCGCCGCTCCTTCTACTCCCATTCCCCACACGAGGATGAAAAGGGGATCCAGGGCGATATTCACGACGGCACCCGATAACTGCATGACCATGGCTAGATTGGTTTTGCCGGTCGCGGCAAGGGAACGTTCGCTAACGAGTTGCAGCAATTGGCCAAAGGAGAAAATGAAGCATAAACCCAAATATTTCGAGCCCATCTCGATGATGGTTTCATCGCTTGTCACGGAGCTAAAATAGAATTTGCCATAGAAAATCGCTAAGCCAAACGCCAAGAAGGCCACGAAGAAAAATAGCATTAACGCATAGCCGTTGATGCAAGCTTTCGCAGCCTTGTCGTTTTTGCCTTGGCCCAAAGCTTTCGACAAAACGGCATTGACTCCAATTCCCGTGCCGATTGCCACCGCAACAAGCAAAGTCTGAAGGGGGAAGGCATAGCCCAAAGCCACGATGGCTTGGCTATTGGAAGGGGCGGGCATCATGCCGATGAAGATGCTATCGACGATGTTATAGAGGGCGCTCACGACCATCGAAAACATCATGGGGAGAGCCGTTTTCAGCAATAAAGAAGGGATGCGGTCGCTGCTCATGCGTTCGGCCGAGCTTTTTTTGATTTTCTTCATAAAAAAATACCTCGTGGAATGTTCGTTTCACGGGGCGAAAAGTAAGCTATGCTTAGGAAAAGATCCACCGCTATTTTCGGCCCTATTTTACGGGGCGAAATGGAAAAATGCAACTAACGATTTTTGGGATGGAATGAAGGCAAATGGTTAGGATGAGTTTTGATTTTTGCCACTACTTCTTCGAGTTTTTCTCGGGCTTTTCTTAAATCGATATCCGCTTGAAGGAAGAGGAAATAAGAATCGGAAACTCCAAAATAGGCGCCGAGGCGAATGGAGGTATCCGCGGTGATCCCGATATGGTTATCGAGGATTCCTCGAATTCGAGAATAGGGGACATCGATATCCTGGGCTAGGCGAAAGGCGGAGACGCCAAAAGGAACCATAAATTCTCGAAGGAGGATTTCCCCTATCTTTGGCGTCTGAATTTTACCCATTCCTTTTTTGCCTCCTAAGGCATTTTAGTCTTCTTTATATAATAAGGAAAAAGGATTCCAGTACTCCCAGAATCCCTTTTTCGTTATTTTTGTTTTTTATAGGTGTCGTGATACATTTCAACCAAGCGATTGCCCTTCTTCTTTTTGGAAGAGGAGCAGGAACAGCTTTCTAGGCTTTCTCCCCGCTTGATTTTCCTTCCTAGATAAACGCCCATAAATAGAAGGAAGGAAACGATGAAGATGATCGTAACGATTTCGGTCCAATGCATAAGGTTTCCTCCTTTTTAAGAATTAAGCCGCAGCCGCTTCTTTTTTCTTTTTGGCTTTGTCATAGAAATAAAGCCCAACGAATCCTCCAGCAAGGACCGGGAGAGTGATCGCCAAGGTCCAAACGTATTGGAGGGTGACGTAAGTCAAGCAGCCCATCGCATAGCTAAGGATCAGCCAGAAGAGGACGGTGCCGACATAGGCTTTGCCTTTGCCAAGTTCTCCTTTTGCCGCGGCAACCGAAGCAAAGCAAGGAATCGTAAGCATGTTGAAGACGGCGAAGGCAGCTAGAGCAGCGGGGCTGATACCCATCGAGGCCACAAGGCCTTCGAAGCCGTCTTGGCCAAGGATTTCGGCCAAAGAGGCAACAACCGAGGTGACGTTTTCTTTGGCGACGATACCTTCTATGGATGCTACCGCCAAAGTCCAGCCATTGGCTCCGGCTTGAGTGCCGAATCCCATCGGGGTGAATAGGGGTTGGATGAGCATGCCGAGGCTTTGCAGGATCGACCCTTGTCCATCCGCTTCGACCATTTGCCAGTTCCAGGAGAAATTAGCGAGGAACCAGACGACGATTGTCGAGGCAAGAATGATCGTGAAGGCTTTTTGGATGAAGTGTTTGCCTTTATCCCAAACGTGGAGAGAAAGGGCGCGGAATTGCGGGGCGTGATAGGCGGGAAGCTCCATGATGAAGGGAGGGACTTTCTCGCGTTGGGTCGTCTTGTTCATGACGATGACGGAGAAGATGGCAATCACAACGCCAAGGAGGTAGAGCAAGAAGGTGAATAGCCCAGCATCGAATCCTGCCGAAGCAGCCACGGCAGCGGCGATAACCGCCAAGAATTCGGCTTTGGCTCCGCAGGTGAAGAAGGGGATGACGCGAAGCGTTTTCACGCGTTCTTTGTCGCTAGCAAGGGTGCGGGTGTTGATCATCGCAGGGACGGCGCAACCAAATCCCATGATCATCGGGATGAAGGCGCGTCCCGAGACGCCGAAGCGGCGGAACAAACGGTCCAACATGAAGGCCACGCGAGCCATGTAGCCCGAATCCTCCATGAAGGCGAAGAAAGCGAATAGCAACATGATTTGGGGAACGAATCCGAGGACGGCCGTAACGCCGGTGATGACACCGTCATAGAAGAATCCCATGACCCAATCCGGGGCGTTGCAGACATACATCAGTTGTTTGAATCCCAAGGCGATGCAGCCGAGGATTCCCGTTTCTTGGTCTCCGGCGAGACGGTGGAGGAATTCTCCGATCGAGACGATGCCCGCATCGTCATAGAAGAGCCCTTCGAAGGGGTGCACTTCTTCTCCAGCAATCATGAAGGAGATAAATCCGGGATAGGTGTCGAGCTTGAGCCCCATCGCATTCATATAGAAGAGGTCACCCGCGAAGGTGAAATGGAACACTAAGAAGAGGAGAGCGACCATGATGAGGGGTCCAAAGACGCGGTGGGTGAGGACCCGGTCGATCTTATCCGACTTGGATAATTTGTCTTTCTCTTTCTTTTCCTTGCCCGAGACGATTTTCTCGCAGGCGGGGGTAAGAGCTTGGTAACGGAGATCGGCGATATCCGCTTCATAGTCTTTTTCTTTGGCTTCGGGAAGCTCTTGGACTTTTTGGTAGCAGTCTTTGTTCTCGATTGCTTCGTGCTCATCCTTTTCAAAGGCTTTGATCGCGCGGAAGAGGGAATGAGAGATTTCACCCGCTTCATAAATGGCTTTGGCTTTCTCAATCGAGGCATCTTGAATCAAGGTGATTCCTTGTCGCGAATGCTCGCTTGCTTTTTTCGCTTCGACCATCAAGTCTTCTAGACCCGAATTGCGGAGAGCCGAAATCGGGCAGACAGGGATGCCAAGAAGGTCGCGGAGGGCTTTGTAATCAATGGAAACCCCATTTTCTTTCAAAGCATCGACCATGTTGACCGCGGCAACGACGGGGACATCCATCTCAAGAATTTGAGTGGTGAGGTAGAGGTTTCTCTCCAAGTTCGTTCCGTCGATGACGTTAATGATGACATCGGGCTTTTCTTTGAGGATATAGTCCCGAGAAATCACTTCTTCGGGGGTATAGGGGGACAAAGAGTAAATGCCCGGAAGGTCGACGATTTCTACGCCTTCCTTCTTCTTTTTGTCTCCTTTGAAATAGAAGGTTCCGCTGCGCTTCTCCACCGTGACTCCCGGCCAGTTTCCGACATAAGCCGTCGATCCGGTCAGCGAGTTGAACAACGTGGTTTTGCCGCAGTTAGGGTTGCCGGCTAAGGCAACGCGAAGGTGCTTATTTTCCATCTGTTGCTCCTTTCTTTGGCAAATCGGTGATGATGATTTGCACGAATTCCGCTTCCGCGTGGCGAACAGTCAGTTCATAGCCACGCAAGGTGAGCTCAATGGGGTCTCCTAAAGGCGCCCGTTTGCGAACGAAGAGCTCCGCTCCGGGGGTAAGTCCCATGTCGAAGAGCCGACGACGGATTCTTCCTTCTCCTTGGACCGCTTTGATCGTGCCGGAGGTGCCGACATCGACTTGGGCTAGGCTCACGATTTGTCCGACTTGGTAATTCACCACTTCGGACCCGTTAAATTCCTTTTCCATGCTTTTCCTTTCTTGTTGATGAATGAGGTGGGGGATTAGGCAACGAGAATATGCCTGGCAACCTCGCGGTTCAAAGCAAGGCGCGATTCCTTCACAAGAATCACGGTTCCGCTATTTTCTTGGCTAAGAACCATGATTTTGGAATCGCTCACAATTCCAAGGCTTGCAAGGTGACGGGCGATCGAAGATTCGCCGCCAACTTTCAGGACCTTGAGTTCTTTCCCACTGGGCGCAAAGCATAATGGCATAGGCAATCCCTCCTTTAACGGCAATATGTTAATCTACAATAACCTTTGAATACAAGAAAATTGTTAAGATTATTTAACTGAAAGCCTTTTCCTAAGAAAAGATGTCCTTTCTAGGAGGATTTGCTAGAATGGTTTCATGGAAAAAATCTTACAAATCGCTTCTTTAGCCTCACAAAGCAAGCAGTCGGAAATCGTTTGCCGCATCTTAACCAAACACGGGTATCGCTTGCTTCCCGTCCATCAAGAAATGGATCCAAATCTAGTAACCTTGGTCTTCTTGACCCCGGGAGTCACTTTGGGCGAACTCTTCGATGCCTTCCCTTGGTTGAAGCAAGAACACGAACGTTCTTCTTCCCCTTACCTTCGTTTGTTCCCCTTCATTCCCTATCACCCTTCCAGGGAAGATATCGATGACCTTTTCGAAGAGGGGCTAGGAGAAGTTTACGAAGAACTCTTCTCCGGCGAATTCAAACCCTATGGCTGGGATTTGGATGATGAAAACACCATCCAAGAATTCGAACGGGTCTTGGAAGAAAATTATTCTTGTTAAAGAAAAAGCGTTCCCTCAAGACGGAAGGAACGCTTTTTTCATGCTTATTTCCCGTGAATTTCGGTGATTTCGAATTCGTACCCGGTTTCGAAGTCGAAGTCTTCACAGCCGCATTTGGGGCAGCGGTTCTTGCTTTTTAAAATCGGGAATTCCGCTTCGCAATGATGGCAGCGGCCCATCGCTTCGACGGTGCGGACCTCCAACTCGCAATCTTTAAGACGGGGTTCGTCTTCGATCACGGCCGGCCAGCATTCGTACATGAAGCGCGGAACAATGCCCGTTGCTTCTCCAGCGGAGAGCACCACCTTGGAAATCATGGAGAGATGGTTCTCATCCATGAAATCCTGAAGGGTAGAGACTAATTCGCTGGCGTAGCCTAATTCGTGCATCGATTAATCCTTTTTGAAGGCGTTGGCCGCGATCTTAAGACCGCGTTTGAGGGTGTGGCCCATCGCCTTCGGCAAGAGGGTTTCGAACTTCGTCGCGTAGATGTTGGTCTTCTTGACGAGGTGGGCAGCGTCGAATTCGCATTGGAAGACGCATTGTCCGCAACCGATGCAGAGGTTCGGGTCGACGACGGCCTTGCCGCAGCTAAGGCAACGGGCGGCTTCTTTCTTGACCTGCTCTTCGGTGAAGGTGCCGCGCGGGTCCTTGTACGACTTGGTGTCAACAGGTCCAACGGCCGGGATTTGACGCGGAGCGCGGTCGAATCCTTCGAGGACGATGTTATCGACGTCGATTTGATGATATTCACGGCGGTCACGGCCAGCATCGAGGGTTTGGCCCGGCTGGACGTAACGATGGAGCGAGATTGCGGCTTGTTTGCCCGCGGCAATTGCATTGATGCAGAAATAAGGTCCGGTGACCACGTCGCCGCCGGCAAAGATGTCGGGGTCGTTGGTTTGATAGGTAAGCGGATCGGCAAGGATCGTGCCACGACGAGTGAGCTTGACCTGGGTGCCTTCGAGGAGTTTACCAAAATCGAATCCTTGGCCGATGGCTTTTAAAACCTTGGTGCATTCGACGGTTTCGGTTTGGTCTTCATCATAGACCGGGGCGAAGTGTCCTGCCTCGTCTTTGACGCGCAAGCACTTCTTGAAGGTGATGGAAGCGAATTTGCCATCCGTGACATTGATCGACTTCGGACCGAAGCCATTGTGGATGACGATGCCTTCTTCTTCCGCTTCAGCAAGTTCGTCTTTGGCGGCTGGCATTTCTTCGCGAGATTCCAAGCAATAGAGGTCGACTTTGGAAGCGCCTTGGCGGAGGGCCGTGCGGGCGACGTCCATTGCGACGTTGCCACCGCCGACAACCACGACATTGCCGTTAAGTTCTAGTCCTTTGCCAAGGTTGACTTGACGGAGGAAGTCGATACCGCCGACCACGTCGATGTTATCTTCGTTTTCTAAGCCGAGGTTACGGGAGAGTTGGGCACCGATTGCGATATAGAACCCGTTGAAGCCTTGCTCCTTGAGTTCGGCAATCGTGACGTCTTTGCCGACTTCCACGCCGGTTTTGAACTTGACGCCAGGTTTTTCGATGATATCGATTTCAGCTTGGACCACGTCTTTTTGGAGGCGGAAGGCCGGGATGCCGAGGGTCATCATACCACCGAGTTTTTCTTCTTTTTCAAAGACGGTGACATCATATCCATCTTGAGCAAGGTAATAGGCGCAGCTTAATCCAGCGGGGCCACCGCCGATGATGGCGATTTTCTTATCGTGGTAGTCATAACGCTTCCAAGGCAAGAATTGTCCTTCCGGAGTAAGTTCTTGTTCCGCGATGAATTTCTTGATGTCATCGATCGCGACGGCTTGGTCAATGGAACCGCGGGTGCAGTGTTCTTCGCAAGCGTGGTTGCAGATACGTCCGCAGACCGCGGGGAAGGGGTTCTCATGCTTGATGAGGGCAAGGGCTTCTTTATAGCGTCCTTCCGAGGCCATCTTGATGTAGCCTTGGATACCGATATGAGCCGGGCACCAGGTTTTGCAAGGAGCCGTTCCGGTTTCGGGGACGACGTCTTCGCGATGGAAACGGTAATCCGGATCCACGACCGCTTTCTTGACGGTGTTGGAGGTAAGCGGAGCTTGGAAATGCACCTTGACGGGGCATTTTTCTTCGAGTTTCACGCCAAGGCGAATCGCGTTAACGGGGCAATTTTCGACGCATTTGCCGCAAGCGACGCAATTGGCAGCCGTAACTTCGCAACGATAGTTCGAAGCGGCAGCTTCGCTGATTTTGAATTCTTGGACGGGGCGGAGGCCAAAGCAAGCGCAGCCACAGCAATTGCAGATGGCCGATGTTTTGCCATCTTCAATGCCTTCGATATTCGGGACCGAGTGCATGAGGCCTTGCTTTTCGCAACGGTGGATGATTTCCTCGGCTTCTTCGCGGGTGATTTTACGATCTTTGCCCGTGCGGACGAAGTATTCGGCGGCTTTGCCAAGCTTCACGCAACGATCGTCAGGCATGTGGCCGCAGCCTTCGCCCATTTCGGTGCGGCAAACGCGGCAAGAGCAGCGTCCGACGGAGAAATAATCGTATTTATCAAGATAATAGGAAATCGTATCTCGAGGATCGGGAGTCTCTCCCTTAGGAAGGGCGCTTTCGATAGGGATGACGCGCATCAAGCCATAGCCGTTGGGGAGCATCGGGCCCATGGTCTGCATGCGGTCGTGGGTATAAGCATTGAAGGCGCGGCGGATTTCCGGATGGTGCTCGGCATTGGGCGAGACGACCATGATTTCAAGAAGTCCGGGAGCGAAAATCGGAAGGATGTATTCTTCGCGATCTTCATAGATATCGACGCGAATGATGCCTAAATAATCACCGAGGTGGTCGGCAACATTATGGACGCGTTCTTCCGTCCACTTGAGTTTCTTCGCCATTTCGTGATTCGTGCGAAGCTTGCGAAGGCCCATGGCGAGCAAGAAGTCGCATTCTTCGTCGGAAACCGAACCGGCGAGGGAATAATATTCCGGCGCGTTGGCGTCGATTTTATTCACGATGCCCGAGGGGCCGCCGATCATTTTGGCAACTTTGACGACTTTGGCGCGAAGGGGCTTCGTGCCGTCGGCAACGGGTTTGCCTTCCCACGTAATCTCTTGATCGAGTTCGAGTTGAATTGGTTGTTCTGCCATTGTTGATATCCTTTACTTCTTTACGGGGGCGAGGTTGATTTTCGTCCCGGACATTTGGCAGGTGGCCACAATGTCTTTCTTGCTGTTTGTGAAAAGCACATTCGAGCGATAACGCTTTCCATCCACTCCTTTGATTTCAATCTGGATGGCGTTCTCGCCCTTGGTGATTTCGCTGCGGAAGCTTTCTTGATCCGCTTTCCATTCTCCCAGGGTTTTGGCGTTGCTGATGACGATGGCGTCAACCGGGTCGCCAAGAGTACCGGGAAGACGTGTTAAAGATAATATTCTTGCCATAGTACTTACATTTATAAATGTAATGGGGGGTCAATGCAAGAGGGGATGAAAGCGTTTTCTTCGGTATATCGGTAAATCGTTATCAATAGACGTTAATTCTTTGGAGACACCGCATTTTCCGATGGGCGAAATGGCGTGCTCTTCAAGACGAGAAAACCAAATTATTTCCGAACCCTCCAACGACTGTCTTCGTTATTTCCGACCCGAGTAAAGTTTGATTCGCACATAGAAATTTTCGTCAATTCTATATCCTCTTTTGATAAAGGATTCGCGAAGAAATGAAAAGGGCAAGGAAGGAAGCAATAAAACTTCCGACGAAATCTAGCCTTCTCAAAAAATGAAGCAATAAACGAAACAATAAAAAAGCCCCGAGTTTGGGGCAATCGACATGGTGGGGAATTATCGGGCGATTCCGTGCAATAACGTTTGGGCTAACGACTTCATCGCTTCATCGTAACCCATATTGTCTTGGTCCAAAATCGGGGTTTGGAGGAGATAAAGGATGGCGGAACGGAGGCAGCCAATCGTAAGGTCGACGTGAATAGAAGAGAGGAAGGCTCCTTCTTCGATTCCTTTTTCAAGTTCTTTCTTGATGTCGGAGCAAGCCGCGTCAACGATGGCGATCGCTTCTTCGAAAACAATTGGAGAATCCAAGGCGAGTAAATGGGCTTTCTTGAAATCCAAACGTTCTTCCCATTGGGTTTTCGCCGTTAAGATGCCTTCGATTTTTTCGCCGCAAGAGAGCTGATGGTTGGACAAGATCGCTTCTCTTTTGCCGGCGAATTCTTCTTTCATATCCGCGAGGATGAAGGAATAAATATCATCCTTGGAACGGAAAAAACGGTAAATGGTCTTCTTGGAAATGTGGATGCGAGCACTCACGCTGTCTAAAGTTAATTTGGGTCCGTGAAGGTTATATTCCTCCACGAAGGAATCCACGATTTCAGGTCTCATGTCTTTGCGGTACATAACTAAAATCCTCTTTTCGCGGATTGACTATAGAAGAAGGAAAGGGAAAGTGCAATTCTTTTCTAAATGTTTTTGCGGGTTTCTATTTTTCTTTTGCCGTATCGGCTTATTTATTCTCTTCGCTTTCGTAGAGTTTTCGCGACTTGGCTAGGATTTTGCTTTTTAAAATAAGACGGCAAAGGAAGCCGGAAAATAAGCCCGTGGCCAGGGAGATTAAGGCCATGAATGGGAGATAATAAAGCACGGCGGTCGAGCCTAAATAAAGGATGCCGATTGCAATTTGTCCAACATCGTGAAGCAAAGCCCCAAGGATGGAAACAAAAAACGGGGTCAGTTTTCGTTTGGAGGCCAAAACGCATAAAGCCATGCCTAAATAACTAAGAACCATGCCAGCAAACGACATCCACCCTCCCATGGAAAAAAGGGTGCCACGCAATAAGCTCACGGCGATAACACGCAATATATCGACCATCAAGGCTTCGCTCCAAGAGAATTCATAGAGCATGATCAAGATGATGACGTTAGCTAAGCCAAGTTTCATCCCCGGGACGAAAAGGTCGGGGAGCATGCTTTCGACCATCCCGACGACAATCGCCATCGCGGTGAAAACCCCAATCATCGTGATTTTGCGGGTTCCCCACTTCTTGTGGTCGCTTGTGGCATAGCCAATTAAAAATAAACCCAAAATCAAAAGGGGAACGACGATCTTAAACCGCAAATCAAAACGCATTAGATTTCAATCTCCCCGGAAGATTCGCCCGAAAGCAAAATCGTGACTTGGTTATAAGCACAGACAATGGGCGTAGACGGGCTAGAAACGTAATGGAGGTTTACGCAATATTGACTCGGGCAGCCGCTTTTGGCGACGCAAATCGCATTATGTTTCACTCTTATTGTCATCGGGGTTTTGACTCCTTCGATTTCAATATCGCGTTCCTTGGTTTCCTTGCTTAAATCCAAACGCAGAATCACTTCATTGGAGCGGGAAACGGTCGCGGAGAGGTTTTCCGGCGCCTTCTTTAACGTAAAATAGAGGATGCAGGAAAGGGACACGCAGAAAACAAGGCCGATAAGAACGATTTCCGGCCAGTGTTTATGGAAGAATCCTGTCTTTTTCTTTTCCGTGCCCATAAAGCGTCGATATTCTAGTCAAATTGTTTCTAAAAGAAAAGCAAGCGCGCCTACCAATCCGAGGAATTCTCATTCGGCAAGAAATCGAGCAAGCTGACTCGCAGGAAGCCTTCTTCCGCGTAAAAGGGTTTGCCTTGCTCGCAACGCGTTTTAAAAGAGGCATGGTTTACCCTCCTGCACATGCCCCTTCTTCCATTGTCTATGCTTTGCTCAATCGTATGGTAATGGTGCAATCGGCCTCAATCGCTGATTTATCTATTTTTACCCATCGTTCATCGAAACAATCAATCGCCTTTCCGTCCATATCCGCGCTTGCGATTTCAGAGCCGTAGCCGACGTATTTTATCGTCATTTTATGCCCGTTAAACGGCGTTTGTATTTCGGCGTTTTCGTATTCTTTCGGAACGCATGGCGTAATTGCCAAGTCCTCAAGCGTGAAGTTTATGCCGAACATCCACGAATAAATGGCGCGCTCTATCATCGCGACGCTTCCCGTTAAAAACGAAAATCCCGCTCTGCCGTAAAACGACGGCACCAAATGATAGCAATTTGTTATGGCATACGGCGCGGCGCAAACTTTTTCGGGCGAATGCTTATCCGCATAAAAGGGCATTGCATAGCCCAAAACGTCGAAAATCTCCTCGTATCTTCCCGCTTTTGCGAGCGCGCGAATCAAAAAGCACTGCGAACCGTGGTTATAAACGCTTGCGTTTTCGGCAAAATACGGCTGAAAATCTCCCGTACCCATTTTGCCGATGCCGTCTATAAAGCTTCCGCCGAGCGGCTCGGAGAAAAGTTGGTATCCGTTCGTCGTTTTGAGTTTTTCTATTTCATCAAAAATCAAATTTTCTTTTCCTTTGGCGACTCCACTTATAACCGCATACGCGTTCGTCGGAACGTAAACGCGCTTTTTGCCGTCCTCATCCTTCTCCGAGAACAACCAATTGCCGTTATCCGTATAGACGGCATTATAGAATTTACCGTTGAAAGAGGCTTCGTTGATCGCTTTTTTAAGTTTTTCGGCGGCCGTCGTATACTTTTCGATTTCTTCGCACGAAACGAGTTTTTCAAGGATTTGCGTTAAATAATCGAGGCACATGACGAGTTGGCACGAAACCATGACGCTTTCGCCCTTGCCTTTTTTGCCCACTCCGCTTAAACAGTCCAGCCAATCGCCGCCTCGCATCTTAACAAGCCCGTGAACGCCGAGCGAATCTTTCGCGATAAGGTAATCCATGCCCTTTTTAAGGTGCATCAATCCCGTTTCGGCGGTTTCGTCGTCATAATAAGGATATTTCTTTTCAAGGATAGAATAATCGCCCGCGTAGGCAAGGTAATCGTAAACGTATTCGGTAAAGAAACACGCCGAATCGACGAATTCTCTCAAATCGAATTTCGTGCCGCTTCCAAATGGAACTTGGCGAGGATACCAGCCGTCGCTGCGCTGCTTTGAGAAAATGTTTTCGATAACGCCTTTGCACATTTCTTCGTCATAGCAAAGCATACCCTCGAAGTCGTTCGCGGCGTCGCGCACTCCGCGCATCCCCGTCGGCCAGCCTCTGTCGAGCGAGGAAACCCAATGCATTTCAAGCGGCAAAAATCCGTTTACGAATCGATCGAAATCGGCATTCCCCGTTTTTACCGTCCTCACCGAGAAGAGTTCGTTATATTTCTTTTCGAGTTTTTCAAGCTCGTCTTTTTGTGCTTTGCCGTCGAAATATTTCTTCGCCGCCGCTATATCCTCCGAAACATCCTTTTCGTCGTCGGTTATGGAAAACACTTGCGTAAAAGAATAACTTTCGCCGCTTCTCACCGCAATTTCGGATAACCCCGAAACGCATTGCTTGAACGCGTATAAAACGTCCTCGGTGTTTTTGCCTATAACTCTCGGAAGGACGGTAAAATTCTTAGTTGACGTGGCAAGTCTTTCGAGGCTTAATTCGCGATATTTCGGCTCGTCGCTGTCCACTACTGTTAAATATCTTCTCTCTTCCTTTTTGCCCGCGACCGAAAATTTAGTCGTCAAAAAGGCGTTTTCGCCTTTTAAATATTCCGTTCTCGTGTACCATTCGGGCTTATCCCACGGAGCCATCAAAAGTTCGTTAAGATACGGGAACGCACACTTTAAAATCCGATACTTTTTATCTTCCTTCCCATTGTTCGCTATCGTAACGTTTACAATCAATCTCTTGCCCTTTTCGGGAACCAGAACCTCGGTTTTGACGAGAGTTTCGCCGAAAGTGAGGCGATAAGTCGATAAACTCGGCAAAAAGTCTATCGTCAACTTGTCCGCGGATAAAACGCCGAAGTTCTCATAAACCTTTTCTCCGTCCGATATTAGCACTTTTACGGGCGAACCCATTTCTCTTTCTTCGCGCTTGAAAACGGCTTCGCCGACGGGCGGATTTATCTGCGCCGTCATGATTCCGTACTGATCGAGTTTTATAAGGATCTCGTCGTTTTTTAAGATATATTCGTAATTTCCCGCGTCAGGCAACTTGGTTATGGTATACCCGCCGAGTTCTTCTTTGAAATTTCCGCACTCTTCCATCTTTTTAAAGTTCCTCTCCGTTGGATTCGATTATTTTTTATACCAATACGCGCTATTCGTTCTAACGCATCATCATCGACGTATGCAAGCCTGAATCGCTTGGAATATCGAGAGACCACTCGAAATTATCCATAAACGACCAGTAAAAATACCCTTTTATATGGCGTGCTTCTACAATTTCTTTCCTGTTTGCAATATGGCGTTTCCTATAACCTATCCGCATATCGCCGGGGAATTTGCCCTTTATGAGCGCGTCCGTAAAAAAGCAGCAGTCGCAAAAATCTCCGCAAACATAGCACCCTTCATTTCTCTCCATACTGAGGCTTTTTTCGAGGCTGATGGAAGAGATAAAAACCCCGAGGATTAGTCGGGGCATGGAATAGGGCTATTTCACCACGCCTTTTTTCAGGATGATGTTCGCGTAGATCGCCGTTTCACCGCTTTGGATGATGCAATAGGCTTTCCTGGCCCGTTCATAGAAAGCGAAGCGTTCAATCATCCCTTTGCGGGTATTGGGTTCTTTTTTAGATGCGATTGCATCGTAACGAGCCCAGATTTCAGGAGTGGAGTCGCCGTTAGTGGTTTCCATCAAGAAGAAATTCTCGGGGCTATAGGTATCCAAAGGGAGAAGGGTCAAGATGGCATCGAGGAGCTCTTCTCCTCCGATTCCATCCGCGCGGATGACTTTGGGGCCGAGGCTTGAGCCGGGGAAATTCCCGTCTCCGATGACGATTTCATCCCCGTGGCCCATTTCATCGAGGGCCTTTAATAATTCAGGGCTGAGGCAAGGCGGAATATTTTTTAGCATGGTGTTGCTCCTACTAGTATCTATATTCTATATCTTAAACGTTCTCTCTTTTTGCGGTGTTTTTATTATCAAGGGCTTTAACGTTTCAGCTCCTGGCGATTTTTATCACATTTCCAAAGGGCCATGGGGTGATGCGCGATGCGAGAAAGAATCGATTCGTCTTGGAAGAGCAATTCAGGATGATAATTCTTGTGATTAAATTCCGACCAGAACATCAATTCCTGATCATCGGGCTTCATCGTCTCTTTCAAATAATTCAAAACATATTCGCAAGCATTTTCCGCGTCAAATTGCACTCCATGGCGCAATACAGGAACCAAATCTGTCTTTATCCTACGCTGAGATATCAATTTGAGGGCGTCAAAGCAAAACGTCTCAGGCGCATTTTGCGAGCCGATGGCAAAATAGAACATTACGCACTTCTTGAGCATCGTCTTTTGCGAATCCGTAAATAGCCCCTGATGAACCATGGTTTCTACGTCAAAAAGATCCCGTGGTGCCGCTCGATTGAGCAACGCCACAATTTTAGATGCGTAGATTTCTAAAGGATCAACAATCAATACGCTCAATTGCTGATTCGGCCACGGCAAAACGACATCTTTTCTAACGGGGCTCAAAACATGACATCGAAGCATGTAGTTAATTTCGATCTTTAAATTGTCTTTTACCCCACCGGCGTTCGTATATTCATAAACAAAAGAGTCAAGCGCATGATACATTTTCGATTTTGGGCTCAACCGATAGGAAAGTGTCTCCATCTGCTTTTGGATTCGCTTTGTGATTTCTTGTCTACTTATTAGCATCTCATCCCGTGCGACATCTTCACAAAAATCCATGTCAATATCGACGGATAAACGAGGCAAATCAAAAATCGTTAAATTGATGGCAGTGCCGCCTTTCAAAGCCAGGCGTCCCGCCAAAAAGGAGTCATTTTGAATAAATTCCAAAACCTCAGAAAGACGAAACACCTTTTCGAAGGTATCACGAACAAACCCCAAATCTTTCGCCATTCGGCTAAAGGTAGCCTTATCCCATTGCATCATAGTCCAAGACCCCCTTATTGACTATTTCCATCAAATCGAACGGAGCATAAAGTCTCCATTCCTTGTTCCAAACTAATTTTAACCCTTTTTTAATTAAATAGGGTTTAGCCTGAGGAAGATGAGAACGGCAAAAGGAGAAAAAGCTTTGCGATAAACCAAGTTCTTTGGAAAAGAAGGATAGAATGTACCCTGTCTTTTGATACAAATAGCCGTTTTGGTATTCTTCGAGAATTTCTACCAATTTCTTTTCGTCTAAAGAGGGGACTAAAGCAAGGCATCGCAACAGTTCTTCTAATCCGCCTACTTTTTCATAAAGATGAATGCAATCGATCACCGTGCGTTCCAGGGTCGTTACGCGTACCCCATTCATTTCCATAACGCCCCCATGCACACAGGGGTTCATCCGTCGATAATAAATATCGCCATATTCAAAGTCGCGAAAGCGAGTTTTGCTGGTAACCTGAACTTCATAAAAAACTTGGTTAGCAATTCCGTGAAACTCGAAGGCGCTGTGATAAGAAACAACGGCATCCTCGCAAATACGAGTAGCAATGGCGTAGCGATTCAAAACAGGCTGACGGGATTCCAAACTAATCGCGACATATAAGTCTTTTTTTACACGCTCTATCAAGCCGTCTTTCAAATATTTAGCGACAACCCAATCGGCTAGAGGCGAACTGCCCGTTATATGGATTAAGTCTTTTTTGCTAAAAGAGCCTAGCTCCAATAGTTTTCCGTAGTACTTCATCCTTTGCCCCTTTCCGTATTAAATTTAACACATAAACATAGTTTTTACTATGGTTTCGTGTAATTTTTAATACAACTCAAGACATTAGATATATTCGATGGGCAGGGAATACAAATTATCCCTTAGTTGGATTTTTTCCTTGCCGGTGCAAAGGATGACCCCAACACCGCGTTTCTTGTCGACGGCTTTATCCAAGACGGGGAAAGCTTCCGCGTCCATGGCCGTGGGATTCCCCCGCTTTTTGATTTCAATGGGATAAAGCACGCCATTTTGCTCGATCACCAAATCAATTTCTCTTTCTAAGGACACTTCTTCTCCACCTTGTTTTCTTTTGACTTTATCTTTGCCACGATAATAGAAAAGGTATTTGGAGAAATCCTTTCCAGCATTGGCATACGACTTGGCGATTTCATTAACAACAAACGTTTCAAAAAACGCGCCGGAAACCGCTCCGCGTTCTAAAGCCTCTTTGCTAAGCCATGACGTTAAATAAGCGGCAAGGCCCGTATCTCTAAAATAGATTTTAGGGGTGCGTATCGCCCGAGACAAATGGGAGGAGGCATAGGGATATAAAAGGAAAGCGATATCCGTTTTCACCAAAACACCCACCCAGGATTTAACGGTATCGTTGGATACGCCGACTTCGCTAGCAATACTGACGTAATCGAGCATATTGCCCGTTCTAGCGGCTACCGCCACTAAGAAACGATAAAACGTCATATAGTCCCGAACACGGGTAATCCGATAAACATCCCGTTCGATATAGGTTTTAACGTAGTCCCCATAAAATTCTTCCCAATCTTTCTCGGGATTTTGGGTTAATTCGGGATAGGAACCCCGATGAATCACCGACCAAATATCTTCATAGGGAACAAGGGCTTTTTCGCGTTGCTTGATATACTCTTCGCTAGGCAAAAAAGGCGCCGTAAAAGGGACGTTATAAATTTCACGTAAGGACAGTCCAGGCAACTCCAAGATGCCAACCATCCCCGACAAGGAATCCGATAGTCCTTCCATAACCGCCCATTTTTGGGACCCGGAAAAAAGATAATTTCCGTTATCTTCCTTTTCATCGAGAATGACTTTGGCACTATTAAGTAACGCGGGGCATTCCTGAACTTCATCGACGAACAGGGGAGTTCCGAATCCCCCTAAAAAAGAATCGGGATCGCTTTGAGCGGTTTCTAATAAAGTGGGCGACTTCAAATTGATGCGTTTCACTTTGGGAAACGTGTGCTTGATTAAAGTGGATTTGCCAACTTGCCTTGCTCCTGTGATCGCGACGCATTTATAGGAGGCGTACTTACGCTTCAGCAGTTCTTCCATTGCTCTTGGGATGTAGGCCATCATTTTCCTCCGTTGCGACTATTTTCTAATCGAATTAGATTTTAGCCAACATTCCGAAGAATGGCAATGGACGTTATGCGACTATTTTCTAACTGAATTAGAATTTAGCCACACTTTAGTTTTTCAAAGCCGTGGCGGGGACGACGTAGACGCCGTCAGGGCGCCGATAAGCCGCATTCGTCAAGCCACATATCACGCATAGAGCCTGGGCCGTTTTCCCGTCGGACGCCTTGATGGCATCTTGAATGCGAAGCAAGTTTTCCGCCGCTTCATCGATTTTATTCGCGCCAAGTTTAATCTCCACGCCGCACCAAGCGCCGTCCGGCAACTCAATTACCGCATCCATTTCGTTGTTTTTATAATCCTGATAATGGAATAGTTTCGCCCCGAAGGATTCGGTGTAAGTCCATAGGTCTCGTTCTACCATCGATTCAAAAAGGAATCCGAGCAATTCTAAATCGCCGAGCAATTTCCTTTCCGTTAACCCGAGCAAAGCGCAAGGCAAAGACGGATCAACAAAATGGCGTTTTTCGCTTTGTTTGACTCGGATTCCAGAACGGAATTTGCTTGAATAAGGCGGAATATTTTCAATTAAATGCAAGCTTTTCAGCAAATCCATGTAATTGGCAAGCGTGTCGACGTTGACGTCGTCGAAGTCCTTGTCCTTGATGTCTTTAACTAGAATAGCATTGCTTGCCGTAGTGGCTTCGTTACGAGCCAGGGAACGGAGCAACAATTCCACTTTATGGGAATCTCTCTCTACGTCATCTATTTTATAGATATCCTCGTTTAAAACGGACTTCACATATTCTTTGGCGATAAGGGTACCTTTTTCGATGCTCGAATCCGTGACCAAAGGCCAGCCGCCAAGCAAAATATATCGAATCAAGTCCTTTAATTGCACTTCGCCGGTCATGACGTTAGGGGCGGTGTTATTACAAATGTCCTTCAAAGAAACAAGGCCGCTGGAATAGCCGCTTTCATAAAGAGACATCGTCCTCATTTTTAGTCGAGCGATTCGACCGGTTCCCGTATGGATATACCGATGCTTATTGATTGTGGCGGAGCCCGTTAACAAAAACTGGGCAGAGGCAGGATGGGTATCTACCCATCCCCTTACGGCATCCCAGAGGGCGGGCACTTCTTGCCATTCGTCGATTAAACGGGGCGTTGCGCCTTCTAGGACGAAACTAGGATCCATCAAGGCAAGACGTTTGTTGTTGAAGTTGCCTTTAGGGTCAGCGAGGAGGAATTCGCTATTAGAATGTTTCTTAGCCGTCCAGGTTTTTCCACACCACTTGGGGCCTTCAATCAACACAGCGCCAAAAGTATCAAGATAAGTATCTACTTGCTCATCGATGATCCGTTTTTTGTAATTTAGTAGATCCATAGGAATGCCCCCGATGGCTCAATCATATATTATTCCGTTATATTTTCAAGTTTTGTTCCGTGATATTTTCAGTTTTCATTCCGTGACTTTTTCTATTTTCATTCCGTGATATTTTCGGTTTTAAGGCCAGCCGCTTCATTTATATATTTAAATTGAGGCGGGTAGGTCTAAGCGGTAATTCTTACCGCATTCATCGTTTTTCATTCGCCTTCGATTCTACTTCCGGCTCGGAATATTCCAAACAAGGAGTAATGGAATAAGAGGCGCGAATCCGTTGGACATCGCTATAAAGAAGGGTTTCCTTCTTATTGAGCTCATCCGCCAAAGCAAGGACGAAGTCGCGGTTTTTGATCAGGATATCGCGGCACAAATAGAGGTAACGTTCTAGTTCACAGGCAACAACGGTTTCTACCCGCGCTTTAAGGGATTCAGAGGTTTCATCTTTTGCCTTCGGTGACAATACCCCAACCCCATTGATGGCATTATCTTCCGCGCCACTTTGAAGAAGGGAGAAAGCCTTGTATAAATCGGATTGGCATCCGCTAGCGACGCGTCCCGATTCATAAAGCTCACACGCTACCTTCCCACCAAGGGAAAGTAAAACGCATTGACCGCGACGGGTAAAAGGAGTATCTAGTTGGGTGAATCCTTCATCCGCATGAATGGAAACTAATCCCACCACTCCTTTCCGAAGCACCTCGGCAACCGCGCAATGCCCCGCTTCGTGGATGGAAACCATCCTTTGGTTTTCGGGGGTACGTTTCTTGCAACCGTAATCACGATAATGATCTTTTAGATATGCCTCCACGACATCTTCGGTTCCTACGACTTTCTTTCGTTTCCTGGCGGCGATGACGGCGCTTTCGTTAATGATCTTATCCAAATTCGCGCAGGAAGAATAACTGACCATCTTCGTGATATCCTCATAATTCGCATTAGGATCTACCTTCCGCTTACGAAGGTAATATTCCACGATCGCCGCGGCGTCTTCTTTCTCTGGAATTTCGATTGGGAATTGATGGTCTAAACGGCCGCTGCGAAGCAAAGAATTCGGCAATTTGCTCCTTTTATTGGCCGTAGCAACAACAAGGACCCCTTTGTCTTTACAAGCATCCATATTCGATTGGATAGTCACAAAGCAAGGGGCATCGGCATCTTTTCGATCTTCCGAGCAAAGTTTATCGATGTCATCAAAGAAAACGATGGCCTGTTTGTTTTTCACCACTTCTTCGAAGGCGGCGTTGATGTCTTTCATAATGCCTTGATCGTCTTTATTTTTCGTAATGGTATAAACGGGCAACCTCGAGGCTTCGATAAACGAAGTGGCAAGAAGCGTTTTGCCCATGCCGGGTTCGCCATAAAAGAGGATGCCGTGAGGGAGATTAGCCCCCATTTCTTCGTAAATGGTGGGGTTTTGAATCATGTCGAGGATTTGGTTTAATTCGTCTTTTACTTTTTGGTATCCAATGACTTTGTCGAAAGGTTTCATGTTAATTTTCTCCTTTTTGTTATGTTTTAAATGGAAAGAATAGGAAAGTGCCGGGCGGTAATGAAAATACCGATTGGGATAATCGTTTGTCGTTTGAAAGGCTCGGGTCGCCTTAACGGCTAAATCACCACAAGCTAAAAAACACTAAAATGGCCGGAAAACAGCTTTTTGGGTTTCTTTATTTTTGGGTATACCAAATCACTTGATCGAGTTCTGCTCTAGTAAGAGTATAGCCGTGAAAATTTTGAACTCCCTTTTGCAGCTCGCCTAAGCAATCGTTGTAATGCGTATAAAAATCCCAAAAATTAGCGAACTTTTTGTGACGCTTGTCGGTAAACCACGTTTTGTAATACCTTTTGCCGCTAGGAAGTATGTCATAAACGTCTATGTACTTCGCTAAACACGCCGCAACCTTCGAATCGTATTTCGAATAATGAACGTGTGCATTGCATGGGTAGCCAAGTTTGTTAAGCTCATCCGATAGGTAAAAAATCACCTTGGAAGCAAACGATACGGCAGCATTACCAACGCTTTTAACAATTCCTTCAAACAGGCTCTTAGTACCTGCGACACTTCCGTCCAACGCCGAAACGAGAGAGTTAAGATCGGGCCATTTTTTTGGCATAACTATATCTTTGGCAACTTGATTCATCGCTTTGGCGGAAAGTCTTGTGCTATTTACCCTATTTATCTCTTTGATAGCAGCTAGAATCGTGGTGTAGTTGTAATTAGCCACCATGTCTTTAACAAAATTTGTGATGGTATTTTTATAGTTTGAGTCTATGCGAATACAGCCTTCGATAAAGTCCCTGTTCTTCTTCGTCACGGGGACAAGGTCTTTAAACGCCTTAGTGTCAAACTCGTCCAGATAATAAGTTTCTTTTGTAGTAATTGTTGATTTCATATTTTTTCTCCATTCGTTTCCTATTCAATTGTTTTTATAGCGCAAACAAATGCCATTCCTGGGATTTGCCTGTAATGGCCCTCTTCCCTTTCGTCCACGACATACCCGTCGCACAGAAGCAAGAAATGATATTTTTGGTACTGATTCAGTTTCTGATAATTATCAACGACAACAACGATGTTTTTCGATGCGAGCAATTTGTCGATAAAATCCGACGTAAAGAATTGCCCCTTTAGGACCAAATCTCCTCTAAACCGGATTTCTCCGTTGCATTTTGGTTGGACTGCACCATCGAGAAATATTCCGTGGATATCCTCTTTGTGATGGTTCATCCATTGCCTAACCATTGCCGTCTTTCCAGTTCCGGAGTATCCATCAAAACGGACGCTTTGACGCATTTCTAGTGCGTAATCCAGTTCTTTGGATACCTGACAATTCGGATCGTAATATTCTTCCATTATCGTTCCCCTATTCATTCCTTTTCATCTTTGCTTAATTTTCCAAACCCCATCCTGCCGTCATAGATTTCAGTTCCGCAGTGAGAACATACGCAGGCTTTATTCCCGTCATCAACAGGCTCTTCCCCGTCGCATTTAGGACAACGGACAAAGAGATCAAGGGGTTCGTCTTCGGGGCATAAATTGGAAACTCGTTTCCGCACCTCTACTTGATCGAGAACCAAATTGACATCGAATAGATGATCCTTTTGCCGTGGGGTTAGATAGTTATAGTAAGCGGATAGCCTCGTTAGATAGTAATTCGCGAATTCGACGTTAATGCTCGCGGGTTTCATCACTTCTACGTAATCGGCGATGCAGGATTCCCCGTTGCCGATAGGGTCGGATAGTAACCAGGATTTAAAAAAGCCGATGTCCGCGAAATAATTGACGAGTCTTTGATTCAAAGGGCGATTCTTCCCGGCAACGCGAACAATCTTAAACGTATCTAAGTCATAGCCTCGTCCAGTAAATAGATTTGTGCAGTCCTTCATGTTATCAACGTTTTGCCAATGGAGTTTTTCGTGAAAAAAGGATTCAAAGGATTTGGAAATCATCTTCTCATCTTTGTCCTTGAAATAGAACGAAATAATGCAGGACCTCCCCCCAAGCGGAGCAATCGTCTTTTGCATCATGCGGTCCAAATGACCGTACCTTTTGGCCAATTTGGGGTTCGACAGGCGGAACATCTCGTTGTTATCCGCGAATTCTTTCTTTCGTTTCTCATCTTGTAAGAATAATTTCGTTAGGCACAGGGTGGGGAACACGATATTTTCGATTTTTTCGAAAAGGTAATGGTCTTTGCCATCTTGGTTAAGCAACGTGCAAGCCGGCAAAAGGAAAGCATAGGGGTCATGATTGACCTCTTTTAGGTAGCAAACCTTGGTCCATTGGGGGCTAGATTCTCCGGGCCACTGGATTTGAATGGGGCAGTTTTCACGGTACGCTTTTTCTAGAATCTGAATTTTTTGGATGACTTCTTGCGACTGTTTGGTTCCTCCTTGAAGATAGCGGGAACTTAGTTCTTGAATGGATTTTTTTGAATTTTCGGTAGTGGCAAAGGCATCGAGAATCCGCTCTTCGTAAAATTCCGTGTCGCTTTTCCCGATATACGGATCATTGTGGATAGCAGCCAAAACGCGGGCAGTTTGCTCCTCGTTCAGACCATTTCTTTGTTCGATGTAAAATTTACTGCCTTTCTTACATTCCAAAACAAAAGGAAATTCATACTTATCCGATAACTCTTTTAGATATTTCAGACAATCCGAAATCCGTTGACGCTTAATCTGATTTCCTGACACCCCTTCTCCTTGATAGGTGATGCCGTATTCTTCATCCGCGTAACGACAAATGTCCGCTTGTTTAACGGGATGGTCTTTATCGGTATGATGCAAAAGATAATTCAAAGTAATTAGGATTTCTCGCTGATGGATGCGTGTGTCTTTCATGTTTCCCCTCCTTCATCCGCGAAAAGAATAACGTCAAAATTTCAGTATGCAGAACAAAATGAAAAAATGGACGCATATAGGGACAAAAATATTTCCGCTTATCCTCATCTGCGCACCCCCCGTGCATTTTGGATATCGATAGGGAGCCGAATAGGCACCCTTTCCAATCGTTATCCCAACTATGCCACGAATAAGGACGGGTTACCATGATTTTTCGAAGATATTTTTATTCCCTCCCAAAATGTGCCTACATCGGCCCAAATCTATGTTTGGCCTTTTTCTTTCGCTATTTGCCGATAAAATAAAAGGCATAAACGGGGGTTTAATCTATGGACGAAAATTACAAAAAGAATGTCGTATTAGTCGGAAAAGAATTTAACGGCATCGAACTAGGGAAAGATTTTTACTTGGATTTCAACCAAGTCAAAAATCTGTTGGTCTCTGGGATTACAGCCGCCGGAAAATCTATTTTCCTTCATGTTTTGTACGATCAAATCAGCGAGCAAAACAAGGAAGCGGAGTTCTATTTGTTTGATCCCAAAAGAATCGAATTTTGGAAAGAATCCAAAAAGGATAACGCCACTGGGGTCCGCACTCCCGAGGAGGTGGAGAAAGCCTTTGCGGAATTAAAGGTAAAACTGGATTCCTTAGATCACGATCTTTATCTCATCGTTGATGAATTGTTCTGTTATAGGGGTGAACTGGACGAAGAGTTCATAGGGCTCATCCAAAGAAAGAACCCCTTCTTCCATTTCATCGCTTCTTGTCAAGCTGCTTCGTGGCGGAAGCTACAAGGGCTCTTCCCTTATATTCCTAATCGTATGGCGTTTGTCGAATCGTCCGTCGCTGATAGCAAGGTCATCATTGGACGAAGCGGATGCGAACTTCTAAAAGGGTGTGGCGATGGTCTTGCCATCATCAACGGGGAAACCAAGCGCGTACAGATCATTTGGAAACACTTGAAAGGGCGAAAATAAACGCCAAGAAGGGTGATTTTGAAACGCGGGGCTATATTCTATCCAAGCCCACTTTGATTTTTTCGTAGCCCCACAAAATATGATCCATTTCCGTCCTACTGAGCCCTGGGCTCTTTGCCTTTAATTCATCCAATGATTTGCAGAGATTCTCGTACCATTGCGCGGTTACTTTGACGTCGATTGTTGTTTTCACGGTCCTCTTAAGACCATAGTACTTTCTATAATCATTCAATTTACCAACAACATTATTGTCGTAAATGTAGTAAGAATCGCCGTCAAACAAATATTCCTGAAGATATTTGCACACCTTGCTGCACCAACTACATTCGTGTCTTGATTTTAGCGAAACAAATTTCTCCATTTCCTCCACCAAGGTC
The DNA here is from genome assembly GCA_934699525.1 of uncultured Bacilli bacterium. Taxonomy (GTDB): domain Bacteria; phylum Bacillota_I; class Bacilli_A; order RFN20; family CAG-826; genus Alloenteromonas. The sequence continues at coordinate 82,455 of CAKUWP010000004.1, forward strand.
CACTCGCCATCTTTTAATCTCCTATAAAACGTAGCGTCTTGATTCAATATGAAATCAGTAATCGCATCTTTGGATTGTTTGGATTTGCCTTGAATACGATTTGAAATCGCTACCTGCCATACAAATTTTTCAAGGTTGGCTCTTGTAAGGGCCTTTTGTATATTTTGAACACTGCTTCTATTTTGGAAAACACCCAATACCTTCAAAATTTTAACCTGAGAATTTAGTTGGTTCTGGGTTTCCTTTTCGATTATTTGTGCGTCGCTCTTCGTCAAAGGGCAAATGTAATGCCGTAATTCATCTCGAATATCCCTTATAGAAAATTTGGCACTCAGATGACCGTCAATCATTCCCAACAATGATGTTTTATTCACGTGATGCCCCTCCACCAATTTGGCATTTACCAAAAATGTTAATCAAATTTTAACGCCCTTCTCTTGCTTGGCAAATTGATTCAAATACGTCATTAGCGATGTTCCAAATTTTGCTATATCATCAATATTGTCGACAATGATTAGCATACTCGTTTCAGACGGCCACGCTTTTTTAATACTTTTTGACGAACCCTTCCCGGCATAAGCCGCGAAAAAAATAAATTTCCCTTGGTAGAACACTATATTTTTATGCGCAACGGAATTTCGTATCGCTTCATAAAATTTCAATACCGTCATACCGTCAGGGATAACAAAACAATTGCTCGAGATAAGGCTTTTATAATCCGTTTCCGAATCGCCAACTATATATGGCAAAGCCGTTTGTTCACTGAGCCACGTAAAGTATTTTTTGCAATCAGTTGAGTTCCTGAAGCATTTGCTAATGCATATAGGATTTCCCAACGCTTCTTTTGAAACTCCGTATACAATTAGCGTGTTTAAAACATTTACATCGCTAAAAGGCACATTATTAACAATACAGTCCTCGGGAATGCCCAATAAACCCATGGATACATCTAACGTTTTTTCGTTTTTATCATTTGGCATCGCTTATCCTCCACACAAACTCCTTAAATGGCGTCCTTCTTCCCTTCCGTTTCCGTCCTGAATTTCAAATATATATCGATATAACGGAATATAACTAAAAACCTCATCTTGTCTTTATCGTCAAGAACGTGCTCCACTAACTTATACTACAGCACTCCCTAGAAATCGAAATCCTCATCGGGATAAACAACACCCTCATCCCCGGACAAGCAAAGAATAATGCAAGGAATGATATCGTTTATCACGTCGAACTTCCCACTTTGGAATTGATTGCCGTGCGGATTGGCTTCCCCCATATAGCAAATATTATAGCCCGTCGAAGCGTCCACATCAGGCGACCGAAGAAGAGAGCGACCCGACTGAGTGTCGGTCCAGCCTTTGGCCTTCGCTACCCGAAGAAAATAATCCGAATAATAATCCGATGAGGTGAGGCCGCATGCATCCTCATACAAATGCCCCTCCAATTTATAGGGGTCAAGTAATACATCCGAGGCATTCAAACCTAAAGATGGGCTCAGTACTTGATCCACGAATTCATTCACCTTTTCAACCCAAGGTCCCCCCTTTCCAAGAATGTATTCTTTGCCCTGTGAAGCTCCTGGCTTGAAGAAAGATTCGTTTCCAATAGGTGTTTTCATAGCCGCGCGATACGACAATAAAAACACTTTATCTTCCGTATCGTCGGAATAAAATGCGGTTGCCTCATCAGAAGTTGAACTCGCGGAATTGTCAAGATGAGCGGTGCAAATAACCCTTTGTTCGTTTTCGTTAAACACAAAGGGGTAGAACTCATCCGTCAGCCACTTTCGAATATCCGAATATTTATACATCCAAACTGGATGAAACCCACCCTTGGTTACGAATTGTACCTGCCCATTCTCATTTGTCACCTGAACAACATTTCCCGGATTCATCGGCCCTTTTGCTTCCAAAACATCCCTTGATGTCATCAAATAGAAGCAAGTTCCATTGCGGTGGGAAAACTTAACAAATTTCCAAAAAAGCGGTTCGATAAAATAAAAATCATTTTCAACCTTGAAGAATTCGAGCCCCTTTAAATGGTACACGTTCTTTTCGTCCGGTTTTGTTTCATTCAATTCATCAATAAGTTTTGGAGTCATCACCTTGCTTTGTGGGTATTTCCCCAATTTAAAACGTAGTATTTTGTGTCCACAATAGTCATATTCCCCACTGACATTATTGGGGTTCCACAAACGGGTCAATGAAAGTGTCTCTTTCTTGTCGATTCTTACAATTGCGAGTTCTTCGCGAGCCGAAACCAGTTCCTCATCTATCGTTTTAATTTCGCTCGAAGTGGCAATAATTTCTTGTATCTTCTTTTCATAAGAGGAAATAGTTTCTTTGCAAAGTTTCTTGTTTTCTTCCGTTTCTCTATCCAAACGATTCCTTAAATCATTAATTCTATTTCTATTTTCCCTTTTTTGATTTGAAATCTGATTTTCCAAAAGGCTTATTTGTTCCCGAAGCGCCTTCTTTTCTCCGATTGCAAAAATGCCACATTTCGAAAGTCGGCTAACCGCTTCATTATATTTTGATCGAAGGTCTTTGGATTTCTCTTCCAGAAGCAACTCTTCCTTTTCAAATTCCGAATTAGATTTTTGGATTTCTTCTTCGAGTTTTTCTTTTAGACCACAGACGAAATCTTTAATTTCGATAATTTCCGTATTGCAGGATATCAGCGTTTGCTTCTTTTCTTCCAAATCACGAATGTTCTTCTCTAATTTCGCAGGGTCCTTTTCCTCAAATGAACGAATATAATCGTCGACATTTTTATAGCCAGCAATCTCTTGAAATCCCTTAAATATTTCCTCTTTTTCCGCCTTGGTATTGAATCTAGAAATTCTAGCAATTAACTTCTCGTAAATAAGTTCCGTTAACGAGCCATTGAGAATCGAGTCCGCTTTGGTTTGATAAAATTTTGCTTGTCTTTTAGAGTCTTTAAAATCTCCAAGTTCTCGGAACATTTGCGATAATTCTATAAATTCTTTCGGCTTTGACGCTTCCTTTTTAAACGCAAAGGCTTCTTCGTATTTCTGAAGTTTTTCTAGATATTCTTTGTGTGGGGCATACTGTTTCAAAAAATTCTGAATTTCTCGGCATAATTCAGGTTCGTTTTTTTTAAGTTTTTGGAAATCGATATCCTCAATGTCCCACATGTCGTCAAATGCTTTTTCAGGGGTAGAATATTGGAAACTCGGCAATTTATTAACGTACAGAAAATTGCAAGAGGACGCCAATGGCGAATGTTTGGGATCGTAATCCTCTATGCTAGATGGATCTTCTAAAGCAAAAAGGACGCTCCATTTATCGTCGAATTCTTTTTCATCAAAATGACTAGGGTCTTTGACAAAAAGCAGCATGTGTCTTAGTTCTTTAAACGTGGAATGAATTAAATCATCCTCATTTTTCTGTTCCCGTTTGTCAGTTTGCTTGCGGGTTGTTTTTTCGAAAAGCTTATCAATTCCCTTTGTTAAATCTTGCAAATAGCCTAACTTGCCGACATCTTGTGCTTGAAGATTCGTAAACTCGTCTGGCATATCATAAGGGGAAATTCCTTTATAACAAGGAATCAAATATTTGTTTTTTGCGCCACTACTTAGTTTCAAAAAACGAGCCCACTCATTCTTGACCCAAGGTGCATCAAAATATTCTTTTTTCGTGCCTATAACAAGCATAATTTTAGAACTTGTCAAAGCAGAGAAAATATAAGGTTCATATTCTTGACCAATCTTATCCTCAAGAGATATTTTTGAGAAAAATACCTTATAGCCTCTATCGACCAAAGCATCGTAAATTTCCTCAGCCAAGACACTATCTGCAGTGCGCTGCCCCATTTCATCTGTTTCTTTATAACAAATGAAAATATCATAAGGCGATTCGGAATTCGAAATTTCCAAGATTTTCTTTTGAACATTATCGATATATTGAGCTTCCGCTTCATAGATTTTTTTGGAAACGGAGTCCGCGTTTTCCAGCGCTTTTAAATAATCGGAGTCGTTCAAGATGGAGTCAACAACAGTTCGATGACAAGTCGGTATTTTCTTCCCCGTTTTGGGGTCATCAACGTATTCCACGCCATACTTACACAAGCATAAGCCCCAATATGCCTCCGCCTGTCTTTCTTGGTCTAAAATAATCCGCTCGTAAATACAGCTCGCTCTATCGTATTCATTTTTGGATAGCAGGTATGTTGCCCTATTATAAAGTTGCACGGTTTTTTCTTCATCCGTATTCGGTAACGTTTGTTTCGTACCGCAAAACGGACACGTTGCCGTTTTTTCTTGTCCGGAGATTTCTAAATCTCCACCGCACATTTTGCATTTATAAAACATACCCCATCCTTTCGGAATGCACCGTAACTCCAACTATTTCGCTGCACGTCCTCGATTATGCGATTGTTTCGCATTTTCATTTATCATTACAGAGAAACGAAAACACGGTGAAAGTTAGTTAGGGCCTGTCGGCCTTGAATTCGCTATCGATTTTTTCAATTCGTGTTTGAACGGAGTCGATTTCCGTTTGAATTTCTTTTTTGATTTTTTCTACCCGTTCTTTTTGCAGATAAATCTCCCTAGTAAGCTGTTCAATTTGTTGTTTTTTTGCCTTCTTTTCTTTCATGGCGAAAAATCCAAGCGATGACAACGTCATATTGGCGATCTGGATTTCTTCTTTTAAATCCGCAATTTCTTTATCCGCGTTGGTTTTATCTTTTTTTGCTTCTAATTCGCTTACCCGAGATAAAAGTTCCTCTTTTTCTGAAAGTAGCGACTTCTTAAGTTCTTGATTATTTTCCCAATATTTTTGGATTCTAACCCTCTTTTCCGCCTCTAGCCGAGCCTCCTCTTCTTTTCGGTGTCTTTCTTCCAGTTCGTTTTTTCTATTTTCAAATGCCTGCAGTTTTCTTTTGTGCTCTTCCAATTCTTTTTTCCATATTTCTTTAGCCTCATAGGACAAGCCTATGTTTTGCGTAGCCAAACGATCGTAAAGATCCCAATAACGATGCGGATAAGTCAAATTGAGGCCCGTTTTGTCCATTTCTATTAGTTGTTGGTAGGCCGAATCCAAGCAAACGTCCCCATACTCATCAAGCGAGTCAAGAATCGTTCGGCAATTAATCAAAGCCGCGATGTATTCGTGCCAGCCTGAGCTGTCATCTTCATGATCGTATTTCTTCCATTTATCGGAGATTTCATTAATGGCCTGCATAACTATTGACGTTATATAGTTGCCGAAATACCCCATAAGCCATCTATAACTTATAAACGATTCATTCTTCTTAGACACGGAATAAAATGCGTCTCGGCACTTTACTACAACATCCGCAAAGCCAACCGCAACATTCGTTTCTTCAGGATAACTAATAAAACTTTCCTTGACCTCGTCAACGCGATACATGCCCCAGCAGCCAAGAATCATTTCAACCTCATAGCCTATATAAAATTTCTCATCCTCGTCACATGAAGAATATGGTTCTAAATAATTCGAAACTGCCGTCGAGGCTTCGCCCGTCTTGTTATCGTCAAGCAACTTTCGAACCTCGTGAAAGCACCGGGTGACGAAATCACCACGCTCCTTGTACGATTCAGCATAGTCGGATTCATATTCTTTTCCGCAGGTCCTGCAAGCATATTTTAGCGGGCCCTTTTTAAATATAACTCCGCCACATTCCTTGCATTTTTGTAAAACCATATCAAACCTCCATTAATATTGGGACTTTGTCCCATCTGCATAGCATATTAAAAATGAAACAACATCAGTTAACGTGCCGAGAACGCCTGTAGAAGTCGCGCCTCCACCCAACTTGCAGGGAATCCACAAGCCGTTCCTGCGAACGTTGACTTCCCCAAATAACGCTTTATATCCACTCGCCCCTTCGTGGTATGTCGTGTTTCTTACCGTCGGAAACGCGAACAAAGCAAAACAGAGTACCAAAAAAGCAAGAAGTATACCGCAACCTACGGCATCCTTTTTCACGATCTCTTCCTTCCGCAATTGGGGCAGAAATTGGTCGTTATACCCGTTGTACCGCAGTTAGGGCAATCCCAATCTTCAGCAGGCTTTTTTTGTCCACAATTTGGGCAAAAATTGGAAGAGATTCCCGAGGTTTTGCAATTAGGGCAGTTCCAAAGAACGGGGGTTTTATTTTCGACCACAGGGGCACCATTCATCGCGCCAACCACTTCTTTTGAGAGTTCCTTGCCGACCTCTTTGACAATGGAAATCTTAACAGCATCCGTGGCCAAACCGGTGATTCCATCGGCGCTTGACCCTACACCATCGATATGTTGAACAGCGCCAGTCGCAACCTGCCTCGTCGTTTCGTCACGGTACGAATAGCCTTTCATCCTCATTTCATCCGCTTCCGCACTAGCTTTGGCCCTATAAGCATCGGCGCTTCCTTCAGCTTTTATCCTTTCGACTTCCGCCGCAGCCTTCGCACGCGCAATTTCAACGCTGGATTCTGTTTCGACTTCTGTCATTAGTCTATCGTGAGCGGCTTGTGCAATCGTTTGCTTAATTCTCTCGTCTTGAACTCTCAGATACTTCTCCGCGTATTGCTCTTTCATTTTTCTAAAATTCGGGTCGTCATCGGGAGTGAGAATATTGGATATGATAAAGTCGGTCAATTCGATACCGAATTTAGCAATCTGTTTATTGATTTCGGCCAGCATCGCTTCGCTTATTTCTTGAATGTGCAAATCCACTTCCAGTATGTTGACGTCATTTTCTTTAATGATCTTCCCCAGGAAGTTTTTGACGACACTTACAACATTGGGTCTGAATTTCAATGAAATCTCGTCCGATTTCACCCCTTCTTCTAACGATGTTCCGAGTCCAACAACATAGAATAGGAATTTCTCATAATCACAAATACGATAGTTATATGTCCCGCATGCGCCTAGTTCAACGTGGAGCCCGGAGAGCGGATCGAACATTCTGATTTTGCTGTCAGTTCCCCAACGCTGATTCGTTTGAAACGTCTTCGAAACAAAGAACAATTGTGAATGGAATGAAACGTTTTCTTCATCAAAATTGTCTTTTGAAAGAAGCAAATTACCCAAAGTGACAGAATGACGGCCAGCTTCAAACTTACCCGCCAATTTCCCATCCCTTATGAAAATCGCAACCTGAGATTCATTCACTACGATTTGCGATCCGAAGGCAAAATCTTCAGATGGGTGTTTCCAAACACAAACATCGTCTTTCTTTTCGCATTTCAAAAGAGTCGGCTGAACTTTTTCCAGATAATCTTGTTCGACGAGTCTTTCCTGAACATTGATGTGCGTATCGCAGAGTGGGCATACCGCTATTTGAGCGTCCTTCTCTGTCGTAATATGGCAAAAGCACTCCGGACAAATAACATCAACGTACTTATATTCATCTTTTGGCTGTATTAAATGTTCTTTGCAAACCGGGCAAATGGGATCATCAGTTTTGCCCCTATTGTAAACAATCAAATTGCCACAATGCGGACATTGTTTCGTCCTCATTTTTTCGGTTTTTACCGCCATAACATACCCGCATTGGCACGTAATCTTCCGTTTTGCAAAGAAAGATGTGGACGCTTCATTGATTCGTCCGCAAACCGGGCATTCAATCAAAAATTTTCTTGCCATTCTTGCTTACCCCCTTTTACAATCGCCCAGATTAAGCGTGGCTTTTGGCCTAATGGCTCCCCATTTTCGCCTTTTTTATAGCGAAAATGTCAATGCCACATAGAAAGCCTCAAGTACGTCACCGCTAAAACCTGGGAGATGTTTAATCGCAATGATTAGACATATCTTTTCTAGCATTTCCGAAAATATTTTGCAACTTGGATTCCATGATTTTTTCGGTATTTTGTCTTAATGGTACTCAAATTTCCGAAAAAGACCAACGCGCCTTTGTCCAATTCGGAATAATTGGCATCACGTATCGATCAGGATCCCCCACTTCCTTGGCCATAGAACCCCATTATTTGCGTTGCCCAAGCAAAATATAGAAGCCTTGGTTTTTTCTTACATTTCATTTTTCAAACAAACCTGTTGTCTCTCGCGTTATTTACAAAAACTATGCACGTATTAAAATCATTGAAGACATGCAATCATGCATCTCGATAGAATGCCCCGATAATGAACTTGGAGCGCAAAATAGAATGGCGCATTTGAAGACGGAATTCGTTAGATTTATCGGCAAGGCGGTATTGAGTGCCGCCACTCTTTTAAGGCTTGTATTTTCCAATGTTTCAATGCAGGATTTTTCAGCTAAATCTAGTATCGGCTGGAGCAGGTTTGCAAGTGCAGCCGATAAGCAACTATATGCTAAATATGGCTTGCCCGATAAAGGAACTTGCTTGATCGAAAATACGATAAACCAATGGATGAATTTGGAGGCAGTGGCATGAATATAGTACACGATTTGCTCCCTGCTCAAAAAACAAGAAAACGCAATCTTAAAGTAACGATTGATTTATATCCAATTACCACAGAACTCTATAATGAATTGGAGCGAATTGGAATTATTGATCGTATAAAAGATATTCCTCAACTTGGTCTAATAAAGGTAAAGAAAGAACTCAAAAAATCTAGGTATGATTACGCAATGCTTCAACTTTACTTTCACCAGTTGATAAGGCAGAAAATTCAGCCCAATTTAAGACTATCTTACGGTAACCATATAAAAAATGCGCCTATTGCAAATAAGGAAACTAATGAATATGCAGACTTTGGCATAGATGTCGGAATTATCAATAAGAGTTTCGCACCATCAATAGCAGACGCGATGCAAACGCTATCGATTGTCTATAACATAGGGCATTTCTATAATACATTTACTTCATCTAGAGCCGTAGTTTTGCTTGCTGCAGAAGATATAAAATTTAGAAATCTGCTATTGGAGGCTTCTCGTGAGCCTAGATATAAAGAAACGGTTACTAAGCTACTTGAAGCAAAAAATTATCAGAAATTCCATTTAGTTAATTCATTGTTAATATTGGAACACTGCAACCAAAGATTGCCATCTGTACTATTTGCAAAAGAACTTCTGTATGCATATATAAACGAACAGAATCTCCCGGAAAACAGCAAGCTAAAATACGTATTTGATGTCTTTAGAAAGGTCAGAACGTTATCGTATATGGCCTATGACCTTCAAATCGCCAAAACACCGTTCACCATTGATATTGCAAATGGAGAAGCTCTACTTATTTTGATGACGGAATGGTTGTCTGAATACAATAATACGATGTCGCCCAATCATCTTGTTAATTCAATGAGCAAATTGTTAGACGATACTGTTTACAATGAAAACTCAAACGCAATTTGTTACTACAGAATTTCAAAAAGAATTGTCGGTAAGCTGAAAGAATCGCCATCGCATAACGCCACTAGTTATTACAACGATTTGTTCTTAAATAAAGAAAGTGTTTTAAATGTCGCTTATTCGCAGAGTAGAAACTATATAGAAAAACAAATTCTCAAATTAACGTTTTCTAAGGATGATAGAAATTTGTCATTTGGTTTAATTGGTGATCTTGAAAGTTTAAATAATACTCGTGTTGGATATTATGATAGGCGTACCGGCGAGCAAACAATAGTCGCGTCGATAAAGTCATCGTGCAATTATGAAAAAAAGACGTTAGCGGCATTAAAGATAATTAGAAAGGCTATCTCCGCATTGAGAAAAATAGGCGATATTTCAACTTCGGACACGAGATATATACTTTGCGTAAAATTTTTCTTATTTTACTTATTTAGAGAAAATCCAGCCGTTATTGTTCCAACTATTAGCAAAGAAAAATGTGTTTTTTGCACGAGGGGCAAAAAGAGCAGAATCAACGAAGTTAAGCGGTTATTGAATGACAATAATGGTTCCGAAGACCAAGCACATGAATGCAAATTTTTAGTTAGCGTTCTTAATGAGGATAAAACGAATGATACAACATTAACCGTCCCGGCAAGCATTCAAGTATATGATAAAAATACACCCGGGAAAAAATTGTGCGAATTCGATGGAATAATCATTCACCCATTGAGAGAAAGGGATCAAGTTATCTTTTTAGAAGCCAAAAATATATCCCACACTCCTTCGGAAGGAAAGAACTGCCTATTAGATAAATTTAAAAAATTATCGATCCCGTATAGTGAAGAGGACATCAAAATTAGAAATTATGACGCATTTATGAAATATTGCATAAGAAGGTGACCACGCTGGAACAATCCGTACTCTAGTGTGTTCACTTTAATTCGTTTCAAAACCTTATTTGCAAACAAAGGATGAATAGATTCGAAAGACCTCATTTGCAAACGAGGGATGAATAAATCCGATTATTTCTCGATTTTCCCGAATCTATCGCGGTATTTTATGCGGATTTGCTTCGAAAACCCTCTCTTCATGAACCGTTTCGCCTTGTTCATTTTGCTCCTTGGACCACTGTCAGCGACTAAAGCAAACCGATCAAATCTTGAGCGCCGAGCGACGTGGCCAAAATGCGGGCGCACGATTTTCCCCCTCCTGTCGTAGGGAGTCATTTATCTCGACCAGATCGGCTTTTCCGCGGCGATATATTGTAAGACTGCTGCTTCAAATCTGCGGTGTCGCCACGGAGAGGCATTGATTGCGGATGCGACCACGTCAATTATAACGCCTCAGAAAATCATCCCTCGTTTGCAAATGAGGTTTTAATTCTTTTAGATCTTTGCGCGAAGAATTTTATGGCATTCTCTCATTCGTTGACATAAAGCGCGCTTCACCCAAACGAGAAGAGGTAAAAGGATTATTTTGAGTTATCCGTAAAGAAATCTAAGGTCTTTTGGCACATTTCTCCACCGAAAAATTTCTCCAGTGCATTCTTATATTTATTGTTCGTCGTAGCCAAATATGCCATCGTAAGAGAGGACTGCAACTTTAAGGCGTCTACTACGCCGAATATTTCAAACGCAGTGAATGATTGGCTCATAATGGCTTCTACGCATTCATCATAACGATTGCGTAAAATGGGATTAGCCATGTATGCCTTTGCTTCTTCGGTGCTTTTTATGGCAAAAAACTCACTTGTTTCGCTTCTGCCAAGTCCTGAAGCTTGAGGAAAGACATACCACATCCAATGGGTTACCTTTCTCCCGTTTTTGAGTTCTTTTATAGCGTCCAGGTAGTTGGATTTCTGCGCATCCAAGAATCTTTTAAGATTGTATTTATCTTCGTTCATTTTGTCATTCCCTAATAACTTTATGCGTTTCCAATCGATGTGGTAAACATTTTCTACACTAACAAGTTTTCTATCAGAGACTATCGTGATTAAAACCTCATTTGCAAACGAGGGATGAATAAATCCGATTATTTCTCGATTTTCCCGAATCTGTCGTGGTATTTTATTCGGATTATCTTGGAAAACGCCATCTCCAGAAACCATTTCACCTTATCCATTTTGTCGTGGAGGTCGTATATCTCATCCAAAGGATTGTCTTCGTCCTTCATTCCGTGGGTTTCGGCGCTTGTGTGGATCTCGCTTTTGATGGCGAGCGCGTCGATGACGGCGTTGTGGCCCTTTTCACCGTCGTGGACCAACGTCGAGCATTCGGCGATTCGCTTTCCGTATGCCTTGAGCATGGCTTTGTCACCCGGCTTGTTTTTGCCGGTGACGACGTAGAAACTCCATTCGCCGTCGGTCCCGCACGCGACGTAGTATTGGCAGCCCCTGGTCAAGCCGCCTTTGGCGTGGGGGCGGAGGAAAAAGCAGGGGCTGGAAGACCGACGGTGAGACCGTGAAAAGGGTAATCGAGTTCTATTCTGGAAAATACGCCGAGTTCAACCTCGCGCGTTTCGACGAGAAGCCAAGCAAGGGTGTGAGGCGCGATTAACCTCGAAGTCTCACTTTTAGTTAGTGTCCAATGCCTCGGCCGAATTTCAATAGAAGATCCTTTTGTAAGGGTACATCCAATGGTAGCTTGGATGGTAGCCTTCAAAGAAATCGATACCTGATTTTCTTAATTCTTCGTTTACCATGAAATGGAGACCTTTTCTTCCAAAAGTGCAAAGATTAACAATGTGGCATTCTTTAGAAGAGTGAATAAGGGCGTTTAACCTGTTCGACAAATCGTCTTGGAACCCAGCACTCCAGAAATTAATCCAGTTTTCATCTCTCGCATTCACGTCAATTGGGCTTTGCCCCTGGCTTGCCTGGTATTGAACAGCATTAACCAAAACCAATTTGTAGGAATTTTGATGCAAAGTATTGATAAAAAGCGGGGATTGTAAGAAAACATCATTCAAGTACTTCAAAATATTGTTACCAGCGCCACCGCTATTAAAATCGTTAGCTGGGCCAATGGGATCCCCGTTTTGATCATACTCACAGCAGTGCGGACTTTCCAAAATTAACACGATGTAACTGCCTGAAGGCACTTTCGAATAATCGACGCAATAACCAGGAGCATTGTTCGAAATCGATTGTCTCCCTCTAAAATTCACACTTTGAAATCGAAATTGTTGTCCGCAGCCTCCGATAACGTTCCCAACAATTTGATCAGGGCACAGCTGAGTGGAAAAATTAATGGCTCCTTGACCAGGTTTAGTTAAATTATTAGGTATGTTGGCAGCTAAATTTACCGTAATGTTGAATCTTTGCATATTTTTACCTTCTTGAATGATTAAAACCGATAAAAACCATTTTCGTCCACTGGCCCAAAACAGTTGAAGCACTTATATTCGTCGACTATAGGCTCAATCTTTTTTTGTGCGATTTGATATTGTTTATTGATTCGCGGTAGGGCGTGGCAATGGGTGACAATCAGAACGCCTGCTTTCGGGTTATTCTCGTGAATCGAATTAATCATATTCGAAATGGTCCTAACATTTTTTGCGTCAAGGTTATTCAAGGGTTCGTCAATTAAGAATAAATCGGAATTTTTTCGGCATAAAGTAGCAATAAGAGCCGCCATTTTCTTTTCCCCTCCGCTTAATTGGGGCCCGCGTTTTGAAAATAGTTTCTTATTTTTCAAATATGGAATTCCGAATTTATCGAACAAACTATTGATATAATCTTCGTCTCTTGTCCCGCAATGAAGTTCATAGGAATAACACGCTTCTTTGAAGGGCGTTTCCTCGCAAAAAGAATCTTCTTGAGGAACATAGCCAATTCGTTTTCTATAATTTTGAAGATCGAAATCACGAGAAGCAATTTCATTGCCTCGATATCGAATGTCCCCCTTGATGTTTAAACCGCTTCTTTCTCCAAAAATCGCCTTGAGCAAAGTCGATTTTCCCGAGCCGTTGTCGCCTGACAAAATCACAGTTTGTCCTTCTTCAATCGAAAGATTAGCGTGATCCAAAATTACGTTTTCTCCAACGGAGATAGATAAGTCCACAACATCAATCAACGCCATGCTAAATCCTCCTCATTTTTGCCATATAGATCAATTGCGATAGCAATATACCGAGCGCCGACAGCAAGCCAAGGCAAAGAACAGTTGCCAAGTAATGGGCACCACCCGAAATTGGAATCCACACCACATCAACAAGCAAGGTGAATATGACAAGCGAGAAAACAGGTGAGGTAATGACAAGAGTGTCTTTGCTAATCGTCTTGATGTTTTCTCCGTATTTCTTTCGGTTCTTTTCTACGCTTTGAAAATCCGAAAACAGCAATAAGAACAGAGATAAAGTCAATATTGAGAAGCCCAAAAAATACAGAATTGGCAGTCCAACTACAAAACCTAAAATACCATGTTTTGCCGACTCAATTGGATACACCTTAGTATTTATGGGTAGATTGATCTTCCCCTTTTCGGAGTCCTTTACAAAACTTAAATATTTCCGAGACGGCTGCGCCAATTGTTCGTCGTAGCCAATAACTAATAATCCTGAGGCGTTCGAATAATCAATATCGTCTAGCCCATAACATGAATCCGAAATCTCCTTAACTATAAGCGCTTTACTTTTAGAGAACACGGAAGCGGATAGATAGATATAATCGCCAACTTTAATTTTGTTTTTATCAGCAAGATTTTTGGAAACGGACGCCTCATTGGAAAGAAGTTTGGTATTCGTTTTTTGTAGCATTAGTTTTTCCGTTTTCACCATGCAATCGCACGATTCAAATTCCCCGTGATTTTTGAGGTGAACGTTGCACAATCCTTCGACGTCGTAAAAAGAATTATCGTCAATCTTTTCGGACGTTTCATAAATATTTTGAACTTCGTTATAAAAATGGAATTGTTCCAATCTCATATTGGCCTGTCGGCATATGGCAACAGAACTAAAAACGCCAACAAAGAAAATTGCCAGCATCGAAAGTAAAATCCTTTTATCCGAATATGTTCTCTTAAAAATTTCTTTCATGACTTCTTCTACCGTTTTTTGCCAAAAAAGGAATTGGCTTTTTTCAGGGAAAGAAGAATGTTGACACCGAAACACAGCAAAACTACCGCAGCCTCAATTGTAACCAAGGCTGCAAAAGGAAATGTCCTTATGTACGACGAGGAACAAAGCCTGTTTGCAACTATTATCCCTGAGGAAACCGCCAAACTTAGTCCAAAAGAAACAACGTGTGGAACAGCGTAGTATTTGACAATGAACTTTTTATCCTCGCCATTTTTAACAAATTGTTTCACCTTGGCCGATTCATTTTTCCGCGCGTCCATTATTAACGTAGCGACAATGGAAAAAAGGAAGGGAATCACATATCCGATGATGGCCATGGTATAACCATTTTTACGCAGACTATCCGATTTCAAATAATGATCGGCTGAATCTAAATGAGCCGTGACGATTTCGCTGGAATAGTCTGTATTGTTAAAACCAGCAAGATAAATGTTGTAGGCTTCATCGCTATCAAATTCACTCCGTTCTCTCAAAAGGCCCATGGGCTTGTAATTTGCGTACAAGTAATTTTTGCATTCCTCCTTGTTTGGAGAGGATAAATAAGCTCCGCTATAAGGCAGGGCCTTTGTCCTATTTTTCATAACGGCATTCTCTACCGTCTTGTTATATTGGACGGCAATGGCACCACCGTCAAAAAGCGTATTTTCTTCAAAAATACCAGCGATAACGAATTTCAATGTTTGCCCATTAAGAGCCAGCGTCGCTTCATCGCCGAGTTTGCACTTCGTCTGCGCAAAAAAGGCATAGTCAACATACACGGAATGCTCGTCAAACGCGCTAGAATCGATGCATCGCTTTTCGTTATAAGGCGACAACCCCATGTTGGAAAATGTATCGAAAAAGAGAATGTTGTTGGTTTGTTCTTTCTCGTTACAAGTCGCATTAGCCTTCGTGTAATAATATGGAAGAATGCTTGAAACAAACGGCTCATTTTTAAAATTTTCAACCTGCTCCTTTGAGGGGCTAGGAATCATAAAATCAATCTGAGTATTTTCGTAAACGCTTGTTTCATTGTAGGCATCGCGAAAATTCGAAATCCCCACGCACAACAAAGAAGAAGACAATGAACTTAGCAAAATAGAGACTATAGATAGTGGCAATACCCTGTGCTTAAATAACCCCATTTTCATTCACTACTCTCCAGAAGGCGTAACAAATGAGATGGTGCTTTCGAAATTAAAACTGCTCTTGATGGGTGCATCAAACATAAACGTCACTTTGATTGTTCCAACATCGTTGGGCAAATACTGGAAAACACAACCAAATTCGGGCTTATCCGAAATATCTTTGTAAGCGACTGCAGTCATTTTATACGTCGTGACATTATGAATTTCATCATGTTCAGGCAAAACCGGTTGTCCATCAAATTTCGTCGCCTGCACGCTGGTAATTTTTGGAATGGAAACCATCAAGCCTATTTCCTTTCCGTTTCCCTTCATGTTGCTGGAGCGGATGGCCAATTTGTATTTCATGAAGCACGGTTCGCCGACATTAAATTCTTTTCGATTTTGTGCATACGCCCAATCCGCATCCACGCCAGCGCTATAAAGAACGCTAAGCGATGGATAATACTCCGGTTCGGCCAGATACTCTTTAGAAAGTTTGACCCCAAAATATGCAGTTGTGGCAATCAACGCCAATCCAGCTGCGCATCCGGCAATGATGCCGATTGTTTTACCGCCCATAATGATTAACCCCTTTTCTATTCGATGTATGTTTTATTTCTGATCATAGCAGGCTTTCGAATATCAAAATCTATTTTATACCCATTCGAGTCGTATTTGCCATTTAATTTTCGAATGCAACAATGGAGCATTTCCTCAATGGAGTCCCATCGTTTAACTACTTCTATTTCGTTGTTTGTCACAATTGCCGAAAAACAGTTTTCTTTTGATGCTTTCGCGTCTAAGAGAAGCAAGGCGTTTGTACTCGAATTCTTTGAATAATATCCAAAAGTAATCCAATTTGGCATCACGTGCTTCGGCAACAAAGTGTTGTTTTTTCCAATGGAATTCGGCTCACTAAGGTAGCGATAATCCACTTTGTCCGTTACCCCGTATAAAATTAAAGAATTACTAAACAATTGCATTCCATTATGCATTTTTAAAATGGCGAATAGTTCATCAATGGCCTTTGACGATGATACTCCCGCCTTGTTTAACAATAGACTTTTGGCGTTTAACAACTCTTGGGGATCGGCTTTATGAAATAAGGTAAACAGCCAAAATTGTTCACCGAGTCTTGCCAAGTGTTTATAAAAGCATGTGCCTTTACCCAATTCGTCCGTTTTGAAATCCCCTTTATCAACGATTGAGGACAAGCCCAATTCTTTTTCCAAATCCATCTATCACAAACCTCCAAATATTGACGTGAAAACTTCGGTTAGGTTTTTCAATTCTCCCGATGTTGGGCGACTCCATTTTCCACCGTGCGCAGCCAAATGACCGGCGAAAGAATAAAACTGAATATTGTCTGGATTATTCGCAATCCAAGGGAAATTTGCGACATTATTAATATGATGACCTTGGAACCCATCCGGAAATTTGCCATATTGTTGCACGTAAACGATAACATCGTCTGTGAAAGAAGGCCCGTAATCGTAAGGAATGTCATTTTGAATCATCCGAATAATCATTTCCTTGTTTGTTTTCACCCCTTGGTTAGCAAGGTTTGCGACAACTTTGTTCCATCCCGTTTGAATGTTTAACGCATCGTCCAGCATTCCAGCAATCTTATTGGAGGCATCCATTAAATAATAATTCGTGCCATCAAACACCACGCTTATATTTTTCCCGTCATTCAATACATAAGACCCAAACGTTTGGGCGCCGCCAATTAGCGTCGGCGGGTCGGTCGACGGGACAAACGTGTTGGTAATATTGCCATAACAATCTAATTTCAGTCCGCTATTAATCGCCCTCATATAATTTGCCGTCGATTTTCCATTCGCGTCGATGCTGCATAACAACATACCCCTGTATTCATTTACGCCGATAACATCGCCGACCTCGTTTAATTCTCCAACCAGTTTTCCGCCTTTATACACCTTATTGCCTTGAACTGTAAAATCTCCGCCAGAATAGCGACCTTGGGGCGCTCGGATGGTCGATAAATTCGATGGGTACGACTCAACAATATGCGTGGAAAGGCCGTTTTCTCCAAACATGTATGTGACCTTCCCGTGTGAGTCGACGACATAAGTATTGCCGTTCGTTCCGATTTTAGCCTTGCCCAGCAATTTGCCCTTGGAATCATAAAAATTTCCGGACGCGTCCGTTTTGCCCAACAGTTGAGTGCCATCAGCACTGAAATAGTTGTTTGGATCGCTTACGACTTTGGCGCCTTTGACTAAACCCGTTACCGTGCCAGAGATGGCCCCCCACATGAAACCATCCGCAAGACCTTCCACAAAATACTTTTTGGCAGCCTGCGAGTTAAATTCGCCCGCCTGAATAGATTTAACTGCAACGTTGATGATTCCGCCAATTGTGCCACCAATCAGCGCTTGTTTAACCCCTTCCGTGAATGCAGTGGCAAAAATATATGCCACAGGCGTATTAAGCGTTGCAATTGTCGCAATTCCCGTAAAAACAATCACGGCTGCTCCGATATCGAATCTAGTCAACACTCCTTCCCAATCAATGTCATAGTTTTCGAATCCTTCAGGAAGCGTAGCGTAAAAACTTTCCGAAAAATCTTCGGTGAGAACTTCTTCGCTTACGAAAAATTCGTGTTCGACCAAATCGTCGATCGTTTTCTCCGCACCCACCATTTGCTCTTCGAGATTGTCATAAAACAAAACTTCATCCTCGAATTTTTCAAAATAGAAGTGTTCATATTCATATACTTCGGACTCGACAGCATCCGGGTCATATAAATTAATGCTTTTTGGTTTTTCCGACGAACACGCCGAAACGCTTATAGCTATAAACGGCAACAAAATACGTTGAAACAAGCGTTTAAAATTATTTTTCATTTTTGATACTTCTCGACAAGTTTCTTCCCTTGCTCCGCTAAATCATCTTTCAGCCATTGCGGTTCTAGCACCGTTGCATTCTCGCCAAAGCCAAGAATAAACACCCGTATGCTCTCCTTATTTTGCATATCAACGGAGACCTTGGTGCTTTTATCGTCTATGGGTTCCACCACTTGATTCTTGCCATAGGTTCTTTCTTTGACAAGACTTGCATAATTGCCGTGGGCAATGAATTCGACATGGAACCATTCCCCATTCTTTTTGAATCCATATTCGTCTACAAAATCATTCTTGTTATAAAGGGAATAAACGCAGAACTTTTGGTCAGTCATTTCAATGTTTTGGATACGATTTAATTTGTACGGGAATATACCACTATGATCACCGGAATGTAGCCACCCGATGACGAACCATGCATTGTTATACATGATTAAATCGTAAGGGTCGAATATTCTTTCTTTCGTAACGTTCTTCTGGGTCAAATACGTGAACTTGACCGTCTTTTTGCGGCAGATGGCCGCCTTTAGCATGTCATAGCGGAATTGAATTTCTTCTTGGGACATCGCAAGAGGGAACCGGTTAATCACGGAGGCATCTTCTTCCTGTTTGATTTCATTCATAACCAAAGTGGAGAACACTTTTCCCATTGCTAGTTGGAAGTCCTTCTTCCGCATGAAATCGTTTCTCGAGGATAAATATCGATCCGCTTCTATTAACGCCTCTTTTTCGGATTCGCTAAACCGTAACGGTGGGATAACGGCGTTGCCGTTTAACCGGTAACCGCCATATCGGCCAGAGGTTGCTTCCACCAAAAAGTCGCAATTGCTTTCATAGGCCACTTCGTCCAGCTCTTTTTTGTATTCAAGGATGTTTCTTTCCTTAGTCCCCAAAAGATCTGCTAATTCAGATTTACTATAAATTCGCCCCGTGCTCAGAACCTGAAGCATCCGGATGCACATTGCTGCTTTCCCCATGATTATTGCCTCATATAATGTTATATTAAAAGCGTATTAATGGCACGAGCCTTTCAAGCGGCAAAGCCTCTTGACATCGATATTGAAATCTTGCTTAAAACGCAAATAGTATCGGAGATGGGTGTATGACATTAAGAGAAGTAAAACAACGATGCTTGAAAATTTACAGCGACCCCCTCTTGTCTCCCAAAGACAAGCAAATGGAATTAATCGGTTTCCTTTTGGAACCAGAACGCAACTTCAAACGTCGTAGCATCAATAAGTTGCTTAATAGCCTTGTTGCTTCAGGCATACCAGTGGACGATCTCGCCGGCATTCAATTAATTGCCGAGACAAAACACTAACGCAGGATTTCCGCAATTGCTCTTTTTGTTCCCCCGCATATGATTATCGCCACGCACTTGGATGAGGGTGTAAATCATTTGAATTGATAACTAATTCCACGAGCGACCGCAAACTGCCTTTGGCATTCCCTCCCGTTACACAATTCATCATAACGGATGGGTGGATTAGATTAATTCTTTTTTTCAAATCTTGTTGAAGGCCGAGTTCACCATGGTTCCAAAGCGCTTTAAAGACATAATTTCGAATGGTGTGCCAGTTCGTGTGATAATCGTGGTAATTATGTAAGGCTTGATAACATGACGTTTGATACTGAATCGAGTTAATCAAGTATACCTTATATATTCTTGCTTTATTCATTTTCTTTGGCTGGCGTTTGCTCATTTCCTTAACTAATAAAAGATTTATTTTGTATCCCGTAATTCCATTTGCGGGTCTAAGCGGTATGCCCGTTGAAGAGAATTCATCTTTATGCGGTGATTCCAAAATTATAGCCATGTTTTCAGTCTTTTTAGGCACGATTTGGGATAAGCCATAAAATACCCATTGGCCATTAACGCATTTCAGAAAGCCTCTCGGCTCATCCATCACTTTATCGTTGCCGGAAAAACTCACAGTGGCATTTTGAATTCCTGATTTAGATTTGAAAATATTTGTTTTTGAAGAAAACGTAATCTGAATATTTTGATTATCGATATGTATATTCATTTATTTTTTCCTGAAAAAATAGTGGAGACCCCCGAACTTTTTAGCCATCACACAAAAATGTGTTAATCCTCCCTCTTCACCGCCAATTATGCTTTCGCAATCGAGAACATGGGAGGTCAGTCCTCTTGTTCTACCAAATTTTCGATGTTTTTGGCTATTGTTTTAATGAGTCCACAGACTAACGCGTTGCCCATCATAAAATAACGTCTTTTTTCTGGCATTCCAGTATTTGTCCAGTTATCAGGAAATTCATCAATTCTTTCACATTCAACTGGAGTCAAAATTCGATATTTGTTAGTAATCGGATCAAGAATAATGTGGGACGAACGATTGACCGTGCCTTCACTCGTTAGCATAGTTCTAGCTGGGACGTCTAATTTATCCGGGAATGGTATTGGCCCTTCCGAGTATATGTATTTGTGCCCATTAGCGGCTATTCTTTCAATTTTTTTCGAGCCTTTTAAGTATTCGAATTTCTTAACGTTCGTTTTATAACAAAATTCGGGAACGTTATGGCAATCTAAGCAATCCCTAAGAGTTTTACTTGTTCCGTCATAAACTGCATTGAGTTTTGCAGTTATTATCTTGTAATTCAGCATAAAGCCAGCGTTATTAAAATCGAATTTAAACTTATCTGAAACCTCAACAACCGTTTTAAATTTTTTCTTCGATATATCGGTTATTTTATTTTCCTCCGAACAAACTAGCGACGCCGGGAAACAAGAAAAAAGCATTTCTTTTTGAACGTCCTTCTGAGAGAAGTCGCTATTATTTTCGAACTTCTGATAGTATTTAGTGGTGTTGTGGAACGCGAAAATAAAAGTTCTTCTTCTTTTTTGCGGATGTCCATAATCCGCGGCGTTAATAACTCTCCATTGAACGCCGTAGCCTAAATCAGCAAAACAGCGAAGAATAATCCCAAATGCTTGGCCCCTTTGCTTGGCTGGCGCTTTTAATAGTCTGTCTACATTTTCTAATAAAACGAATGGCGGTTTCTTCGCTTTTAAAATGTCGTTAATATCCCACCAAAGAACACCTTTTTTGCCTTCAATTCCTTTTTCGCCTTTCAACGAATGGGCAACGGAATAATCTTGGCAGGGGAATCCGCCGCATAACACTGAGTGAGCAGGAATAGCGGTTCTGTCAACTTTTGAAATATTGATATTAGAATTTTTTTCTGCATCTGGAAATCTAGTATTGTAGCAATCGAAAGCATGCTGGGTTTTCGTCGATGGTTCCCATTGATTCGCCCACACGAAATCCCATGGTCCGTTTTCAATGGCTTTTCCATTTTTATCAAATCCTTCGATATCGTTAAATCCCACACGGAATCCTCCAACACCTGCAAATAATTCAACAACTGTCTTGTCCATATTAACACTCTTTCATTTTCCTAATCGGCAAAGCATATGCCGTTCTTTTGTGGTTCTTTCTCGTAACACCACCTCTCACCACCTAGAACGCGGTGTTATCTTTCGGTTTCTAAGCAATTGAGATATTCCAGGATTTCTTGATTTAGGACGTCTAGCAAAGTTCCTTGCCTTTTTATCGCACTGTTATTCGCAATCCCGAATTATTTTACTTGGCCTATTTGAAAATGTAAAGATCGTTTTCCGCCCTAATAAATATCTTAAGATAATTTATTTGAATTGACTCTCCAAACAATATCTTGCCATCGAATTTCATTTTTGATAAAAAAGGGACATGGGAAAAGATAGGAAATTTACCAGTCGTGAGCTTTATGAATTATTAGACTCAGCCATGGGAAAAACCTTGGGCGAAGTTGACATCAACCATGTTTTTAAGAAAACAAATGAGCACCCTAAAGTAACCGGAATTGCTGGCGATGTAGTAGAACAATCCGTTTTAGGATTCCCCGCAGACAACAAAGCCGAACCCGATATTGATGTTGACGGGCAATTAATTGAGGTTAAAACAACCGGTATTCGCGTATCAAAAACAAAAAAAGGCGAATTTGAAGCAAAGGAACCGGTTTCAGTTACGGGTGTTTCGCCAGAAACAATCGTTAACGAAACGTTTTACGATTCAAAATTTTGGCACAAACTCAAAAAGATTTTGTTTGTATATTACGAATATTCATCCGACAAACCGGTAACCGCCGCCGAATATGCCAAATTCCTTTTAAGAGGCTATGATTTTTATAAGTTCAGCAACCGAGATGAAAAAATTCTTAAGAATGACTGGCAATTGGTCAGGGATTTCATAGATGATTTGCATTCTCAGCCAGGTTTTAACGACGAAGAATATGCAAGGCTATCTCACGAATTAAGAGACAAATTGATGTACATCGATACCGCTCCAAAGTGGCCCAATTCCCCAAGATTTAGATTGAAGCGTTCCCTGGTAACAACTATTGTTCAGGAACATTTTAGCAAAAAGCGGCTCGAACAAGACGTTGAGGAAATTTGTAACATTTCAGAGCTTAATGCAACGTGCCACGAACTAACATCAAAATACAAAGGAAAAACAGTTAAATATTTAGCCAAGGAATTTAAGATTCCTCCTACCAGCAAAAATGGAACGGTAAACAAATCCATCGTCGAAAAGGTGATAGTAAGAATGTTTGGTGGCAAATCGGCGACAATTAATTCTTTAGATGTTTTTAGAAAATCGGGAATTTATGGCAAAACGATCATTCTTTCAAACAAAGATGGTAGAACCGAGGATACAAAATTATTCACAATTAATTTCGATGAGTGGCTGGACAAAGAGGTTTCATTTGAGGAGTCCCAAATTTTTGAATATTTTTCCAACAACAAACTTCTATGTATCCAATTCAAAGAAACTAAACCAGGAGATTTGCTGGAAAGCGAATTTGTCGGATTTAAACTTTTAAGTTTCGACGATAAATTCATCAACGAATACGCGCAAAAATATATTTGGGATACGGTTCGAAAGACAATCTTTAATGGCGAACTTAAAGAAAGCTTTTGTAATGGGAAAGATGGGCAACCAATCATTAATCCTTGTGGCACAAAGAAAACGGAAATTAATTTCCCTAAATCCAGAGACAATAAAAAGCTCTTCCTAAGAGGCACCGGCCAAGATTCAAAGCACAAGACATTACAGTTATGTGGAATTCAAATGTATCAGCAGCAGGTATGGATTAAAGGCAAAGATATTGTAGAGTTGCTAAAAGAAAAGGAATATTTATAAGCTCATCGGCGAACAAGATTTTTTCTCAGCTTTCAAGCAAATGGAACGGGATAAAACATTTTTCCTTTTGGTCAATTCACCCTCACATTCCCCGACATCACGGATATCCCGCCTCTCATCGTGTATTCGCCATATCCAGAGCAAATGGAGGAACCCCCGTTCATCACGGCGCAGGCAATCGATGCACGGGCATTATGTAACTTAATATTCACGTCCCCTTTCATCGTACTGATATTCATCGCCCCATCTTGTTCTGGGGTTAATTCCAAATTTACGTTTCCGGATTGAGAAGCGATATTGATGTTATCCGCTGGAGCAATGGCCTCGATATTCCCGGATTGGGTTGTAATGTCAATTCTAGAGGAAGACGTATTGAGGGATACGTTCCCCTTTGAAGAGGAAACAGAAATTTCATCTACATAGCAATCCACGGAGGTGTTCCCTTTGGTTACATAGACCTTCATGCGGTTCAAAGGCTTGCTCGGCACAAAAACATGGATCTCTTTTGCCGGTTCATCAAAACGAAACTGACACGTTTTCCCTGTCTCTTGGTGTTGAGCCAAACTGACAGAATGCGTCTTGAAACTGACGATCCCATACCCAAAGCTACCAGCATCGGAATTTTGAATATCGACATTAGCATCCCTTACCACAATTGCACTGCTAATCTCTAAGTAGACAACCGCCTGCCAAAAAGTGTACAAAGAGGGCGGTTGCCGAAAGGAGATTTTT